>DATIKW010000018.1:0-90342 GCA_035477115.1 Bacillota bacterium | reverse complement strand
GAACCCGCCCCTACGGTGTCCGGCGGCCGCCAAGGATGTGCCCCAGTAATTCGACCAGGGCGGGATCGAACTGGGTTCCTGCTCCCGCTTCCAGGGCTGCCAGGGCATCCTCCGCGGACAAGGCCGGCCGGCCGGGGCGGCCGGAGATCAGCCGATCGTAGGCCTCGGCGACGGCCACGATCCTGCTGGCCAGGGGGATGGCGTCCTCACGCAGCCCGCCGGGATAGCCCGTGCCATCCCACCACTCGTGGTGATGGAGGACGCAGTGGGCGAGCCGGGCCAGTCGGGGCGTCGCCGTTGACAGCCGGTAACCCAGCATCACGTGTTGCTCGACCACCGCCCGCTCGGGAGCCGTCTTGCCCGGGCAAGTCGCGAAGTCCTCGTCGCCGTCCGCGGCCTTGCCGATATCATGCAGGCCGGCGAGTTGCCTCAGTTCCTCCGTCGCCCGAGGATCGAGACCCAACGCCTTGGCCATCCGCAACGCCAGGGACTCCACGCAGGCCAGGTGATCGGGAGTACGGGAGCCGCTGCTCAGCAAGGCGCCGGCAAGGAATTCCAGCCCGCCGCCCCGGAGCCGGGGATGACGCCGAGCCTTGTCTTGATACATGGCTTGGTCGGCGCGAGTGAGGGTCAGGCGAAGGGCGGTGCCGCCGTCAGTGGTGGCCGCGCCCACCGATACGCTGAGCGGCGCGTCGCCCCGGTCGCGATTGGCCTCTGCGAGTCTCTGCCCCAGCCGGGATATCATCTGGCGGGCGGTACTCGCGTCGGTACGCGGTAAGACGGCCACGAACTCGTCGCCGCCGACCCGGGCCAGGACGTCACCGTGGCGGAAAGTGGCGCGCAACGCTCTGGCGACCGCGCGTAGGAGTTCATCTCCGGCCGGGTGCCCCCGGGTGTCGTTCACGAACTTGAGCCCGTCGACGTCGACGCTCAGCAGGCTTACCGGGTAGCTCCTGCCGTCCTCGAGCCGGTCGAACTCCTCTTCGAGATAGGCGCGGTTATAGAGCCCGGTGAGGCTGTCGTGAAGACTCAGGTACGTGAGTTGTTCCTCGAGCAGCTTCTGCCCCGTGATGTCGCGGATGATCCCCTGGATGGCCACGAGTTCGCCCGCCGAGCTGTAGATGGGGGTCATTCGTTGCTCCAGCCAGATCCGGCGCCCGTCCTTGTGCCGGCGTTCCGTCACCAGGGGCCGGCGGTAGTCATAGCTGCCGTCGTAGACGCTCTCGATTACCGGGCGGAACTCCGGCGAGGCGATCTGCACGGCAAGCCGCGAGTCGGCATAGAACTCGTCCGGCCGAAAGCCGGTGATGGCCGTCACCGCGGGGCTCAGGTACTCAAACTGCCGTTCGGGTCTCAGGCGGACCCGGTACACGATATCCTGGGCGTTCTCGGCCAGCAAGCGAAACCGCTCCTCGCCCTTGCGGGCCCGTAGGCTCTCGCTCAGGGCCAGGTATACGAGAATCGACACCACGCCCGCCATCCCCGACCCGGCCAAGAGCAGCCAGGCGTCGCCGTCAAATCCCGCCGCGGGAGCGCCCGGCGCTACCCCCATGGTGGTCAGCCAGTCCATACCGTGGATGTCCGTAGCGAGCTGGACGTGGACGGCATCCGGGTCGAACTCCCCCTGCGCGAGGACCTGAGCCCCGTCAACGCTGACGGTCATCGCCTGCCCGTCCGCGAGATCGAGGACGGCCGCCGCGAGCAGGGAGCCCAGGGCTATCTCCCCCACGAGTACCGCGGGTTCGGGGGCCGCGATCGTCATTTCGCCGACCGCCGGCACGAATAGCTGGACTCCGAACTGCTGAGAGGCCGGCAGCCACTGCGCACGCGACCACATGGGGGTGCGGGTGACGACCGCCCGGCGATAGGCGGCGATGTCGGTCAAGCTGGAGCCGGGACTGAAGGCTGCCGGACCAAAGGTAGCCACGACTTCGCCGCCGGGGTCGGCATAACTCACCGCGTCGAACTTGGGGGTGAGGGTGACCAGCAAGCGGGCGAGTTGAGTGAAGTCGCGCTGTCCCGCGGGTTCCGGGTCTCCGGCCAAGAGGACGCCCAGTGCTATCAGGCTCTCCCGGGCGTCTTCGAGGTGGACCTCGACTCGAGAGTGCACGATCGCCGCCCGGGTTGCGAGGTCGCTCTCATACTCCCGCCGTGTCAGCTGCCGCTGCCCTTCCCAGAAGTACAGGACCGTGCTGGACATGGAGATGAGCACTACGAGGGCGGCCGCGATTGGGATCAGATCCACCTTCGGCATGCGCTCCGTGCCTCCATTCGGCGGCAAGGGGCGACGGATCCCGCGACCTTGCCCGGAACGAGACTCATCATTCGCCGTCGGGCCGTGTCACCCTGCTCCGACGGGCGTCAGGTTCGGTTTTCGGACGCCAGGGTATCGACCCACGCTGGATGGCGGCTAATGCGCCGGTCGTCGAGGACGGGGGCGTACGATTTGATGTCGAGTACCGGCGAGCCGTCGAGCGCGTCCAGTCCGCGTACGGCCAGGGTGGTCCCCTCAATGCCCACAATTTCCACCACGGTTAGCCCGAGCGGGTTCGGGCGATGCTGGGATCGGGTGGCGAAGACGCCTACCAGGGGGAGATCGGCGCGCGCCCGGGGATGCACCTGGGCGACTTGACGATCTTCGGGACGGCAGCGATGCATCCAGTACACGACCACGGCGTGGGAGAACTCCGCCAGGCCATCGAGGTGGGGCTCGAATCGGGCATCCAACTCGACCCTGGCCACGCTGTCTCTCCAGCCGCCGGGAGGGCGGGACACCTGGTCGTTACGGACGTAGCCGATTGGCTGCAGGATTATGTCCAAAGCCAACCCACCCACGAAGACGTGGTCATGTACACGGTCATGGTCATAGCCGGACCAGATGCACGTGGATTCAGCGTCGAGGCGGCCGATACCTGCCGGCCGCCGGCAGCGGCCCCCATCGCCACCAGCCCTGCAGGCAGGGCAGGACTTTGTCGGCTCCTCCCGAATGCTAAGCACCATCGAGTAGCTTCAAGGGTGGCGGCCATGGAGAGCGGCGACAGACCGAGAGTAGTCCTGAATATATTCGGCGAAGAATACCCGGTGCGGACGAACGTGCCCGGGGAGCACCTGGAGAAGTTGGCCCGAGCGGTCGATCGCGTGATGCGGGATACAGCCCGCGCTCATCCTCGTCTCGGCACGCATCGGGTGGCGGTGCTGGCGGCGATGAACATCGCCGACGAACTCGTCCGACTTCAGGACCAGTATGATCGGCTTACGGCGCTCCTGGAGGAGGAGTGGACCAGGCGCCAGGCAGGCGTGCGAGACTGAGTTGGATAACCGGGACGTTGCGTCGCTGCTCGAAGCGATTGCCGGCCTGCTCGAATTGCTGGATGGAGAGCAGGCTTTTCGGTCTCGCGCTTACCGGCGGGCCGCGCGCTCCATCCTGGGCAGCGCCGAGCGGGTGGACACCCTGGCCGCCGCGGGCCGGCTCACCGAGTTGCCCGGCGTCGGCCGGGCCATGGAGGCCAAGATCGAGGAGTTCCTGCGCACCGGCACCTCCCGCTATCTCGAGGAACTCAGGTCGCGCGTCCCGGCCGGGCTGCCGGAACTGGTCAGCCTGTCGGGGATAGGTCCTCGGACCGCGCTCCTGCTCCACCGCCACCTGGGGATCGCCGACCGGGAAGGGCTCGCCGCGGCGGCCCGCGAGGGCCGCTTGCGGACCGTGCCGGGGATCGGGCCGCGCCGGGAGGCAGCCATCCTGGAAGAAGTGACGCGCAGCCATGCCCGGCAGGGCCGGACTCCCCTGCCGGTGGCTCGGCCCTTGGCCATGAGGTGGGCGGACTGGCTGCGGGGACAGCCCGGAGTGACGGCAGTGGAAGTCGCCGGCGACATCCGGCGATGGTGCGATGTTTGCGAGCGGGTGGTCCTGCTGGCTACCGGTCCGAACGTGCCGGGAGTCGAGGAGACGTTTCGCTCCGCAGCGGCCCCGCCGGAAATCGACCTCGTGGCCGTGCCGCCGGCGCTCTTTTCCGTGGCCCTCGTTCAACTTACCGGAAGCCCCGCTCACTGGCAGCGACTCAAGGACCGGGCCTCGGCGCGCGGCCTCGGCTTGGATGAGGGAGGACTGTTCCGGGACGGGCAGGCGCAGCCGGTGGCCGATGAGGCGGCGCTGTACGACGCGCTGGGCCTGCAATGGGTTCCGCCAGAGTTGCGAGAGGATCGCGGAGAGATTGAGGCCGCTGCCACCGGGAGCCTGCCTCGCTTGCTCGAACCCTACGAGGTGCGGGGCGACCTGCACGCGCACTCCGACTGGAGCGACGGCCTGGCATCGCTTGAGGGCATGGCGGAGGCCGCCCGGGGTCGAGGCTATGCCTACCTGGCGATCACCGATCATAGTCCCGCCCTGGCCATGATCCGCGGACTCGACGAACTCGGCTTGCGCCGTCAGGTCGAGGCGATCGCCTCGATCAACCAGAAGCTGCGTCCGTTTCGGTTGCTCACGGGCATCGAAGTGGACTTGCTGGTGGACGGGCGAACTGACTTACCCCCGGCAGCCCTGAGCGATCTCGATGTGGTGATCGGCAGCGTCCATACCCGTCTTCGGCTCGATCGCGAGGCCATGACCGCCCGCTTCCTGCGGGCGGCAGAAGAGCCATCCGTCGACGCCCTCGGCCACCTGACGGGCCGGCTGATCGGCCAGCGCGACCCGTACGAGGTTGATCTGGACAGAGTCCTGGAAGCTTGCCGGCATACAGGCACCTGGCTCGAGATCAACGCTTCCCCCGAGCGGCTGGACGTCGACGACCGGGCGGCCCGCAAGGCGCGAGAGCATGGTGTCAAGCTGATGCTGGGCACCGACGCCCACGCCCCGATTTGCCTCGAGGACATGGCCTGGGGAGTCGCCATCGCCCGTCGTGCCTGGCTCGGGCCAGAGGACATCGTCAACTGCCTGCCGCCGGAGGCCCTGGCGGAGCGGGACGGGCGGGGATGACAGCGGGCGTCGCCGTATTCCTCCTCTTCGTTGACGGGCTGGGTCTGGGCGAGCCCGACGCGCACTCCAACCCGGTCGTCCACTCCGGCCTGCGCTGGCTGACTCGCGCCGCCGGCCGTCCGCTGGCGAGGGGCGAATGGATGCCGGGCGTCGCCTACCACGTGGTATTGGCCGGACACCCGATCCCGGCGGCACTGATTGCCCTGGATGCCGGACTCGGGGTGGCGGGCCTCCCGCAGAGCGCTACGGGGCAGACGACGCTCTTCACCGGGGTGAACGCCGCCGCCCTGGTCGGCGGCCACCGCAATGCGCATCCTACCGGTCGTCTAAAAGAGCTACTCCACGCCCGAAGCATGTTCCGGCGGGCGGCCGAGGCGGGACGGAAGGTGACCTTCGTGAACGCCTTCACGCCCGAGTATTTCGCGATGACGGCGGAGGGGCTCCGCCACTCCGCCACCACCCTGGCGGTGCTCGCCGCCGGGGTCAGACTGCGGGACCTCGAAGACCTGCGACGGGGCGAAGCCGTCTACCAGGATGTCACCAACCTTACTCTTCAGGCCCGAGGCCACGACTTGCCGGAGGCCGACCCCTTCCGGGCGGGGCAGACGGCCGCTCGAACCGCGGCCGACTATGATCTGGCCATGTTCGAGTACTTTCAGACCGATCGCGCCGGTCATGGCCGGGATGCCGCTGATGTTCGGAGGGTACTGCAGGTGCTGGATTCGTTCCTCGGTGGGCTGCTCAGCGCCCTCGACCTCGACCGCCGGCTCCTGATCCTCGTCTCCGATCACGGCAACATCGAGGACGCCTCCTCCCGGACCCACACCGCCAATCCGGTGCCGGCCTTGTTCCTGGGGGCGCGGGCTCACGCGACCGCCTCCGGCGTCTCGTCGCTGACCCAGGTCGCTCCGGCCATATTGACGTGCATGGGGGTGCCGGCGTGAACCCGCATTCCCTGAGGACGCTCGCCTTCGATCGCATACGCGACCTGCTGGCCGAGCGGGCGACGTTTTCCCTGGGCCGCCAGTTGTGCCAGGAACTCGAACCCACCCCGGCAGCAGCCGAGGTCGAGGCGAGACAGGAAGAGACCGGCCAGGCGCGCGGCCTGCTCGAGGCGGGTGGGGGAGAGCCGCCCCTGAGCGGCCTGCATGATGTGCGGGAGGTGGCCGGGCGCGCCGCCCGCGGCGGCAGCCTGATTCCGCCGGAACTCCTGGGCATCGCCGACACCCTGGAAGCGGCTGCCCGGTTAAAGCGGTTCCTGGAGGTTCGCGAGGACCGGGCCCCGCTACTGGCGGCGCTGGCCGATTTCGAGCCGTTGCCCCACCTGGCCCGAAGCATCCGCGCCGCCGTGGCCGAACCCGGGGTGGTGGTCGACGAGGCTTCGCCCGTCCTGGCCCGCGTACGCCGGCGCATCCGGTCGACCCAGGAGCGGGTGCGCCGGGAGCTGGACAGCCTGCTCCGGTCGGCCGATGGCCAGCGTTACCTACAGGAACCCCTGGTGACTATCAGGGCCAACCGCTATGTGGTCCCGGTGCGGCAGGAGTTCCGGCAACACGTGCCGGGCATCGTCCACGATCAGTCGGCCAGCGGCGCCACCCTGTTCGTGGAGCCGCTACGGGTCCTGGAACTCAATAACGAACTCCGGAGCCTCGAACGGGAGGAGCGGGATGAGGTCGACCGCATCCTGGCGGAGCTGTCGGCAGCGGTGGGCGCCGCGGCGGAAGACGTCACCCGCCTCGTGACCGCTTGCGGCCGGCTGGACCACGTGGTGGCCCGTGCCCGGCTGGCCTGCGACCTGCGCGCCGTGCGCCCGGAGCTTGACCGGACCGGCCGGCTGGTACTGCGGGGGGCGCGCCATCCCTTGCTGCGCCCGCCCACCGGCGAAGTCGTCCCCCTCGACCTGGAACTGGGCGGCGACTGCCCGATCCTGGTCATCACCGGACCCAACACCGGCGGCAAGACGGTCGTCCTGAAGACGGTGGGAGTCATGGCGCTCATGCACCAGGCCGGCCTGCAGATACCCGCGGCCGCTTCCAGCCGGTTGCCTGTGTATCCCGGGATCCATTGCGACATCGGCGATGAACAGAGCATCGAGCAGAATCTATCCACCTTCTCGGGACATCTGCGGAACATCCTGTCCATCCTCAACGAAGCACTTCCGGGCAGCCTGGTGCTGCTGGACGAACTGGGCGCGGGCACCGATCCCGGCGAAGGCTCGGTACTGGCCATGGCCATCCTCGAGCGGCTCGAGGCCATGCGGGTACACGCCCTGGCAACCACGCACTATGGCGAGCTGAAGCTGTTCGCTCACGAGCGGCCGGGCATGGCCAACGCGGCGATGGAGTTCGACCCCGATGACTTGCGCCCTACTTTCCGCCTGGCCATCGGTGTGCCCGGCCGATCGAACGCCCTGGAGATTGCGGCCCGGCTGGGACTGGACGCCGGCCTGGTGGCCAGAGCCCGGGAGTTCCTGTCGCGGGACGCGGTGGCGATGGATGACCTGCTCCGCCAGGTCGAGCGCGAGCGCGCCGCCCTCGCGGAGGAGAGACTGCGGATGGAGACGGCAACCCGGGACGCCCGGGAGTGGGAACGCCGCCTCGAGCAGCACCTGGCGGAGACCCGCGCCCGCGACCGGGAGGTCGGGGAACGCGCCCGAAGGGACTTGCGGGAGATCTTGGCCCGGGGGCGGGCCCAGGTGGAGTTGTTGCTCAAGGAGTTGAAGGATGCCCGCAAGACTGCAATTCGAGGCGGCCCGGGTGTCCGGGAGTCCGCCCTGGCTGCCCGGCGCGCGCTCGAGGGGCTCGAAGCAGAGTTGGAAGGAGCTATCGGCCCAGGCGCGGCGGCCGAACCTCCCGCCGTGGAGCCGGTATCCGCCGATGAGTTGCGGGTCGGCGCGACCGTGACGGTGCGCAGCTTGGCCTGCGAGGGGATAGTGCTGGCCCTCGGCGACCCGGTTGCGGTGCAGGTCGGAGCGATGCGAGTGTCGGTGCCCTTGTCCGACTTGGGGCGGGCAACGCGGGGCGGGGAGCCCGTTTCCGAGCGATACGATACCCCGATGTTGGCCAAGGCGGCTGCCGTCTCCCCGGAATTCCATCTCCGGGGACTCGTGGTCGAAGATGCGCTGATGCAGCTCGACAAGTACCTCGATGATGCCTGTCTCGCCGGATTGGACCGGGTGCGGCTGGTTCACGGCAAGGGCACGGGGGCCCTGCGGGAGGCGGTGCGCGCCTATCTCCGGCAGCACCCCCGGGTGGTGAGTTACCGGCCGGGCGAGTCAGGCGAGGGCGGCGACGGGGTGACGGTGGCCGAACTTTTGCGCTGACCCGCCCCCACCGTGGCCGTCCAGGGATCTTGACGGTTGAGCGAATAGTCGTTATTATTAATGCGTGGGAAATGCGCCCAAGTAAGGGGGGTGTCGGTATGGGAGGCAAGAACCATAAGCCTACCAAGAAACCGTTCTTGGCCCTTTCGGCGTGGCTAAGCCTCAAGGTTGATGAGGGTCTAGTGCATGTTCACGAGGCCAACATTGCCCTTGAACGAGCCTTTCTCGCGGTCTGCTGCAGCCCGGACTTCTTGATGCCTGTTAGCGGTGGTGACAGTGACAATGGTCTTGTGGGAAGGAGAGCGGCCGCAGAACACCTCGCCCGTGGCGAGCAGCGGTTGCAGGCATCTTTGTCATCGATCCATGAGGTACTGGTAGGCTACGAAGATCTCCTGAACAAGATGGAGGAAGCAGGGTATAGCGGCAATCCATTGGCGCAGAAGCTCGGCCAGCTAGCCTTGGCGGATCGGTTTACCGGTGTTGTGATAGAGCCTGAGGTATTGGACGGGCCCTGGCGCCGCGTCGAAACTTGGATGCAGTATGGCAATCTTCCTGAGGCATTCCGCCGGGAGGCGGAGGAGTTCGCGAGACTTCGTGAAGTAACCGAGGACCTCCTTAGAGCCTGGCACAAATGTCAAGAAGCGGCTGAAGAAGGGACTCTCGTTGACGCAGTGGAAACTAACACCATCCCTCTGCGAAGACATTTCGCCAGATTATTCTCTCGGCGGTACTACGTGGCAACTCTGTTCCTTTACTCGGCCCTCATCTCCACGGAGCTTGCCTATATGGAGCAGGGGTTGCCAAGCCTGACTGGGAAGGCCTGCCAAGACTTGATGCACGCTAGCATCTAGTGAAGCACCCCGTCGTCGCACGATCAGAGGATATCGTTACGAGTTCGGATTTGGTGATCTCCCGGCTGGCCAAGACCTATCCAGGGGGGGTCAAGGCTCTAGCCCAGGTCGATCTCACCTGTCCGGCGGGCGCGATTACCGCTCTCCTCGGGCCGAACGGCGCAGGTAAGAGCACGCTGGTGAACTGCATCGCCGGCCTGGTCCTGGCGGACGGCGGGACCATCCGCTGCCGGGGAGCGGATCTCGTTAGCAGTCCTTCCTGGGCTCGCCAACACATCGCCTTCGTGTTCGAGGAGGCGGAGAACGTTTACGATTACCTCAGCGTTTGGGAGAATCTCGTCTACTTCTCCTCTCTCAACCAGATACGGCCCAGGCGGCGGGCCGTCGCCGAGCAGTTGGCGGCCCTCGACCTTGAAGACAAGATCGACGTTGAGGCCTATAAGCTGTCCCGAGGTATGAAACAGAAACTCGCGCTGCTCATAAGCATCCTCAAAGGCACCGATTATCTGGTGATGGACGAGCCGACGATGGGGTTGGACGTGCCCTCCCGCGCACAGATAGTCAGCTTTCTTCAGGGGCTGCGCGATCGGGATGGCAAGACGATCCTCCTCACCTCTCATGACATGGGCGTGGTGCAACGAGTGGGCGATACCTTCTGCTTCATGGACGACGGCCGGGTGCTATGGTCGGGGAAGCTCGGTGAACTGGCGAGCCTCCTGGGCACTGTCTCCCTCGACCAGCAGGCGGCGCTTCCCCTGGAGGAGGCCTTTCTCCGCGTCACGAGGGGGACGGGACGTTGAGAGACATCGTACAAGCCGTCTGGGCGCTGCAAGCGGTATTGGTGAAGAAAAGGGGCGAATATCGGCACTACCTCGCCGATTACGTCGTGGGGATCGCTATCAAGGTCATCTTCCTGGCAGCCATGGTGGTCGCCTATCCGGCGCTCAGCCCGCGAGAGAACCTGGCGAGGATCCTGGGATTCCTCCTCTGGTACTTCGCGGCTCATGTACTGGCCAAGATGAGCAACATGATGATCGAGGAGGCCACCCTGGGAACCCTCTCTCAGCTCTTGACGGCTCGCGTTCCCGTCTTCTTCCAACTCGCAGGACAGGCGGTGGGTGAGGTGATCATGTCCCTGGTCTGGATCATCCCGTTCGCCGCTATTGCCACCCTGCTGACCGGAAGTGCATCGGCCCTCGGGGAGTTGTCGGGCGGGCAGTGGGTGAAGCTGGGGTTGACGCTGATCCTTGGGCTCGGCGGGGTCATGGGCATGGGGCTAGTTTTGTTCGGGATCTCGGTGCGCTTCAAGCAAGTGGGCAGTCTGAGCGAGGTGCTCATCTTCTTCATGCTCTTCTTCTCGGGGTTCTTCATCCCCGTCGCCGCCCTCCCGCCGGCCCTGCTCGCCATGGGACATGGGTCGCCACTCGGCTGGGCCTTCAGCCTGGTGGAACGGGTGTTGGCCGGTGAACCCGCGGGGATGGGGTTCGCGGCTCAAGCGGCGGTCGCGTTCGGATGGACTGTCTCCGGCGCCTGGATCGCCCGGGCCATGCTACGGAGAGCCAAACGCCAGGGAGCCCTGACCACCTACTGAGAAAATGGATTCACCATCGGGCGACCGGGTCGCGGTCGCCGGCGTGCTCGCGGTCGCCGTCACGGTCGCGGCCAAGCCCGCCGTGGTACTCGTGATCCTTGTAGGGGCGGGTTCGGAACCCGCCCCTACTACCCGCCGGCTGGCGGCAAGACCACGAGGGTGCCGGTCATCCGGTCCCAGTGCCGTCCGGAGAACACGGCCGAATAGAAGGGGAAGCTACCCTCTCGTTCGGCGATGAACTCCACGATTACCGGCCGTCCCGCCAGGACCACCGCGTGAACGCCGAACTCCGGTATGGCCAGGCCGTGGTTGACGTCGGTCGACTCGAGGTGGATGCGCACCTTGTCGCCGAAGTTCACGGTAATCGTCGACGGGCTGAACTGGAACCGCCATGCGTATAGCTTGATGTTGCGCACCGGCCCGACGTAAGGGATCCCCGGTTGCGGGGGACCGTGGACTTCGCAGACCGCGGTGGGCGCTTCCAGGGCGGCATCGGCCGGTATGAAGGTCACCAGGCGTTCCGTGTCCTCGTGGACGGCGGTGTAAGCCGACCACGGACTCGTGCGGCGGATGGCCACCCGGGCGACGGGGTTGGGGCACCCCGGGCCTGCCAGGTAATTCGGGTGGTCGCCGCAGATCATCACCACGTAATGAACGTCGCAGGGCGTTCGCGGCTCGGTGCCGCGCCGGAAGACCTCCCGCCGTATGTCGCCGGGCGGACAGTGCGGGCCGGGGAGCTTGCCGGATCGGATACAGACGTCCAGTTCCACGATGTTCCTCGGCCGGACGAAGGTCGAGGGAGGGGTGCCGGCGAGGGCCGCCGCGGCCACGTCGCGCCAGATGGGGGCGGCGTAGGTGCTGCCCCACACGCCATCCATGGAACGCGGCTGATCGTAACCCATCCATACCGCTCCCAGGAACTCCGGCGTGTATCCGACCCACCACGCATCCACATCATCGTCGGTGGTGCCCGTCTTGCCGGCTACCGGATGCCCGGTGGCCAGGCGGGCCACCACGCCCGTGCCCCAGTCCACGGTGGACCGGAGCATGCTGGTCATCAGGTAGGCCGATTCCTCGCTGAGCACCACTTCCTTGCGCGGTTCGTTCTCCTCGAGGACGTTGCCGTGGCGATCCGTCACCCGGAGGATGGCGATCGGCTCGATCCGGTATCCCCCGTTGGCGAAGGGTGCGAAAGCGCGGGCCATCTGCAGGGGCGTCGTCCCCCGCGTCAGGGCGCCCAGGGCCAGGGGCGAAAGGGCACGGTCCGTGCGGTCCTGGGCGTCGCGCTCGACCAGGCTCTCGATGCCCAGGCGCCGGGCGGACTCGAAGCCCGTGTTGATGCCGATCTTCTCCAGCACCTTCACGGCCATGGTGTTGATCGACAGGGCGAGTCCCTCGCGGTAGGGCGTCAATCCGCGGTACAGGAGGTTATGGTTTTCGAACGTCCACTGCGTGCCATCGACGAGCGTGTAAGTAGATGGCCAGTCGTCGACGATGGTGGCCGGGGCATAGCCCATTTCCAGCGCCGCCGCGTAGATCAGCGGTTTGAACGCCGAACCGGTTTGCCGGTAGGCCTGCCATGCCCGGTTCAGCTCCAACGCCTCATCGTGCCGGCGCCCGCCCACCATGGCCAGGATGTAGCCGGTGTGCGGATCGAGGAAGACGCCCCCCGTCTCGGGCTGCACGGCTAGCTGGCCGGTGGCCGGGTCGATCGCATCCAGCGGGAAAGGCGGATCGAGGTGAAGCCGAAAAGCCTCCTCGGCGGCCGCCTGGATGGAGGGCACCAGCGTGGTGTATACATGCAGCCCTCCTCCATACACCTGGGCCGGCCCGTAGCGGTCGAGGAGTTGGCTCAGCACATAGTCCACGAACCAGGGGTGGGGATACTCGGCAGGCCGGCGCAGGCCGCGCAGGACCAGGGGTTGCTCGCGGAGCTGCTCGAACTCGCCCTGGTTGAGGAATCCGTGACGGACCATGGCCTCCAGCACCAGATTCCGGCGATCTTTCGCGGCCTCGGGGTTGAGATAAGGGGAGTAGAGTTGCGGCCCGCGGGCCACCGCTGCCAGCAATGCGCCTTCCGCCACCGTGAGTTCGCCGACATCCTTGCCGAAGTAGACCTGCGAAGCCGCCTGAATGCCGTATGCTTTGTGGCCGAAGAAGATCTGATTCAGATACATCTCCAGGATTTCTTCCTTGGTGTAAAACCTCTCGAGTTGCAGGGCCAGGAAGACCTCTTGTAGCTTCCGCTCATAGGTACGATCCAGCGTGAGCCAGGCATTCCTGGCCAGTTGCTGCGTTATGGTGCTCGCGCCCTCGATGATCTGGCCGCCCACGATGTTGACGTAGGCCGCCCGGAGTATGCCGCGGAAGTCGACCCCCAGGTGATCGAAGAAGCGGTGATCCTCGATGGCGACGAAGGCGTTGACGACATGGCTGGGGATCTGGTCCAGCGAAACCAGCACCCGGTGTTCGGGACCGTGCAGCTGGGTAAGCAGTTGGCCTTGGGCGTCGTAAAGGAAAGTGCTCTCGCTCGGCTGGGGTTCGAGGCTGGCGAGGATGGGCAATCCCCGGTAAGCTTGCCAGATCAGGTTCCCGGCGACCGCTGCCGTGCCGAGCGATGCCACCAGGAATACCAGCAAGAACATCCGGAAGAAGGAAATGCGGAACCGTCGCCGGCTTCGCGCACCATGGTCCCGAGCGCCGGCGGCGGTCGTGGCCGTGGATCTGGGCGTCACACGCGATTCCCCCTGTTCCGGCCGGGTGACTAATTCTACTCCAGCCTCGCCAACCCTGTCAAACCAGGACCGTAGCCTCCGCAGGGAAAGTTGCAGCTAGAAGCGTAATGGCGGGCGGTTACGACGTCCCGTGTGAGTTGTCCTCCCCAATACCGCATGCTATAATACCGCCAAACTGGCGGCAATCGAGCACGACCGTCCTTGAGGAGACGACGCCATGCCCATCCCGGTGCGCGAACAGGTGGAACTGCTCAAGCGGGGCACGGCCCAGCTCATCAATGAGAGCGAGTTGCGGGAGCGCCTGACGCGGGCTCAAGCCGAGGGACGGCCGCTTCGCGTGAAGCTGGGCGCCGACCCCACCGCCCCTGACATCCATCTCGGACATGCCGTGGTCCTCCGGAAGCTCCGGCAGTTTCAAGACCTCGGGCACGAGGTGCTCTTCGTGGTGGGCGATTTCACCGGCCGGATCGGCGACCCGAGCGGCAAGTCCGAAACTCGGCCGCTACTTACCGAGGTCCAGGTTCGGGAAAACGCCCGCACCTACCAGCGCCAGATTAGCTGCATCCTCGATCCGGATAAGACCCGGGTGCTGTTCAACAACGACTGGCTCGGCCCGCTCGGGTTCGCGGACATCCTGCGTCTGGCTTCCCGGTACACCGTGGCCCGCTTGCTGGAGCGCGATGACTACTCGCAGCGCTTGAAGGCGGGCATACCGGTGTTCGTCCACGAACTGCTGTACCCGCTAGCCCAGGCCTACGACTCGGTTCACCTTCAGGCCGATGTGGAGCTGGGCGGCACCGATCAGACCTTCAACTTCCTGGCCACCCGCGAGATCATGCGGGACTACGGACTGGCGCCGCAGGTGGTCGTCACCCTGCCCTTGCTCGAGGGCATCGACGGCGTGGAGAAGATGTCCAAGAGCCTCGGCAACCACGTGGGCGTCAGCGACCCGCCGGCCGAGATGTACGGCCGCCTCATGTCCATACCCGACCGGCTCATCCTGCGTTACCTGCAGCTATGCACCGACGTCCCGGCGGTCGAGATCGAAGCGATGGCTGCCGCCATGGCCGGCGGCGGACTCAACCCTCGGGACGCCAAGGCGCGCATGGCCGGGGAAATAGTGTCGATATACCACGGTCGGGATGACGCGGGCGCCGCGGCCGAGGAGTTCGACGCCGTCTTCCGCCGGGGGGCCCTGCCGGCATCGATCCCCGACTACCACCTGTCCGCAGCCGAAGTCGGCGACGGCCGCGTGGGCGTCGCCTGGTTGCTCGCCGCCAGCGGCATAGCCAGCAGCGCATCCGAGGGCCGGCGGCTGGTGGAACAGGGCGGGGTGCGGATCGATGGACGGCTGGCGGAGGACGCCGGGGAGCTGATCGCGCCGCGGGACGGGATGGTCCTCCGGGTCGGAAAACGCCGGTCGGTCCGCCTGCGGGTTGGGACAGGCACGGGAGGGGACGGTTGACCCATAGCCTGGGGATCGGTGGTGCTCGGTTCCCAGGAGGTGTTGACCTTGATCCGTTTCCGGCGGTGGCTGGCGCGCAGGCGCCGGGCCGCCCGCCTGGCTGGCGGCGCCCGCCGTGATCCGGCCGCCCTCGCGCCGGGTCTGGCGGTCCTCATGCTCGTGCTGCTCGCGGTGGTCGCGTTGGCCGTGCTCGAGGCCGGCTTGGCGCCTACCATCCTCATCCTGGCGGAAGCCCATGTCGCCAACATGGCCCAGGAAGGCGTGGCCCGCGTCATCCAGGAGCACGCCGCCGTAGCCGATTACCGGCAGCTGATGCACCTGGAGCGCGATGAGCGGGGCCGGGTGGTCGTACTGCTCCCCAATACCACCGCGATCAACGCGCTGGCCGCGGCCACCGTGCTCGACCTTCAAGCGGAACTGGAACGCCTCGCGGATACCCGGGTCGCCATCCCCTTGGGCCAGGTGATGGGCAGCCAGATCTTCGCCAACTACGGCCCCCGCATCCCCGTCCGGCTCGTGCCCATCGCCGTCCCCCTGGTGGAGGTGAGAGATTCCATGGAGGAGGCCGGCATCAACCAGACCCGGCACACCCTCTACATGGAAGTGACGGTGAATATGCGGGTAGTGGTCCCCTTGCTTTCCACCAGGGTGGAGCTTCAGAATCGCTTCCCCGTGGCCCAAACCGTCTTGCTGGGAGAAGTACCGCAGACCTACGTCCGGCTCGAGCTGCCCGGCGGCCGCTAGCGAAGCCAGCCCTGGTGACGGAGGAGCCGCCTGATGCCCACCAGTACCTGGCTTGAGGCCGCTGCGGCCAGGACCGCTGCCCACTCTCCGAGGCCGAGCGGCATGGTTCGGAAGACCGGTTGCAGGGCGGGCAGGTAGATGACCGCAAGCAGCATCAGGGCCGAGCAGGATACGGCCGCCAGTAAGGGGAGATTCGCGAGCAAGCCGGTTTCCACGAGCGAACGGTGCTCCGACCGGCAATCGAAGGCGTGCAGGAGCTGGGCGAGGACGAGCGTGGCGAAACACATCGTCCTCGCCAGCGTCAGGTCGGCGGGGAAGGCATGCCGCCCGTACAGGAACGCCGCCAGCGATCCCAGGCCGATGAGCATGCCCCGGCCGGCGATCTTGACCCCCAGCCGCCGGGCGAAGATGCTCTCGCCGGGGGGACGCGGCGGGCGATCGGCAACCCCGGGGTCGGGTCGGCCCAGCCCGAGGGCGATGGCCGGCAGCCCGTCCGTCACCAGATTGACCCAGAGGATCTGCACCGGCAAGAGCGGGAGCGGCTGGTGTAACAAGGAAGCTCCCAGCATGACCAGGATCTCCCCGGCATTGCAGGCCAGGAGGTAACGCAGGAATTTGCGGATATTGTCGTAGATGGCCCTTCCCTCGAGGATCGCCTGGACGATCCCGGTGAAGTCGTCGTCGAGGAGGACCATAGCCGATGCCTCGCGGGCCACGTCCGTGCCGGTCTGGCCCATGGCCACCCCGATATCCGCCTCCTTCAGCGCCGGGGCATCGTTGATGCCATCGCCGGTCATGGCGACGATATGTCCTTGGCGGCGTACGGCTCGGACGAGCCGCAGTTTGTCGGCGGGGGACACCCGGGCAAACACGGTGGCGGTGCGGATGGTCCGGGCCAACCGCCGGTCGTCCATCGCCTCGAGTTCGGCGCCGGTGACGACGGCCTCCTGCCGCTCAAGCAGGCCTAGTTCCTCGGCGATGCTGCGCGCGGTCGCCGGGTGGTCGCCGGTCAACATCAGCACGCGGACGCCCGCCCGGCGGCAGACGCGAAGCGCTTCGGGCACCTCAGCCCGGGGTGGGTCGGCGATCGCGGCCAGGGCCAGGAGACACAAGTCCCGCTCGAGTTCGGGCTCGGGCCGCCCCCCGGGCGTCCGGTAGAGCGGGCGGTAGGCGATGGCGAGCACCCGCAGCCCGCGTCCCGCGAGGTCCTCCGCCCGGCGGAGGCACTCCGCCCGCGCCGCCGGGTCCATGGGAACTCGCCGGTCTCCGTCCTGGCGGGCGGCACAGAGGGGCAGGACGGCATCAGGCGCCCCCTTGGTGACCAGGAAATGCCGGACGTCGCGACCCAGCAGACGGTCCAGGACGCCCCTCCCTCGCCGCGAATGCAGGGTGGTCATGCGGCGGCGTTCCGGCTCGAAGGGGATTTCTGCCGCGCGGGGGTAGGCCGCCTCGACCGCCTCCCGGGTGATCCCGGAAGCGGCTGCAGCCAGGACCAGGGCCGCTTCGGTGGGGTCGCCGCGAGCGTCCCTCCCGCCGGCCGTCAGCCGCGCATTGCAGCAGAGGAGCCCCGCCGCCAACTCCGCCGGCCCGCCCGGGTGTAGCTCCCGCAACGTCATCCGGTTCTCGGTGAGCGTGCCCGTCTTATCGGTGCAAATGACGGTCGTGCATCCCAGGGTTTCCACGGCCGGCAGCCGCCGGATGATCACCCGCCGATCGGCCATCCGCTGGACGCCGGTGGCGAGCGCGATGGTGACGACCGCCGGCAGACCCTCGGGTATAGCCGCTACCGCCAAGCTGACTCCGGTGAGCAGCATCGGCGCGAAAGCCTCGCCTCGGCCGAGGCCCATCACGACAACCAGAGCGCACACCGTCAGGCAGATGAGCACCAGCACGCGGCCGAGTTCGCTCAAGCGTCCCTCCAAGGGAGTGGCGTCGCGCGGCCCCGGCCGGAGCATGGCTGCCACCTTGCCGAGTTCCGTATCCATCCCGGTGGCGACCACCAGCGCCCGGCAGGTGCCGCGGACCACCGTTGTCGAGCTGAACAGCAGATTGCGGCGGTCGCCGAGGGCCGTAGGCGGGGCTAGTACCGGTGCGGCTCGCTTTTCCACCGGGATCGACTCGCCGGTGAGCGGCGACTCGTCTGCTTCCAGAGCCCAGGTCTCCACGAGCCGCAGGTCGGCCGGCACCCGGTCGCCGGGCTCAAGGAGCACCACGTCTCCCGGCACCAGTTCATCCGCGCCCACCGGCACAAGTTGGCCGGCCCGTATTACCCGGGCGGCGGGCGCGGCCAGATCGCGCAGCGCCGCCAGCGAACGTTCCGCCCGGTGGGTCTGCACGGCCCCGAGCAGCGCGTTGACCATCACTATCGCGATGATGGTGATGAAGTCGACCAGTTCGCCGAGAAGCAGCGACAGTACGGCCGCGGCCATCAACACCCCGACCATGAAGTCGGCAAACTGCAGCGCCAGGGTGTGCAGGAATCCGGGGGGTCTGGCTTCGACCAACCGGTTTGACCCATAATGGGCGCGGCGCCGGGCCACTTCGGCCACGGGCAGTCCATCCCGGAGATCGGTACTCAGCCTGGCCGCGACGTCCGCTACGGAGAATGCATGCCACGGACACGGAAGCTCGCTGGGAACGGGGCGCACGCCTTCCCGACCCCTTTCGGCGGCAGCCTATGCGCGGCCGTAGGAGGTCATTCGGACGCGAGCGCTTTGGCAACCGGTAAGGAAAGTCGCACCGCAAGCGTGCCCCCGATCACCAGGGTTGCCCCCAGCATCTGTCGGGGGGCGAAGCTTTCACCGAGCCAGGCGGCGGCGGCCAGGGCGGCCACCACGGGGATGAAGTACTGATAGACCATCACCCGGGTAGGCCCGATCTGGGAGACCGCACGGTACCACAACACCCACGCGACGCTCCCGGCGAGGAAAGCGGAGTAGCCGAGTTCCAACCAGAGCATCGGGGTGAGCTGTCCCCAGGGCGCGGCCACGGCGGGGGCCAGGCCGGGCACGATCAGCACGGCAGTGGCCACCAGGAAGGCGCCCGCAGTCACCGGCAAGGCAGGATGGTGGTTTAGCAGTCTCGGTCCGGAAGCAGTGTATAGGGCCCAGGTGATGGCGGCGCCCAGCATCAATACGCCTCCCATCGGCTGAAGCCCTCCCGGCCCATGGGGAGTGGCGATCAGGCCGACGCCCGCCATGGCCACGGCCAGCCCGCCGACCGTGAGCATTACCGGCCGTTCTCCTCCCGCCCAGCGTATGATGGCGACGAACGCAGGCGATGAGGCCATGATCAGGGCGGCATCCCCGGCGCCGGTCAACTCCAGCCCCCGCAGCCACAGCACCTGGTTGGCTCCGGTGAGCAGACCGAGCCAGCCGACCTGTATCCAGTCCCGTGGGCTGAAGCGGGGCCGTCCCCCCCGGGCGGCCACGATCAGCAGGAGGACCGAAGCGAGGGCGAAACGGACCAGCGCGAAGGCCAGCGGGTCGAGGACCGTCATCACCCGCTTGGCGACCACGAAGTGCACACCCCATAGCAGTACGACGGCTGACAGGAAGGCATCGGCGAGCGTGAGGCGAGGCGAGGTCAAGGGCCAGTCTCCTTCAACACGGTTCGGTCTCGCGTACACATGAAGCCTTCCTCCTCGCTGCCAGCCTCTCCTGCTCCCAGCGCGCCGGGGGACATCAAGGGCTGGCTGGCATCGGCAGGAGCCGAAGCGAGCAATGAGGAAGCCTATCATCACTCTTTCAGGGCAGGGGTAGATCTGTGACCTTGGCGATGATTCGATTACGCCAGATACTGGAGGACATGCGTACGGTCCTGGTTGCCTATTCCGGCGGGGTCGATTCCACCTTCCTCCTGGACGTCGCGGTGGAAGTCCTGGGAAAGGGCGTCATAGCGGTAACGGCGCTGTCGCCCACCTATCCCGGGAGCGACCAGGAATCGGCCGGTCGTGCGGCCTTACGCATCGGTGTCCGGCACCTGACTATCACCACCCGGGAACTCGACGACCCCGACTTCCGGTCTAACCCCCCCGATCGATGCTATCACTGCAAACGCGAGCTGTTCACCCGCTTGGTTGCCATGGCCGAAGAACAGGGACTGGCCTGGGTGGCCGACGGTTCCACGACGAGCGACCTGGCGGACTTTCGTCCCGGCTCCCGGGCTGCTCGAGAACTGGGCGTACGCAGCCCGTTGCTGGAGGCGGGGTTGGACAAGCCTACGGTGCGGCAGCTATCCCGGGAACGAGGTCTCGACACCTGGGACCGGCCGGCCATGGCTTGCCTTGCCAGCCGCTTCCCCTACGGGCAGGCCATCGACCATGAAGCGCTCGCCCAAGTAAGCGCGGCCGAGGACTTTCTGCGTTCGCTGGGCTTTCGCCAGGTTCGCGTCCGCCACCATGGTCGCTTGGCCAGCATCGAGGTGGGCCGCGAACAATTGGGAGAGTTGTTCGCCGCGCGGGCCGGGGTGGTGGACCGCCTGCGGGCGATCGGTTATGCTTGGGTCAGCCTCGACCTGTGTGGCTATCGTAGTGGCAGCATGAATGAGGCTTTGAGCGCGGAGGAGCGAAACGGATGAGTGGTTCGGAATCGTTTGACGCCCGGGCAACCGCCGCCCGGTTGGCCGGATGGATCCGGCGGCGGGTGCGGTCGGCCGGGGCGGTCGGAGGCGTGCTGGGGCTCAGCGGGGGGCTCGACTCGGCCGTGGTGGCGGGCCTGGTCCGGCGAGCTTTTCCCGATTCGACGCTGGGCTTGATCTTGCCCTGTGAGAGCGACAACCGTGATGTGGACCTCGCCCGGGACGTTGCCCGCGAGTTGGCCGTGCCGGTACGCGTGGTCGATCTCGGGCCGGCTTATCGCGCACTGCTGGGCGAGATCGGGCAGTCGGGCGACGGCGCCGCCCGGCGCTTGCCCGAAGGCAATCTCAAGGCGCGCCTGCGGATGGCTTGCCTCTACTATCATGCCAACCTCCTCAACTACCTCGTCGTCGGCAGCGGTAATCGCTGTGAACTGGAACTGGGTTATTTCACCAAATACGGCGACGGCGGGGTGGACCTGCTCCCTCTGGCGCGGCTGGTGAAGAGCCAGGTCCGGAAGTTGGGGCAGCATCTCGGGGTGCCGGCCGCGGTGCTCGAACGTCCGCCCACGGCCGGTCTATGGGCGGGTCAGACCGATGAAGGGGAACTCGGCCTGACCTACGCGGAACTCGACGCCTACCTGTTGACGGGAAGAGGACCGCGCCGCGTGGAGGATCGGGCGCGGGCCCTCGCCAGGCGCGGCCGGCACAAGCGCCAATTGCCGCCCATGCCCCGACGTTAGGTGGGATGGCTGCAGTATGTCCGGTCACTCGAAGTGGGCGAATATCAAGCGCCGTAAGGCTCAGGTGGACGAGCAGAAAGGTCGGGTCTTCTCCCGACTTGCGCGCGAGTTGACGGTGGCCGCCCGGCAAGGCGGTCCTAACCCTGAGGCCAACCCCCGGTTGCGCGAAGCCATCGCCAGGGCCCGGGAGGCGAACATACCCGCCGGCAATCTGCAGCGGGCGATCCTCAAGGGGACGGGAGAATTGGCGGGCGCGCAACTCGAGGAGTCGCTCTATGAGGGATACGGTCCGGGGGGTATCGCGGTCGTGGTGGAGACGGTCACCGATAACCGAAGGCGGACGGCGGCCGCGGTGCGTCACGTTTTTGCCCGGCACGGCGGCAGTCTGGGCGAGGCTGGCTGCGTGGTCTGGATGTTCGACCAGAAGGCCCTGATCACCGCGGACGGGGAGGTTGCCGAGGGACGGATGCTGGCGGCGGCACTGGACGCCGGCGCCGAGGACCTGGCCCGAAGGGAAGGCGACTACCTGATCACCGCCGACCCCCGCGACCGCGATCGGGTACGGGCAGCGCTGGAAGCTCTGGGCATTACCGTCAAGGAGGCGGAAGTCACCCTGGTCCCCCGGATGACCGTGGAGGTCCCCGGAGACCAGGCCGACGCGGCGGTGGAGTTGCTGGCAGAACTCGATGAGCTTGAGGACGTGCAGCGAGTCCATGCCAATGTGGCGATGGGATGACCGCCGCGGGGCCGGCTCAAGCCGGCCCCGCAGCGTGGGGCAAATCACCGGCCTGATGCTCCCGGTCCGCGCGGTCCGGCAAGGCCGAGGAGCGGCCGATTGCGGTCGAGGGCGTAGTAGGAAGTCGCGGCGAGATACAGGACGGTCGTGTAGACGGGGATGAGCAGCAAGCGACCCAGCAACCGTAACGGCAACAGCACCAGGATCGCGCGGTCCAGCAGTATCGAAAGGAAGAGCGTTTGGAGGACCACCGCGACGACCAGGTCATTGAGCAGGACGGTTGCCCCGAGATCGCGCCAGCGGTAAGGCGCCCTGGCGTACAACCGGATGAGCAGCGGGGGCAGGATGCCGTGAAGCGCCGACGTGAGGGTCAGGGGCGGGAAGTAGGCTCCGCCGAAAGGGTTGATTGGGAAACCGATCAGGTCGGCGAGCGCCCCCACCGCGCCTCCGGCCACCGGGCCAAACAAGAGCCCCGACAGGATGATCGGCACCTCGCCGAAAGACAACCGCAGGGCTCCGACCCCGCCAATGGGCAGCATCACGGCGAAGAACCGGGTCAGGACCACACTCGTGGCGGTGAGCAACCCCAGATAGGCGAGGGTGCGGGTTCGAATCACTGTCTTCACCTCCCTTCGCTTCGGCTTCGGGCGGCAGACGCCCCACCGAAGAAAAGGGAGGTTTGTTACCTCTTCCCCTCGGGTGGCAGCGGACGCGGCACCTGCACCGCAGGCCAAGCAGCCTTTCGTTCAGAGGCGACTTCCCATCCCCTGACACTTGACGCGCAGTGCCTACTCTGCCTTCGCCGAGCATTTTATCAGGTCGTTGTCCGGTAGTCAAACACGGTCCTGCCGAACACCGGAGGACCAAGGAGGCGATGACCGTGACCTGGGTTCCCCGACCGTCAGCCATCCGCCGCTACTATCTGCTTGTGCCGGTGGCTGCATTCGCCGTCATCTGGGTGACTTTGCTCCTCATGACCGGACGGGGTGTATGGACAGCGCGCCCCATCGAGACCATCCGCGCGACCGGCATTGTGTACGAGGTCGGGACCCCGGGTGAACTGGATCCCGCCGCCGGGCCCGTCCTCCTGGATCTTCAGCTGACGCCTACGGCTACGCTGCGACGTCCTGATGCTGAGCCAGGTTACTGGCTGGTGAACCGGCCGCTCGCCGGCCGAGCCCAAGTGGAGCTGGGGGAGACCAGACTATTGGCCCGGCTTGGGGCGAGCCAGTTGCTGGTGGTGACCAACCTCGGCTACTGGATCCTGCTGCCCTTTCTCGGGGCGCTCGGTCTACTGGCCACTTACATCCTGGAGGGCGGGGAGGAACCGGATGCACGGCTCACCGTGGCGCGGGTAGGGCTGGCTCTCCTCACCCTGGTAGCGCTCATACCCGGCCTGCCCGGGCTACTCTGGATGCTGAACCGGTTTGTGATGGGTATCCCTGCTCCTTGAGGTCGCATGCCCCGGGAACGGGGCGGTGATACTACCGGCAAATCGCATGGCGGGAGGGGCCGGTGGGTCGCCGGGGCTTCCGGGTGTTCATCTTGAGTGTGGGAGTGGTCGCTCTAGCCGGGGCGGTCTTGACCTGGCGGGCGTCGCGGCCGGTGATCCCGCCGGCACCCCCGGCCGGCCCGGCGGTCGAGGATACGCTGCGGGCCGATGCGCGGCTAACCTGGCGTATCACCTACGCGGACTGCCGCAGAGCAGTAGATTTTTCGGCGCCGGCAGGGGGAATGGCGGGCTGGACGCGGGAACGCCTGGCGGCAGCCATGCCCGACTGGCGTGTCGAGTTGTTTGAGCCCGACACGGCCCGACTCGTGCGGGTCTCACCCGGTCTGTGTCCCGAGATGCAGCTATTCCGTACTCTTCGGTGGCATGAGGACCGGCTGGCGGTCTTCTACGGCCGACCTCCCCACCTCCTCTTCAAGGAAACGATCGAACCGCTGCCGGACGGGCTGTCGGCGGCCGACCGGCGGCGGCTGAGCGAGGGCATCGTCGTGAGGGGAGATGAAGGCGTACTCTCCCAGCTCGAGGGGATCGAGAACTAGCTGGATCTCACCGCGTTCCTCTGCAAGGATTATGGCCGTGACCCGTTGAAATGGCATGGCGGGGATCGGACCATGTTGGCGATGGGCATTGACCCGGGCACCGCTCGAACCGGTTACGGGCTAGTCAAGACATCCGGGGGACGCCTCCGGGAGGTGAAGCACGGGGTCATCGTCACGCCTCCCGAATGGCCCACGTCCAGGCGCCTCACCATCATCCACCAGCAGTTGGCCGCGTTGATCGCCGAACACAGTCCGGCAGTCGTGGGTCTCGAAGAGGTGTTCTTCGGCCGTAACGCACCCAGTGCCCTGACAGTGGGAGAGGCCCGCGGGGTGGCGATCCTGGCGGCAGGAGCGGCTGGCGTGGCGGTGATGGAGTGTACGCCCGCTGAGGTCAAGCAGGCGGTCACCGGCTATGGGAAGGCCGATAAGCAGCAGGTGAAGTTCATGGTACGGGCCATCCTCGGACTAGGTCAAGGGGAGTTGGCGGCCGACGCAGCCGATGCGCTGGCCACGGCCATCTGTTGCCTGCACCATTACCAGGGAGGACGGCCGGCATGATCAGCTTCCTGCGCGGGAGAGTGGCCGCCACGGCCTTCTCCACGGCGGTGATCGATGTGGGCGGCGTTGGCTATCGGGTCACGGTGTCGGCCGGCACCTGTTCCCGGCTGCCGGCGCCAGGGGGAGAAGCCATGCTTCACACCTTTCTCTGCCTGCGCGACGACGGCATGGAGCTTTTCGGCTTCGCCGAGGCCGAGGAAGCTCGGTTGTTCGAGACTTTGCTCCGGGTGACGGGGGTAGGGCCACGCCTGGCAATGAGCGTCCTATCGGCCTTGAGCCCGCGGGACTTCATGGAGGCAGTGCTGCTGGAAGATGTGGCGGCCCTCACCCGAGCCCCCGGAGTTGGCCGCAAGACCGCTCAGCGCCTCGTCCTTGAACTCAAGGAGAAGCTGGCGCACAGTGGTGCCGGCGCCGTCCTGACGGCCCCCGGCCAGCGTTCGGGATCGGATCGGGCCTCGGAAGTGATCGAGGCTTTGATGGCACTCGGATACGCTCGGGCCGAAGCCGGGAGGGCCTTCGAACGAGCCGCCCGTGACCTGGGGGCGGAAGCCCAAGCCTCCGCCCTACTCAAGGCCAGTCTGAAGCACTTGTAAGGCGGGAGAGCGCATGGCGGAACCCGGAGAACTGAGAGTAACATCGGGAAAGTTGGCCGACGAGGAGGGCCAGTTCGAGATTACCCTCCGACCAAGACGGCTGACCGAGTATATAGGGCAGGAGCGGGTGGTGGAAAGCCTCGGCATCTTCATCCGCGCGGCCGTGGAGCGGCGCGAACCGCTCGACCACGTCCTGTTGTACGGGCCGCCCGGGCTGGGCAAGACCACCCTTGCCTATATCATAGCCCGGGAGTTGGGCGTAGCGGTGCGAGCTACCTCGGGCCCGGCCGTGGAGCGCGCCGGCGACCTGGCGGCGATCCTCACCAATCTCGGCGATCGCGATGTCCTGTTCGTCGATGAGATCCACCGCCTGAACCGGACGGTGGAGGAGATCCTGTACCCCGCCATGGAGGACTTCTCCCTTGACATAATCATCGGTAAGGGACCGGGCGCGCGTTCGCTCCGACTCGATCTGCCACGGTTTACCCTGATCGGCGCCACCACTCGGCCCGGGCAACTCACCTCGCCGCTGCGCGATCGATTCGGGGTGGTCAGCCGGCTCGAGTACTACTCCGCGCCGGAACTCGAGCAGATCGTGCGGCGATCGGCCATCATCCTCGATACGGAGTTGGCCGAGGAGGCAGCCCGAGAGATAGCCCGGCGGGCTCGGGGGACACCGCGGGTCGCGAACCGACTGCTGAAGCGGGTTCGGGACTTCGCGCAGATCCGGGCGGACGGGGCCATATCGCTGCCTGTAGCCAATGATGGTCTCGAGTTGTTGGAGGTGGACGGCCTCGGGCTGGACCGAGTCGATCACCGGCTCCTCCGAGCGCTGGCCGACCTGTTCGGCGGGGGACCCGTGGGCGTGGAGACGATCGCCGCCGCCATCAGCGAGGAGGTCCAGACAATCGAGGATGTGTACGAGCCATACTTGATGCAGCTTGGTTTCATCAAGCGGACGCCGCGGGGCCGGATGCTGACCGTGGCGGCCTACCGCCACCTCGGGTTGCCGGAACCCCGGCCCCAGCCACGCCTGTTCGACGAACACTCGTGATCGAGATACCCCCCCATAAGCAACCGGCTGTCACGAATATCTGATCCAGGATGGTGGAAAAGCTGGCCCGGCAAGGCGGAGCGGGTGGGGGCGAATCGGGGCCTGCCAACCTGACCCAAGGCCTCATGGCCGAGGCGCGCCGAGGCAACGCTCAGGCCAGAGAGACCCTGCTCAGGCGGTATCAGCCTTTCGTCCTGCGTGTGGCCGGCCAGGTAACCCGGCGCCGTGTGGACCCCGCCCGCGATGATGAGTTCAGCGTCGGGTTGGCGGCCTTCAATGAAGCGATTGACCATTACGATGATGAGCGTGGCGGCAGCTTCTTCGCCTTCGCGGAACAAGTCATACGCCGGAGGCTGGTCGACCACTATCGCAAGGACCGAGCTGGCCGGCGGGAAATCCCTTGGAGTTCCGTCGACGACCCGGTACAAGGCCCGTCGCCGCTTCCCGAGGTGCGGGAGGCGGTCCTGGCCTACCGGGCGGAAACTGAGGCCGGCGAACGCCGGGAAGAAGTGGTGCGTTACCGGGAACTACTCCGGCACTACGGCGTTCACCTGCCCGATCTGGTACGGGCGGGCCCGCGTCACGCCGATACGCGGCGAAGCGCGCTGAGGGCCGCGCGGACCCTGGCCGAGGATCCGGTCCTGGCGGCGGCCCTCCGCCAGCGACGGGTGGTGCCGATGCGGCTGTTGGCGGAGCGTTCGGGCATGAAACGTAAAACCCTGGAACGTCACCGCAGGTACATTCTGGCTGCGGCGCTGATCTTGTTGGAGGATCTCCCCTATCTCAAGAGCTACCTCTTGCGGGAGTGATCGGCATGGGCACGAAGTCAGTCGGTAGAGGCATGGTGCTGGAGGTCAGAGGGCGCTCTGCACTGGTGCTGGCCGACGGCGGGGAATTTCGGTGGGTGCCGCTGAAGGGGGAGCCGGGAGACCTCGGCGGAGAGGTTCGGTTCATCCGCAGGCAGTCATTGGCGCTCAGGCCGCTGCTGCGGCCGGCCCTGGTTATGGCCAGCGTCATCGCCCTCATGGTACTCCTACCCCGGGCGGGCGCGCTGGGGCCGATAGCGGCGCGGGTCTCGCTCGACATAAACCCCAGTTTCGAGTTGGCAGTCGACGCGCGGGAGCGAGTGGTGGAAGCCGTCGGCGTCGATGGCAGCGGGATGGAACTGGTGAGGGCGGCAGGATCCGTCCGGGGACTGGATTTAGGGGTGGTCCTGGAACGCTTACTACACGTAGCGCGGGAACGGCGGTACCTCGATCCCGCAGGCCCCAATGTGCTGGTGTTGGCCGTGACACCCCTCCTCCCTGGCCAGGAACGGCTGGTCGGCCGGATTCAGGCCCTTGGCGAGCAGGCGAAGGCGGCGGCCGACCGGGAACTCACGGGTGCCGCGGCGATCACACTCGCCTCCCTGCAGGTGAGCCCGGCGGTGTGGCAGGAGGCGCGGGCGGTTGGACTCACGGCGGGCCGCTATGCCGTCCTGCTGCGGGCGCAGGAGCGAGGGCTGGCTCTCGAGGTTGAGGATGTCCGGGAAGGCCGGTTGGGAGAGGCAATCGGCAGGGCGGGTGGCTTGGCGGCGGAAGTCGTGGCGGGGGACGACCCGCCTGAGGTACTGGAAGATCTGGCGGAAAAGTTCCGGGAGCGCAATCGGGCCCGCCGTCCGGAGCGGGAAAGAGGGCAAGATGAGCGAGAAGACGAGGACGATGAGCGGCCCGAGGAGGAACGAAGAAACGAAGGCGAAGATCAGGGCGACGATGAAGACGAGTTGTCCGAGCGGCCAGACCGGCCAGGGCGGCCAGGCCGGGGGGATGGCAATGGCAACGGTGAGGGTGAGGATGGCGATGAGGGCGAGGGAAATGAGGGAAGTCAGCAAGACGGGGAAGGCGGAGAGGGACGCGGTCAAGACCGCACCCGGACCGAGAACAGGCGGGACGACAGGGGGAGAATAGACCAGCCCACACCTCCTGTCCGACCCGAACCAGGCCGCGAGGGCCGGGGGGATGAAGGCCGCGGCGGGGACGGCAGGGATGAAGGTGAAGAGAACGAAAGTAATTAATTGAAGAAGAGTGAAGGAGAACACCTGGTAGAGTAGGGGCGGGTTCTGAACCCGCCCCTACCAGGCTAGAACGGCGAAGAGGGGGATTGGCGACCTGCGGTTCGACCTCATGACCGGCGCGGCCGCGGGGCCGCGCCTCGGCCGGCTGGTCACTTCCCGGGGTGAGGTGGCGACGCCGGCTTTCATGCCCGTAGGCACCCGGGCGAGCGTGAAGACCCTGACCCCGGGCGAAGTGAAGGGGCTGGGCGCCCACCTGATTCTCGTCAATGCCTATCACCTCTATCTCCGACCCGGAATCGAGGTCCTTCGGGCGGCGGGCGGGATCCAGTCCTTCATGGGGTGGCACGGACCCGTACTCGCCGACAGCGGTGGCTATCAAGTATTCAGTCTGGCCAAACTGTGCTCGGTGGACCAGTCTGGGGCTACGTTCCGCTCGCATGTGGACGGTTCGAAGCACTTCCTTTCGCCGGAGCGGGTGATGGAGATCCAGGCGGCGGTGGGGGCGGACATCGCCATGCCGCTAGACGTGTGTGTCCCCTACCCATGCGAGCAATCTGCCGCTCGCCGTGCGGTCGAACTGACCGCAGACTGGGCCAGGCGGTCGCGCACCACTGGTCTGCCCGAGCAGACACGGTTCGCGATCGTCCAGGGCAGCACCTACGCGGACCTGCGGCGAGAGGCGGCGCGCGAACTGGTGGAGATGGACTTTCCAGGCTATGCGCTGGGCGGACTGTCCGTCGGCGAACCCAGGCCGGTGCTATACGCGATGCTGGAGGCTACCCTGCCGGAGTTGCCGGCAGATCGACCGCGTTACCTGATGGGGGTCGGCGCGCCCTGCGACCTGATCGAGGCTATTGCCCGGGGAGTGGACATGTTCGACTCCGTATACCCCTCCCGGGCCGGCCGTCACGGCACGGCCCTCACCCGTGACGGGGCGATGTCGCTTCGCGCGGCCCGCTTCAGCCGCGATTTTCGTCCCCTCGACGAGGGATGTGCATGTCCCGCGTGTCGAGGTTTCACTCGGGCATACCTCCGCCACCTGCTGGTGGCCGGAGAGCCACTGGGCCAGCGCTTGGCCTCCCTGCACAACCTCCGGTTCACTTTGGATCTGCTGGCGGGCGCGCGGGCGGCCATTGCCGCCGGTGAATTTGACGCCTGGCGTGACGCGACCATCCAGCGTTATCAGGAAGGGAAATCGACGGCGACGGCAGAATGACGGACCGTCGGAGAGAATTTCGGGAGGTGTTGAACTCGTGCCGCAAGGAGCAGCATCAAATCTAGCTTTCTTTCTGCCCCTGGTCGCCATGTTCGGTGCCATGTACTTCCTGGTGTGGCGCCCGCAGGCCAAGCAACAGAAGCAGCGCCGTGCAATGCTGGAGAGCCTCAAGAAGGGCGACCGGGTCGTTACCATTGGGGGGATCCACGGGGTGATCACCGCGTTCAAGGAGCACTCCGTGACCGTCAAGGTGGCGGAGAAGGTGGAACTGGAGTTCGACCGCACCGCCGTGGGACAGATCCGGGGAAAGGGCGGGGAGTCCTGAATTCCCGAATGCCCCCGATCTTCAAGTGCTACACGAGGCCATCGTGACGGGCTAAGCCGTCGCGAACTGTCGAGGTGGTAGGAACCATGGAGAAGCATAGTCCTTGTGTCATTGGCCCCGGTCCTGCGGGCGTGTTGCCCCCCGCCGCCGCTTCCTGCGGGGTCGTCCTCCCCGAGAAGGGACAGGGCCTCGTGGAGGGACGTATCGTCAGCGAGCAAGCGGCCCTCGAGGTTATGGCCCGGGAGTTGCTGACCCGCAAGCATCCGACCATATTCCCGGGCCCGCTGGTGCTATGGGATTGGCGGGACGGCGTTTCGCCCAAGGCGGGAGCGGTGCTTGAACTGGCCGAGGCGATTCCCGGCGTCCGCGTCATACCCATGCCGGATTACCGGCCCATTTACCCCAAGATCGACCCCGAGGCGGTCATCAACCCGTGCCATCCGAACCTCACGATCTGGTACAATAAGATTGAAGTGTGCGTATTTGTTGGGGTTCATTGCCACTACGCCAACATCACGCTGCGGATGATCCGGGCGGGCACCAACTGCTACACGATCACGCTGTGTCACGCCGCCGGCCATGAGGACTCCATGGCGTCCCTCCCGTTCTCCGGTGCCGATCAGGTGCGGGCTCTCACCGATGCCATCCGCCGTCTGAAACGGCAAGGGTTACGTCCGCTCCACGGCGACGCTGAGGGGATCCAGTTGACCCGGGCGCAGCGGGCCGTGCAGGAAGGGTTGGTCTGGCAGCACAGGGATGGCGCTTGAGATCGTGCCCGGCATTACCCGGGCGCCGCTTGATGCCGGCAAGGCAGCGCATTACGGGAGGAATCCACCGTGGATGGTGTCGAGAAACAGCGTGTAGTCACGCCCGAGTACATGTTCTTCGAGGCTCCCCGCACCCGATCGTACATCACGGGCAGCGAGGCGGCCAACGAGGCCGTACGCCGAGCCAATGTGGATATCGCCATCGCCTATCCCATAACTCCCCAGAGCGAGACCATGCAGCAAGTAGGGGAATTGTACGCAGAGGGATACCTCAAGGATTACTACCGGGCGGAGGACGAAGTCGGCGCTTTCTCGGCCATTTCCGGCGCCTCGCGGACAGGCGTTCGCTGCCTGACTGCTTCCTCGGGTCCGGGACTCATGCGCGGTCTGGAGGTCATCGCCTCGTGGCCCGGGCACCGCTTGCCGGTCGTCTTCCTCATCATGTGTCGGGTGATCAATGCGCCCCTGTCCATTCAGCCCGACAACCTCGAACTGGGGTACATGCTGCTCACCGGGAACATCGTGTTACACGCCGAGAACCAGCAGGACTTCTTCGATTACACGCTGGCCGGGTTCGTCATCTCGGAGAAGTGCGAGGTCACCTTGCCCGTGGCGGTCGCGGTGGACGGCTTCTTCGTCACCCACGCCCGGGGTTGGGTGGAGATGCCCTCCGCCGAGTTGAAACTCCCCGGCAGGGACTGCTATAGTGAAGCCGTGCCGATGATCGACAACGAAAACCCACCCATCCGCATTGCCCGGGATGCTCCCATACAGAAGAGCAACTTCATCAGCTACCAGATGCATGCCGCCTGGCAACAAGAGATCCACGCCGCGCAGGAGCGGGCACGCCCCTGGATCGCTCGCTATCTCGACGGACTGGTCGAGGTCACCAATCCGGAGGCGGAGACCATGATCGTCGCCTCGGGCAGCGCCGTCTCCCAGTCCCGGGAAGCGCTCCGCCAGGCGGAGGAGATGGGGACGAAGCTCGGCCTGATCAAGCTCAAATGCCTGCGCCCCTTCCCCCGCGAGGAACTACGCGAGGCTTGCAGGAATGCCAAGCATATCATCATCCCCGAGTTCAACTGCGCAGGGTGGCTGAACCGGGAAGTGCGGTCCACCCTCTATGGGAGTGTGGACGCCCACATTGCCGACGGGCCGAGGGTTTTCGGCGGGATAACCATGCCCACGGAGATGATCCTGGAGTGGGCGTGTCCGGGCAAGTAAGGACGTTGACGGCCAGAGGATGTGCTTGAGGCCACTCACAGGACGAGGTGCTAGGCGATGGCGTTGAGGACACTGCAAGTGGCTCCCGGGTTCATGCGCTTCATGCCAAAGGAATACCAGGACCTGGTCGAGCGGGGCCCATTCGGACGTCAAGTCACGCTGTCCGAGGTTGGAACGTTCAAGGAGATACTCGAGGAGCACCCCATGTGTGAGGGTTGCGCCATGGCTTTCTTCATCCGCCTGGCGCTCATGGGCCTGCCCAACCCCGAGCACACCATCATGGTCGGCACCGCCGGGTGTGGCCGCATGGCCCTGTCGCAAGCGGCGATACCGTTCGTTTATGGCAACTACTGCGATACCAACGGGGTTGCCACCGGCCTGAAGCGGGGACTCGCCATCCGCTTCCCCGGGCAAGCCAAGGATGTGGTGGTCATGGCCGGAGATGGAGGGATCGCCGACATCGGCTTCTCGCAGGTCATGCACTCCTGGTTCCGCAAGGAGAAGTTCACCACGGTCATGTTGGACAACGAAGTTTACGGGAACACGGGCGGCCAGGAGAGCGGCATGACGTGTAGAGGGGCCGTGGTCAAGATGGCTCCCCGGGGCAAGCAGTTCGAGAAGATCGACATGCTTGGCCTGGCGCGAACGGCAGGCGTTGCCTATATCGCCCGCCTCACCCCCGCCAATCCCAGCCGAGTGGTGAGCACCATTCGGAAGGCGGTGCTGGTGGCGCGCGAGATCGGACCTGCTTATGTCCAGGTCTACACATCCTGTAGCATCGAGTACTCCATACCGCCCGAGAAGGTGCTCGACGATGCGCGCCAGGTGGAGAAGGAGCGCTACGGTTACCTCGAGATCATGAGCGACGAAGCCAGCGCTTACCTCGACGGGATGGCCGCGCAAAGGGGAGGCCGACAGCATGAAGCGATATAACATCCGCATGGCAGGAGTCGGTGGGCAAGGCGTGGTCACCGCCTCCCACGTTCTCAGCAACGCGGTCATCCTGAGCGGCGGAGAGAGCACGGTGGTCCCTTTCTTCGGCTCCGAGAAACGGATGGCTCCGGTGGAGAGCTATGTGCGGATAGCTGACGGCCCGCTATACGAGATCGGCGAGATCACCTACCCCAATTTCATCGCGATCTTCCATAGTCAGGTGATAACGCACGGGAAGTCGTACACCATGCCGTTTTACTCCGGGCTAAAGGAAGACTCGGATATCCTCATCAATGCCCAGCATCCCCTCCAGCTCGGAGCGGATGAGGAGCGGGAGCTACGCGAGCGGCGGGCCCGCGTGTACTATCTGCCCGCCCTGCAGTTGGCGCTGGAGTATGCCGGGAGAGATGTCGCGACCAACATGGCCATGGTCGGTGCTGTGGCGGCCATCCTCGGCATCCCCGACCTCGACTCCCTGGAGAAGGCGGTGCGGGCGCGTTTCCTGGGCAAGGACTTCGTGGCTTCCGGGGGGACCGCCTCGCTCGATCGCGCTGCCGAGAAGGGGTTTGCTCACAAGGCCGAGTTGGTCGAGAAGAACATGGAGGTAATCCGAGCCGCCCACAAGTATGCGGGCCAGCAGGGTTGGGTTCAACACGGCCTGAAGAAGAGAGATGCGGTATGTATAAGATAGCGCAAGTCGACCCCGCGAAGTGCTCCGCAACCAATTGCCGTCTGTGCACCCTGTATTGCCCCGAGCCCAACACGCTCCTGTATGATGAAGAGCGCAAGACGGCATTCGTCGCCATCGATCGCTGCAAGGGATGCGGCGCTTGCCTGCGCGTATGTACCGACATAGCGAAACGCAGTTGTATCAAGATGGTCCCGGTGGAGGAGGCACAGGGCGGTTTTGAAATGTCGAAATACGGCCTTCCGGGCGTCCGGGACTTGAGGAGGGCCAAGAGATGAAGTGCGACACAGCGGCCGAGGAACTCACCCTGAATTGCTTCCAAATATGCCAGCGGCAGGTGAGGGAGGCATGTGACGCCCTGGGCCTGGAGGCGGCGGCATACGAAATACTGAAGCAGCCGTCGCGAGTGATGGAAGTTTCCGTCCCCGTGGTCATGGACGACGGCAGCGTCCGAAGCTTTGTGGGGTGGCGGTCGCAACACAACGACGCGCTGGGGCCGTTCAAGGGCGGCCTGCGGTTCCATCCCGAGGTCACGATGGATGAGGTCAAGGCGTTATCGATGTGGATGACTTTCAAGTGCGCCGTGCTGGGTCTGCCTTACGGGGGCGGCAAGGGAGGCGTACGTTGCGATCCCCGGCGGCTGTCCTGCGGCGAACTCGAGCGGTTGAGCCGGGGGCTCATGCGGGCGCTGGCTCCCATCATCGGACCCGAGAAAGACATCCCGGCACCCGACGTATACACGAACCCGCAAGTCATGGCCTGGATGGTCGACGAGTTCAGCCGGCTGCGCGATCACAATTCCTTCGGAGTCATGACCGGCAAACCGCTGCTCCTCGGCGGGTCGGAGGGGCGTAACGAGGCTACCGGGCGCGGCTGTGTGTACGCGTGTCTGGAAGCCATGAAGCAGCTGGGCATCCCCGTGGCGGGAGCCCGGGTCGCCGTCCAGGGGTTCGGGAACGCCGGCTCGGTGGCGGCGCGGCTCTTCCACGAGCGCGGGGCCTGCGTGGTAGCGGTGGGGGATTCCTGCGGCTCGGTCTTCCAGTCCTGCGGTATGGACCCGGCAGCACTCGCCGACCACAAGTGCCGCACCGGCACGGTGTCCGGCTTCCCGGCGGCCATGGCCGTCAGTACGGAACAACTCCTGCAGACGGAGTGCGAGGTGCTGATCCCCGCCGCCCTCGAAAACCAGTTGACGGCTCGCATTGCCGGGGGAGTCCGGGCGAGGATCGTGGGCGAGGCGGCCAACGGTCCCACCACGCCGGAAGCGGACCGGATCCTCTTCGATCGCGGCATCCTGGTGCTCCCCGACATCCTGGCGAGCGCCGGGGGGGTCACCGTCTCCTACTTCGAGTGGGCGCAGAACCTGTCGGGATACTACTGGTCGGAGGAAGAGGTCAACCGGAAGCTGGAGATGGCCATGGTCCGGGCCTTTCATAATGTTTACGGGATGTGCCGCGATCGGAAGCTGCCCATGCGATCGGCGGCGTTCATGGTGGCGGTCAAGCGAGTGGCCGATGCCATGCGGGTGAGGGGCTGGCTGGGACCGGCCGCGGGCTGACCGGCACTCTCCTGCCGCCGGGTTGCAGGATCGGCGGCGGCGGTGTCGAATCTTGCAAGGCAGAGAAGCTGAGGCCGACGGGAGGGGTGTGGAGGGCGAATGAGGGTGCAATTGGTTGTGGCTCCTGCTACTCATCAGTAATGAGCAAGGAGGTCCTGCCGATGACCCTGGGACATTGGTTATACGTGATAGGGGTGGTGGCCGTCCTGGTCACCATGGCTTTCCGGCGGTCGGTCATCATCCCCTGTGTGATCTTCACCTTCCTCATCGCGCTTTCGTTCCGGCAAGACGTGGTGTTCGCGGTGCAGACCCTGTTCAACTCCATGATCGTGGCGGCCACCGAGCTGTTCGGGATCTTCCTGATCATCAGCATCATGGTTGCCATGCTGCGGGGGTTGCGGGCGACCGGCGCCGATAGCATCATGATCAGCCCGCTCCGGAAGCTGATGGTCTCCCCGGCCGTGAGCTACGCCGCGCTGGCCGTCACCACGTTCATCGTGGCCCTGTTCTTCTGGCCCACGCCGTCGGTGCCGCTGGTGGCCGGGCTGCTCGTCCCGGCAGCGGTGGCCGCCGGACTCCCCCCGGTGACCGCGGCGGTAGCGGTTGCCATCGCGGGCCAGGGCATGGCGCTGGCCGGCGATGTGGTCATCCAGGGAGCCCCCCGCCTTACCGCCTTGGCTGCCGGCGTGCCGGTGGAAATGGTGGTCTGGAAGGGCGGCCTGCTGACCCTCATCGTCGGGGCGATCGCCCTGCCGTTGGCTTACTACCTCGGGCGTAAGGACGTGTCCGAGTTCGCTAAAGTGGCGGCCACGGGAGATGTAGCCTTCCGCGCTGGCGTGCATGACGAGCCCGTCGCGGTGAACAAGCCTGCGGTCGCGCTCCTCTTGGCCCGGCTCACTCCCCTGATCGTGGCGCTCGCCCTCGTGGCCATGATCAGCATGCGCATCCTGGGCGGCGACGCCACCGCCTTGCTGGGCGGCAGTGCAGCCGTCGTCCTGGTGATCGCGGCCTTGGCTACCTACGGTTGGCAGGGATTCGATGAGATCGGGGACCGTCTGGCCGAGGGGTTCACCTTCGCTTTCAAGGTGATGGGGCCGATCATCCCCATCGCCGCCTTCTTCTTCCTCGGGTCCCCGGGAGCCTCGGCCCAGATCATGGGTGAGGGCGCACCCGGCTATCTGTTCGATGTCGGCAACCTCGTGGCCCAGTACATACCGGCAACCGGCCTGCTGGCCGGCTTCGGCATGCTGATCATCGGCGTCATTACGGGCCTCGACGGCTCCGGCTTCTCCGGGTTGCCGCTGACCGGCAGCCTGGCGGGGTCGCTGGCGGCGGGGGATGTTGGATTGGCTTCCACACTGGGAGCTATCGGCCAGATGGGCGCGGTGTGGTCGGGCGGCGGAACCCTGGTCGCCTGGAGCACGCTGGTGGCCGTGGCCGGCATGTGCGGGGTACCGGTGATGGAGGTGCTGCGCCGGAACGTGGTCCCGGTGGTTACCGGCCTCGTGGTGGCGACGGTGGTGGCGGTGTTGTTCCTGTAGGCCGCCAACACCGGTGGCCGGCGTTACGCGCGTCGTACGGGGGCGGGCGGGTCCCGCCCCCGCGCTTTAGTTCAGGCGCTCGACCCGAGGGCGTAGACCGGCGCGGCTGAATAGCTCGAGGTAGTCTTCCCGCGTGAGTTCCTCCGGACGTTTCCCCGATAAGGCAACCAGCATGGCCTCGACCACATTGGCGGCGAAGGAACGGCCGTCCATCTCCGGGCTGGAGGTGATCAACCACCCGGCTCCCCGGGCCCGCAACTCGTCCACGTCGGCCGCCGTGACCGTGTTGGTGAACACCACCTTGCCGTCGATGCGGTCAGGGAGGTGCCGGTGCAGGAAGTGGTAGTCGCCGGTGAGGAAGTCGGCCCAGGCATAGACAGCGGGAAAACGCGGGGTTGAGCGGTGCTGGGCCTTGCCCGTCGGGTATAGCAAGGAGATCGGCAGGCGCGAGGCCACGGGGGCGATGATCCGGACCGCCCGATCGAGTCCGGCAAGGGTCCGGATCTTCACCGGCAGCCCCAGGACGAACATGAGATCGCCGAAGATGCAGTCGGCTCCCGCCTGTACGAAGGCTTCCGCCATCGCATAGCGGGCCGCTCCCGACGCCACCAAGACCCGCCGGCCCTTCACCGGTATGCCATATACCGGTTCGAGGTCGAAGACGATCTGCCGTTCGAGCGCGTCCTTGACCCCGCCCCCGTCCACGACCGGGGTCACCCGCGGCGTGCCGGCCAGGCGGATCGCCTCGCGGAGCGGCCAGGACCGCTTGCCCGACTTCACGGAGAAGTCGATGCCGCCGATTCCGAAGGCCGCTACTTGTCCGTCCAGGTCCTTCAGCATCCGGACGGCCCGGCCCACATCACCGTCGGTGCCGACGCGCTCGATCGAGAAGGGCTGGCCCAGGAGTTCGAGTTCGACTTTCTTGTCCCGTTGCGAGGAACCAAGACTGATGCTGACGATGCGCTTCATGGCTACCACCCTCACGGTCATACCTGCTCCCTGGCGTGCACTATTCTGTGCACCGGTGGCGATTCCTGCCGGGAAGGATATTGGAGGACAGTCGTGGAAAGACCAAGCCTATCACTCAGGGAGCGCGGCGCCGGTCGCCGAGCTTTTTGCTGAGAGCGGGGGTATGGCGGTGGCCATGGGCGGACCGCCGCGGGATGCACTGCGGGCGGCTAGAATCAATTGGGAGCAAGAGGAGGTTGGCCGGTCTTTGGCGAGGGCCCCCGAGGCGCAAGACCGCTTCGTGAGCGGATCGGGGCTCCCCGTCGACCGCCTATATACTCCGCTCGAGCTTCCCGCGTTCGACTACCTTGAGGAACTCGGCTTCCCCGGCCTGTTCCCCTTCACCCGGGGCGTTCAACCCACCATGTACCGGGGACGGCCCTGGACCATGCGCCAGTACGCGGGTTTTGGCTCGGCGGAGGAGACCAACCGCCGCTTCCGTTACCTCCTGGAGCAGGGTCAGACCGGCCTGAGCGTCGCCTTTGACTTGCCCACCCAGATCGGATATGATTCGGACCACCCCCTGTCGGGGGGAGAAGTGGGCAAAGTAGGCGTGGCCGTCGATTCGGTGGACGACATGGCCACGCTGTTCCAGGCGATCCCGCTCGACAAGGTGTCCACTTCCATGACCATCAACGCCCCGGCTATCGTGCTGCTCGCGATGTATGTCGTGGTTGCCGAGGAGCAAGGAGTAGCGCCGGGCGCGCTGTCGGGCACGGTGCAGAATGACATCCTCAAGGAATACGTGGCCCGGGGTACTTATATCTTCCCGCCCCGGCCTTCGATGCGGTTGGTCACCGACATCTTCCGGTACTGCTCCCGGCACCTCCCCGAGTGGAACACCATTTCCATCTCCGGGTACCACATTCGCGAGGCCGGGGCGACGGCGGTGCAAGAAGTGGCCTTCACCCTGGCCAACGGATTGGCCTACGTCGATGCCGCCCGACAAGCTGGACTGGACATCGATGCCTTCGCGCCCCGGCTGTCCTTCTTCTTCAATGCGCATTCCGACCTGTTCGAGGAAGTGGCCAAGTTCCGCGCGGCCAGGCGGCTGTGGGCCCGACTGATGCGCGAGCGCATGAAGGCGAAGAACCCTCGGTCTTGGATGTTGCGCTTCCATGCGCAGACCGCCGGGTCCGCGCTCACCGCCCAGCAGCCGGACAACAACGTCGTGCGGGTCGCCCTGCAGGCGCTGGCAGCCGTCCTTGGGGGCGCCCAATCGCTGCATACGAATTCGCGCGATGAAGCGTTGGCCCTGCCCAGCGAGGAGTCGGTCCGCATTGCCCTCCGCACCCAGCAGATCATCGCCTTTGAGAGCGGCGTGACGGCGAGTGCCGACCCGCTTGGCGGGTCCTACCTCGTCGAGAACCTGACCCGTACGGTCGAAGAGGGGGCCTTGGCCTATCTCGAGCGGATCGACGCCCTGGGCGGAGCGGTGGCGGCTATCGAGCGCGGGTTCATGCAAGACGAGATCCATCGTAGTGCTTACCAGACCCAACTGCAGCTTGAAGGCGGCAAGCGCCAGGTGGTGGGCGTCAACTGTTTTCAGGACGACCAAGCCCCATCCTCACCCGGGAAGGCCATGGGCATTCGGTTGGACCCGAGGGTGGAGGACAGGCAGAGGCGCAGGCTGGAGGCATTACGGCGGAGTCGTGACGCCGGGGCGGTGACCGGCGCCTTGGAGGCGCTGGCGGCGGCTGCCCGGGAGGCGGCGGCCGATCTGTTCCCGCCGATCCTGGACGCAGTCCGTTATAGGGCCACGCTGGGCGAGGTCTGCGGGACCTTGCGGGAGGTATTCGGAGAGCATGAACCGTCCGTCGCCGGCTGAAGAGGGGACGGGCATCCCCGACCTCCCGCCCATCCGCGTGCTGATCGCGAAGGCGGGACTCGATGGGCATGACCGGGGCGCCCTGGTCGTCACCCGCGCTCTCCGGGACGCGGGCATGGAAGTCGTCTACACCGGCATTCGCCAGACTCCTGAGCAAATTGCTCGAGCCGCGCTTCAGGAAGATGTGGACGTCGTCGGGCTGTCGAGCTTGTCCGGAGCGCACGCGCACCTGTTCCCGCGGGTGACCGAGGCCCTCCGCCGACTAGGCAGGGAGAAAGTGGTGGTGGTGGGCGGGGGCGTAATCCCTGAGGAGGACATCCCCGCCCTGCGGGAGGCCGGAGTAGAGGCAGTTTTCACGCCGGGAGCCAGCCTGCAAGCGATCGTCGCGTTCATTCGCCAGCGTGCGGGGAAGGTGGAAGATCGTGAGTGAGGTCTTGAAGATAGACCACGTCGGGATAGCCGTCCGGGACTTGTCCGCGGGCATCGCTGCCTTTCGTTCGCTAGGACTCACGGGCGGGGAGATCGAGGAACTCCCGGAGCGGAAGCTCCGCCTCGCCTGGTTCCAGGTTGGGGAGAGTCGGATCGAACTCCTGGAAACCACCGATGCCGGTTCACCCGTCGGCCGGTTTCTGGAAGCGCGAGGGGAAGGCGTCCATCACCTCGCGCTGCGGGTTGCCGATGCTGCGGCCGGTTTGCAGGCGGCCGCGGACCGTGGACTCGTGCCGGTCGATCGAGAGCCGCGAGCGGGAGCACGGGGCAGTCGGGTCGGTTTCCTGCACCCGCGCTCGCTGCACGGAGTGATGGTGGAACTGGTGGAGCGGGCAGGTGACGACCACTGATAGCCGCCGGAGGACTCGAGGGACTGCGCGCGCGGCTGGAGGCTGCCCGGGCGGGCGGTGGACCGGAGAAAGTAGCGAAGCAGCACAAAGCAGGTAAGCTGACGGCATGGGAACGACTGGCAATTTTGTTTGACCCGGACACCTTCGTCGAGGCCGGCACCCTGGTCCGCCACCGTTGCACAGACTTCGGGATGGCAGACCTGGAAGCGCCGGGGGATGGGGTGGTCACGGGGCACGGTCGGGTGGACGGCCGGTCAGTTATGGCCTTCGCGCAGGATTTCACCGTAGTGGGAGGCTCGCTCGGGCAGGCTCATGCTGCCAAGATCGCCAGACTCATGGACCTGGCATTGAAGTCCGGTTGCCCCGTGGTTGGCCTCAACGACTCGGCCGGGGCGCGGATCCACGAGGGAGTGGACGCCCTCGACGGTTACGGGCAGATCTTCTTCCGGAACACTCTGGCCTCGGGGGTAGTCCCCCAGATAGCGGCCATCATGGGACCGTGTGCCGGTGGCGCCGTGTACTCGCCCGCCCTCACCGACTTCGTATTCATGGTCGCGGGAACCGCCCAGATGTTCATCACCGGGCCGCAGGTCATCAAGGCAGTCACCGGTGAAGAGGTCACCTTGGAGCAGCTGGGAGGCGCAGCGACCCACAGCCAGGTAAGCGGGGTGGCCCACTTCTACTCCCCGGACGACCGCGCCTGCCTCCAGGATATCCGTAGGCTGCTCAGTTACCTCCCGGCCAACAACCTGGAAGACCCTCCTTTCCGGCCTACGTCCGATCCTGCCGGGCGGGTCGAACCGGGGTTGCGCGACCTGGTTCCCCAGGACCCCACCCGCCCCTACGATGTCCGCGATGTGCTGCGGGCGGCCGTCGACGACGGCGAGTTCTTGGAGGTCCACGCCCACTGGGCCGCCAACCTGGTGACGGGCTTCGCCGCGCTCGGCGGACGCCCGGTGGGGATTGTCGCCAACCAGGCTCGTGAACTGGCAGGGTGTATCGATATCGACGCTTCGGACAAAGCGGCCAGGTTCGTCCGCTTCTGCGATGCCTTCAACTTCCCCATCATCACGCTGGTGGACACACCAGGCTATCTTCCCGGCACGGCCCAGGAGTACGGCGGCATCATACGTCATGGGGCCAAAGTGCTCTACGCGTATTCGGAAGCGACTGTCCCCAAGGTGCAACTCATCCTGCGCAAGGCCTACGGGGGCGCCTACATAGCCATGAGTTCGCGGTCGCTCGGAGCGGACCTGGCGCTAGCCTGGCCGGGAGCTGAGATAGCGGTGTTGGGACCGGAGGGAGCAGCCAACATCATATTCCGGGACGAGATAGCCGCCGCCCCTGATCCGGCCCAGGCTCGGCGGGAGCGAGTGGAAGACTACCGTCTTCGATTCGCCAACCCTTACGTGGCGGCGGGTCGCGGCTATCTGGACCTGGTCATCGATCCGGCTGAGACCCGTCCGACGTTGATCCGCGGGCTGGAGGCGCTGGCCTCCAAGCGCGAGGCGCGGCCCGCCCGAAAACACGGCAGTCTGCCGCTGTGAGGGGGAAAATGCATCCATGAGCGAACCGGCACCTGGAGCCCTCGGAGTGGTGGCGGCTATTGCCGGCGCGGTGGCGGCTGCCTTGGACTCAGACCCGGCGCGACTACGGATCGTCGATGTCCGGCCCGAACCCCGCGTCCCGTCTTTCGCCGGGGCATGGGCGCTGGCCGGTCGGATGGAGCAGATGAACGCCTGGCGGCAGGATTTACGGGATAGAGGAGGTTCGAGGAGGTCTTGAGGAAATTCAGAGTTACCGTGGATGGCAGACCCTATGAGGTGGTGGTGGAGGAACTGGCCGGCGAGCGCCGGGATTCGCCGCCCGCCGCCATCCCCCCGCCACCGCCGCCCGCCGCCCGGCCGGCGGCTCCGGGAAGGCCTGCTCCCACGGCACCTGCGGCTCGTGGTAGTGGGCAGGCGGTTCCCGTCGGATTCGAGCCGGTACGGGCTCCCCTGCCCGGACTGGTAGTGGACGTGCGCGTCCACCCCGGCGACCAGATAGCGGTCGGACAGGTGGTGGTCGTCCTCGAGGCGATGAAGATGGAGAACGAGATTGCCTCGCCCGTCGCCGGGTCAGTCGGCGAGGTCCGGGCGGCCAAAGGCACTACGGTCGATGTTGGGGATATCCTGGCCCTGATCAAGTTGACTTGAAGGGTAATCCAGGCTACCATCAGATAAAGGGCCAGCCAATGATATAGAGAAGGCGAGGTGGTGTCGCCGTGCCCCGCCCCCCGAAGGAGCGCTGGGTGGAATGCTTGCCTAGCTTTACCCATTTCACCCCGCGCGGGGTCACCCTGTCCGATCGCGAGGAGATATGCCTGACCGTGGATGAACTGGAGGCCTTGCGGCTCAAGGACCTCGTAGGCCTCGACCAGACCGGGTCGGCCCGGCGCATGAATCTGGCCCAGAGCACCTATCAGCGCGTCCTGGCCGGTGCCCGTGCCAAGCTGACCCGGGCCGTCGTGGAGGGAAGAGAGCTTCGCATCCAGGGTGGTCGCTACCGGGTGATCCGGCCCCCCGGTGACCAGGATCACGACTTGGAGTCGGTCATCGGGGGAACAGCCGGCCGTCCAGACGTTCGGTCTTGCCCCGCATGCGGATCGTCGCTGACCTGACGGGGCCCTACCCATACCGGTGAGGAGGGCTGCAGCGTGAAAGTGCTCAACTTCTACTCGTCCGTTTACCACGGCAACCTCCTGACCCGCCAGAAGACCTGTACTATCCGAATGGGCGACAAGCGGGAGAAGTACGCCGTGGGCGACCTGGTGTGGGTGGCTTACGGAGAGCGGTTCAAGCCGCGGCGCAAGGTGTTCGCCGCCGTGCTGGATCGGGTGGACATCCGCACCATCGCGGAACTCAGTCCGGCCGACCTGGCGGGGGAGAACCCGGACATGCGGACCACTGCTGATGCGATTGCGTTCCTCAGCCGGATATACGACCGGCCGATCGGGCTCAACGACCTGGCCACCGTCATCTACTTCTCTGAGGTTCAGGAGTAAGTGGCGGGACAGCTCGGCGAGGCCAAGCGGGAGCTGCGCGAGCAGATCCTGACCCGGCGCCGGCAGCTGCCGGCCGCGGAGGCTGCCCGCCACTCCCGGCAGATCGGCGACCGGCTGTCCAGCCTGAAGGCCTACCGGCAAGCGCGGTGCCTCCTGGCCTATGCCTCCTGCCGCAACGAAGTCGACACCTGGGGGATCATGGCCCGGTGCCTGGCCGAAGGCAAGGCCCTGGCTTTGCCCCGGGTGGAACCGGAAGGCAGGCTCAGTCTCCGCCTGGTCCAGCAACCCTCTCGGGAGCTAGCTCGCGGCTATCGGGGGATCCTCGAACCTCTCCCCGGCGCGCCCGAGGTTCCCCGGGAAGCTATCGACCTCGCGCTCGTGCCCGGATTGGCCTTTGACCGTCTCGGCAACCGGCTGGGCCAGGGCGGCGGGTACTATGACCGGCTGCTGAGTGAGTTGCGATCTGCGGCCCTCGCCTCCCGGCGGACGACGAAAGCGGTGGCAGTAGGCCTCGCCTACGAGTTTCAGGTCGTCTCCCGGGTGCCGGCGGGTATCGCCGACCATCCCGTCGATCTGGTCGTGACCGAGTCAGGCGTCTGGCCCTCCCATCCGGCAGGCGAGGACGGAGGCTCCGGCCCATGAAGCGGCTCATCGCCCTGGACATCGACGGCACCCTCAAGGGCTCCTGGGGCGACGTGCGCCCTTCAAGTCGCCGGGCGGTGGCGCGTGCCCGAGCGGCAGGGATCTCCACCGTCCTGGCGACCGGGCGCCGGGTCATCACCACCCTCGATACCGCCCGCCTGCTGTCGGTGGACCTGCCCCTCATCTGCTATTGCGGCGCGCAGGTGGTCGATCCCGCGAGCGGGCGGAAGCTGCGCGAACACCTGATCCCCGGCGATGTCGCCTGGTCGCTCATGGATCTCGGCCGGAAAGACGGACTGGCGGTGGCGGCCTACGCCGATGACGTCATGTACCTCGAAACCCCGGCCGAAGACCACGAAATGGATGCGACCCGCCTTCGGCAAGCGCCCGGCGTGCGCCTGGGGGAAGGTGTCCTGCAGGGAATTGAAGGGCGGTCGCTGACCGCGGTGATGGCCTTCGGCTCCCGGGCAGTGCGGCGCTACCTGGACGGTCAAGACGGGTTGCTCGGGCGTTGCCAGTCCTACCATCTGGACTCGGGCACTGCCCGGGAGCGCCTGCTGGTCCTGGCGCCGGGGGTCGACAAGGCTGCAGCCCTGGCTGAACTCTGCTCCCAGCTCGGCATTCCCCGCGAGGGAGTGCTGGCCATCGGCGACAGCGTCGTGGATGCCGCCATGCTGCACTGGGCGGGTACGGGCGTGGCCATGCCCGAATCAGACGCCGCCTGCCGGGAAGCGGCCGACCGGGTCGCATCCCCTGACGAACCGGACCCCGTCGCGGCCGCGATCGAAGGCTGGCTCAGCAGCGCCTCCTGACGAGGAAGGCGGCCTCCTTGCGGCGAAGTACTCGCCTGAACCTGGATACCGGCGCAAGGAGGCCTTGACGTGCGCGTCTACATGTCCGTCGACATGGAAGGGATCAGCGGGGTCGTGCACTGGAAGCAAACCGGTCCCGGCAAGGATGCTGAGGACTACGAGCAGTGTCGCCGGCTGATGACCGGTGACACCAGCGCGGCCGCGGCGGGCGCCTTTGCGGGCGGCGCGACGGCCGTGGTGGTGAACGATTCCCACGGGGCGATGCGCAATGTGCTGCTGACCGACCTGGATCCCCGGGTTGAGTTGGTCTCCGGATCGCCCAAGCCCCTCAGCATGGTCGAGGGACTGGACTCCACCTTCCAGGCCGTCTTCCTGATCGGCTACCATTCACGGGCGGGGACCCCTGGGATCCTCAACCATACCTACAGCGGGGCGCTCGTGGATTGCCGCTTCAACGGCCAATCAGTAGGCGAACTCGGGCTGAACGCGGCGGTGGCCGGACACTTCGGCGTCCCCGTCGTCCTGGTCACCGGGGATGATGTCCTGGTCACCGAGGCGCGGGCACTGCTGGGGGACGTGCAGGCGGTCGCCGTCAAACAGGCGGTCGGGCGCTACGCCGCCCGGTGTCTCCATCCGCAACGGACGGAGCAACTGATCCGGATGGCGGCCCAGGATGCCATGGGCAATCTGCAACGGGCCCATCCCTATCGCCCGGCCTTGCCGCTGAAAGTGGACCTCGAATTCCACGACACCGGACAGGCCGACGGGGCTTGCCTGCTGCCCCTGCTGGAGCGGACGGGCCATCGTGCCGTGAGCTTCATCGCCCCCGACCCGGTATGGGCCTATCGGATCACCCGGGCCGCCCTGCGCCTGAGCGCAGCTTAGTCCGCCGTCCTCCGGCCCGGAGGTGAGAGGGGCCGCAGGGTGAGGACCGCCGCGAGGACCAGCAGCGCGCCGGCGATCTGAGCCAGGGCCAGCGCTTCGCCGAGCATGAGGTAGGCGGCTGCCGCCGCAACCGCCGGTTCGAGGGTTGCGGTGAGCGTGGCCTTGCCGGCGGTCAGAGTGCGCAGGCCGGCCAGGTACAGGCCCAAAGGGGCCAACGTGCCCAGGATGGCCACCAGCGCCAGGGCGGGCCAGGAAATCAACCTCACGCTGTCCGTCCAAGCGGCCACCGGCGATCGCGCGGGGGACCAGGCGAGAGCGCTCAGGAACAGGACCCAGAGCAGGATGTCCCAGGAATCCTCCCGCCCGGCGAGCGCCTCTCCCCCCAGGGCGTACAGGGCCCACAACGCCGCCGAGGCCAGACCGGCGGCCACGCCTGCCGTGCTGAGCGCCAGGCCCTCCGCGCCTCCCGTCACCAGCAGGTAACACCCGAGGGTGGCAAGGCCGATGGCCAGCAAGCGATCGGGCCCGGGGCGGTCCTTGCCGGTCACCAGGCCCAGGCCGGCCAGCATGACCGGTGCCTGGTATTGCAGGAACACTGCCGTCGCCACGCCGGCGAGCCAGATGGCGAGGTAATAGGTCCAGGTTACAAGGGGCAGGGTGAGGCCGAGCACGACCAGCCAGGGCAAGGAACGGCGAGAGGGCAGCGGCAGGCGGCGGCGCCGCAACAGGAGGAAGGGCAGGAAGATCAGGAAGGCGCCGCTCAGCCGGACGGCGACCAGGTCCGCCGGGTCGATCCCCGCCAGCAAGATGTGCCTGGCGATGGCGGCCGACGCCCCCCACAGGGTGGCGGCCAGGCCGACCAACAGGTATCCACGCAGTTCCGGTCGATTCACGGGGAGCCTGACCGCCCTTCGGAGTGGCACGCAGGAACTTCAGCCCTGTAGTGGCTCACCTGATTCGCCAGGACGCGTTCACGTGATGCCCACCAAGCCTGATTCGTTTTCGTCAACCTCTGGCGATCCCCTCCTCTTTCTTGCCGCAGGAGGTGAAGCCCGGGATCATGCAGAACCGTATAACCTCAGGTAGAGAGCTGCAAAAGGGAGGTGCAGGGCCTTCTGACAGGACAAGGAAGGCAGACAGCGCCGAGGGCAAGTCGATTCCCATCGTAGAGGAGGTGATCTCGTTGCCCGGATCCCAGCTCTTCTGGTCTTCAGGAACCTGGTTGTTCTTCGTGGGGCAGGCGGCCGTATGGGCGTTGGCCCTGTACCTCTATTACTTCCAGGGTAGGAAGGAACGCGAGGCTCAAGACCGCCATTCGGTGCAGAGCCGCTAACGGGTACGCGTTTCCGCACGTACTTGCAGGGGGTGCAGTCATGAGTCTGGCTGTTCTGGCTCCGTTCGTCCTCTATCTTCTTGTTGTCCTCGGGATCGGCGTCATGAGCGCCCGCTTGATCAGGGGCTACGAGGACTTCGTGATCGGCGGGCGCCGGCTAGGACCGGCGGTGTCTTCCGGGGCACTGATTGCCTCATACATGAGCGGCTACACGTATACCGCGGGCCCCGGGGTGGCCTACTCAGGCGGTTGGTCCGCCATGTGGTGGGCCTTCGGCGATGCGCCGGGGAACGCGTTTTCGTTCGGCATCCTGGGGCGACGGCTCCGCAAGTACTCGGAACTCCTTGGGGCTATTACCCTTCCCGAGTACTACGAGAAGCGCTTCAAGAGCCCCACGCTCCGGGTCATCACGTCCATCGTGATGATCGTCACGGTCTGCATGTACCTCATTGCTCAGTGGCAGGCTTCCGGCAAACTCCTGAGTGTGACCTTTGGCACGGACTACCTCACGGGCCTGCTCATCGGCGGCGCGGTTGTCCTCGCGTACACGGTGATGGGGGGCTACCTGGCGGCCGCGTATACCTCCTTCTTCCAAGGGATAGTCATGTTTGTGGGCACCCACGTGCTCTTCTGGCTGGCCCTGGCGCGGGTGGGCGGGCTTGGGGCGTTGAACGATAGACTGGCTGCCATCAACCCGGGCCTCGTCACCCCCTGGGGCCCCAACAATGAGTACGGGACGCTCCTGGCGGCCTTGACCCCGATCATCCTGATCATCATGGGTTCATTCGGCCTCCCGCACGTTACCGTGAGGCATCTGTCGCTGAACAATCCCGATGCTGCGCGTAAGGCCATGCTCATCACCGCTACAGCGGTGGTCCTGTTCGCCTTCGCCTACTACATGGTCGGCGCCATCTCCCTTGCCCTCCTCGGCCCCGGCATAGCGGAGGTGGAGACGGTAGGCATCAGGCTGTGGTTTGAGGTCTTGCCACCGTTCCTAGCCGGAATCCTGGCGGCGGCGGCAGTTGCTGCGATCATGTCCACGGCCGACGCCTTCCTCGTGTTGCTGATCACCACCTGCGCCCATGACCTGCTATACCGTTTCGTGACCCCCCGGGCGCCTCAATCGCAGCGGATCGCCGTTGCGCGTATATTTGCTGCGGTCCTGGCGGCGCTCACGATGGTCATCGCGATGGACCCGCCCGGGCTGGTGTTCACCATTGTCATCTTCGCTTTCGGCGGGATGGCCCTGGCATTCGGCGTCCCCAACCTGTTCTCTACGTTCTGGAAGCGCAGTACTGAGACAGGTGCCATCGCCTGTATCATCCTGTCGCTCATCGTATACGTCGGATCCTCAGTGCTCGGGATCCGGCCGCTCGGACTGCATCCCTTCTTGACGGGGCTCATAGTGGCCGTCCTTGCCTTCGTCATTGGCAGCCTCGTCTCCAAGAAGCCTGACGCGGAGATGGAGAAGCTCTTCGACTTGGGCGTGGCCTACGGGCCGCTTCCGGCCGACAGCATCAAGGGTTCGCCCTCCCTCGCCGTTGAGGCGATCGAAGTCGAGAAGGTCCTGAAGCGTGGTCCCGCGAGGACTCGGACCACCCAGCCCGTTACCCAACCGTAGGGACGCTGGCGGAGAGGGGGGCCTGTTGGTGATTGCTTGCTGGAAACCCGTCCTCGAAGAGGCCGACGTACGGCGCATTGCCGAGCGCATCGGTGAGGCGACCGGCGAGATCGAGGTGGTGTACTACCCAGCGTGGCTGCTGACGCTAGAGGTGGTCCGCAGGCTCCCCTTTTTGGGTGCATCCAGGTTGCTGATGCGGGGCATTGCCGATGGAGTGTCGGGGAAGATAGCGGTACTGGGCGATGAGGTGACCAAATGTGAGGTTGACGCAGATCCGTCTCGGATCGTGGACACCAGACTGGAGATGGACTCTAAGACCCAGAGCATGCTCGAGGAGAGGTTCCTCCCGTTTGTCCTCACCCGCTTTCGCACCGCATCGGTGGCGCCATCCGTTCGGATAGTGCATGCTGAGCACGTATACAAGAAGATCTTCCGCGCGCAAGTCATCGCCAGCGGCGGGAGGCGCATGCTGTATGTGGATACCGCTACTCGTGAGTACGCATGCCTTCCGGTGGAACTGATCTCGAGAGGAGAGCCCAATGATGCCCCAGTTGTCCTGGGAACACCTTACATGGCCTGAGATCGCCGGCCTTCGTGACGGCATACTCGTCTTCGCCTCCGGCTCAATTGAACAACACGGGCCGCGCCTTCCTGTCGCCACCGACACGCTGACCTCGCAGGGGTTCGTCGGGCTCTTGCAGGCCAGCATGCCGCAGCGCAAACTCATTGCCGCACCCCCTATCACGTACACCTACGCTAAACTAAACAGCGCCTATCCTGGGACCATCAATCTTAACGGTGCAACCCTCCTGGGCATGACTCGCGACGTACTCGCCGACGTATTCAGGCAGGGGTTCCGCAACGTGATGTTCGTCAATGGCCACATGGAGAGCGTCGCGTTCATCATGGAGGGCGCGGAGCTGGCCATCGACGAATGCAGACGGGAGCATCCGGACGGGTCCCCGTGCAAGGTCGTCTTCGCGAATTGGTGGGAGTTTGTGCCGGACCGACTGATCGACGAACTCTTCGGGTCAAAGTGGCCGGGCTGGGAGGCAGAGCATGCCGCATTGACGGAGACATCGCTGATGCTCTACATGCGGCCGGAACTCGTACGCGAAGCCCCGGTTGGACCGAGTCACTACGAAAGATTCCCGTACCGCGTCCTTCCATGGCCCGAACGCGGCAGGCCGGCGTCCGGCTGCTACGCAGACCCGGCGGGGGCCAGCGCGGAAATAGGACGCCGCCTCGCCGAGGCCGTAGTCGCAGGGCTTCAGCGGGTGGTGGAGACGGAGTTCAGCTGAAATGGCGAGCCAAGGCCAGACTACTTTGGCAACCGCTCGAGGTACTCGAGTACTGCAGCTACATACTTTCGGTACAGGTCCAAGGTCTGTCCGACGCTCTCGTGCACGATCGCATCGTCTATGGTCTCGTACTCGTGGACGATGATGTTCCGCTCTCCAGTCGACGGCGATGTGAGTGTTGATGTCCACAGCCGCATCGACGACCAGTTGAATGAGTCGCTCGACCGCCCTTCGTTGGCGGTGGTCGGCCAAGTATTCATCCAGGGTGACAAGGCTCAGCGATTCCAGCTCTTCCAGATACCCCGTCAATCTGCCCAGTTTGCGTTTGACGATCAGGGGGTTAACCACCCTCTGGCACCTTCCTTACCGCACGTTCCAGATATCTGTCCATTACCCGGTAGAAGACGCGTGAATCCTGATGCTGCCGCAGAGCCAGGGAACAGAACTCGGCGAATGTGCCGGGTGCCGACTCGTAGATAGGTTTGCCGGTCCGCGCGACCTCGAAACGCAACAGCGAGTCCGCGCGATTCAGGATGACCAGGTCAATGGCTGAGGTGCCGGCAAGCTGCATGAGGTCCGTGAGAAGCGAACGTGCTGCCCGTCCGACCCGACTGCCTTCGACCATGTTCTTCGTATCCAGGAGCACGGCCAGATCCATATCACTGTTCAGCGATGCCTTGCCCGTAACCAGGGATCCGAAGAGGACAGCAAGCTTCACGTCGTGCTTTTCGCATAGGTCGGCGAAAGCCGGCGTGAACAAGCGGCCTGCTGCTTCCCGGTTTGCCATCACTCGGCCCCTCCCCGGCGTCTCTGCAGGATTATACCATGCCCGGCGCCCCCCCCGCCCCTGCCGGAGGAGTGGCAATCAAGCTGCCGTGAAGCGCCCTAGATGATTCCCAGCTTGCGGCCGGCTTCCTCGCAGGCGCTCAGCGTCAGGTCGAGATCCTCCCGGGTGTGGGTGGCCATGAGCGACAGGCGGATCCGGGACAGGCGCCGGGACACCGCCGGGTAGAATACCGGGTTGGCATAGATGCCCGCCTCATGGAGCAGGCGGCCCATCTCCTTGACCCGTACGTCATCCCCGATGATCAAGGGGAAGATGGCGGTTTCCTGGTTGCCGAGATTGAAGCCCAGACCTCGAAGTCCGGCCTGCAGGTAGCGGATGTTATCCCAGAGTTGCCGCAGGAGTTCGGGCTCATCGTCCAGCACGTCCAGCGCCGCCAGCACCGAGCCGGCCACGGCCGGCGGCAGGGCGGTGGAGAACATGTAGGAGCGGGCATAGAAGCGCAGGTAATGAACGACTTCGCGCGTCGCAGCGACGAAGCCGCCCACGCCGCCCAGGGCCTTGGACAGGGTCCCGGCCACCAGGTCGACCTGCCCCTCCACGCCGTGATGGGCGGGCGTGCCCCGTCCGCCGGGACCGATCACGCCGGTGGCATGGGCTTCATCGACCATGAGGCGGGCACCGTGCTTGCGGCACACCTCGATCAGCCGGGGCAGGGGAGCGATGTCCCCATCCATGCTGAACACGCCGTCGACGATGACCAGGCGGCCGGCGTGGCTGCCGGCCTGGCGGGCCAGCAACTTGTCGAGGGCCTCGACGGAGCAGTGAGGGAAGGTCTTGATGGCGGCGCCGGAGAGCCGGCAGCCATCGATGATGCTGGCGTGATTCAGGATGTCGTTGATCACCAGGTCGCCCTCGCGGGCCAGACCCATCACACAGCCCACATTGGCCGAATAGCCGGCGGGGAAGATCACTGCGTCCTCGCAGCTTTTGAAAGCCGCGAGACGTTCCTCGAGTTGCCGGTGCAGGTCGAGGGTGCCGGCAAGCAGCGACACGCTCCCCGACCCGGCCCCGTATCGGCGCTGGGCGTCCAGGCCGGCCTCCACGACCCGCGGATGGGTGGTCAGGCCCAGGTAGTTGTTGGAGGCCATCATCACCATCGAGCGCGGGGATCCCCGCTCCTCGTCCCAGATGGTGACGCGATTGGCGCTCGGCCCCATCAGGGTGCGCCGGTAGAGGTAGTGCCCGCGCTCCCGGACTCCCTCGCAGAACTGGAAAAACGGCCGGGTCTTCGCGAAAATGTCCGGATCGGGCAAGGCAAAGAAGTCGGCCAGGGTGCGTTCGTCTTGCCGGATGGCCGCTGCCGTGTTGTTCAAGGGTTCGCCTCCTTCTCCCGCTGTGCACAGTTATGTGCTCAGCCATCGGAAGTATACGTCCCCGGAGGGGTGACTTCCTGCCGGCACTCGACCTGACGGGAAAAGAATTCGCGCATTGGTCGCCGGCGCCCGGGTCGGGCAGGGATGGCCAGGCGCGGGCCGAATCTTGTAACCCGGGCAACAGGCGGGGGATAGGGGCGGGTTCGGAACCCGCCCCTACAAGGGCCGCTCTGCGGAGGAGACCCGGGGAGGTGCTGGCCATGCGTGGGCCATTGAGTTGGGCGTTGGTGGTGGTCCTGGCCGGGCTCGCGGCGGCGAGCGGTTGTCGCAGGGCACCCCCCATGCTGCCGCGGCTCGAGGTCCGCGAGATCCAGCGAGCGCATCTCTACCTCGGAAACGAGACTGGGCCCGCCCGAGTATATGAGTTCCCCGGGGATCTGGGCGACCTGGCAGAGATCTTGGACCTGTATGGTGAGGCCCGGCTGGGGGAGCTTGACCAGCCGGGCGAGCGCTTGGCCCGGTTGGTCTTCTTCGGAGTTGCCCCTCCCCCCGTGACGCTCACCTTGTCGGCCGGCGCCACCTTGACGATCGAACACCCCCAACTGGAAGGTCGCCGCCGCGTCGTCTCGGCCCCACTGGCGGAGGCGCTGAGCGCTATAGCTCGTCACGAGGAGGACGGGCGGCGGCCGGCCGACAAGCCGCCGCCGCCAGCGGGGGGGCAGGCGCCCCGCGTGGTGAGCCATCACCTGGAGCCGCGTCTTCCGTCTCCCGGAGTGGTCTTCGTCGCCCTGCGCTTCGATCGGGCGATGGACTGGGAGTCGGTCGCGGAGCATCTACGTTTCGCCCCTGCGCTTACCGGCGTCATCACTAATGAGGGTGATTCGTTTTTGTTTTTCGTGAGCGGCTATGCTCAGGAGGGGGAGTACACCGTCACCCTCGGCGGAGAGGCGCGGTCCGCGGATGGGCTGAGGCTTGGGCAGGACTATCGGATGTCGTTTTTCCTGGCAGCGGCCCCGCCGGCTGACGCTGAACTGCGCGATGCGGTGGCGCGTACTCTGGCTGCGGAGACGCTGACCTTCGAGCGGGAGGCAGGACCCAGCGCATCTTGGACCTGGCTTCCCGTGAGCACGCCCGCGCCCGTGGGGGGAGGCGCGACCGTCTTCGCCGGGCGTCACCGCGGACCCCACCAGACCTACTACATGCGGGGCGATGAGGCGGTCACCGTTGAAGGCTATCGGGATGGCGACCGCGTCTGGATCCGCGAGGAGATTGCCGGTCAGGAGGGAACCTGGGTGGAGGTCGGGGGGGGCGACCTCGCGGGCGTGCCCGGTCGGGACGAACTCCGGCAGGACCTCCTCGACGTGGGGCGCTGGGGCAACCTGGCGGAACTCGCCCGGGCCGGTTCCGCGTTTCGATTGGCCCCCGACCTTCTCGGGGTTCGCTTGCCCGAACTCGATGCCCAGCTCGGACTAAGGGGCGAGTGGGACGAAGGGGTGTTCGTCAGCTACAGCCTGGTCGTCCGCCTGGGGCCGGCCGAGTCCGGCGTCGGGCCGGTGGTCAGGGAGATAGCCCTGCGCCTGGTTTACCATCGACCCGATGAGCCCTATCCGTTCTCCTTCCTCGACGACCTGTCCAGGTTCGAGGCAGGTCGCCCGGTGAGCATCGACTACCCCCTGGATCTCGACCGATGATCGAGCGCGAGAAAAGTCTGGCGGACCGACAGGTCAAACCGGCCACGGGCGAGAATAGATGAAACAACGGCCCTTGAAGCCCGAGCGATGGGGGAGGCCTGATCGCTATGGAGGATCGCATCAAGGTCGTGGAGTTCGTCTGCTTGGCCTGTGGGACCCAGGGGACGCGACTGGTCGAGGGGGAGGCCGAGCGATGGTTGACCGATGAACCCGGGCCGTCGCCCGGGTTCAAGTGTCCTCGGTGCGGCGAGCCGATTCGGCACTCGCTGCCGCGCCCTCTGGTAGTCAGTTGCCGCTGACCGGAGGGCTTCCTTACTGCTGAGGAGATAGACGCCCCGGCCAACTCCCGGTTGACCGGGGCCCGCTTTGTTCCGGATCCCGGTGCCGGCCCGCTCTCGTGCTGATGAACTTCCACCAGAAATCCCTTTTCTCGCTATTGCTTTCCCCCCGGAGCCCGATGTAGAATGTGAGTACTCTGATGGGGAGAAATGGGGCCAAGTGGGGGAGGCGGCCGGGTGTTCAAGGGCACGTACCGCCACAGCGTCGACGATAAGGGCCGGGTTACCGTGCCCGCGCGCTTCCGGGAACTCCTTGGGGATGACTCCGTCCTCACTCGCGGCCTCGATGGCTGTATTTTCCTTTACCCCCGGCCGGCCTGGCAAGAACTCGAGGGCAAACTGGCCGCCCTGCCGCTGGCGCGCGCTGACGCGCGGGACTTCAAGCGGGTATTCTTCGCGAACGCGTCCGATGCGGAGGTGGATCGCCAGGGGCGGGTCCTCATCCCACCGGAACTGCGCCAGATGGTCGGCATCGAACGCGAGGTGGTGGTCATCGGGGTGTCCGAACGGGTGGAGATCTGGCCCCAGACCCGGTGGGAGGAATATACGCTGGCGCGATCAGGCAACTACGAGAAACTGGCCGAACAACTCGGGATGATTTAGGATCAGGCTCCCCGACGCGCGGTCGCCGCCTCCGTCCGATGCAGGTGGTGAACCCGGCTGCGACCGCGCTCTTTTCGTCGAATTGTCGAGCGTGGGCCCGGAGAGGTGGGGGCCGTGGCGTATGACCATCGACCGGTAATGCTCGAGGAAGTGCTGGCTTGCCTGCAGGTCAGACCGGGCGGCAAGTACTTGGATTGCACCGTCGGAGGGGGCGGCCATCTGGAGGCCATTGCCCAACTGGCGCATCCGGGAGGTCGGATTGTCGGCATTGACCGCGATCCCGACGCAGTACAGGCGGCTGCGGCCCGGCTGGCACCGTGGGGTGCCCGGATATTCCATGCTGACTTCGGCGGCCTGCGGGAGGTGCTCCACCGGGCGGGCATCGACCAGGTGGATGGAGTGCTGTTCGATTTGGGCGCCTCGTCTCACCAACTGGACACGCCGGCCAGAGGCTTCAGCTACCGGGAAGACGGGCCGCTCGATATGCGGATGGATCCTGCCGAGCCCACCACGGCCGGCGACCTGGTGAATCGTACCTCCGCCGACGAACTGACCCGAATCATCCGCGACTACGGTGAGGAGCGCTGGGCCAAACGCATCGCGAGGGCCATTACCGCCGCCCGGCCGCTCACCCGCACCCTCGAGTTGGCCGAAGTCATTCGCGAGTCCATCCCGCCGGCCGCGCGCCGCCACGGGGCGCACCCCGCCCGCCGGACCTTCCAGGCCTTGCGGATCGCGGTCAACCGGGAACTTGAGCGCATCCGGCCGGCACTGGAGGCCGCGGTGGATGTGATCCTGCCAGGCGGGCGGATCGGAGTGATATCCTTTCATTCCCTGGAAGACCGAATCGTCAAAGAGACCGTGCGCGACCTGGCGCGGGACTGCACCTGCCCGCCGGCGATCCCCGCCTGCATGTGCGGGGGCGGTCGAGCCAAGCTGCGGCCCATCGCCAATCTTGCCCCGTCTCCCGCCGAGATCGCGGCCAACCCCCGTTCGCGCTCGGCGCGGCTGCGGGTGGCAGAGCGCCTGGTTCTCGCATTGAAGGGGGAGGAATAGCCATGAGCATGCCCCAGCGCCAGCTCAAACAGCTTGCCAAGCCAATCGTGACCGCACCGAGCGAGGCGGCTGGGCGAAGCCGGCCGCGACCGCGGCCCAGCGCCCGGGAGCGGGCGGTGACCTGGCTGCGGCTCTGGGCCGCGGCCCTCCTGGTTGCCGCCGGCTGGATGGCCGTGCAGACAGCTATCATCGCCACTGGCTCGGAACTGGTGCAGGCGAGAGATGTCCTGGCGCGGGCGGAGCGGGCCGGAGGCGAACTCAAGCTGGAGTTGGCCTCCCTGCGCTCCGTGGCGCGGATCGAGGCGGTCGCCGGCGAGCGGCTGGGACTGATCCTGTCGCGGGTGGATCAGCCTGCTCCCGCGACGATACGGCACAGTCCGGCGCCGATCCATCAACCGAGTCGCACCGTCACCCTGTCGCTCGCGGAGGACGCGGGGAGGCGCCTGGGCGCCGGCGAAGGCATACATCCGCGGCCGATGCTGGGAGCGTGGGACATCTTCCTCGATTGGCTGGCCGGGCGGGCTGCCGAGGCCGCGACGCGCGACTAATCGGGAGCGCCCCGGGTGGGAGGTGACCCGACGCTGTGACTGCCAGGCAGCAGGTTCGCCGAAGGATCCGTCAGGTTTTCCTGGTGATCGTCCTCTGTCAGGCGATACTGATGGGTCGCCTGGCGTGGATCCAGGTTGTACGGGGTGCGGAACTCGCCGAACGCTCCTTCATCGTGCGGACGAGGGAGGTCCCGGTTGAGCCGCGCCGGGGCGCCATTCTCGATCGGATGGGTCGCGAGTTGGCGTTCAGCGTCGATGTGGACTCGGTGTACGCCGTGCCGCTGGAGATCCCCCCGGGGAAGGCGCCGGAGATTGCCCGGAGTCTCGCGGAGGTCCTTGCTCTGGACTACGACGAAGTCCGGAGTCGGCTCGAACGGCGGCAAGCTTTCGTGTGGATCAAACGGAAGGTAAGCAGCGAAGAAGCCGCCCGGCTGAGAGAAATGGACTTGCCGGGCATTGCCTTCACCCCGGAATCGCAGCGCTTCTACCCCAAGGGCAGGCTGGGAGCGCAGCTCCTGGGTTTCGCGGGGGTTGACGGCCAGGGACTTGCGGGAATCGAGTACTACTATGACCGCTACCTGCGCGGTCAGCCGGGGAAGATCATTATCGAGTATGACGGTCGCGGGCGGGAACTCCCGCAAACCGAGCAACGCTATCACCCGTCGACCCCCGGCTACGATCTGGTCTTGACGATTGATGAGTTCGTGCAGCATGTAGCCGAACGCGAGGCGGAACGAGCGCGGACACAATGGCAAGCGTTGCGGGTCACGATCATCGTCATGGATCCGCGGACGGGCGCCATCCTGGCCATGGCGAGCAACCCGAGTTACGATCCGAACCACTTCCGCGACTATCCCGACAGTGCATACCGCAATCCCGGGGTGGAATTCGCCCAGCCGCCCGGTTCGACTTTCAAGCCGATCACCCTGGCCGCCGCTCTGGAGTCCGGGGTGGTGAGCTGGGAGGATCGCTTCTACTGCCCGGGCTCGATTGCCGTCCCCGGGGGGAGGATCCGGTGCTGGCGGAGGGAAGGCCATGGCAGCATCGACCTGTCAGAGGCGCTCGAGAACTCCTGCAACGTGGCGTTCGTACAGATTGGCCAGAGGTTGGGTGCCCAGCGCTTCTTCGAGTTCCATCGGGCACTCGGGTTTGGCGCGCCCACCGGGGTTGACCTGCCCGGGGAAGCGCGGGGCCTGGCCGTCCGCCAGGCGGATCTGCGACCCATGGATCTGGCGGTGATGTCCTTTGGCCAGAGCCTCACCGTCACCCCCCTGCAACTGGTGACGGCGATAGCGGCGATTGCCAACGGTGGCCGCCTGCCGGAGCCGTACATCGCCCGGGAACTGGTGGATCCGGCTTCGGGGGAGGTCATCTCCCCGAGAGCGGGGACGGAAGGAGGCCGGCAGGTCCTGTCGGCCGATACGGCGCGGGAGCTGGTCCGGGCCATGGAGGCCACGGTTAGCCGGGGGACGGGCCGACCTGCCTATCGGGAAGGGTACGAGTTGGCGGGCAAGACGGGGACGGCGCAGAAAGTGATCGATGGCCGGGTTTCCGAAGAACACCATATCGCCTCCTTCGTTGGTTTCGGTCCGGCCTCCGATCCGCGGGTTGCCGCTGTCGTCATCGTTGACGAGCCGGTGGGGTCGGTATGGGGCAGCCAGGTGGCGGCCCCCGTCTTCCGTGCGGTGATGGAGGATGTATTCCGTTACCTCGGCATTGCGCCGGCACCGGCAACCGAGCGGCCCGTCCTGGTCACCATCCCCCAAATGACCGGCCTGGCGGCCGAACAAGCCGCTGGCGAACTCGCAGTCCTCGGGCTGGTACCCGTATGGCGGGGCGACGGCCCGGTGGTCATCGATCAGGTGCCCCCTCCCGGGACGCGGAGCCTGCCGGGGAGCGAGGTGCTGCTGAAACTGGGTCAGATTGCGGCCTTGGATCTGGTCACCGTCCCTGACGTCCGGGGGCGGACCATACGGGAAGCCGGGCTGGTCCTCGGCCAAGCAGGGCTCCGCTTGCAGGCCGGCGGCACGGGGCTTGCCGTGGAGCAAGACCCGGAGCCCGGAGTGAGCGTCCAGCCGGGTACGCCGATAAGGGTGGAGTTCCGACCGCGTGGCCGCTAGAGGATAGCGTTCAATCTCGGGGACATAAGTAACCGAGGATGACTATGGAGGAGGTCAACCAGGTGCGCCTGGCCCGGGTACTTGAAGGATTGACCGTCCTTGAAATCCGCAACCAGTGGGACGCCGAGATCGCCGGAGTGGCTTATGATTCCCGTCGGGTTGAGCCTGGCGACCTGTTCTGCGCCATCCCCGGAGGCAACACCGACGGCCATCTATACTGTGAGCAGGCGCTGGATCGGGGCGCCGCCGCGCTCCTCGTCGAGCGGTTGGAGGCGGAGTTCCCCGTGCCGACGATCCGGGTGGAGCAGGCGCGGGGCGCCATGGCCTTGGCGGCAGCCAACCTGTTCGACTGGCCTGCTCGGAAACTGCGGGTGATCGGCGTCACCGGCACCAAGGGCAAGACCACCACTACCTTCCTGTTACGAGCGGTTCTGGCGTCGGCCGGGATCACATGCGGTCTGGTGGGTACGGTGGTGACAGTCGTGGGAGGCCGCCCCGAACCGATCGAGCGGACGACGCCCGAATCTCCCGACCTCCAGGGGTTGCTTGCCCGGATGGCCGCGGCGGGCGATCGAGCGGTGGTCATGGAAGTGTCGTCGCACGCCCTCGCCATGTCCCGGGTGGTCGGCTGCGAATTCGACACCGCCATCTTCACCAACCTCGGACGGGACCATCTGGATTTTCACGGGACCATGGAGGGTTACCGGGAGGCCAAGCTGAAGTTGTTCTCTGAGCACCTGGCGTGGCGGGACAAGCCAGGGCCCAAGACGGCGGTTGTGAACCGCGATGACCCGGCCAGCGAGCACTTCCTTCGGGCGGCACGGGTACCTGCTCTCACCTACGGGCTGCAAGGCGGGGCAATGGTTCGGGCGGAAGAGGTCGAACTCGGACGCGAGGGGAGTTCCTTCATGTTGCGGGCCGGCTATCCGGGCCAGCCGGCGGACTGGTCGCTCCCGCTGGCCATAGGCGCACCAGGCCGCTACAATGTCTACAATGCACTGGCGGCGATTACGGGAGGCATGGCCGAGGGCATCCATCCGCGGGACATGGCCGAGGTCCTGGCGAGGGAATACCGGGTTCCCGGCCGGCTGGAGCGGGTTGACGAGGGACGGGACTTGACGGTGCTCGTGGATTACGCCCACACCCCCGACAGCCTGGAGAACATGTTGCGTGCGGTACGGGAGTTCTCTACCGGCAGGATCGTGCTGGTGTTCGGTTGCGGGGGCGACCGGGATCGGGGTAAGCGTCCCATGATGGGGCGGGTGGCGGCCGACCTTGCCGACCTGGTAGTGTTGACCTCCGATAACCCGAGGGGAGAAGACCCCCGATCGATCATCGCGGAGATCCTGGCCGGAATTGGGCAGGTCGAAAGCGCCCGAGTCCACGTGGAGCCGGACCGCAGGCTGGCCATTCGGCAGGCGATCGCTATGGCCCAATCCGGGGACACAGTGGTGATCGCCGGCAAGGGGCACGAGACCTATCAGGAGGTCGGGAGCGCCAGGCTGGCGATGGATGACCGGGAGGAAGCTCGCAAGGCGATAGCCGAGCGTGAGGCGGGGCAGCCGTGACGTTGTTTCGGGCGGCGGAGGCGGCCGCCATTACCGGAGGGCAGTTGACGGCCGGCGACCCCATGGCGCCCATCTCCGGCGTGACTACCGACAGCCGGCAGGTGAGCCCGGGCGATCTCTTCGTGGCGGTTGTCGGCCGACAGCACGACGGTCATGCGTTCTTGTCCGCCGCGCGCCGAGCCGGCGCCACCGTGGCCCTGGTCGGACGGGTTACCGAGCAACCTCCGGGCTTGACGCTGGTCCGAGTGACCGATCCGGTGGCGGCAATGGGGATGCTGGCCGCCAACCATCGCCGCCGGTTCGACCTGCCCGTGGTCGGGATAACCGGATCGGTCGGCAAGACCGCCGTGAAGGATCTCACCGGGGGAGTGCTGGGGCAGGACTATCGCGTCTTGTTGACGGAGGGGAACCTCAACACCGAAATCGGAGTGCCCCTCACCCTGTTCCGGCTCACCGGCCGGCACGAGGTGGCAGTGCTGGAGATGGCCATGCGCGGTCTCGGGCAGATTGCCGTCTTGGCCGACATGGCGCTGCCGCGAGTAGGCGTGATCACCAATGTGGGAGAGGCGCATCTCGAGTTGCTGGGCAGCATCGACCGCATCGCCACCGCCAAGGCTGAACTGCTGGCGGCCTTGCCTCCGGAGGGGGTGGCGGTGGTCAATGCCGACAATGCATGGACGCGGAGGATGGCCGAAGCTCACCCGGGTCCTACTATCCGCTTCGGCTACGCTCCCGATGCCCTGGTCACCGCTTGCGATCTCGAGAACCGCGCCGGGGAAGGGACCCGCTGGCGGCTCGTGGTCCGCGAATGGGGATGGCCGCGAAGATGTCTGGGCCGCACGACAGGGCGCTGGCCGCCCGGTCCCGCCGAGCAGGAAATCCGCTTGCCGTTGCCCGGGCGGCACCAGGTGGAGAATGCCTTGGCGGCTGCAGCTGTCGGCTTGCTCTTCGGGATTGGGCTGGAGGCGATCGCCCGCGGTCTGGAAGCCGCGCCCCGCACCGGCATGCGGCTGGCCATCCGGCGACTCGGCGACATAACCGTGATCGACGATACCTATAATGCCAGTCCCGCATCCGTGCGGGCAGCGTTGAGGACGTTGCGGGAGGTGGCGGGCGCGGGGAGAGCGATCGCCGTGCTTGGCGATATGCTGGAGTTAGGCTCCGAAAGCGGGGAGGCCCATCGTCGGGTCGGAACTGCGTGCGGCGGCCTGCAAGGTCTGATCACCCTGGGCGATCGGGCGTGCGATATCGCGGCGGCTGCCCGTGCCGCCGGCCTTCGCGCCGTGACGGTATGCCGCCGGCCGGAGGAAGCGCTCACGGCACTATCGGCTATGGTACGTGCCGGCGACGCCGTGCTGTTCAAGGGGTCCCGGGGGATGTGCATGGAGCGACTCCTGGCCGATTTCCTGGCCGGCCGGGAAGGAGGTCCGGAAGCTGACTCCAGAGAGCACAGCGGCTAGCGCGATGCTGGCGGCGACCGCGTCGGCGGCGTTGTTGGGCTGGCTATTGATCCCCGCTTTGCGGCGGCTTCGGATCGGGCAACAGATCCGCAGCGACGGCCCGGCCCGGCATCTCGTCAAGGCCGGCACGCCTACCATGGGGGGAGTGCTGGTCCTGGGCGGGATGGCGGTGGGGTGGCTGGTTTCCGGAGCGAGCGGCCCGCGCCTCGCCCTGGCATTTGCGGTGACGGCAGCCTACGGCCTGTTGGGCTTCATCGATGACTACTCGAAGGTGGTGCTCCGGAGGTCGCTCGGCCTCAAAGCCCGGCACAAGCTGGCCTATCAGTTCGCCGTGGGTCTGGCGATGGGCCTGGCGGCACTCCAACTGCCCGGCCATGGCACGACCGTGCGTTTGCCTTTCGTGGAACTCGGACTGGATCTAGGGTGGACCTATCCCGCCTTTGTGGGCTTGCTGGCCGCGTCCACCAGCAATAGCGTCAACCTCGCCGACGGCGTCGACGGGCTGGCGGCCGGTCTGATGGTGATCGCCATGGCAGCCTACTCGCTCTTGGCCTGGATCTTGGGTGCCGGCGATCTCCTGGTCTTTTGTCTCGTGACGGTCGGGGGTTGCCTGGGCTTCCTCGTCCACAACTGGCATCCGGCCCGCGTCTTCATGGGCGACACCGGTTCGCTGGCACTGGGCGGAGCCCTGGCGTCGGCCGCGGTGCTCACCCGTACCGAACTGGTGCTCCCCGTGATTGCCGGCGTGTTCGTGGTGGAAACGCTGTCGGTCATGCTTCAGGTGACGGCCTTCCGCCTTACCGGCCGGCGGATCATACGCATGTGCCCCCTGCATCATCACTTCGAACTGGTCGGATGGTCGGAACGGAAGGTCGTCCTCGTCTTCTGGGCGGCCGGGCTGGCGTTCGCCGCCCTCGCTTTGCTGGGCATGGCCTGGGGGGCGCCCCGATGATCGCCCGCGCTTGCCAGCGGTCGCGACCGGGGTCCCCGGATCCCTCCATACTCCTGATCGCGATCACCCTTGCCGGTCTGGGGCTGATCATGATCCTCTCGGCCAGCCTGGTCAAGGCAGAAGCGTGGTATGGCGACCCCGCCTTCTACCTCCGGCGCCAACTGCTCTGGCTGCTGATCGGCCTGGGGGCACTAGCGATCGGCGTGCGGGTCGATTACCGCAGGTACCGCAGGTGGGCGGCACCGATCATGCTGGGAGCCACTATGCTCCTGGTTGCCGTGCTCTTGCCGGGGGTGGCGCAGGCCGGTGCCGGTGCCCGCCGGTGGATCGATGTCGGCGTCCTGGCTTTTCAGCCCTCCGAACTGGCCAAGCTTGCCGTGGTCATCTATGCCGCCGTAGGCCTGTCGGGTCACCCCGAACGGCTTGGGCGGTTCACGACCGGGATACTGCCTTGGGTCGGCCTCTTGGGGGCGATGTTCCTCCTCATTCTGGCCCAGCCCGACCTCGGCACCGCCATCCACCTCGCCGCGATCCTCTTCTTCCTGTTATTCATGGCCGGCGCTCGGCCGGGCCATCTGGGCGTCCTGGTCGCCGCCGCCGTGCCGGTAGCGTTCTGGGCAATCTTCACCGCCGAGTATCGCCTCGAACGCCTGCTCGCCTTCCTCAGGCCCTTCGATGATCCGTTGGGCGCCGGCTTTCAGACCATCCAGTCGCTCTATGCGCTGGGGAGCGGCGGCATCTTCGGCGTGGGACTGGGACGGAGCGTTCACAAGCACTTCTATCTTCCTGAGCAGCACACCGACTTCATCTTCGCCGTGCTTGCTGAGGAACTGGGGCTGGTGGGCGGTGCTTTCGTGCTCCTCCTCTTTCTGGGGTTCGCGTGGCGGGGATATCTCGTGGCGGTGAAGGCCCCCGACACCCTGGGTTCGTTGCTCGCGGCAGGCGTCACCAGCATGATCATGCTTCAGGCGACGATGAACATCGGTGTGGTCACCAATACGCTGCCCATTACCGGTATACCTCTGCCGTTTCTGAGCTTTGGCGGCTCGTCGCTGGTGATTTGCATGGCGGGGGTGGGGATACTGCTCAACATATCGCGGTACTGCCGACAATGAGGGCGCTCTTGACGGGAGGCGGCACGGGAGGACATGCCTACCCGGCCCTGGCCATCGCTCAGGCGCTCCGCGAACTCGTTCCCGGGGTAGAACTCATGTATGCCGGGACGCAGCGTGGCATCGAGGCGGAACTGGCCGCCCGCGAGGGGATAGCTTTCCGGGCGGTTCGGGCGCGGGGACTGTCGGGGAAGTCCCTGCCCGACCTGGCGCGAGGAGTTCGCGAACTGGCCGCTGGTTCACTGCAAGCCTGGCAGCTCGTACGCAGCTTCCGGCCCTCCGTGGTCGTGGGCACGGGAGGTTACGTCCAGGTGCCCGTGATCCTGGCCGCGCTGGCCGCGGGGGTGCCATTCCTCTTGCAGGAACAGAATGCCTTCCCCGGGAGGGCCAACCGATGGCTTTCCCGGTGGGCCGGCGCCGTCGGGGTGCCGTATCCGGAGACGGTCGCGGCCTTTCCCCGGGGGACGCGCTGCGTGGTCACGGGCAACCCCGTGCGACCGGAAGTGCTTGCTATCACCCGCGAGCAAGGCGCCCGAGCCCTGGGGTTCAGTCCGTCCTCACCCGCGGTGTATGCATTCGGGGGCAGCCTCGGCGCCCGCCGGCTGAATCAAGCATTGCTGGAGGCGTTGCCGGAACTGGTCGCGCGACCGGAGTTACAGCTGGTATGGTCGACCGGTAAGGGCCAGTTCGAGCAGGTGATGGCTGGTCTGGCGGCGAAGAGCATTGACCCGTCACGCCGACCCGGACTGGTGGTTCGCGAGTACCTTCATGATGCGCCCGCGGCCCTCGCTGCCGCCGACGTGGTCGTGGTACGGGGCGGGGGTATCACCTTGGCCGAGATCACCGTCCGTGGTCTGCCCGCGATCATCATCCCGTCCCCCAACGTGGCGCACGACGAACAAACGCATAACGCCAGGATCCTCGAGGCCCGAGGCGCAGCCCGGCTGGTGCCGGAGAGCGAACTCGACGGTCCTCGCCTCGCCAGGGAAATCCGCGCCATTCTGGACGATCCGCGCCGGCGACGGTCGATGGCCGCGGCCAGTCGGGCGCTGGGCCGGCCGGATGCCGCCCGCCAGCTGGCGGATCTCGCAATCGCGCTATCCGGGACATTCGTAACCCGGCACCCAGGCGGAGCATAAGATGGGATGCTGGCGGCCGGAGAGGGGCTGCTCCTGACCACGATGGCGTCCGGCGAAGATTGGCGACGAGTGCACCTGATCGGGATCGGTGGGTCGGGAATGAGCGCGATCGCGGCGATCCTGGTCCGAATGGGTTGTCGAGTGACTGGTTCCGACCTCCGAGAATCGGAGACCGTACGCAAGCTGGAGGGCCTTGGCGTCACCGTCTACCGGGGCCATCGTCCGGAGAACCTGGGAAGGCCGGACGTGGTGGTCATCTCCTCGGCGGTGGCCGACGACAATCCCGAACTCGAGGCGGCTCGCGAGCGCGGCTTCCCCGTACTGCGGCGCATTGAGATGTTGAACTTGGCCTTGAGGGGGAAACGTATGATCGCCGTGTCCGGCAGCCACGGCAAGACGACCACCACCTCGCTGGTGTACCGGATGCTCCGTCAGGCCGGCCACGATCCCACGCTGGTGGTCGGAGGGGTCCAGCCGGAACTGGGCACGGGAGCCGAACTCGGAGGCGGTCAGTTTGCGGTGGTGGAAGCGGATGAGAGTGACGGGTCCCTGCTGAAGCTGTCGCCCGCCGTGGCCTTGGTGACCAACGTGGACGATGATCACTTGAACTACTATGGGAGCATGGATGCCCTGACCGAAGCTTTCCGGCAGTTCCTCGAGCGTCCGGGCCGGGAAGGTCTGGCTGTCCTCTCTGCGGACGATCCTCGCCTGGCAGCTCTGCGGCCCGGGCTCGGCACTCCCGCTGCGACTTACGCTATCCGCGCCTCGGCCGACTACACGGCGTGTCACATCAGCCTGGAGCCTCGCCGGGCGCGCTTCGACGTGTACCGGGAGCCGCGGCTGATGGGCAGGGTGGAACTGGGAATTCCCGGGATGCATAACGTGATGAACGCCCTGGGGGCGATCGCGGCTGCCGACCGCCTGGGTGTCCCCTTTGATGCTTGCCGGGAAGCGTGCCAGACCTTCAGCGGGGTCGAGCGACGTTACCAGATCCTCGGGACCGCCGGGGGCATTACGGTCATGGACGATTACGGCCATCACCCCACGGAAATCGAGACGACCCTCGCCACGCTGGCGGCGGAGGGCTACCAGCACGTGCTGGTGGTGTTTCAGCCCCACCGGTACACCAGGACCGCGCGGTTACACCGGGAGTTCGGCCCTCCTTTCCGCCATGCCTCGGTGGTCATCGTCCCTCCGCTGTTCCCTGCGAGTGAGCCTCCCCAGGCGGGGGTAAGCTCGGCACTGATCGTGGCGGCGATTCGGGAGCGGGCCGGCCGGGAAGCGGTCCCCGTACCCGATCTCGATTCCGCCCTGGCCGTCGCCGTGGAGCGGGCCCGGCCGGGAGATGTAGTCCTTACGCTCGGTTGCGGCGATGTGGGGGAGTTGGCTCCCCGCATCCTAGAGGCCATCCGCGATGAGGAAGGCAGAGAGTAGGTGCCCCGGAGTGGGGAGTTTCGTGGTGAGGGGCGGCGTGCGCTTACGGGGGCAGGTACGGGTGAACGGCGCCAAGAACGCCACCTTGCCGATCCTGGCCGCTTGTCTGTTGACGCCGTCGGAATGCGTGGTGCTGGATGCTCCGCGCTTGAGGGACACGGCGGTGATGCAGCAGATCCTGACCAGTCTGGGAGCGCGCGTCGACGTCGAGTGCGCCGGCCATCCCCGTCGAGCCCTGGTGGTTCGGGCTGATGTGCTGAACGGCCACGAGGTGCCCGATCACCTGGTAGGAGAGATGCGATCATCCATCTTCCTCATGGGACCCCTGCTCGGCAGGGTGGGCCGGGTCAGGATCTCTCACCCTGGAGGCTGCGCTATCGGCCCACGACCCATCGATCTGCACCTGGCCGGGCTACAGGCATTGGGGGCGAGCATTCGCGAGCGGGGCGGCTACATCGAGGCGGAGACTCCGGGCCTACGGGGCGCGGAGATTCACCTGGATTTCCCGAGTGTCGGAGCCACCGAGAACCTCATGATGGCGGCCGCCCTCGCCGAGGGGATCACGCTCATCCGGAACGCCGCCAAGGAACCGGAGATAGTTGACCTGCAGAACTTCCTGAACACGTTGGGCGCGCGCATCCGCGGCGCGGGGACCGGCGACATCCGCGTGGACGGAGTGGAGCGTCTTGGCGGCGGGGAACATGCGGTCATCCCCGATCGGATCGAGGCGGGGACTCTGTTGGCCGGGGTCGGATCGGCTGGCGGCGAGGTCCGCCTGACCAACGTCATCCCCGAACACCTGGAGGCACTGATAGCCAAGCTGCGCGAGGCCGGACTGGAGATCCGGCGCGACCCGGATGCCCTGATCGCTCGTGCTGACCCCCCGCTGCGCGCCACCGACTTCAAGACTCTCCCTTACCCGGGATTCCCTACGGATATGCAGCCGCAGGTCATGGCGATGATGTGCACGGCCCAGGGGATCAGCATCATCGGCGAGACCATCTTCCCCAACCGGTTCAACCACGCGGCGGAGTTGCGGCGCATGGGTGCGGACATCCGGGTGGAAGGGGCGGCGGCGGTGGTACGCGGGGTCAGCCGGTTGTCGGGAGCGGCGGTACACGCCACGGACCTGCGTAGCGGCGCGGCCTTGATCCTGGCGGGACTGGGTGCGGAGGGTACGACGGAAGTGTATGGCGCCCAGCACGTCGATCGCGGGTACGAGGGATTCGAACTCCAGCTGCAATCCGCGGGCGCCGATGTCCGGCGGGCGGACTGACCTCGGTCAGGCCGCGCCTGGCCGGTCAATGCCCAGGCGGAGTGTCCGGCGGGTCGCCCCCGGTGCCCGCGTGGCGCTCGCGATCACGGTACTGGCCGCTATAGGATGCTTCCTCTTGCTCGACTCGCCCCTGTTTGAAGTCCGTGAGGTGACGGTAGACGGCCTATGGCGGATCGGCGAACAGGAAATCATCGACCTCGCAGGCCTGGGAGCAGGAATGAACACTTGGCGGCTATCGCTGGGCCGAGTGCGCCAGGCAATCGAGGCCCATCCCCGGGTACTACATGCCCGGGTCAGCCGCGACCTGCCCTCCGGCATTGCCATCGCCATCGTCGAGCGACCGGTCGCGGCCGTAGTGCCCTACTACGCATCTTTCCTGGAACTGGATGGGCAAGGGAGGGTGTTGGGTCTGGCCGAGGTCTTGCCCATGGTCCCGGTGATCACCGGGGTGGACGTGGGTCGCGCGCTCCCCGGGGACGACCTGTCCAGCCGGCTGGACACGGCCCTGATCCTGCTAGGGTATGTGGGCGAGGATCATGGACTGCTGGCGGAAATCCACCTGGCCGAGGGGGGAGAGGTCATCGCCTACACCGCCGGCGGCATAGCCGTGTATTTCGGCTCGCCCGAGGCCATGGCCGCCAAGGTGGCCGCCATGCGGGCGGTGGTCGACGAACTGGCGGTGAAGGGGCGACGGGCCGAGTACATTGACCTCCGCCAGCCGGCCAGACCGCGAGTCAAATTGACCGACTGACCCCCGAGCGGCCGGGGCGGGCTGATGGAAGGGAAACCAATATTCTCATAGAATCCTCGTCTGCGGTGCGGTCGGGTTTGGGAGGCGATGAGGCCTTGCTGGAACTGGAGATGGATGCCGAGCAGTTCGCGGTGATCAAGGTGGTCGGGGTAGGCGGCGGGGGGAGCAACGCCGTGAACCGCATGCTGGCGGCAGGCCTGCGGGGCGTGGAGTTCATAAGCCTCAACACCGACGCGCAAGCCCTGTCGTTGTCGCGTGCTGCGGTCCGGCTTCAGTTGGGCGAGAAGCTGACCAAGGGACTGGGGGCGGGCGGAGACCCCGCCATCGGCCGCAAGGCGGCGGAGGAGAGCCGCGAGACCCTGATGGAAGCCATGCGGGGCTCCGACATGACCTTCGTCACCGCCGGCATGGGGGGAGGCACGGGCACCGGGGCGGCGCCGATCGTGGCGGAGTGCGCCCGCGAACAGGGTAGTCTGACGGTAGGCGTTGTGACCAGGCCGTTCACTTTCGAGGGTCGCACCCGGTCGCTGCAGGCGGAGACCGGCATAGAGGAACTCAGAGAACGGGTGGATACGCTGATCGTGATCCCCAATGATCGCCTGCTGCAGGTCGTCGATCGCAAGACGACCATCCTCGACTCCTTCCGGCTTGCCGACGACGTGTTGCGGCAGGGGGTGCAGGGCGTCTCCGACCTGGTAGCGGTGCCGGGACTGATCAACCTCGACTTCGCCGATGTGCGGACGATCATGCGCGATACCGGGTCCGCCCTGATGGGCATCGGCGTGGCCCGAGGCGACAATCGGGCGGTGGAGGCGGCCCAGGCCGCGATCTCCAGCCCCTTGCTGGAAACCTCGATCGATGGGGCCAAGGGGGTGCTGATCAACATCACCGGCGGCCCGGACCTGGCCCTCTTCGAGGCCGACGAGGCGGCGCGCGTCATCCAGAAAGTGGCCGATCCCCAGGCCAACATCATCTGCGGCATGGTCATCGACCAGTCGGCTGGCGACGAATTGCGGGTGACGGTCATCGCTACCGGCTTCGAGCCGAGACGCCGCCCGCCGCCCAAGCCGGATCTGGAAATCCCTACCTTGGTCGGGGACGACGACTTCGCCTTGCCGCCATGGCTGCGGGCGGGTCCCGATCCGAAGTTCTTGCGCTGACTCCCCTCAAACTTGTCGCCGGGTCTTGTGGGGGGCCGGCCAGTCCTTCGCCAAGTTCCACAGGCGCAGCCGCATCGGGCCCTTCTTCGCCAGGCGCTGAAGGGTCGCGCCCACCTCACGGGACACGCCCACCCCGGGAATCTGGGCTTCAGCATTGAACCGGATGGAGCCGGTTTCCGCCAAGAGACCTGGCTCCTCTCGCAAGGGGTTGGATGGCTTCCAGGCGGCCCGTGCCGCGCGCCCATCCATTGTAGGTGAACGCCTCCAACTTGACGCTGTCCACGCTACTCCCGCATTCGCGTACGCCACGCAAGTTTGACCGCACTCCCCGACGCTCAAGAGGATTGTCAATCCTTTCTGGAGAAGCATATCCTGCCATGGCAGGGAGATAGAGGCACATGCCGACTCTTCATGCCGTAGGCCTCGAAAGGGGTGAGCCGTCCAATGCATGCGCTCCTGTTCCTGGTCGTGTCCCTGGTTGCGTTCTACCTGTCCTATCGGTTCTACGCCAACTACCTGGCGCGGAAGATATGGCAGGTCAAGCCCGACCAGGTGACGCCGGCCACCGTGCGGGACGATGGCTTCGAGTTCGTCCCGAGCCGTCCCGAACTGGTTGCCGGGCACCACTTCACTTCCATCGCCGGGGCGGGGCCGATCCTCGGTCCGATAGTCGCCGCCATCTGGGGTTGGGTCCCGGCGCTGCTCTGGGTGATCTTCGGTACCATCTTCATCGGCGCGGTCCACGACTTCGGCGCCCTCATGACCTCCCTGCGGCACCAGGGGCGGGGGCTCGCCGACTACCTGAACGACCTCCTGGGCCGGAGGGCAACGCAACTCATGTACGGAGTCGTCTTCTTCCTGCTCGTCCTGGTATGCGCCGTATTCATCCACGTCATCGCAACCCTTGCGCACGCGTATCCGGCCGCGGTGTATTCCATCTGGGTCGAGATCCCGCTGGCGCTGATCATCGGGTGGGGACTGCGCAAGGGCTGGAAAGTGAACCCGATCATCAGCGGCCTCATAGCAGTGGCCGTCATGTATGCGATGGTTCCGGTGGGCCTCGCCTATCCGCTACAGCTCCCGTACGCGACCTGGGTGTGGGTGCTGCTGGCCTACATAGTGGTGGCCACGCGCCTGCCGGTGTGGTCGCTGGTCCAACCCCGCGATTTCATCAACGGCATCCAGCTGATCATCGCGCTGGTCGTCATCAGCGCCGGGATCGCTGTCTTGGCGCTGGCCGGCGGGGGCCAACTGGTGGCGCCGGCCATCCGCCTTGCGCCGCCGGGAGCGCCGCCCATCTGGCCGTTCGTCATGATCACCATCGCCTGCGGCGCGGTATCCGGGTTCCACTCCCTGGTTGCCGGCGGCACGACCTCGAAACAACTGCGCTCGGAAGGCGACGCCAAGTTCGTGGGTTTCGGGTCAATGCTGGCCGAAGGGTATCTCGCGGTCATTGCCTTGCTCACGGCGGTGGTCGGCCTGGGAGTGGCCGGCTACGAGCAGTTCTACGCCGCCTGGGGAGCGGCCCGCTGGCCGGTGGTGTGGGCCGAGGGCGGAGCGGCGTTCCTGGTGCCGCTCGGCTTCCCCGTGGCCCTTGCCGCGGCCTTATTCGCGGTGGTGGCGAAGAGCTTTGCCATGACCACGCTGGACTCGGCCATGCGCTTCACCCGGATCGTCACCGCCGAATTCGCCAGCACTTTCCGCTTGCCGGCCTGGTTCCAGGATCGGAGCGTATCGCTGATTCCCGGGCTGGCGGCGGTCATGTTCCTCGCTTTGCCCCGTGCCGGTAGGCTCCCGCTGGGGATGGACCTCTGGCCCCTGTTCGGCGCCAGCAACCAGATCCTCGCGGCGCTGGCCTTGCTCGCGGCCGCGGTATTCCTGATGAGCTTGCGCCGCCCGATCCTCGCGTACGTGATACCGTTCGTGATCATGGTGGTCACCTCCATGACCGCCATGGCTTACAGCGTCATCACCACTTACATCCCCAGGGGCAACTGGACGCTGGCGGTCATCGGCATCATCGTCTTCCTGTGCAGCCTGGGCGTGATCGGCATAGCGTTCAGGGTGTGGCGGAAGGGCGCGCCGGCGTCACCCAACATAGCCGACTAGTTTCCAGCGGATCCATGTAGGGGCGGGTTCCGAACCCGCCCCTATCGCCTTACTTCCGCCGACAGAGTTCTTGCGTCTCCCCGGCTACAATGGGACATGCGCGGCGGCGGACCTGCATAGACCTTCAGGGAATCGGTTCTCCGCCGGGGGGTGACCCCCTTGGGCTACCTGTATGCCGACCTCTATTTCCTGACCAATCTCGGGATGAACTTCGTCACCCTGTGGTTAGCTGCACGTCTGGGCAGGCTGCCGACCTCCGCCGGCCGGCTGGCTCTGGCGTCGGCGACCGGCGGCGCCTACGCCCTGGCTCTCCTTGTCCCGTCTCTGGACTGGCTCTTCAGCCCGCCGGGAAGGCTGCTGTTTTCGCTGCTGATGGTGGGGATGGCTTTCTCCCCTCGGACCTTCAGCGATTTCGGCCGGGCTGCAGGTTGGTTCTATGCCGTCACCCTCGTGACCGGCGGGACGGCTCTGGCCATGGGGTTCTTGACCCGCTCCCCGCAAGCGGTCGTCGGCGGCGTCTGGGTATACGCCGGCGGAGTCCGCTGGTGGATCCTGGCGGCGGCGCTGGTGGGCGGGGTGTCCCTGCTGGGCTCGGTGCTGGGCGAGATGCGGCGTAAGTGGCGAGTCAGCTTGTTGGTGCCGATGGAATTGACCTTTGGTCAAGAGACGATCACCCTTCCCGCCCTGGTGGATACCGGTAATCGCCTCCGGGATCCGCTTACCGGCTGCCCGGCCGTCATCGTCGAAGCAACCGCTCTCAGCGGGCTGCTGCCCGCGGGCGTCCAGGTCCACCTCAAAGACCCACCCGATCTGGCGCAGGTTGCTTCCGGTCTGGAAGGCACGCACTGGGCCGCCCGGATCAGAGTGGTCCCGTTTCAGAGCATCGGCCAACCGGCGGGACTGCTGATGGGATTCCGGACCGACGCGATGGTCCTGCGGGACCGCGGGAGAGAGTTCAAGGTGGCGGACGTGGTCGTCTGCGCCTGTTCCGGGGCGCTGTCCGCGGCGGGGGAATACCGCGCACTGCTCAATCCAGACCTCCTGGAGGAGGGGGAGAGGAGATGGCGGTGAGCCTCGGTCTGGGCTGGAGAATACGGCTTGTAGTGGCGCGCGTTCTGGCGGCGGCGGGGTGGGGGCGGCCGGTGCAGTATGTCGGCAGCAGCGAGACGTTGCCCCCGCCCCTCACCCGGGACGAAGAAGGGATGCTGATCGGACGCCTTCAGGACGGAGACGGATCGGTCAGGTCCGTCCTGGTCGAGCGGAATCTCCGGCTGGTCGTGTACATCGCGCGCAAGTTCGAGTCAAGCGCCGTCGGGATAGAAGATCTCGTATCGATCGGCACCATCGGCTTGATCAAAGCGGTGAACACCTTCGACCCTGGCAAGCGTATCAAGCTGGCTACTTACGCCTCCCGCTGCATCGAGAATGAGATCCTGATGTACCTTCGGCGTAATCGGCGGCGCCGCGCCGAAGTCTCCTTCGAGGAGCCGCTGAATACGGATGGCGAAGGTAACGAGTTGCTCCTGTCGGATGTTCACGGCACCGACCCGGATATCATCTGCCGGCAAGTCGAGGTGGAGGTCGATCGGATGCTCCTGCGGCAGGCCATGGAGGGTCTTGCCGGCAGGGAGAAGCGGATCATGGAACTGCGATTCGGCCTGACGGACGGGCAGGAACGGACTCAGAAGGAAGTCGCGGACATCCTGGGCATTTCGCAGTCCTACATCTCAAGACTGGAGAAGCGTACCATCAAACGCCTGCGCCACGACATGGCAAACATGCAGTGAGGACGCATAAGCGCCGCCCTCCCGGAGATACTGTGAACGACATTACAGATATTGTCAGCTTCCGGGAGGACTGGGATCTTGCTGGTCAACAAGGTGGAGATATGCGGAGTCAACACCTCCAAGCTTCCCGTGCTCTCGAGCCCGCGGATGCGGGAGCTGTTCGTCGAGTTCCATCAGGGTGACCTCGATTCCCGGGAACAGCTCATCCGGGGCAACCTCCGGCTTGTGCTCAGCGTGATCCAACGATTCAACAACCGGGGAGAGAACGTCGATGACCTCTTCCAGGTGGGTTGCATCGGGCTGATCAAGGCCATTGACAATTTTGACCTGAGCCATAACGTGAAATTCTCCACCTACGCTGTTCCCATGATCGTCGGAGAAATCCGCCGTTTCCTGCGAGACAACAATCCGCTCCGCGTGAGCCGCTCCTTGCGGGATGTCGCTTATCAGGCGCTCCAAGTGCGAGACAGCCTCGTGAACAAGCATTCCCGGGAACCGACGATAGCCGAGATCGCCGGCGAACTGAAGCTCCCCCGCGAGGAAGTGGTGTATGCGCTCGACGCGATTCAGGAGCCGATCAGCCTGTTTGATCCGGTATACCACGACGGAGGCGACCCGATCCACGTAATGGACCAGATTGCCGACGACCGGTCGGCCGGCCATGCTTGGCTGGAGCGGATCGCTATCGCCGAGGCCATGCGCCGCCTGGCGGATCGGGAGAGGATGATCCTCACCCTGCGTTTCTTCCAGGGGAAGACGCAGATGGAAGTCGCCGCGGAAATCGGCATCTCCCAGGCCCAGGTTTCCCGCCTGGAGAAGGCGGCGCTCGCCCACATGCGGCGGCAGATGTGAACCACTGGGGAGGTGACAGGCTATGAACAGATTGAGCGGATTGCGTTGGCTGATAGTCCTGGCCCTGTTATCAGCCTCGGCAACGGCCGCGGGCATCGACCATCGCCGGCGGACCGTGGCAGCGTGGAACCCCGACAACCTGGTGCGGCTGCACGTCGTCGCCCATAGTGAGGCTTACCCGGACGAACAGGCCAAACTGGCCGTCCGGAACGCCGTCCTGAAGCATTACGCCGGCCGCATTCCGGCCGCGCCCCAGGCGGCGGCCGGGTTGATTCGCCGGGAACTCGACCGGGTCGAAGCCCTAGCCCGAGATACGCTGCGGTCACAGGATCTGGCGTATGGTGCCCGGGCGGATTGGACGGTGGAGCAATTCCCGCCCGGTGCTTACGGAGAAGTGGTGTTGCCGGGCGGCGCTTATCGGGCGGTACGACTGGTGCTGGGCAGCGGCAGGGGCGGGAACTGGTGGTGCGTGCTCTTTCCGCCGCTCTGCTTCCTCGAGGTGGCGGGTGCCGACCCTTCGCTCACTCCCGAGGAATTGGCGCGGCGGCTCGAGGGACAACCCGTAGCCGTCCGCAGTTGGCTCTGGGATAGGGTCAGCCGACTGGCGCGGCGCTGGCCGAGCTGGACGCGCTGGCGGGAAGCAGCGCAGCCCGCACCGGTGGACGGCCATTAGACCGGGGATGGTTCCCGCTTACCGGCATAAACATGTCCGGGGGTGGAGCGCATGGATGGGCGGCCGGGCCCGGGCATTCGCGAAGCCTGGCAACTCGTCCGCGGTTCGGACCTCCGCCTCCGCGACGTGGTCAATACCCTCGATGGACGGCGTCTGGGAGTGGTCAACGATCTGGAACTTGACCTCGTCTCGGGCCGAATCCTCGCCCTGGTAGTCCCCGGTCCGGGACGGTTCCTCGGCCTGTTCGGCCGGGACACTGAATACATCATCCCCTGGGAGCGAATCCGAAAGATCGGATCCGACGTGATCCTGGTGGAGATGCCCTCGCTCGCCGAACCCCCCCTGCGCTGAGCCCTTGACTCACCACATGTAGTAGTATAGGCTGTAACCGGTACCACATGTCGTGCCGTTGGCCGCAAAGGGGGAGGCTGGATGCGTTGTCCCTATTGCTGGCAACTCGACAGCCGGGTGGTTGACTCCCGCCCCATCGATGATGGGGTCAGTATTCGCCGCCGGCGCGAATGCGAACGCTGTGGGCGCCGTTTCACCACTTACGAGAAGGTGGACGATGTCCCCTTGATGGTCGTCAAGAAGGACGGCCGGCGCGAACAATTCGATGCGCGCAAGATCTTGATGGGGCTGACCAAGGCCTGCGAGAAACGACCGGTGCCCTTGCCCCAGCTCGAAGAGGTGGTACGCGGGATCGAGGCGCACCTGCGCAACCAGGGCGAGCGGGAGGTGTCCAGCCAGATTATCGGGGAACTCGTGATGGAACGGCTGCGGGAGATCGACGACATCGCTTACGTCCGCTTCGCCTCCGTGTACCGGCAGTTCAAGGACCTCAGCCGGTTCCGGGACGAACTTGAGAAGCTACTCGGGGAGGAATAGCGTTGCCGGAGTTGACGGAGAATGCCCGGGTCGTGCTGGAGACCAGGTACCTGGCCAGGGTAGACGGCAAGGTAGTGGAGACGGCGGAAGAGCTGTTCCGGAGGGTGGCCCGCCATATCGCCGCGGTCGAAGGAACGGTCTACGGGAAGGACCCGGGAGAGGTGGCCGCCTGGGAACAGCGCTTCTACCGGATGCTGAGTTCGCTCGAGGCCCTGCCCAACTCGCCCTGCCTCATGAATGCCGGTCGCGAACTCGGCCAGCTCTCCGCTTGCTTTGTGCTGCCGGTGGCGGACTCGATCGAGGCGATCTTCGACAGCATCAAGCACGCGGCGCTCATCCAGCGCTCCGGCGGCGGCACGGGCTTCGCTTTCTCGCGCTTGCGGCCCAAGAACGACGTCGTTCGTTCCACGGGCGGGATCGCCAGCGGTCCCGTGTCCTTCCTGAAGTGCTTCAACGCGGCCACCGAGGCGATCAAGCAAGGCGGCACGCGGCGGGGCGCCAATATGGGCATCCTCCGGGTGGACCATCCCGACATCCTCGAATTCATCACCTGCAAGGCGGACGGCCGCGACATCACCAACTTCAATCTATCGGTGGCAGTGACCGACGACTTCATGCACGCGGTCGAGGGGGATGAGGAGTACGACCTGATCAATCCAAGATGCGGCGGGGTCGCCGGCAGACTCCGGGCGAAGGATGTCTTCGGGCGGATGGTGGAGATGGCCTGGAAGAACGGAGAGCCGGGCGTGATCTTCCTCGACCGGATCAACCGCGACAATCCCACCCCCGAGCGGGGAGCCATCGAGAGCACCAATCCCTGCGGGGAACAGCCGCTGCTGCCCTATGAATCCTGCGTACTGGCCAGCGTCAATCTGGCGCGGATGGTGGAGAGGGGGGCGGTGGATCACGAGAAGCTCCGGGAAGTGGTGCACCTCGCCGTCCGTTTCCTGGATAACGTGATCGACGCTAACCGCTACTCCTTGCCCGAGATCGAGCAGGCCACCCTTCGTACCCGGAAGATAGGCCTCGGCATCATGGGATTCGCCGACCTCCTCATCCGACTTGGCATCGCCTACGACTCCGAGCAAGCAGTGTCGCTGGCCGGCGAGATCATGCGGTTCATCCAGTCGGAGGCAAGGCGGGCGTCCGAGGAACTGGCCAGAGAACGCGGCCCCTTCCCCGACTTCTCCCGGAGCATCTACGCCCGGGGCGCTGCTGTCCGCAACGCCACCCGCACCACCATCGCGCCCACCGGCACCTTGAGCATCATTGCCGGCTGCGCGAGCGGCTGTGAACCCTTGTTCGCCGTGGCGTTCCACCGCAAGGTGCTCGACGGTAAGGTGCTCACGGAGGTGAATCCGCTGTTCCTCGCGATGGCCCGGGAGAGGGGGTTCTACAGCAAGGAGTTGATGGAGCGGATCTCCCGCGCGGGCACGGTCAAGGCCGTCGAGGGAGTGCCCGAGGACGTGGCCCGGCTGTTCGTGTGCGCCCACGAGGTCGCTCCTGAGTGGCATCTGCGCATCCAGGCCGCTTTCCAGGAACACGTCGACAACGCTGTCTCCAAGACGGTGAATCTGCCCCGGGAGGCCACGGCGGCGGATGTTGGCGAAGCATTCGTGAAGGCCCATCGCCTGGGGCTGAAGGGTCTCACGATCTACCGCTACGGCAGTCGCGACGAACAGGTCCTCAACATCGGCACCACGGCCGGGGATGCCGCCGCCAAGCCTCTCCCGGCGGTGGCGCCCCAGGCCCGCCCGGATGTCCTGGCCGGACGGACGAGGCGGGTAATAACCCCCTCCGGCACCCTGTGGCTCACGGCGAACGAGCACGCGGGAAGGCCGTTCGAAGTCTTCGCCACCATCGGGCGCGCCGGCTCCGACCTGTTGGCCTTGACCGAAGCCATAGCGCGGATGATCTCCCTGGGCCTGCGCTGCGGGCTGCCCCTGGAGCGAATCACCGAACAGCTCATCGGGATCGGTGGCAGTCGTTCGGTGGGCTTCGGTACCGGCCGGGTGCTCTCCGTCCCCGATGCGATCGGCAAGGCTCTGGCGGCCGAGTACTTGAATTCCCCCAACGGGACTCCCTCGGGGCCCCCTCCGGCCAACCAGGTCGCCATATTCGGCATATGTCCAGCCTGCGGCAACGCCAGTCTCGTACAGCAGGAAGGTTGTATCCACTGCGTGTCGTGTTCCTTCACCGAGTGCTGACCCCGGTCGCGTGTGCCTTGCGGGCAGGAGTGAAGGATAGGGCGGCTCCCCCGGCGAATCCGCCGGTACAGTGTCCAGTCGGGGCAGGGTGAGGGGGAAGCCGGCGAGGGTTGGCGGGCGTCGCCGACGTGGGGTCAAGGCGGCCCCGCAGCCTCTTCTCCTCGTCGGGTTGGCGCTGGTCATGCTGGCCCTCCTGGCCTGGCTTCGCAGTTGGCTCTTGATGGGAATCGTACAGGTTGGACTGGTCCAGGAAGGCAGCGTTGAACTGGTGCTCAGAGAGTCGGCGGTGCTGGCCAGATGGGAGACGGTGGTCGTCGCCCCGGCAGGCGGTACGCTGCGGTGGATGGTCGAGTCGGGAGAACGCGTCCGGGTGGGGACAGTGGTGGCCGAGCTTGAGAACCGGCGGGCGATGGCCGATGCTCACCGGGATCTGGCGGCACTGGAAGGCCAGCTGTCGATGATGGATCTCGCTCAAGCCCCGCGCCGCCAAGCGGTAGCCGAACGGCGCGCGGCCTTGAGGTCCCAGGTCGCGGCAACCGTGCGGGAACTCCGGGCGGCCATCCTCGCCGGCGACACGAGCGCTGTGGTTCGGGGCGAGGCCGGACTCCGGGAACTGCTGCGGCACTACCGAGCGGCGGAAGATGAGAATCTGGCCCTGACCCGGGAGTTGGCGCTGCTTGAGCAGAGAGTGATTGCGCAACGCGATTTCCTCGAGGGGCTGGCGGTTCAACTGGCGGCGCCGAAAGCGGGCGTGGTCAACCTGGAACTGGATGGACTGGAGCAGGTAGTGACACCCCGTCAGCTGGTCGAGATGAGCGCTGCTCGCCTCGCAAACCTGGCGGTCAGGCCGTCCCGGGCCCGTGACGGCCAGGAAGTGCGTGCGGCGACGCCTCTGTTCAAGGTGATGGATACCGGCGAGACCTATTTGGCGCTGGTGGTGTCGGCGAGCCGGGGCGCGGCCTTCCCTGAGAAGATGGAGGTACGGTTCACCGACCTCGGTTCCCTGCCCGTGCCTGCAAGCCTGCAATACCGGGGAACACCCGAGCCAAATGACTCGATGCTGATCGTCCTGCGGGTGGGTCCGGCGCCCGACGAACTGGCAGGGATGCGGCAAGCCGCAGTGGAAGTCGTCCTGGACCGGTGGCGGGGCCCGGCGGTGGACCGGCGAGCCCTCGTGGAACGGGAAGGCGTCATGGGCGTGATGGCCGTCATCGACGGCACCGCGCGCTTCCGCGGGGTGGACGTGCTTGGAGGCGACGAGCGCCGGGTCGTGGTGCGAGGGATCGAGATGGGCCAGGAGATAGTGCTCAATCCCTGGCTGGTACGCGAAGATATGCGCATCCGCTAGGGGGCGCGGCGGGATGGGCGTTGCCGAGAATCTCAACCGAGTTCGTACCCGCATCGCCAGGGCCGCCGGGAAGGTGGGGCGGGACCCCGCTGACGTTCACGTTGTCGCCGTCACCAAGGGGGTTGCCGCACCGTACATTGCGGAAGCGATGGCAGCGGGGCAGCAGGACTTCGGAGAAAGCCGCGTTCAGGAGGCACTCGCCAAAGTTGGGTGCTTCCCCGGGGTCACGTGGCACCTGGTCGGCCATCTTCAGACCAACAAGGCCCGGCAGGCCGTCTTGTGTTTCGCTCTCATTCACTCATTGGACCGCTTGACCTTGGCTCGGGAACTGGACCGCCGCGCTCACCACGCGGGGCGCGTGGTTGAGACTTTGGTCCAAGTCAACGTGACCGGAGAACCCGCAAAATGGGGGGTGGCGCCGGCCGACTTGCCGCAATTTCTGACCGACTTGAGTTCGCTCGAGCACCTGCGCGTGAGAGGTCTCATGACCATCGGGCCGCTGGTCGGCGATCCTCGCCCGGCCTTTGCCGGCTTACGGGAGCTGCTGGAACGGGCCAAGGCGAAAGGCTTCGCGAGCACGGAGCTGAAATGGTTGTCAATGGGGATGAGCGACGACTACCCGGTGGCAGTGGAAGAAGGATCTAACCTGGTGCGGTTGGGGAGGACCATCTTCGGCCGACTGGGGGAGGAGGAGCGCGCATGCGCGGAGGATGGCTCGATCGACTCTTGAGCTTGCTCGGGTTTGAGCGGGTGGATGCCCTGGACGCCGATGGAGAGACGGGGGAACCGCCGCCGGTAGAGAACCCACCGGAGACCGCAGCCGCCCAGGACGGGCTGCCGATTCGCCCGGCCCGCCAACTGGTGCCCCTCCCCGGCGGCCAGCGAGGAGGGCTTCGGGTCAACATCGTCGAGCCGGCCAAATTCGACGAGGTGGCAGCGATCGCCGACCACCTGCGGGAGCGCCAGCCTATCATCGTCGTGCTCGAGGACGCCGACAAGGAGTTGGCCAGGCGGGTGATCGACTTCGTGTCCGGGGCAACTTACGCCCTGCAAGGGGTCACCCGACGGGTGAGCCCGGGCGTATTCCTGTTCGCGCCGCCCAATGTCGAGGTCGCCTCCCGGCGGGAGGAGGAAGGGGAACGGTAGGTGCGGGCTCCGAACCCGCCCCTACGATGGGGGGTCCGTGCCATGATGAACCGGTGTACGCAAGATCGATGCATCCATTGCCCGCGCAAGGGACGACCGGACGGCAAGGAGTGACCGAGTGGTGATGAGTGCGTTGCAGGCGGTATTGCTCGACGCGGTGGACTTTGCCTACCAGGTGTTCTTCGTGTTGTTGCTCGCCCGGGCCCTTGCGAGTTGGGTGCCGGGCAGCGGGCCTGCCTATTACAGGATCTTACGCATCTTGCGGCGTCTGACGGACCCGATCCTCGTCCCCATCCGCCGCTGGCTCCCGCCCATCCACGGTCTGGATCTGTCGCCGCTGCTCGCCCTGATCTTACTCGGCCTCGTGCGGCGGTTACTGGCGTCCCTCATCCTCGCGCTGCCGTCCTGAATGCAGCAAGGGATTCCTGCCAGGTTGTCGAAGTGGGAGACTCGGAGCGGAGGGAGGTCTGACCATGTCTTTGACGCCCCTTGACATACACAACAAGGAGTTCGCGCGGTCCTTTCGAGGTTACCGGGAGGAAGAAGTGGATGACTTCCTCGACCTCGTGGTCCGCGAATTCGAGACCGTCCTTCGCGATAGTCAAGCCCTTCGCGATCGGATTCAGGAGTGCGAGAAGGAACTGCGACACTACCGGAACCTCGAGGATACCCTGAACCGGACCCTGGTCGTCGCCCAGGAGACCGCCCGGGAGATCAAGGCCAATGCGGAGAAGGAGGCGCTGCTCACCCTCCGCCAAGCAGAACAACAGGCGACAAGGGTAATCGATGAGTCCCAGACGAGGACGGGCCGAGCTTTCGCGGAGTACGATGAGCTGCGGCGACGCGCTCAAGTATTCCGCGTGCGTATGCGCAACTTCCTCGAGAATCAACTCGAGCTTTTCCAGGACGCTACCCAGGACGTGGATGACGGTGAAGATCGCGAGCGGCTGCGCTCCGCTCCCCTGGCGGAGTCTATAGCCGCGCCCGTGGCCGCCCCGGAGGAGCCATTTGAGCCCTTGACCCCTCCCGCCGGGGCGCAAGGGCCCCGCGAGCTACCAGGTCCGGCCCGAGGCCGTCGTCACTGGGTGGACGACCTGCTCGACGACAAGGAGGATTCACGCTGATGGCGAACGCGGGTCCGGACGGCAGGGCCTCGCTGTTTCTCAACTGCGACATCATCACCCTGGACGCGCGGCACCCGCGGGGGGAGGCGTTGCTCGCCCGCGAAGGTCGAATCGTCGCCGTGGGTTCCCTGAACGAGGTCCTACCGCTGGCCGGCACCGATGTCGAACGCATAGACCTGGGAGGGCACGTTGTCCTGCCGGGCCTGTTCGACAGCCACCTGCACCTGCTGGCTTACGGGCTCAGTCTCAATGAACTCAATCTCACCCGCGCGTCCCTCGGCGAGGTCCTGAACCGCATCCGTACCGCTGCGGCCGGCTTGGCGCCGAGCGCGTGGATTCTCGGCCGCGGCTGGGACGAGGCCAGCCTCGGGAGTCTGCCGGGAAAGGACCAGATCGAGGAGGCGGCGGGCGGCCGCCCGTGCCTGCTATACAGGACTTGCGGCCACGTGGGTGTGGCCGGCCGCCGGGCCCTCGGTCAGGCGGGAATCACCCCCGCCTCGCCCGATCCGGCAGGTGGCGCCATCGACCGCGACCCGGTCACCGGCGAACCCACTGGCATCCTCAGGGAAACCGCCATTCAGGCGGTAGCGGACGCGGTGCCTGCTCCATCTACCGCCGACCTCGAGTCCGCGGTTCGCCGCGCGGCCCGTGAAGCTCTGTCTCTTGGCATAACCTCCGTCCGTCCTGAGGATGTGCGGACGGCGGGCACGCTCGAGCGTGCCTGCAGCATTTACCGTAACGCGGTTGGCCGGCGGCTTGTCCCCCTGCGAGTTGTCCTTGACGTGTTCCATCTCGCGCTCGGGGAGTTCCTGGCCACCGCCTGGCCAAGCGATGAGTGGTTCCGTCTTGGGGCGGTCAAAATATTCGCCGACGGGTCGCTAGGCGCCAGGACGGCTGCCCTGAACGATCCCTATCGCGACGATCCTGGTAACCGGGGCATCGAGGTTACGCCCCTCCGGGAGTTGAAACGTCTGGTGATGATGACCCATCGGACAGGCCGACAGGTGGCCATCCATGCGATCGGCGATTTGGCGGTGGCCAACGCCCTGGACGCTATCGAGGAGGCCCAGTGGGCGGCACCCCGCCGAGACCCGAGGCACCGGCTCCTGCACTGCCAGGTATTGAGTTCCGCCCTCATACGAAGGATGGCCCGGGCCGAGGTGGTGGCCGACGTGCAGCCTGCATTCGTCGGGTCTGACTACCGCTGGGTGCCGGACCGCTTGGGGATCCGGCGGACGCGGCACGCGTATGCGTGGCGGTCGCTCCTGGAAGCGGGAGTACGGGTGGCCGGCAGTTCCGATGCGCCGGTGGAACCGCTGAACCCATTCTACGGGATTCACGCCGCCGTCACCCGGCAAGACCGTGAGGGACTCCCGCCGCGCGGCTGGCGTTCCCGGGAGCGGCTGAGCCCGCTTGAGGCCCTGCAGTTGTTCACGCTCGGTGCGGCTTACGCGGCCCACGAAGAGGATCGCAAGGGGTCGCTGGAGCCAGGGAAGTTAGCCGATATGATCGCCATACCCGTCGACCCGACCCGGGCAGACCCGCCATCCTTGAAGGATATCCGCCCCGTCCTGACGGTGGTTGGGGGCAAGGTGGCATGGGCCGGCGGTCCCTTTCAGGGCCTGGCCGAGACCTGAGCCATGGCCCAGGAGTTCGTATCCTGCCCTCCCGCTGACCGGGACAGCTACACCGCTTTCCTTGCCCGCACCCCGGGTGGCGATGTGCTGCAGACTCACGCCTGGGGGGAACTCAAATCCCGCACCGGATGGGTGCCCCGGCACTACGGGGTGCGGGATGGCTCGGGCTGGACCGGCGTGGTCTCGATCCTGAAGCGACCCCTTCCCGGACCGGGCGGACTCGCGTTGGGCTACGCGCCCCGGGGCCCGGTCGTCGACGGCCCCCAGGCCCTCGGGTCTCTGGTCCATGGCATCCGCGAGATTGCCGCTACCGAGCGCTTGGCTTTCCTCAAGGTCGACCCCGGGGTTGAGGACGCCCGGTTTGCCAGCCTGCTGATGGAGGCCGGTTTCCGGCCGGCGGGTCGCGGCCAGGGTTTCGAAGGGGTGCAGCCGCGGCATGTGATGCGCCTGTCACTCGACCGCCCCCTGGACGCCGTTCTGGCCGGCTTCTCGCCCAAGACGCGTTACAATGTGAATCTAGCCGCACGTCGCGGGGTGACGACCCGTTGCCCCGAGACGCCGGAATCCCTGCCCGTATTCTACCGGCTGTTGCAAGAGACGGCGCGGCGGGACCGCTTTGGGATCCGCTCTTACCAGTACTATCAGGATCTTTGGGAGTGCCTGGTCGAGAAAGGCCTTGCCCGTCTGTTCCTTGCCGAATATCGAGGAGAGGTGCTGGCCGGGACGATCCTGTTTCACCTCGGAACCACTGCCTGGTACGTGTATGGAGCATCTTCGAATAGCCACCGGGAGGTCATGCCCAACCATGCCCTGCAGTGGGCGATGATCAGGTGGGCGGCGGAGCAGGCGTGCACCGTGTATGACTTCCGGGGAGTGTCCGGCGATCTCGACCCCGCCGGCCCGCTGTATGGGCTGTACCGATTCAAGCGGGGGTTTGGGGCGACCCTCACCGAATATGTGGGGGAGTATGACCTCCCGTTCCAACCCTTCCTGTACTGGACTTACACCCGGGTGGAACCCGCCTATCGCGCGCTGCGTGCGCGAATTACCGGGGTCAACCGTCGCCGGGGGACGTTTGTTCACCGGACTCGAGGGGAAACGTGAACGACGACGCGAATTCGAGGCTCATCGAACAGCTGAACTTGAGGCTGGCGGAGTTGACGCGCCAGTTGCAGCGGGCGAGGCTGGCCGACTATGTCTCGCTCGTCGAGCAACCGCGGCGCATGTTGCTGCTGAATTTCGTGGCCGGCGTGGCACGGGGAGTCGGATTCGCGATCGGATTCACCATCCTCGGGGCAATGGTGCTTTACCTGCTCCAGAGGGTGTTGGCCCTGAATCTGCCGGTGGTCGGAGGATTCATCGCTGCGGTCATCCGCATCGTCGAGGAGCAGTTAGCGCGGTCGCCCCCGCGACCGTGATTATGAGCGCACTTTCGAAGGCGGAGTTGCACGGGTCGCTCAAGGAGGAGAGCCCGTAGCCATAGCGAACGCATGCCGGCGACGAGACGAAATGGGGAGGCGGTGGGGAGGCGTGCTTTTCATCTTACCCGCGCTTGGGGTTCTCGTCCTCGACGGGGCGACCAAGGCAGCGGTTCGCATCTGGTTGCCGGTCGGCGAATCGTTGCCCGTCGTCCCGGGAGCCTTCTACCTCACGCATGCCCTCAACCCCGGCGCGGCATTCGGGTTGCTGCCAGGGGCGCGGCTCCTGTTGATTGCGGTGGGAATCCTGGCCTTGGGTGCCCTGACGTTTGTCAGCCGCCGCATGGGGAAGAAGGAATCCTTCCTGCAACTGGCGCTCGGCCTGCAGTTCGGCGGCACCGGGGGTAATCTGCTGGACCGCGTACGCCTCGGCCACGTCACCGACTTCCTCGACTTCAGGGTATGGCCCATCTTCAATCTCGCCGACTCGGCGATCGTCGTCGGCGCGATCTTGTTGGTGGGGTGGCTGTTTCGCCGGGGCAATCGCGGGTGAACTGGCCGGTCAAGCCCCAATTCTTCCTGGTACCTCGGGCGAGGGCGGGCGAACGACTCGACGCCTACCTCGCATCCTGCCCTGAACTCGGCATGTCCCGCAGCCGCATCACCCGCCTCCTGGTAGAGGGCTGGGTCACCGTCGACGGAGGACCCGGTAGCGCCGCACACCGGCTCCGCGGCGGCGAGCGGATCGAGGTGATGGTGCCGGCAGCGGAGGCCGTCGACCTTGAGCCCGAGCCCATCCAACTGGATATCGTGTATGAGGATGACGATGTCGTCGTCATCAACAAGCCGCGGGGCATGGTAGTTCACCCCTCGCCGGGCCATAGTGCCGGCACCCTGGTCAACGCCTTGCTCTACCATTGCGGCACCCTGTCCAGCCTGGGTGATGAATACCGTCCGGGCATCGTGCACCGCTTGGACAAGGACACCACCGGGCTGATGATGGTCGCCAAGAACGATGCGGCCCACGAATCGCTGGCCCAGCAGCTTCGCGATCGCGCGGCCGGCCGGGAGTACCTGGCCCTGGTTCGCGGCGTTGTGCTGGACGAGCAAGGGATCATCTGTGCGCCGCTCGGCCGTCATCCCGTAAATCGTCAGCGCTTCGCCGTGTTGACGCCGGGAGAGGGGAAGGATGCGGTGACCCGTTTCCGGGTGGCCGAACGCTTGCCCGGGTTCACGCTCCTGCATCTGTCGCTCGATACCGGACGGACCCACCAGATCCGGGTGCATCTCGCGCATCTCGGCTATCCGGTAGTAGGCGACCCGGTGTATGGGAGCGGCGCCCGCCGCCTGCTGGAGAGGCAAGGGCTGCCCCGGTTGAGCGGTCAGGCCCTTCACGCCTTCCGGCTGACTTTCCGTCATCCCCGGACCGGCGAGCGGCTCACCTTCGAGGCGCCGGTGCCCCGGGACTTCCAGGCCGTGCTCGATGCCTTGCGGGCTGCCCAGCCGGACTAGGGGGAGGAAAGCCGGCTGCCAGCCTAGAATGGGAAAGCTGTACAACGGCAAATTATGGCACATTTCGCCAACGCGCCAGAGAGGGGGGGAGCGGGTGAACCGCAACCGGTGGCTCCTGCTCGCAATCGGGGTCTTGGTGATAGGGTCCTTGATCCTGTCGGCGGTTTTCGCCCGGGAATGGCCGGCGCTGGAGCAGGGAAATATCGGCGTGATCACGTTGACCGGGGGCATCGCCGAAGGGCCGGCAGCAGTCCTCGGGGGATCCGGTATCACCCCTGCCGCCGTCCGCCGGCTTCTGGCCGCCGCTGAAGCCGACTCCCGTATCGCCGCCGTGGTCTTGCGCATTGAGAGCCCGGGCGGCTCGGTAGCCGCTTCCCAGGAGATCGGCGCCTTGATCCGGGACTTCCCCAGACCGGTCGTGGTATCCATGGCGGACCTGGTGGCCTCCGGCGGGCTCTATATCTCCGCGTCCGCCGACCGTATCGTCGCCCAGCCCGGCACCATCACCGGCAGCATAGGCGTGATCATGAGCCACATATACCTGGGCGGGCTTTACGAACGCCTGGGGATCGAGGCCGAGGTGCTGACCGCCGGCGAATACAAGGGTGTGGGCATGGAGCCGCTCACCCCGGAAAGCAGGCAGGTCCTCCAGGAATTCCTGGATGACCTGCACCGCCAGTTCATCCAGGCCGTAGCCGAGGGCCGCCGACTCGACCTCGAACGGGTGCGCGAGATGGCCACGGGAGAGCTGTTCACCGGGCGGGAGGCCCAGGCATTGGGCCTGGTCGACCGACTCGGCGGTCTTGACGCGGCCATTGAGGAAGCCGGCGAACTGGCCGGAGTGGCCTACCCCGAGCCGGTGGACATCACCCTGCCGGCCGTTCCCTGGTGGGAGACCCTGGGGCGTTTCCCCTCGCTGCTGCTCGACCGCGTGACCGTCGCGCTGCTTGGCGAGGATTCCCTGCTGTTGCGCCAGCAGCTTGAACTCCACCTCTTGCCCAGATGGTGATCGAGGAGGAACGGATGATGCGGCAGGGTTTTGCGGAAATGGTCGTCGGCATCCTGGCGCGCCCGCGGGAGACGCTCCGTCAGGTCGGCGACGGGGGCTCCCTTGGTCCGGCCTTGATCGTCCTGGCAATGGTCGCGGCCATCACCGGCTGGTCGTCGGCGCTCGCCTCGCCGCACATCGCTGCCCGGGTGGGCGGGCCGGCCCCCCTTGCCCTGATGGCGATCATGGGGGGAGGCGTCCTCTTGCTCGTCCAGGCGGGGATAGGTTACGGCCTGGCCCGCCTGCTCGGGTCGCGGGGCAGCTTTTTGGGCCTGCTGTCGGGATTGGCTTTGGCCAACGTGCCGTCCGTCTTTCAGGCGCCCTTCGCCTTGCTGGCGGTGACCCTGGGGCCGGCCGGGACGGCGCTGAGCGCGCTGGGCACGGCGGCCTTGAGCGTCTGGGTGATCGTGCTGAGCGTGCTGGCGCTGCGCGAGACTTTCGTCACGTCCACCGGCCGGGCCGTGCTCATCTACTTCCTTTACTTGATCCTGGTCTTGTTCCTGGCGGGGGCGTTGGCGGTTCTGGCCATGGTAGCCGGCATGCTTCTCCCTGCCCTTTTCTGAAGCGAAGCGAGGAGATCGGGTCATGGCCGAGCCGACCGAACTACTTACGCCGGCGTGGCGTGCGGAAGCCAGGGCCGTGTTCTGGAACGCTTTCGTCGACCCGGTGCCCGACCCTCCGCCCCGGGATGCCATCTTCGCCTCCCGCCGGTTCGCGGCGGCGGCCACCCGCATGACCTACAGCACTTTCGGGTCGGCCGGCGATGCCCGCTGGTACGGGCTTGCCGGCGATGGCGCGCTGGTGTCGGCCGCGCTCCTGACCGATGCCGACGCCCGGCTCACCTTCCGCTCGCATGTGGCGCTGGCGCGGTTCGGGGTCGAATTCGTTTGGATGCTGGGGTGGAACGGTATCCGTCGACTGGTGCGCGAGGTCAGGACCTGGCCTCCGGACCACTGGAAGGTTGTGGCCGGCGCTTTCTCGCCGCGGCCCGGCTTCCAGGAGCTGCAGTTGATTGCGACTTCCCCGGCCGTGCAGGCCCGCGGCTATGGCGATCGATTGCTCGCCTTCTTGAAGGATAAGGCTGCCGCTCAGGGCTACCGCGGCCTGAGCCTCACCACCGTGCCCGAGTCGCCCGCCTATCGCTGGTATTTGCGGCATGGATTCGCGACCGACATCGAGTTCCGCATACTCGACGCCAGCCTGTGCCGCATGGCACTCCGCTTGGATGAAAGAGCTACCGGAGGGGAGGGTCATCCGCTTGACCGCTCCGATTGCCGCCGACCTCCCCCTCAGAGGTGAGATGTGCTCGGCCAACGCTATGCATATGACTTCGTCCGCACGCGCCCTGGCGGACCGTATATGACGCGGTCCCGACGGCCAAAGAGAGGATTCGTAAGCCATGATGCCTAATTATTCACTGGAGTCAACCGGCTGCGCTCCCGGAACGCTTTCGAAATTGACCGGTTCTCCTGAGGCGGAAAAATGACTTGGATCGGGTGGACGTCAACCGTATGGGGATTGCTCGAGGGAGTTGCCGTTACCAGCCTGATTCTGCTGGGAGCCGCGAACTGGCCGCTCCTGCTGCGTGCCGCCAGCGGACAGGACCGCTCGGACGTCTTGCGGAAAGGGATGCACATCGTCTTCTGGTCCGTCCTGGGGGCGATGGCGACCTTCACCGGCGTGGTGGTCGCACCCTTTGCCGTCGACCTGCGCGACGTGGCTTCGCTCATGGGCGGACTCACGGGCGGCCCGCTGGCGGGAGCCGTGATCGGCATCCTCGGCGCCGGCCATCAACTGGCAACCGGCGGCCCGACGGCGCTGGTAAGCAGCGTGCCGATCCTGCTGGCAGGAATCGTGGCGGGTCTGGTGGGGCGAGGGCGGGCCATACAGAAGCTCCCTGCCGGAGAGGCCGTTCTTGCCGTCCTGATTGTCGAGCTGCTTCACGCGGGAGCCACCCTTTTCCTGGTACAACCGATAGCGGGCGCCGTGGAGTACCTTCAGGTGGCAGTCTTGCCGGCCACAGCCGTGATGATTGCGGGGACGCTGGTACACCTCTGGATCCTCGTTTCCATGCTACATCGGGCGGACGTTCACGATACCAACCGTCGCCTGCTCGCCCTTACCGGCGGGTATCTTCGGAGCACCCTGGACCTCATAGCGGGCATCGCTGATGCCAAGGATCCTCATACCGCTTCCCACTCCCGCCGCGTGGCGGACTACGCGGTAACCATCGGCAAACGCATCGGCCTCAGCGACCAGGAACTGGAGACCCTGTGGATAGCCGGCGTGGTTCACGATATCGGCAAGATCGCCGTCCCCAATGAGATTCTGGTCAAGCAGGGCGCATTCAGCGACATCGAGCGACAGATCATGCAGAGCCACGCCCCGGTGGGGGCGCGTGTCCTCCAAGCGTCCCGCGGGGCTCTACGGGAACTTGCCCGCTTCGCTGACCGCCATCACGAGCACTACGGCGGCGGAGGCTATCCGCAAGGGATCAAGCAGCGAGACCTCCTTGTCAGCATCCTGACCGTAGCCGACGCCCTTGAAGCCATGACCTCCCAGCGGCCTTACCGGGAAGCCCTACCCCTCCCCCAGGTGATCGAGGAATTCCGCCGGGGCTCGGGCCATCAGTTTGATCCCGAGGTCGTCGCTCCCACCTTGGCGCTCCTGGAAACCGCAGGGCCACCCCATCAGTGGCCGGCCCGCGAACCCGTGATCGGGAGCTTCCTGGGATTGACGGCGGGGCGAGGATGACATGCTGACCAGAGAGCGGGCTATCAAGTTACTCCGAGAGAGGCACACTTTTCTTGCCAGCGAGTTCGGCGTGCGCCGGATTGGACTGTTTGGCTCTTATGCCAAAGGGTACGCAAACGAAACCAGTGACATCGACATTGTCGTCGAGTTTGAGCGTCCGATTGGCTTGCGCTTCGTTGAACTCGCGGACTACTTGGAAGACTTGCTGGGCCGTAAGGTAGATGTGCTCACGCCCGCCGGGATCCAAAACATCCGTATCCAACAGGTCGCACGAAGTATTACCGAGAGTATTGTGTATGTCTGAGCGGACGGACCAGGAGTTTCTCGGCTCATCCACCATTACTTCGGCGTCAACCTCGACGTTGTTTGGCAGATCGTCACCGTCGAATTACCTCAAGTAGCCTTGCAGCTTGCCACAACAGATGACGAGGGGGGCAGTGGTGGCTAACCGACACGCTTCGCGGCTCGTTGCGCTCGCCGCTTGAGTGTTGGTGATGCGCTCCCTCAGGCAGGTGGCTTCGCGTTGGGCTTCATAGATCGTGACAGTGTGACCATCCGCCCGCTCAAGGGCGAACGCTCAGAGATGGGTGAGCTACAGCGGGTCATCGAGGGAGCGCCCACGTACGCTGAACTCGTGACGGGTCTTCCGCCGGGACGCGCAGACGCTCAGAGTATGTATACCATTCTCCCGGAAGGCAAGTCGTACGAGGACAAGTTCGTCTTCGGGATCTACCGCGGGAGCGAAATGGTCGGCTGTGTAGACCTGATTCGCGGCTATCCGGACGCGAGCACCGCCTACTGCGGGCTCCTGCTCGTTTCGGAGGAGCATCAACGGCGAGGTATCGGTCGCCGGGCTTTCGAGTTGC
>DATIKW010000017.1:0-30490 GCA_035477115.1 Bacillota bacterium | reverse complement strand
TGTCAATGGCCTGTGAAAATGTCACCCTTTTGAGGTCTCATGAGGACCGTGATTCTGTCACCCCCTGAGACGGTGAAGTGGACCGTGATTGTGTCACGCCGGGGTGGCTTCAGACCTCGAGGACCGACTGCCAGTGCCGCTCCCAGTGTTCGTCGAAGTAGCGGTCCACCGGGTCATGCTTGCGGCGGCCACCGCGAAGCGGGCGCTTCCACGGGTGGTTGGCTGGGGGCTTCGTGGTTGCCCGGGGCTTGCGAGTGTGAGGAGACGAGCGGCGGGGCTCAGGCTTGGGTGCCACGAACTCACGGAGGCGGTAGTACTTGCCTTCGTAGCGGGCGGCCAGAGAGCCATCCAGGTGGCATAGAACAGCCACCTCGCCTCCCGCGCGCAAGGAAGCCACGTTGCCCGTTTGGGTGACGAGCTGGTAGGTAGCGCCTTCGTAGGAGATGGTAGAGCCGTTGGAGGCCTTGCGGCTGTGCCTGGGACAGACGATCCACTCAAGCTCCTCAGGCGCTGTCGCGAAGGCCAGTTCCGGTTGGGCCGCGGCTACGGCAAAGCGGCGGTTGTGCTTGGCTACGTAGGCAGGGAGGAAAGCATTGGCCTCTTCCAGGGTACTGACTCTCGCGAGCCGCATTTCGATGACCAGCCGGTTCTGGAGCGTGTCCCAGAGTCTCTCCACCCGCCCCCTGGCCTGGGGCGACCGGGACGGGATGTGGGCTATCCCGAGTTCCTCAATGGCCCGTCCGAACTGCGTCAGCGCAACCTTGCGGCCGGCGAGTTCCTCCTCGATCGAGAGCTTGTCCATCTTCGGCGAGAAGAAAATGGTGTGCCGATCGCTGTAGAGGCGGCGGGGGATGCCGTGTTGCTCCGTCATCTGCTTGAGCACCATGAGGTGGCCCACCAGGTCCTCCTCTGGCCGGAAGTAAAGGCCCAGGATCTTGCTTGTCGCGTCGTCAATGGCACCGTGCAGGCTGCAGGAGGGCCCGCGCTCCTCAAGCCAGGCATACGGGCTGGCATCCCACTGGACCAGCAGACCCTCCTGGGGCATCCGGTCCCGGGACCGCCGCCGCCGCGGGCTCTTGCGGGCGTGGCGGTTTCTCAGTCCCGCCCTGGCGAGGATCCTGCGCACGCTCCGGGCCGATAACTCAAGCCCATATCGCTCGGCCAGGAGTTCGGATACATGCTGACAGGTGGCGCCCTTCAGGGGGTCGTTGATCAGGCTCACCACTTGTTCCTGGACCACCACCGGCACGGCGTGGGCAGGCTTCCGACCCCGGTTCCCATGCGCAAGAGCTGCCATGCCTTCTTTGGTCACTCTCCCCTTGAGGCGTTTGACTTGGCGTTCGCTCAGGCCCAGGAGTCCGGCTCCTTGCCGCACCGTCAGTTGTCCGTTCACCACCCGCTCCATGATGTAGACCCTCCTGGACTCCTTCTTCGACAACAGGCTCTCTCTCCTCATGGTGACATTATCTCAGGCCGCTCTACAGGGTGACACTATCACAGTCCGATCACAGCGGTGGGGCGAGTGGCTTGACAGCCAAGCTCACTCCTGGTACTACAAAGAAATGAAAGACGGCGGCAGTCAGAGATACTACGATACCAGGAGAACGAATCTGGAGACCGAGTGGCTGGATGCCATCCGATCGAGTAGACTTCGCGCCTTTTGTCAAGGCCGAAGAGTAGAACTCACCGGCTGTAACGCTGTAGCGCCGTATCTCAGGGAGATTGTGAGGTCAGTTTTCCCGTACGGGCCCGAGGGACTGGTCGAAACTGCCACTTTGTACGACCACGCCTGGGGGAAGACCGGGGCGGAGGTCGGCTTGCGAGCAACCACGCAAGTGCAACAACCGTATAAGAGCGTAGTGAGCGTTCTGGAGGAGCAGGGACTCTGGGATGACGAAGAGGCGACAAGGCGTGACCATACGTCCGCAGGCGAGATGCAGCGAGTGGTCGATACCGCCTTCGCGGCGCGGGAGCCCGTGAACCTTCGCGAACTCTGGGAGAAGTTGCAGCAACCACCTTATGGCCTCATGCCGTCGCCGATCGGGATTCTGCTCTTTGCCTTCTTGCTGCGGCCCTACGCCAACAGGTATTACTACTCGGACGGTACCAACTCGCTGCCGCTCAACCCCAACAAGCTGGCCGAGCTGGTTCACCTGGTGATGAAGGAAGTCAAGGGATCGGAGAACTACACGATACGGAAGATGTCGGAGGAGGGTGAGCAGTTCTGCCGCATGGCCGCCGAGGTCTTCCAGCTCGCCCCGGATAAAGTCGCCTTCCCCGAAGAAGCGCGGAAGAACATGCGGGAGACCATCCGGGGTATCGGGTTCCCGATATGGGCCGTCGTCCCTTTATCGGCCGACCCCGCGCCCATGAGAGTGGCCGTTGAAGCCCTGCAGAAGACCTTGGGGTATGAGCGAGGCGATCTGACGGACCGGGATATGCAGGCCGTCGTGGAGGCCGTTCAACCCGTCAGGCCCCAGCAGCTGATTCGAATGCTGAATGCAGAACGGATGCAAGAAGGGATGAGGAAATTCTGGGAGGTTCAGGCCCCGGAGCTGCTATCGCTCATGAAGACCCTGAATCTCAGTCCGCAGCACGTGATGGGGCGCCTGCGAGCCTTGCTGAACGAGGACGTCTACTTGTGGACCGAGGAACGAGTGAAGAGCAAACTCCCGGAAGTCATCCGCGAGTTCGATCTCGTATATGCCTTGAACATGCTGTGCGGGACTAGAAAACAGGAACTCGAGGATGTGCGCCGCTACTTCCGGGATACCTGGTTCAAGGGGAAACTCCCGCTCATCTGCTTCAAAGACGGGCAACAAGCCGAAATCGCCGACCTTGTGGACTACCTGCACAGACTGATATATCGTGAAGGCGCGGGGCTACAGGACAACCGGGCGCCCGACATTCACAAGTTCTCCGGAGAGTTGGCGGCACTGTTCGCCGCTGGACCCTCCGTGCTACGGACCCTAGTCACCAGGTACATGGGACAGGGCTTCGCCGACGAAGATGCTGCCGCGCTGTTCGCCGTCTTGCCCGACCTCTCAGGAGCCACTGAAGAGGATGCCCGGAGGGCGATATTGGAGCGTCTCTCGCAACAGGCCAGGCAACGCAAGATCGCCACCCTGGAGGAGTCCTGGCGGCAACTCACTCGTTCGGCGTCGCCGATGGACTGGAGCGAACAGGCAGGGACACCGATCCAGTGGGTCATGGATGGCTCCAAGCATCACGATTTCTTCAGCGGCTACGCGAACTTGCGCCACCTTCCCGACCCATCGATAGAAAAGCTCTCGTTACACCTCGATGAACACACCGAAGAGCTGGCGGTCCTGAACGACGCACATCACGTTCTGGACAGATTCGTTCAGGTAGCCGCCGGGGATTATGCGGACCTCGTGCGCCAGGCGGAAATGGGCGCTCAACTCCGACAGCACGTACGTGAGCGTATGAAGGATAATGTATACCACTGGCCCGCGCGGCTGCACGAGATCCAGGAGCATGTTCGGTCCCGGCTGACAGCAGGCTATCGGGAAACAGCGTATCCTCAAGTCCTGAAAACCCTTCACACCGTGGCGCCAGCCGACATGAAGCACCTGCTTAGGGAGCTGGCAGCCGATCCCCTGGTAGGGGCGCGGCTCCTCGCGATGATCCGGAGCAGGGCAGAAACCTAGCGGTTGGCGAGGAGGGGGCAAGATGACGAACTTTTCTTGCGCTGACGAACTGATCGGCCACTTGAGGGCTGAAAACCAGAAGGGAGAGAGGTACGCTACTCGCTTCATCCTCGTCTCCGGGCGGAACGCCTGGGAGGATGTGGTATCCCGGCTGACTCGCGAGGTGAGCGAGGTCGTGTGCCTGTCTGACTTCTGCAGCGGGCCCGATGTGCTCCCCGATATGACCAAGGTTCAAGCACACCTCAAGGGGAGCGACCACCGGAGTATCCTCCTGGTTCCTTTGGCCGAGTGTATGCGGCTGGCTCCCGACGTCGGCGAGGTAGTCCGCATCCTGGCCGAGTGGCCGAGCGGGAGTGTACGTCGGCTGTATGTGCCGCTGCTGGCCGTTGAAGAACTCCTACTGGCCGAGGTCAGGCAGATCCCTCGATTCCTCCAGGGTCTGCTCCCCGATTTCTGTAGGCTTAGAGGAGAGGGGTCCGTGGAGATCGCCGTGGCGCCTTTCCCGGCCAAGGCGGTGGAACGGCCGGTGATTGAAGGGACGAGGGAATATCTACGACGCTGGGAGAAAGGGTCCATCGGCGCAGCCTGGATTGTGTCGAACCTGGCGCCGTACCTGTCCAGGCAGCAAGCATCGAGCGAATTCGTGGTCCGCATATACCCTTCGAGCTTCGACTATGTGACACAGTCCGCCGGCTGCGGTGAGTTGAGGGTAGACTGGGGTTCAGCTGGGAAGTGGGATTGGCTGGCAAGACAGATTCAGGCGGGCGAGAGCCTGGACGGGGCAGCCCAGAGGATACTTGGTGTGGCTGATTACAGCGAGCAGCGGCTTCTTACTTTGTGGTTGACACTGGACGAGAACCAGCGTTGGTTGGCATGGTTGTGGAGCAAGCTGCGAGCGAAGCCTGGCACTTACCTCCGACACGTGCTGGATGGCAGTCGGGAGCTGGGGGATTTCGACCACAATGCGGCGATGACCGTGTTCCCCATGCCCCGATCGCCTGCTTTCAGCCGGGAACGCAAGGAGTTGCTGCGGTGTCTTGGCACGAGCCTGATGCCGCCGGGGTTCTGGAACCACTACCGCGGGCTGGCCAACCCCCTTGACCAGATAGCCGTCTTGACTGACCTGTCTCGCGAAGAACGCGAGGAGCTGGTGTTGTGTGTCGGCAGGCTTCTGAGCGAGTCATCTCCTGACTTGTGGTGGGAGTACCTGGAGGTTGCCTTCCCAGAGATCGCATGGTACCTGCAGCCTGTTCCCACCGGCGACGAATTCGCGGATACTTACTTTCGCGTCTACAACCGTTGTCGGTTGCAAGACCGGGCAGACGAGGAACTCGTCGCCCAGGTGGCAAGATGGGCCGAACAGCAACTGCTCTGGGACTACCCGACGAGAAGCGACTTCATTGCCGAACAACGCGTTCGCGGGTCGGCAGTGCTCTGGGTGGATGCCATGGGAGGCGAGTGGACGGGGCTGCTGACTCACCTTCTCGCACGAGACGGAGGGATTGAGTGCGAGGTCAAAGCGGTGCGGGCCAACCTCCCCTCGGTTACGGAAGTCAACAAGGAGTGGGAAAGCGGCGAAGAGGTCATCAGGGGTTTGGACGACATCGCCCATCACTACGACTACCGGTTCCCCCGGTCGTACCTTGACGCCGTGGAGGTCATCGAGACGGTCGCTCAACGAGTGCTGGCTCTGCTGGGTGAGCGTCCGGCGGCTGTCATCACGGCGGACCACGGCCTGAGCCGATTCGCTGTTACCAGCGGCATGAAGTTGGAACCGCCGCCGGGGGCGGAAGTCGAAGCGCGAGGCCGCTACGCAGTCGTGGAGGATCACGGCTCGGATAGCAGCAACGTGTGGGTGACGGAACAGGGCGCCATCTACTTGCTCACGCACCACCGCTTTGTGGGCGCCGGTGGCCCTTCTCGGGGCGAGGTACACAGCGGTGCCACTCCTGAGGAGTGCCTGGTCCCAGCGATCGTGGTGCGGCGAGCCGGGGCGGAGCCGCCGCTGCAGCTCGTGTTGCTCACAGAAATACTCAAGCTGAACGCGAGGGGCGAAGGCGTCCTTCGGGTTCGATTCAGCCGTAACCTGGCTAGCGTCGAGTTGCGCATGGGTGGACGCGCCCTGCCGGGAAAAGCGGCTCCGGGGCTCGAATGGTCATTCTCCTTGAAGGACCTCAGAGCCGGTGAGTACATGGCGAAGCTGTATAGCTCAAGTAAGCTGGTGGGAGGAGTGGAGTTCAAGGTGGAACGCGGCATGGTTGAAGATGACCTTGGACTGGAGGGTGACCCCCGAACATGAGCACTGCCCCCGTTCAAGAAAAGACCAGGCATCACTTCCCCGATATGGTGGTGCTCAAGGATGCCGAGCAAAACAGGTTCTTCTCCTCGCTAAGCATTCCCTCATACCTCCGTGACTGGGTCATCATGCGATTTGCCGATAACAATGGCCGCGTCAATCTGCAGGAAGTGGGCGAGTATGTCAAGAGGAGCATACCGGGCAAGAAAGATTGGGAGTTACTCAAGACCCGCATGATCAAGGACGCCCAGCGAGTCAGATTCTTGGCCAAACTGCGAGTCGACATCGACGTGCGTTCCGGGCAAGGCATGTTCGGCTTGCCGGACCTGGGTTTTCCACAAAGGCGGCAGGAGGCACTGGTCCGTGACGCAGTGCTGAAAAAGGACCGCGACCAGTTGCTGGCTGATGCCGAAACATGGGGAGTTATCGAGTGCGAGTGGAGCCCCGTGGGGATGGCAGGGAAAGAAGGAAACGGCGCCATCTACATGACCGATTTTCGGCCGTTCAGGCCCTACAAGGTAGACGTCGATTACTATCGCGAGGTTCGAAAGGAGTTCAGTCTAGATGAATGGATAGACCTGCTGCTCCTGGCGGTCGACTATAATCCAGCAGGGTTCTTGGAGAACGCTCAGAAGCTCACGCTTCTCAGCCGGCTGTTGCCTTTTGTAGAGAAGCGTGTCAACCTCGTTGAACTGGCGCCGAAGAGTACGGGAAAGTCCTACATGTTCTCGCAAATCTCCAAGTATGGGTGGCTGGTAAGTGGTGGTAGCATCACCCGTGCGCGCCTGTTCTACGATATCGCGCGCAAGGTCCCGGGCCTCGTCAGCCGTCACGCCTACATCGCTTTCGACGAAGTACAAACCATCAGTTTTCCCGACGTTGATGAAATCCGGGGAGCGCTCAAGGGGTACCTGGAGTCCGGCGATTACCGCGTGGGCGACTATCGCGGCGTGGGGGATGCCGGCCTGGTACTGACGGGCAACATTCCCGATGAGAAGATGCATGAAGCTGCAGACATGTTTGCTGAACTCCCCGATGCCTTTCAGGAGTCGGCCTTAGTCGATCGCTTCCACGGTTTCATCAGGGGCTGGGATATCCCTCGTATGCGGGAGAACATGAAAGCCCGGGGCTGGGCGCTCAACGTTGAGTACTTCTCGGAGGTCATGCACTCCCTGAGAGGCGAGATCGTGTACCCTGCCCTGGTGGATGACCTCCTGGAGGTCCCCAAATCTGCCGACACGCGTGACACCACGGCCATCAAACGTATCTGCTCCGGCTTCGTGAAACTCCTGCTGCCGCACATGCAGACTGTATCAGACGTCAACCGGGACGAGTTCCGGACGTACTGCCTGGAGCCTGCTATCCGCATGCGCGGACTCATCCGGCGACAACTTCATCGGATGGACCGGGAGTACAGCGATGCCCTACCGGACATCAAAGTCCGGCAAGCCTGACCCATCACGTCCGGTCTTTCCGACTCCCGACGGCGCGAGGGCATATTAGAGGGGTAGATGCAACCATGTACACCAACGTGTGCTGCTCGTGTGCGCAGCGGGCGTCCAGGGACGTTGTCGCGTTGAATAAGAAGCTCCTCGGCCGGTCAACGAGAGGGGTCCTTTGTCTGACATGCCTGGCGCAATACCTGGAGTGCACTGAAGATGACCTCCGCCAGAGAATCGAGGAGTTCCGGGAGGCAGGCTGTACACTCTTTGTCGCAGGGAAGGCGTGAAGCCTGAACTCCAAAGTGGCCTGCGGCTGCAGTCACGACCGTGACGGGGTGGGGGACGCGGGCCGCGATCGCCTGGCGAACCGGGGAGGCGAAGGGGAAGTGGTGGGTCAGACCATCAGGCGGGAGAGGGCAGTGTTGTCGCAGGCGATACCGATTCTCCCCGGCCAGATTGCGGCCGCCGATCGACTTCACGGGAGGCTCACATCGTGGTCGGCGACCGATAATTCCTTCAGGATTCTGCGGGAGCGTGTCCCCGGCTGGGACGTGGAAGCGGCCCTACTCAAGACCGCTGCTATCAACCAGCTCTACTGGACACAGGTCCGCGCCGTGTGGCGCATGGCCCTGCATATCTCGGAGGTCATGAAGGACCCGCCCAGCGAACCCGCCCTCTTGGTCGACGGAATCGCGCTACTCCCGCCCCGCCAAGGGGAGAGGAAGTTTCGCTTCCGCAGTTTCGCCTCCAAGCTGTGTCACTTCTTCGTTGACGCCGACAGGTTCGCGATTTACGACAGCTTCAGCTGCGCCACCGTGAGGCACCACCTGGGAAGGCAGACAGCCCCTCCGGACAACCCTTATGGCGTCTTCCTGGCCGACGCCGGCAGACTGCTCGACGTCTCGGGTCTGCAGAGCATGACGTTCCGTCAGCTCGACCGCTATCTGTGGCTGGCGGGTCAGTACCGAGCGTACTTGCGAAGGAACGTGGCGATAAGTCAGGATGTGAGGTTGCTGTTCGAAGATGATTCGGGTCAAGTGCAGGAAGACCTACTGCTTCTCATCGCGGCTGCCGGCACCTAAGGCGCGGGCGACAGAACCAGGTCGATGCCGGCGAGCGTGAGGGACTGACCAGCGTCAGGAGGAGACTGGTTCAAATCCAGTACCGCCCGCCATGGAAGTCAAGCTCCAGGCACCAATCGCTGGAGCTTCTCTTGTGGTTCGTGGGGCTTCCTCCTTCGGAAGATTGATCGTTGCGGGTTTTCCACGGTCGGGTATGATGATGGCAGACGGCGAGGTGTTGCCAATGGCCAGCGAGGTGAAGCCCCAGGAAGCTGCCAGCCTCAGTCCATGGGGTGTTCTGATCTGGAAACTGGATGCCCTGGACAAGCGGCTTGACGCCATGAATCGGGGGTTTAACCGCCGGTTTGTTCAACTGGAAGCCCGGGTTGACCGGCTGGAGAGCCGGGTTGATCGGCTGGCGGAAGATGGAAGGAGTAATCGCCAGAGTTACGTGGTCCTCCAGCTGACTACGGTGCTCGGCTTTCTCGCAATGCTAAACAGCTTCTGGTTGGTTCGGTGACTCCACCGCTGCTTGCCTCCGCTCTTCCGCGTACTTCGGTCCGTGTGAGCGGCATCTAGGAACTGCGATCAAGCGTCCGTTTCGAACGAGCCGTACTTGAAAGCATCGTAAAGCCCAGCGTCGCGGATGATCTGCAACATCTCCTCGGGAGTCTTGCGGCGCGCAGGCCAGGCCTCCCAGTTGGCCACCCTGGTCATTATCCTGGCCACCAGGGTGCTGTCCATGCGCAGGTCATAGTCGGATGCCTTGTCCAACGTGTCGGCGCTGGTATGCCCCCAGTTCCTGCCCGTCCGCACTTCGCCAACATAGCTCAGGTCCCCGCTGGGTACCCCCTGTAAAGAGAAGGGATACATGTCCGAATGCATTCCGAACACGGTATCCACCACCAGCGGCCAGCGCATGTCGGCGCTGATGTCCTTGAACACGGGCAACAGTTCCGGCCAGGTCTGAAGCATTATGCCCCGTTCACCGCCGCGCCCCGCGCCATCGAGGTTGAGCATGAAGTCGATGCCGTCCAACTCAGCCTGGTGGGCGCGGACGTAGCGGCTGCTGCCGATGAGGCCGATCTCTTCAACGGCAAAGCAGATGAGGCGCACGGTGCGCGCCAGTTTCCCGCGGTGTTGGGCCAGCAGACGACCGGCTTCCAGGGTCACGGCGGCCCCGGATGCGTCATCCAACGAGCCAGGTGCGATGTCATGACCGTCGAAGTGGGCGCCGATGATCACCGTCCGATCCGAACGGCCCTCGCCGGGGATTTCGCCCACCACGTTCCACGATGGCATTTGTTTCACCGTGTTCTCCAAGGCGATCCTCACCCGACCCTGACCAACAGGTGCCTGTCTGGCCAGGCGGACTAGCGCCATGCCATGCTCTCGGGAGATGCCCACGGCGGGTATAGGGGCACCCACCGGCATGGAGCCGGTCTCGGGCAGAAAGCCGCCTTGATCCCGCATCCAGACGAAACCGACGGCTCCGGCAGCTACCGCCCGCCCGTATTTCTCCAGGCGATGGATGCCCCGCCGGATCCAGGTTGGCGACTTTGCATCCACGATGACGATCTTGCCCGCGATCTCCGATGCTTGCGACTCCCACTCGGCCGGCGTACCCAGACCTACATAGTGTAAAGGCCCTTCCACTTCGTAGGTACCGGTGTGAGGCAGGCCGATCACGGGGAAGTCTTGCCGCATCGGGGAGGTGCACTCCAGGGAGGCGTTACCCCGGATCCATCCGGTGTAAGTGAACTCCTCCTTACGTACGTTCTCCAGTCCAAACTCCTTCATCTTGGCCATCAAATAGGCCACGGCTCGCCGCTCGCTGTCCGTGCCCCCGAATCTACTGCCCAGTTCCGATAGTTCCTCCACCATGTGATATGGTTCACCCGAAAGCAGACCTTCAGCCAGGATCGTCCGGTCAAGGCTCCGCGACAACTCCCGATCGAACATCCCGTCTCCTCCATTCCCGCCCGACAGGCCGCTCGGGCCTTGAGTCGCCAATCCTCTCGCACGGTGAATCGCTCGGTGACCGGGAAACCACGCTCAAGTTGCCCCGTTCTCGTGGGCTGTGGATACGACTTGCCATCTATCGTTCGTCAGTTCGAGCCAAACCCATGGTCTTCCTTTCGTAGCCTTGGGATTTCCGCCGCGGTCATCGCCGTGTCCTTTGCCGCCACCTACCTGGTCTATGAGCGGCGCGACCTGTACGTGTAAGGGTCTTGGAGTCAGGTCAACTCTTTCCGGGCGAAGGCTGACGACGCATACAGCCAGCTCGTAAGGTAGATGACCGCCAGCAGGGCTGCCGCGAGGAAGGGAATGAGGGCTGAGTTAGCCTCCACCCACGCCGCCAACCCAGCCAAGAAGGTCGCGGCTCCAGGGCCCACCAAGAACAGCCGAGCGACCGGCACCGTCCCCAGCCACAAGAGCAGCAGCCCGTAACGGAACCAGGTGGACACCGTCCGGTATCCGAAGCGGTAATAGACGGCATGAAAGAGCCCGGTCAGCACCATGCCTGCGCCTACCGCCACGTAAGCAGTTACCGGTGGCCAAGGGTGAACGCCCAGCAAGAGCAGGGGCAGGGCCGCGGCCAGCCCGAAGAGCAGCGTCAACACGAGGCCGGACAGGTACCGCGAGGCCACGACCCAGGCGGGGGCGATGGGCAGGGTTCGGAAGAGCGTCCACGCGTCGGCCTTGTCGTCTTCATAGGCCGCCCGCTCGCAGGCACCCCAAGCCATCATGGTCACCAGCACCACCGTCAAGGTGGCAGCCTCGCGCGGACCCATGGCCAGGGCGACCATGGTCATCACCGCCGCGGCCACCGGGACCGTTACCAGTGAGGAACGGTGCTGGAGCGAGAGATCCGACCACAACAACCATATCATACGCCATCAGCTCCCCGGGAAAAGTCGGTCCCCACAAGATGGCGGAAGACCTCTTCCAGGCTCAACGCAGACGCCTCCACCGCTCCCGACGCCACCTGTCCCAGGGTCCGCCGCAACTCCTCGCAGTAGTCATCGGTCACCGCCGTCACGTGCGAACCCTGCCGGCGCACATCTCTTAGCCGGTCATCCAGTCCGCGTGCGGGATCGTCCACCCGGAAGCTCAGGCGGCGCCAGCGTTCGGTCAGCCGATCGCGGGGTTCGGAGGCGATCACGCGGCCATCGGCGATGACGGTCACGAAGTCGGCGATGGCCTCGAGGTCGGAGACGATGTGAGTGGAAAAGAGCACCGAACGATCTTCCTCGGCCACCACGTCCCGCAGCGCCCCAATTACCTCGTGCCGGACCAGGGGATCCAGCCCCGAGGTGGGTTCATCCAGGATGAGCAGTTGCGGCCGGTGGGCCATGGCTGCCGCCAGGGCCAGTTTGGCACGGTTTCCTTTGGACAGCGCCCGCACCGGCTTGTTCCGCGGCACCCCGAACCGTCGCAGATACCCCTGGAAGCGACCGTCGTCCCAATTCGGGAGGCACCGCGAGAAGAGTGCCGCCACCCATTCCGAAGTGACGCCGTCCGGCAGGGCAAGCTTTTCACCCAGATATCCCACCTGCCGCTTGATGGCCAACGCCTGGCGGCGTATGTCCATTCCGAACACGGTGATGGTGCCCGCCTGAGCCCGCAGCAGCCCCAGGATGAGCTTGATGGTGGTGGTTTTACCGGCCCCGTTCGGACCAACTAGGCCCATGACGTATCCCGGTTGCAGCGTGAAGCTCACCCGGTCCAGCACGAAGCCGGGGAACTCTCGCACCACCTTGTCGAGCCGCAATATAGCCTCGTTCATCCCTCGTCCTCCTTGACGGGTTCACGGCCGCCGTGTCCCTCGAGCCACGAACGGAACAGGGACTGCAGCGCCCTGGGGTCTACCCTCAGCGCCCGGGCCCGGACAAGCAGCGCCTCCATTTCCCGCTCGAGCAGCCTCAGGGCGACTTCCCGCCGCCTATCAGGAGACAGCTCAGCTACGAAGGTTCCCCGGCCGGGACTGGTAACGATCAGCCCCTCACGCTCCAGTTCCAGGTATGCCCGGCGCGTGGTGATGACGCTGGTCGATATGTCTGCGGCCAGCTGGCGCACGGACGGCAAGGGCTGGCCCGGTTGCAGGTCGCCGATGAGGATCAGGGCCCGCAGCTGCTCGATCACCTGCTGGTACAGGGGCTGGGGGTTGGTCGGCGAAACGGACAGCAACCGGGCACCTCCTACTGTGTATGTAGTGCACACACAGTATACTCACAGGGGGGAGCTGGGGTCAAGGGGTGCCCCTGGCGGTCGGTCTTCAAGGCTTGACCCGACCAGGGGGGACGGAACACTAACCCGCAAAGGGGTTGACGGCTTTGACCCCTTCGTATTCCTGACCGGGGTTGAGGTCTTCCGTCCAGATCATCTTGCAGCCTAGCTGCTTGGCGCTGCAGATGATCATGGCATCCCAGAAAGAGACCCGATTCCGCGCCTGGATCTCAACAGCGTCGAGTAGACTACTCAGATCCGGAACGTGGAGGTGCCAGGTGCCGAGGTCTGCTACGATCCGGGCAGCAGTCTCCGCTGGGAGGACACGAGGCGTCTTCGCTGTGAGAGTCACGTAGATTTCCTGCAAGACCTGGATGCTCAGACAGCCCTGGCGCGATTCCCATAAGGCGGATAGGAGTTCGAGCGCACGATCTCGCTTGCCGGCTTCAGATCGAGCATAGGCATAGACAAAGACGTTCGTATCAACAAACTGACGTCCGCTATCTTGCATGTAGCTCCTCCCTTGCCCAGCAAATGTCATCCTCCAATCCAAGGTCGAATCCGTTGGCCATGAAGGCCGTTTGCCTGACCCTGGCCTTGCTGTAAGCATCCTCCTCAGCGACGATACGTTCCAGTAGTCCGGTAAGGAGGCCGGACAGGGATGTTTGTCTCTCAATGGCCAGATGCTTTGCCTTCCGCAAGACGTCCTTAGGAATGGACAGAGTGACATTCTGGTACTCCAAATTCCTGCACCTCCACGTAATTAAGTGTACCACGCGTATAAGTGAACGGCAAGCCTGCTCGCGAGAGGTGAGGAGCCCAAGGTCTTCGCCACCCCGAGGTCGGACAGCTCCAATGGGGTCTGGGAAGAGCTTCAGTCCTCCTGGCCCCTCCGGCGCGACAGCTTGTCCGCCCAGCCGCCGGTGCACCCAGTTCCGGGACACGTCGGCTGCGACCACGTAGTTCGCTCCCTCCGGGTACCGGCGCCGGAATGCCAGCACGGGACCGGCAGTGAACCGGTCCGCCTTCCACTTACATTCGATGGCAATCGGCAAGCGACCGGGACCCAGTAGCACGAAGTCGATTTCGTGGCCTCGTTTATCCCACCAATAGTGGATGTCCCGAGCCCAAGTCGCTGAACCCAATCCAGGATGACTCGCTTGCCTTGCAGGCTGCTGAAGAAACTCCCCGGATCCTCTACTCGCCGGCGGATGGGGGGCAACTCGCAGTCGAAGTACTCGGTCTCGGGAAGCGACCGGCACAGGGCCGTTTTGCCGACGCGCCTCACTCCGGTCAGCCAGACAATAGACCGGTGCTTCCCGGCTGTCTCGATGCGACTCAACCAGAACCTCTGGCTCTTCATACGACCAGCTTTGCATGCGGTGTCACCAGACGCAAGTCCTTGACCGGGACACACGCTGGCCTTTCGCCCTCGGGGGTGATCCTGACTGATTCCAGATCCAAATTCACGTGGCCGCCCAACTATCCTGCGACCCTGCCGTGTCGAACACCAAAGGAAGGGGGAAGTACTCCGCCTGGCACTCCTTCCCGATCGTTGAGCAGTCGTGGATCACCTCGCGTCGAAAGTGGTTATGGGGCTCATCATGCACCCTCCCTGGTGATGTATCCAGCACTGGCAGTTACCCGTCAAGGCTCATATTGACCCGCCCCGACGAGGCTAACTCTTCTGTTGGTCTGCCGCTGTCACCGCCTGGTGGGGGATGAGGTTACCCATGAGCCTTGCCCGCTTCTTCCCTCGTGGGCGGTAGCTCTCGCCACGGATGTGGTGTCGCTTCAGAAGTGAGGATCGCGCCCCGGGGCCGCATGGTCAAGCGAGGTCGGCGTGACGAGCTTCAACGAGGGCTGGATAGCAGACCCTCACGCCCCTCGGGGCACCATCGGGGGCAGGGCCGCGACGACGACCGTGAAGAGCAACAAGAAACCGCAGCTCGTCGCCGTTCGTGCCCTCATGTTCGTTCACGGCATCTCAGGAAGTCGGTGGTTCAAATCCGGTTTCGCCCACCATGGAAGACCAACTTCAGGGGGCAATCTCGTGGCGCTTTCTTCTTGTCGCTGCCTGGTTGACGGCCATCTGACGGTGAACGCATAGTCCGGGTCATGAGCGCTGAAGGAAGGCGGCGGGGCTGACGATAGGGATACCAAGGTGCCCTTTGAGCCGCAGCAGGTGCTGATCGCCACTGATGACGAAGTCGGCGCCTGCCTCGATAGCGCAGGATAAAACGGCGTTGTCGGTCGGGTCCTCCTTCACGGCTTCTACTCGAACACGTGGGACCACAACGCCCGTGTTGGTGAGCGAGAGGAGGCCCTCCACAATTCGGCGTCTCTCCGAAGGGCTGGCAATGGAGTCAAACCTCGGACGGGCGAGGACGGACAGGTACTCCTGCAGGAGTTCCGAACTCAGTGCGACCTCAATGGCGCCATCGGTCCACAGATCGATGATTCTCCCGGGAAGCCCTCCGGGCACAAGCAGGCCCGATATCAAGACGTTCGTTTCAAGGACGACTTTCACAGGGAAGCCCTGGACCTGCGGATTTCTTCCTCGACGACCTCTTCCGAAATGCCCGCGGCGACTCCCCGGGAGCGAAGGTTCGCCACTGCCAGTTTGAACGCCAGCCTCTTGCTCGCGTCTGCCGCCCGCCGGAGTTCCCCGTATTCCTCACAGCTCAACAAGACCCCCTTCGCCTCACTGTTTACCGTGATGACAATCGGAGGCTCTCCCTTGCCGAGAGATTCCAGGAGCACAGACAGCTTCGGGCGGAGATCATTTATCCCGACAATGCGGTCCATGGGCACCACCCTTAACGTAGACGTTACCTTATTCGCACCTCATACATTATTGTAGAACGTAAGCAAGGCGAAGTCAACGCGCACGCTCGGTAAGGCAAGTGCGTGCCGACACCTTAGTGTGACTTGGGGTCCCACCGATGGAAATACCCAACTCATTGGGACGCGGCCTTCTGGCCGATCGAACTGCGACCTCATGACCGCCTTCCTCGTCTTCGGCATGTAGCGCCGTGGAGTCGCTTGATCTCTCCTCCCGGCCGAGCGTCAGGTGATGATCTCCCAGCCCGGGGAGTACCTGTTCAGTTGTCGAACCGAGGCCTCGTCCAAGCTGTGATCGCGTTCGGGCACCTCCATCTCTTTGCGCGCACCGAAGAGGGGCGAGGTGTAATACTTGTGGCCTGTGTCGAACAACATGGTGGCGATGGCCCCGAGGGAGGGATGGCGCTTGGCCAGCTTGGCTGCGGCGGCCAGATTGCAGCCCGTGGAGATGCCTACCACCAGGCCTTGCTCCCGGCACACCCGCCGGGCTGTGGCGATAGCTTCCTGGGAACTGACGGTGATGACTCCGTCCACCAGGTCCAGGGCCAGGTTGACCGGGACGAATCCGTCGCCGATTCCCTGGATGTCGTGAGAACCCCAGCGGCGGCTCGACAGGGTGGGACATTCTTCCGGTTCCACCGCGTATAGCTTGATCGCGGGATGCCGTTCCTTGAGATATCGCCCCACCCCGGTCAGGGTGCCGCCGGAGCCCACCGCCGCCAGGAACGCGTCGATGTTGCCCAGGGTCTGCTCCCAGAGTTCGGGGGCGGTACTGCGGTAGTGCGCCAGGGGGTTGTCAGGGTTGTCGAACTGACAGGGGTACCAGTACCTGTCAGGTGCTTCCGCTACCATCGCCTCGATCCGCCGCAGGGACAGATCTTGATCGCTCTCCCCGCCGGGCGTGAAGATGATCTCGGCTCCCATGGCCCGGATCAGTTTCTTGCGTTCGTCGGACATGCCCTCGGGCATGACGACGATAACCCGGTAGCCCTTCAGCCCGCCGATCATGGCGCATGCGGTGCCGGCGTTGCCGGTCGACCCCTCGATGATGACCTTCCCGGGCTTCAGGTCGCCCCGCCGCTCGGCTTCCTCGATCATGCAGGCGTAGATCCGGTCCTTGTGGCTCCCGGTGGGATTCGCGAACTCCGCCTTGGCCACCACCGCAGGCCTTTCGCCCTCGGGGGTGATCCTGACCAGGGGCGTCTGACCGATGAGGTCCAGGACGCTCCTCGCGAACTTGCCGCCTGAGACACGACTACTCACCTGCCAACTCACCTCCGCGTTCCTTGTCAGGGGAGCAACGTTGGCATCGCCGGCGACGTTCTGTCGGATTAGCCAGTAGTTACAGCCGCCCCTGATTGGCCAGCGCCACAAACCTTTCCAGCTTGACTATCTTGACCGATTCGCAGTGCTTGAGATGGTCGTCGAGACCGCCTTCGGGGCACCGCTAGACCCCCTTTTGTCGCAAGGATCTCTCTTGCCGCCGTGCGATCGCCGGTGCAGTTGATCATCCGGGGGGCGGCCAAGAATGTTAGATCGAAGCCCAGATCGCGGTAAAGGGATACTATCCTGGGCGTAGCCTGGTTTGAGGCCACTACCGGCCCAGGATGAGCAGCGAGCCAGTTGGCCAGTCTTACCTGGTCTTCCCAGGTGAAACCGTCTTTCGAGTACTGGGTGAACTCCACATCATAGGGCGGATCGGCATATACGAAGTCGTCATCCGCCCTGGGGACTTCCGCAAAGTCCCGGCAGGTGAAGTCCCACTCGGCAAGGACGGCCTGGTAGGCCGAAAAGTCAGTCGTGTAGTTGATGGCCTTGTACCGTCCGAAGGGCACATTGAACTGGCCGCTCTTGTTGAACCGGCACAATCCGTTGTAACCGGTCCGGTTCAGGTAGTAGAACAGCGCGGCGGCTTCTCGGTCGTGGGAGAGCCCCTGAGCCACGAGTTCGTTGAACCGCGCCCGGTGGGCATAGTACAGGCTCCTGTCGTTCGCCATCTCCAGATCGATGTGCAGCCCGGCGCGGAGCCAGGCCAGGAAATTCATCAGGTGAGGATTCACGTCGTTGAGGAGGGCGCGTCTGGGGGCAAGGCCAAGCGCCACCGCCAGCCCGCCACAAAACGGCTCCACCAGGCGCCGCCCATCATGCTCATTCCACAGTGCAGCCAGACGCGGTAGCAGCCAGCGCTTGCCGCCTGCCCACTTGACGGGAGGGCGCGGCCTGCCGATGCCTCCCGCAGGTTCGACCTCGAGTTGGGCCAGCGCCCTGCTTCCCTCCGTAGCCGTCTTGCGGGACGACTCAGCCACCGAGGTATCTCCTTCGCAGGAATGACCGCAAACTTCAGTTGTCCCGCTCTGCTGGACACCTTTGGGCTTGGCTCGTCGGGTCACCATTAGTGAATTCTACGCGACTAGCCGCCCTCCTTCGATCCGATGGTGGCCGACCGGCAGTCTCACTCCTTGGCGGTGGGCAACCGGAAGAGCAGGTAATAGGTTTTTACGAGGGCCGCCGCCAAGAGCAGCAGGCGGACCCAGACTTGGTGGAACCCGAAAGTTGCTGTCAGGCCCAAGAAGAGATAGGCCAGGCCCAGCGACCAGACCTTGACCGGAAGGGGCAGCCCCTGTCCCGCCAGCAACTGCCGGATGGGCCGGCCGAAGCGGGGGTGCCCGACCAGCCACCGATACATGCGATCGGAGCTGCGGGTATAGCAGGCGGCGGACAGGAGCAGAAAGGGCGTCGTCGGTACGCCGGGAAGGAAGGCTCCGGCCGTACCCAGCCCCAGGGCGGCGGTCCCGGCAATCAGGAAGACCAGCCGGGTAGGCCGCAGTCTCCACCCGGTCCGCACCCCGCGGGAACGGGGAGTCTCGCTATAGAGTCGTTCCGGCCGTTGAGACGACATTCAGCCAACCTCCTCGATGATCCGGCCTTCGTCGAGCAGACATATCCGATCGCTGTTGGCGATGGTCGACGGGCGATGGGCCACGGTGATGACGGTCTTGTCCTTGAACAGGGCGGCAATGGTCTTGAGGACTCGCTTCTCGTTGAGCACATCCAGGCTGCTCGTGGCCTCATCCAGGAGGAGGATGGGGGACCGGTGCAGGAACGCTCGGGCGATGGCCAGGCGTTGCCTTTCACCGCCGGACAGCCGGTCTCCCAGTTCCCCTACGGGAGTGTCCAAGCCGTGGGGCAGGCTGGAGACGAACTCCTCCAGGGCCGCCGCCCGGATGGCCTCCCTCAGCTCCTGGTCGGTCGCTTCCGGGTCGGCCACGCGCAAGTTTTCGGCAAGGGTGCCGCTGAACAGGTACGTGTCCTGCATGACCAGGGACATCAAGGAGCGGAGGCGCTCCTGGGGAAGTTCCCTGATGTCCCGGCCGGAGATGGAAACGGTGCCGCTTGCCGGGTCCCAGAACCGCTGCAAGAGCCTGAGCGCAGTGGTCTTTCCGCTCCCGCTGTTACCCACCAGGGCTACCTTCTCGCCTTCCTTGACGGTGAGAGAGAAGTCCCTGAGCACGCCTTCGCCGGACCGGGGATAGCCGAAAGTCACGCCGGCGAAGACGATCTCCAGCGGACCGGCGGGCAGTTCCCCGGTGCCCGTGTCGTGAACGGTGGGTTCTTCGTCGATCAACTCGAAGATGCGCTCGGCTGCGGCGATGGTGTGGGTGAGGGGGTTGGAGAGCGCCCCCAGGGCCAGGATGGGTCCGAAGGACGAGGCTCCCGTCACCACTACTACCAGGAGTTCGGCGGGCGCCAGCAGTCCTGCCTGCAGCCGCCCAAGACCCAGCAGCAGGAGCACCGGCGCCGCCGCGAGCACCACCGCATCGCTCATGGCGGTCACCAGCCCTTCGTGCCGGCGCAGCTTCCGGGTGGACGCGTTCAAAGCCTCGCTGTTGCTGGCGATGGCTTTCAGGGCCGTCTCGCCCCGGCCGAACTGGATCACCTCTTTGAGCCCCTGGAGGTGGTCCAACAGGTGCGAGTTCATTCGGGCAAGGTCCCGGCGGTAACTGCGGCCGGCGGCATTGGCGCCCCCGGATAGCAGGGCGGGGAGCACCAGGATGGCGCCGTACAGGAGGAGCATGGCCAGCGCGAAGCCGGGCCAGAAATGGGATAGGAAGAACAGCACGGCGCCGGGCACCACCACCCCGATGACCGCGGGCGCAATGGTGTGGGCATAGAATACCTCGATGTACTCCACATCGGCCATGACCGTCGAGACCAGATCCCCGGAACGCTTGTCGACGAGTTTGGCCGGTGCCAGCCGGCGCAGGGCGGCGTACAGCCGGTCGCGGATGGCGGCCAGCAGGCGAAAGGCCACATCGTGGCCGGTCAACTGCTCGCCGTAGCGGAAGAAGCCGCGCATCGCGGCCAGCCCCCCAAAGGTCGCGACCAGGCCGGCGCTCGCCGACCCTTCGAGGACCTGGGCCAGGAGCAGGCCGCCCGCGGCCATGAACGCGATCGCCGCGGCGTTGGCCGCCACTCCCAGGGTGATGGACAGGGCCATCAGCGGCAGGGCGGGTCGGAGCATGCGGGTCATCCGCAACATGACTTCGAGATCACGCAAGTTGGCGCGCCTCCGACCCGTAGCGTTCGAGTTCTTGCTGTTCCCTGAACAGGCGGCTGTACAGGCCATCCTGATCTAGAAGCTGGTCATGGCGTCCGCGCTCCACGATGGTCCCCTGGTGCAGTACCGCGATCTGGTCGGCATTCTTGATGGTCGCCAGGCGATGGGAGATGATCAGCAAGGTCTTGGTCCTGGCGATGCGGGAGATGGCGGTCCAAATGTGGCTTTCGCTCTCCACGTCGACGTTGGCGGTGGCCTCGTCGAACACGAACACGTCCGGATCGTGCAAGATGGCGCGGGCGATGGCCAGGCGCTGCTTCTGACCCCCCGACAGCTTGCCGCCCCACTCGCCCACGCTGGCGTCGAGGCCCTCGGGCTGCGCCTTCACGAAATCGAGGAGCCCGGCGGTGTCCAGGGCCGAGTAGAGTTCGAGTTCGGTGGCACCGGGCCTGGCCAGGAGCAGGTTGTCCTTGATGGAGCCCGCAAAGACATAGGAGTGCTGGAAGACCATGACGATGCGCCGGCGAAGATCCTTCAAGCTGAACGCCCGCAGCGGGGTAGTGCCAAGGTAGATCTGCCCCTCGGCGGGCTCGAACAGGCGGAGCAAGAGCCGGGCGATGGTGCTCTTGCCTGAGCCGGAGACCCCCACCAGCGCCGTGGTGGTGCCCGGTACCAGGGTCAGGCTGAGGTCCTGGAGTATGGGCCGTCCCGAGGCGTAGGCGAAACTCACGCTGTCGAACACCAGCGGCTCTCGCCAGGACGGCGGCAGGCTGGCGTGGCCCGAGTCCTTTACGGGGAGTTCGGCCCTGAGCCCTTCGTAGATCCGTTCCGCAGCCGCCACGCCGTTCATGGCCGAGTGGAAATAGGAACCCAGCACGCGCATGGGGATGAAGAACTCAGCGGACAGAAACAGGATGACCACGGCGCCGGCCAGCGATGTGGCTCCTTCACGCAAGGCTCCGGCCGCCAACCATATACTCGCGGCCGCTCCGGCAAAGGCTATCAAGTCCATGAAGGCTATGGAGGTCAATTGCAGTCGCAACACGCGCATGGTCACGTTCCGGAACGACCAGGCCTTCTCATTCAATTCCCGGGAGCGCCGTTCGTCGGCGCCGAATACCTTCAACGTGACCAGGCCTTGCAAGCTTTGCAGGAAGAAGTCCGCCAGCCCCTCGTAGCTCGACCAGAAACCGGCCATCCGCCGCTTGGCCAGGCGGGTTACGAGGAAGATGGAAAGGGGGATCAGCGGCATCGCGAGGAGCAGCGCGTAGGCCGCCGGAGGATAGATGCGCACCAGGTAGAGAAACAGCGACAGCGGGGCCAGGATGCTGTAGAAGAGTTGGGGGAGGTAGCGGGAGAAGTACAGGTCCAGCGCTTCAATGCCGTCCACGGCCGCGGACACCACGGCGCTGCTGGGCGCAATCAGTTGATACCCCAGTTCCAGTTCCAGAAGCTTCTTGTAGAGCCGCGTACGCAGGATGGTCTTTACCTGGGCGGCGCAGTGGAAGGCCAGATGGTTTTCCGCCAGCGTCGCGGCCGTCCGCAAGGCCACGGCGCCGAGGATCCACGCGGCCGAGGCGGGCAGGTTCACGGCGGCGGCCGTGCCGGCAAAGACATGGGCGATGATCTCAGCGATGACCGTGACTTGGACCAGGCTGGCCGCCAGCTTGATGAACTTGGCCAGGACCATGCCCGCGATGGGGAGTCGGACGGTCCTCGCTTCACCCATGAGATCGCGGTTGATCAGCATGGGGAGAGGGGTGTCATGAAGTCGGGACCACCTCGCCGATAAAGAGACTAAGACTCACTATCAATATAACCCGGTGGTCGCGTCTCCGCAAGGGCCGTGAATCCGATTCCGCGCGATCAGACTTCGGGGGAGGGGAGCAGCCTGTCCAGGAACTCGGCCGGCGACAGGACGGGGACGGTACAGCATGCGGCAGGTGAGAAGTGCCGTCCCTCGGAGCGGGATCATTGCTTACGGTAAGAATGCATGCTAGACTATCTGCAGAATATTGGAGTAGGGAGAGTGCCCTCCATGGAACTCGTATCTCCGACCCCTCGTGGTCAGGTGACCATCCCTAAACGCATCAGGGACGCTTTGGGCCTTACGCCCAAAACCAGACTTCGGGTGTACGCGAGTGATGGCAGGGTGGTTTTTGAGCCGGTTTCTCCCCTGGACGGCCTGCTGGGTGCGCTGGAGACCGAAGCTCGCGAAAAGGGATATTCCAGGGAGGATGTGGAGCGGGAGGTTGCGGCCGTGCGGGAGCAGTTGCTCAAGAGGCTCTACGGAGAATAGTCGATGCGGGTGATGGTTGACACCAACATCCTGATCTCCGGGATGGTCTTCGATGGATCCGAGCGCCGGTTGTTGGACGTCATTCGAAAGCGCCACATTGTGGTGGTTGACGACTACCGGAAGCGGACAGGGCGGTACTTACGTGCGCAGTACGTCTGGTCTGGCTAACCTTCAGGACCGATGAGCGTCTCAACAACTTTCAGGAGCACCGCGTAGGGGTTGAACTCAATGAGATCGGTGAGCCATGCCTTGAGGACTTTCTCCACAGCCTGTTAAGCATCAGGCGGGCCTCGTCAGAGGGCCCCATAGATGAGCCTCCCCTCCCTGAGCGCCCGCGCGATGATGTGATTGCGGGCATGACGCCATCGTTCTACCTCTTCCCGGCTGTAGACCAGGATGTCTTTGGGCACAGCGAACCTGGCCAAGGCCAGCCAAAGGCGAGTCATCTCGCGCCGGCGATCCCGGTGGGGGCCAAAAGGCGTAGACTCTATGACCAGGAGGTCCATGTCCGAGCCGGGACGCGCAGTGCCTGCAGCATGCGAGCCAAACAGGATGATGGCCTGTGGAGCGACTTCCTCGACTACTGCCCGGGCCATCTCATCGATGAGTTCCTCTGTTACCCGCATGATACATCCCCCATGAGTTGGTTTGACCGCGCGGAAACTTGAAAGGACAAGCCAATATTCGGTCTTCCCTGTATGCTGAGAAGAATCCTTCTAGGGCCATCCCGGTGCACGATGGCGCCACTGCAACGCGGGTCGGGGCCTCCGATCTATCGCGGCCGGAACACCGTGGTGGCGGCCGCGTCCGCCCTCACCTGGTCTCCGAAGAGGAGGGGCTTGTAGGCGCCCTCGAGCCAGAGCGCCATCTGGTCGTCATAGTGCGCGCTGAGCGGGTGGCCGGACACGCCGATGGCGGCCACATCCAGTCCACGCAAGTCCGCCAGGTCTATCAGAAAGCGCCACGGGGCGGCGGAGGTGATCCGGAACGGCCGGATCAGACTGAAGGCGGTGGCAATCGGGGTGACGTGACTGCCTCCCTGGGGGAAAGGACCGCGGTTGAAGAGCAGATCCAGCGGCCGCTGGCGACCCAGCGGATGCTCGAAGGTCACGGTGTGGATATGCCCCCAGGTCCAGCGCTCGGGATCGTCCCCCATGACCGCCGTCAATTCCGCCACCGCCGCCGCGAAGCCGGCTTGCACCACCTGGCCGGCGGTCCCGAACCACTCGGAACGGCCTTCGCGGAGCATCCGGTCGAAGGTGTTGATCGCATCGCCGTGGCGCACGAAGGAGGCGTACAGGTCCTCGCCCAGGTCGTCGCGGAAGGCGGCCTCCAGCATCCTGAGGTAGAGGGTGTGGAAGATCGCCGGCCCGGCTTCGCCAGCGTCATCCCGGGGGTCTTCCAGCCAGCGCGCGAGCACCTCCCGTGCCGCCCGTCCGGTGGCGTCCAGATCGGCCCCGGCAAGCTCCCGCAGCAGGATCGGTCCCAGCCGCCGGGCTTGCAGGTTGACCGCGCTGTTCTGGATGGGGATCATGTCCTCCAGGGTCAGACCCCGCCTGCCGTCCAGGGCTTCGATGATGGCCTGGGCTCGATAGGGGGGCGCCCACTGGTGGGACAGGAAGTGCGGGTACTCCGGGCCGGCCACGCGATGGTTGGCGGTCACGATGAAGCCTTGTGCGGGGTTGTATAGCTCAGGGACCTCATCCATCGGGACGAAGCCCACCCACGCGTGGCGATCGTCCCAGCCGGGCACGGGCACCAGGCCGTCGCCGGCGCGGCGGATGGGGAAGAGGCCGTTGGCGCGGTAGCCGATGTTGCCTGCCCGGTCGGCGTAGACGAAGTTTTGGGCCGGTGCCAGGAAGGTCGCAAGCGCCCGGCGGAAGTCGTCCCAGTCGCGCGCTTCGGCAAGGGCCAGCACCGCCGCCAGCTCTCCCGTGGGTCCGTGAGCTGTCCAGCGCAGGCTGGCGGGGACGTTCAGCCCGTCCACGACCTCGCTCACCAGCGGCCCATGCCGGGTCAGGTAGACGGCAAAAGGCACCGGTTCGGCCTGGCCCTTGACCCGGATCTCGTGCCGCTCGACCGTCGCCTGGTACCACTCTCCCTCGAACTCAAAGCGGGCCGGGTCGTCGGGGTGCCGTCGTTCCAGGTAGAGATCCTGGACGTCGGCGCCCACGTTGGTCACCCCCCAGGCAATGTAGCCGTTGTGGCCGACGATGACCCCGGGCACCCCGGGGAAGATGACGCCGGTCACCTCGAACCGGTCCGCCACCGCCAGGTGGTTCTGATACCAGATGCTGGGGGTCTGGATGCCCAGGTGCATGTCGTTGGCGAGGATCGGCAGGCCGGACGCGGTCTTGGTCCCGGCTACCACCCAGTTATTGGAGCCAAGGGACCGGTCGGAACCGGCAAGCGAGGCCTTCGCCACCGTCTCCTGCAGTCGGGCCAGCCCTTCGGCCAGCTCCGCATGGAGCGGGAGGTCCCGCAGGCGGGCGACGATGGCCGGCGCATCCTCGGGATAGTTCGGAAACAGGGTGGCGGCCTTCTCTGGCCCCACGCGCTGCGCCAACCGCCAGAAGAAGATCTCCGTGGTCATGTTGCGGCCCAGATCCCAGGCCATGTACTTACCGATGGCCAGCGACTCCACGGGCTGCCAGGGGTCGGGCGAATAGCCGAGCAGGGTGAACTCCAAGGGCAAGCGCCCGCGGTGCGCGGCGATGAAGGCGTTGACGCCGGCGGCATAGGCCTCGAGGGCCCTCCGATGGCCGGCGGACAACGCGGCTTCGGTCTCGCTGGCCGCCCGCAACATCCCCACCGCTCGCAAGAAGCGGTCGGTGTCGACGAAGTCGGCGCCGAAGATCTCGGCCAGACGGCCGCTGGCCGCCCGCCGGTTCAGGTCCATCTGGAATAGCCGGTCCTGGGCATGGAGGTAGCCCTGAACGAAGACCGCGTCCTCCAGGCTCTCGGCGTGGATATGGGGGACGCCATAGGCATCGCGATATACGGTGACGGGAGCGCTGACGGCGGCCGCCACCTCCGCTTCCAACCGGGGCAGGCTCCGGCGGGCGAACCACAGTCCCCCCGCGGCGGCTCCGCCCAGCAACAAGGCCGCGCCGACCACGACGATAACGAGGATTCGGACCAATCGCGCCATGGTTTCCCGCCTCCCGGCGAACTCGCTCCTGGATTGCAGCATTATTCGCGCAATGCACCCGCTGGTCCTGCGGGGGCGGCACCGTGTTGTGAGGCCAGGAAGGAGGTTGGAGTCTCGGGTAGTGATGCAAATTCGGGAAAGGTCTGAGCAAGCAGGCAGGCCACATGGCCCTTCGGCTGGGTGTGGGGGCGGGTTCCGAACCCGCCCCTACAAGGGCCGGGGCCGGCCGCCCGGCCGCGAGGCAACCTGTTGACCCCCGGCGCCGAAAGTGCTAGGATGTGACTGATCAGTCATGTGACCGGCCGGTCGTCGGAGGCGGGCCATGCCGAAGGGAACCTTCTCGAACTTGCCGGAAGTCAAGCGCCGGCGCATCATCGACGCGGCCCTGGAGGAATTCAGCGCCAACAGCTACGGGCGAGCGTCGCTCACCCGCATTACCCGCCAGGCGGGCATCGCCAAGGGCTCCATGTACCAGTATTTCGACGATAAGTTCGACCTCTACTGTTACCTGCTGAGGCTTGCCGGGGAACGGAAGCTGGCCTTCATCAGCGAGGCAATCGAGGCCCTCGGGCCGGGCCCGGACTTCTTCGCCATGCTCAAGGCCGCGGTCGTCGGGGGGTTTCGGCTGGCACGCGAGGACTCGCGGTTGCTCGCCCTGGGCAACCGCTTCGTGCTCGAGATGGATCCCGGGTGGCGCGAGAAGGTGATGGTCCGCCTCGGGCTCAGGGGCGAGAGCACCATCGAGGAGTGGGCCCGGGACGGCGTGAGGCGGGGGGAGATCGATCCGGGGATCAAGCCGTCCACTGCGGCCCGCCTCATCTGGGCGGCGAGCGAGAGTGTCGGCCAGGAGCTGGCCGCCGGCAAGCTTTCTCCGGACCAGGCGGAGGCGGAGTTCACGGCGTTGATAGGCGTCCTGGAGCGCGGCCTCCGGCCACGGGCGGGAGAGAAAGGGGAGATGAACCGGTGATCAAGGTAGAGGAGCTTTTCCATTCCTATACCGGAAACGGCCGCTACGCCATTGCCGGGGTCAGTTTCGAGGTCGAGAAGGGGGAAATCTTCGGCTTCCTCGGGCCCAACGGGGCCGGGAAGTCCACCACCCAGAAGATCCTGACCGGCCTCCTGCCGGTACAGACAGGTCGAGTGGCAGTGGCCGGGCAGGACATGCGCCGGCCGACCCGCAGCCTGTTCAACCGGATCGGGGTCTCCTTCGAGAACCCCAACGCCTACCGGAAGCTCAGCGGACTGGAGAATCTCGCGTTCCACGCCAGCCTTTACGACGTCCCCACCACCGATCCCATGGCCCTGCTGCGGCGGGTGGGACTGACCGAGGCGGCCCATCGCCGGGTCGGGACCTACTCCAAGGGCATGCAACAACGGCTGGTCTTCGCGCGCTCGCTGCTTAACCGGCCGGACATCTGGTTTGTGGACGAACCCACCGCCGGCGTAGATCCGACGACCACCCAGGCGATCAAGGAGATAGTGCGGGAGGAGCGGGAGCGGGGCGTCACCGTCTTCCTCACCACCAACAACATGCACGTCGCCGATGCGCTGTGCGATCGGGTCGCCTTCCTCAACGAGGGCAAGATCGTGACCGTGGACAGCCCGCGCGAACTGAAACTCAAGTACGGACAGAAGGTGATCGTGGCCGAGCACCGGAGCGAAGGCCGCTTGAAGCGGGAGGTGCTGTCGCCGCTGGTGGAGGGAGATCGGGTCGAACTGCAGCGGTTGCTGGCCGCAGGACAGGTGGAGACCCTGCACTCCCAGGAAGCGACCCTGGAAGAGGTCTTCATCAAACTGGCCGGCCGGGGCCTCGGGGGGTGACGGCCATGCTCCGCCGCTTCTCAGCCCTGGTAGCCAGGGACATCAAGCTGGTCGTGCGCAATCACCACCTCACGATCGTGGTGGCCGTAGCCGTATTGTACGCCTTGCTGGTACGGTTCCTCATACCGGCCGAACTCGCATTCGAGCCCAACCTGGTGATCTGGGATCGGACCGCCACCCGGGCGATCGCCACCTGGTACCGGGAAACCGAGCCAGGTCGCGCGAAGGTGGTCGATAGCGAGGCGGCTTATGAAGAAGCCTTGCGGGAGGCGAACCGGATCGGAGTGAAGGTGACCGGCGACCGGCTGCCGGAGGAACTGGAGTTGACCTTCCAGGGCTTCGAAGGCATGCGGTCGCGGCGGTTGCTCGAGGCGATCTTCAGCTTTCAGGTGACGGCGATGCTTCGCGGGGTCCCTCCCGGATTCCCGGCCACGGTCCTCCGCCCGGGCGAGGGAGGGGAACAGCCCGCGCTCAACCTGTCCCTCGTGCCCGTGTTGGTGCTGTTCGAGGCCGCCATGCTCGGGATGCTGCTATCGGCCGTCTTGCTGTTCGGCGAAAAGGACGAGCAGACCCTTCGCGCCTATCGCGTGTCCCCGGGTGGCATCGCCGAGTACCTGTTGGCCAGGAGCCTGACGATGAGCATCCTGGCCCTGATCTCCGCGGCCGTCCTGACCCTGTTGACCGTCGGTCCGGCGGCGAACTGGCCCGTCATCCTGGCCGTGGTCTTCCTCGGCTCGATGACCTTGACGCTGGCGGCCATGGTGTTGGCCAGTCTGTTCAGGAACGTCGGCCAGTTCTACCTCCCCTACTTCCTGATTACACTGGTCCTCATGCTGCCCATGGTCGTCTACTTCCAGCCGGGAATGCGGCTGCCCCTCATCGATCTGCTGCCGACTTACCCGCTGGTATACGCGCTCCGCGAGGCCTATTTCCCGACCGGCAGTCCAGGGGTGATGACCGGGGCCGTACTGCAATTGCTGGCGACCCTGGCGGTGGTCCTGCCGCTGGCCATCCTGACTTTTCGGCGGCAACTGGTGGTGAAGGACGTATGAAGTCGCGGCGCGTGTGGTCCATGATCAAGCGGGATTTCGCGAGCAGCCTGCGCGACACCATAACCCTCTGGATACTGGTCTTCCCTCCCCTGCTCGCCTTGTTGGCCAGGCTGCTCGTGCCGGCCGTGGGGGGAGCGACCGTCACGCTGGTCGCCACGCCCGACCTCGGCGAAGCCCTGATCGGCCGCCTGGCCGAGTATGCCGCGGTGGAGGTCGTCGCCGGCCGCGAGGCCTTGAACCGCAGGGTCCTGCGGCTCGACCCCGCCGTGGGGGTCGCCAGGGAAGACGGTGCCTATCGGCTCATCCTCGAGGGGAACGAGGGCGATCAGACGGAGAGTGTGGCGGCGATCATCCTGGCCGACGCCGTGGGGCCAAGGGCCATCGCCATCCGTTCCCGCGATCTCGGCCGGACCGGGTCGCCGGTGGCCGGTTTCGTGGCCGTCATGTTCGCCATGATGTCCCTGGTCCTGGCGGTCAGCTTGATATCGCTCAATATCGTCGAGGACAAGGAGACGGGGAGCATCACCAGCCTCGCGGCGGCGCCGCTGACGCGCTGGGAGTATCTGGCGGGCAAGGGTCTGCTGGGGCTGGCGATCACCTTGCTGATGGTGTTCGCGGCGTTATATCTGATGGGCGCCGGTCCTTTCGACCCCGTGAAGGTCCTCGTGGTCACCCTGGGCGGTTTCGTCTCCGCCGCGCTGGTCGGTTTCTACGTCGGGGCCATCAGCGACAACCAGATCGCCGCCATCGCGGGTCTGAAAGTAGGCAACTTGCTCTTCATGATGGTCCCGCTGATCACGCTGGTCCTGCCGGACCGGCTGGAGTTCATCCTCTACCCGGCGCCCACCTACTGGACCTTCCTCGCGTATCGGGGCGCCCTGGTCGACGCGGCCGGCTGGCCGCAGCTCCTGCGTTGGAGCGGCATCAACCTGGCGCTCAGCCTGATCTTGGTCGCGCTCTCGGCCCGGTTCTTGGGCCGGAGACTCTCGCTGCGGGGGTGAGACAAGTGGACGCTGAAGATCATGAGGAACCTGATGAAGAAGCGGGCGACTCCGCCGCAAGACGAGTGACAGGGGAGGGCGGTCGCGAGTGAAACCGATAGTAGGCGTGGTCGGGCTGGGCATCATGGGCCAGCCGATGGCGCGGAACTTGTTGAAGGCGGGGTACCCGGTGATCGCCTGCAACCGCACCCCCTCCAGGATGGCCTGTTTGACGGATCTGGGCGCCGAAGCGGCATGTTCGCCGGCGGAGGTCGCCCGCAAGGCGGGGATCACCATAACCATGGTGAGCGACACTCCCGATGTGAAACAGGTGATCCTGGGCGAAGAGGGCGTTGCGGCGGGTGCCGGCGAGCGGTCGGTCGTGATCGACATGAGCACGATCTCGCCCTCGACAACCCGGGAAATATCCCGCATCCTGGCGGATCGCGGGATCGCCATGCTCGACGCCCCGGTGAGCGGCGGCGAGAAGGGCGCCATCGAAGGCACCCTTTCCATCATGGTGGGCGGCCCTGAGGAGGTCTTCCGGCGGTGCCTGCCGGTATTCCAGGCCATGGGCAAGAACATCGTCTACATGGGCGAGTCCGGCTCGGGCCAGATCGCCAAGCTATGCAACCAGGCCGCCTGCTCGCTGACTATCCTCTCGGTGGCGGAAGCCCTGACCCTGGGGGCACGGGCGGGGCTTGATCTCGAAGCGCTGCTCAAGGCCATCTCCGGCGGTGCCGCCGGCTCCTGGTCCATGTCCAATCTCGGCCCCAAGATGATCGACGGCAACTTCGCCCCCGGCTTCATGGTCGACCTGCACCAGAAGGACCTCCGGCTGGTGCTGCAGGCCGCCGGCGAATTCGGGGTCAGTCTGCCCGGCACGGCGCTGGTCCATCAGCTCTTCAACGCGGTCCAGCGGCGGTGCGACGGGGGTCGGATGGGAAACCAGTCCCTGATCCTGGCCCTGGAAGATCTCGCCGGCGTGGAGGCACGGCGCCGTTGAACGCCGGCGGTCAGCGGCGCCCGGCCGATTCCGGCCATGTCCGGCCTCCTCACTCCTGGCGGAAGGCGGCGACGGTCAG
>DATIKW010000016.1:0-54503 GCA_035477115.1 Bacillota bacterium | reverse complement strand
GGCTAGACCGCGGGCCAAGGCACCCGGCCCGTTGCCGGAGCCAGAAAAGGTCGCTGACATAATCGCTCATCACTAACACTGACATTTTCCCTTGACGTCGACAGCCAAACCGGGTCACAATCCAACCGGCCTTGACACTTCTCGGCGAAATCAAAAAGCTCATTGAGGCATGGGAACTGTATGGGGCCCGGGCCGCGGTCGAGGCCGCCCGGCGTTGCCGGTGCGGGCAATACGAACCTTACCCTCTGAGGAAGCTCCGCAATCACCCCCATCTACCTACTATGGTTTGACGGGATACGCCCTTCCTTGGGAGAGGATGTACACCCGCGTCCCGGTGGGCAAGACGAATTCCTTGACCTGGTCGCGGGTGTGCCGCCCCTCCGCCCGCTCTCACAACGACGCGACGTCAACCTCCACGTCGAAGTGGCCCGCGTTGGCAAGCACGTCAGGCAACTATGAACTTGACAATGGATACTACTAATACCATAATAGGGTATAGAGTGTTGCTGGATGAGGGGCCAGCGAAGTGGCATGTCTTGGGGGTTAGAATCCGCGGGAAGGAGGTGAAGTATGCGCAGTCTGAGAGGACCGGTCTACCTGCAAAGAGGCTGGGACCCAAATGATGCCCTGACGTATTGCGCAAAGTTCGGGGTGTGTTGCCTGAGCGGTGTTTGCTGCAAGCACGGCCTATAGAGGTCAACAGGCGGCTGACCGGAAGGTCAGCCGCCTCCCAGTACGCCCGGTATGGGCGTTGTCTAGGATTGCGAGTCCCCTGCAGGAGTGGGCAGCGATAACTGCTAGGCAAAGGCAACGGTGCCGGCAGGGACGCTGAATTGGGCAGAAGTCGGAGACAAGGGGACGGCCTGGTGAACGGGAACCTCATGGTGGGGTGGAGTCGCTTGGGTCAGGCGGGTTGACACGGCGAGACTTGGGGCTGCTAAGAGGCCGTACATATGTGGGGTGGGTATGGGGCGAAGAACGGGACTCGTATTCGGGGAGGTCTGTCGGCATGCAGAGAGGTAGTCCGCGCCCGCAGGTGCGACTGAGCCGACAGGAGTCGGGAGAGGTATAGCATTAGGGAATGCCAGGAACGGGCCGAACATCGAGCAAGGGGTGCCGTAGTGAGTTCAGCGTACCGCGATTCCGGTGCGGTACGGCTGGATGAACTAAGTCGAGTCAGCGGATGGAGGAGAATGAAGTGGTTGGCACAACACCTCTAAAGGCAAGCAATTACAACTTCGAGGGTGAAACTGATGTCGGGGAGTTGGCCCTGTATAATAGTAAGACGGGAGCGATCGCATTCATTGAGTCGGAGCGGGAAGCTATAGCGCGGGCCATTCTACGCCATCCAAACGCTCACGAAGCAGATGGCGAACTCAGGCAATGGATGGCAGACATGTCGTTCTTAGTGTCTGAGGACACTGATGAACTAGCTGATATACGGGCGTGGCATGAAAGGTACCGTCTAGCCGACAATCTGATCAACATCACGCTGTTGCCCGCTGAAGCATGCAACTTCAAATGTCCTTACTGCTTCGTGTACAGCCAGAGGAACAAGTTCATGGCTCAGTGGGTATATGATGCCGTTTTGACATTCCTAGAGGCACGATTCCGTCGCCAGACCGATGATCAGTTAGCGGTATCGGTGTCGTGGTTTGGAGGGGAGCCCCTCTTGGCCACGACCAATATTGTAGCCTTCATGCATCGTCTCAACGGTCTAGTACGCAAATATAAGGGCAGAGTCACATTGCGGAGTTCGCTCTCGACAAACGGTTATACACTCACCCGAGCAACGTTTGAGACACTGCTCGAGAGTGGTGTTGACGAGTTTCAGGTCACGCTGGATGGAGACAGGGACACGCATGACAAGCTCCGCATCCTGAAAAATGGGAGGCCCACCTTTGACGCTATTTATTCAAACCTTCGCGAGGTCAGCAAGATGGATGTCAATGTGCAATTTAGGTTTGCAGTCCGCGCTAACTTTCTGCGGTCGAACATTGAGTCAATGATGCGTCTACTCGAAAGGTTTCAAGGGGATTTTGGATGCGATGATCGGTTTAGCATCTACTATAGGCCTGTCTACAATTTCGAAACGACAAGATCTGACATTGATGCAGTATCGCCTGCAATCTGCACGCTCCGAGAAGGAATAGAATTGCAGAATAGGCTGGCAATAGCTGTAATGAAGGCGAGTTTCGCTAACCAGGACCACTACTTTCGTTTGTTTGATCCACTTCCTAGACCGGTATATTCTTGGTGTAATGCAGAACGCGAGAATGCTTTCATCGTAGGAGCGGACGGGTCAATTTTCCTCTGTGACACGTTCATAACAGATGTGGATCAACGCCTTGGGGTCATTGACCGTGCTGGACAAATACGCCTCAAGCATTCGGCGTCGCAATGGCGATTATCGGTTTTCGAAGATGAGAGGTGCACAGCCTGCTTGAACTGCAAATTGCTCCCAGTATGCTTGGGTGGGTGTATTCGAATTCGTGTTCAGAAAGGATCGCCAGCTTGCTTCTGGACAGAGGAAGACATTCGTGAAGCTATGCTGCGGTACCCCAACCCCGCGCGTTTGACGGAATAATCATGCCGGAGGGCTGGCTTGGTTGCGCTTCGCTTCAAGGGAGGGCTTGACCGCTGCGCCAGTCCGTGAGGGTACTTGGGCGTATCCTGGCGGTTTTCCCTCGACGCGCCTTGCTTGGCGTTGCCATCATGGCCCTTGTGGCGCTGGCCCTCCTGGAAATCGCGATCAATCATCTGCTACGCCTCATTCTTGACTCAGCTGTTGCTGGACACATGGAAGCGGCCGCTCGAAGCATGTTCGCGGCGGGAGGCATTGTACTCTTCCAGATCCTACTCCAATGGCTCCAGGCGAGGGCGGCGGGGACTTACAGTGAGACGGGGCTACGGGTGCTCCGGGAGAAGGTCGTCGGCCATGTAGCCTTCCTCCGGACCAGCGCTCTGGAAGAGAAGCACAGCGGAGACTACATTTCGAGGTTGACCAACGATGAAGGCGCCATCCGACAATTCCTCACCGGGACTCTGCGCGAGGCCATCTTCGCGCCGCTCGCTGCGCTCGGCGCCTTGATCTATCTCTCAATGGTCAGCTGGCAGCTTACCCTCGTATGCCTCGTGATCCTCCCCATCACCGTGGTTGGAGCAATGATTCTCAGCCGCCCGCTGGACTTCACCGCTACCCAATATCAACAACGCTTGGCGCTGGCTAACGCGGTGGCGCGGGACGCGCTCCGAGGCATGGCCGTCGTAAAGGCGTATGCTTTGAATCAGGTCCTGACCCGGCGCTATGACCAAGAGGTGAATGAATCGGTCCGCAGCGCCACGGCTATGGGTAGGCATCAGTCCACGATGCAGGGATTCTCGCTCGTCACCGGGTTGGCACCATTCATCATCTGCTTCGGGTTGGGCGGATACTGGGTAATGGCTGGCAGGCTTTCGCCCGGGAGCCTCTTGGTGTTCGTTGGTCTCCTCAACCACTTGGCGTGGCCCTTGAGTACACTCCCGCAGGTGATTGGGCGGATGGCCCAGGAGATGGTTTCGGCGGCTCGGGTACTGGACATCCTCGAGCAGGCTAAGGAGCGCGAGGGCGGATCGGTGTTCGACCCATCCTCGGGCAAGACGATGATTGCCTTTCGCGACGTCTCTTTTTGCCACGAGTCCCGCAGGGAGAGAACTCTCCGGACTTTGACCTTTAGCATCGGGACGGGAGAGAAGGTGGCATTGGTCGGTCCGAGCGGGTGCGGGAAGAGCACCGTCCTTGACCTCATACTGGGTTTCCACGAGCCGGATGAGGGCGACATCCGGGTGTTGGGCGCCCCGCTGGAGGAGTGGGAACTGGGCGCCTTGCGGGACAAGGTCGCTCTCGTGCCTCAGGACGGCTATCTGTTCCCGGGAACCATCAGCGACAACATCGCCCTGGGAGACCCCGGCGCTTCGTTCGAGCGGGTCATTGCGGCCGCACAAGCCGCCGAAGCGCATGCTTTCATCATGGGACTGCCCGGTGGATACGAAACGGACACCGGGGAAGCGGGGGGGAATCTCTCTGCGGGCCAGCGGCAGAGGATCTGCATTGCCCGGGCCCTGCTCAAGGGCTCTCCGCTTATCCTGTTCGATGAACCTACCTCCGCCCTTGACTATAGTGTCGAGGCAAAGGTAACGACCAATCTTGGCAAGATTCTGGCCGGAAAGACGATACTCGTCGTGACTCACCGACCGGGAATCGTTGCGGGGGTGGATAGGATCCTGGTCATGGAGCACGGTACGATCGTTGACTCAGGTACGCACGCGCAGCTAGCGGAAAGGTGCTCCGCATTCCAGCGGCTCTACTCCCGGGAAAGACAAGAGGTGGCACGGTGAAACGGGGCGCGTTCGGCAGGCTGTTGGGCTACATGCGCGAATCGCTTCCCGCATACATCATCGCCCTGCTGTCCGTCAGCGTCCTCACAGCGGGAATGCAGGTATACGGCGCCCACTTCACCCGGATGATGCTCGATGCGGCCATCGCCGGGGACACTGCGCTGCTGTCATCAGGTCTTCAAAGATTGACACTGGTATTGCTAGGAGTGGTCATCCTGATGCCTCACGCCAACCACGTCTTCCTGGCGAGTTGCGCGAAGGCAACGGGCAACCTCCGGCGTGATGTCTTCGCAGGCGTCCTCGGGTTGCCCTTCATGCACTTTGAGAGGGAACATGGCGGCGGTCTGCTCTCCAGCCTCACCAACGACATTCACGAGGCCGAGCAAGCATACATGAACACCGTTTCCGGAGCAGCATCTCTAGGCATCACTGGGTTAGCCTCCGCGGCGTATCTGGCTTTGCTCGAGTGGCGGCTGGCGGCCTTCGCTCTCGCTGTCGGCGGCTGCACCCTGATGGTGAAGTCCCTGCAGGCCCGCAGGTTGCGGGTAATGGGTCGAGAGGTCCAAGACGCGAGAGCCGATCTCACCTCACGGCTGGTTGATATCCTGACCGGCACGCGGGTCATCCGGGCGTTCAATGCACAGTCTTTGCTCCTATCCGACTATGAGAGACGGAGTGTTCATGTCTACCGCGCCTCGATGAAACGCGTCAGGTGGAATGCGCTGTTCGCTGGAAGTGACGCTCTCTTGAAAACAGGCGGCCTCGTCGGGATTCTCTTGCTTGGCGTCTGGATGGCGATGCAAGGTATCATCACCATCGGTGCCGCCGTTGCTTCGCTCCAGCTGCTCTGGGGCGTTTCGGCCCTGTCTGCCAGCTTGGGCGGAGTCATCGCTGGGGTGCAGAGTTCGATGGCGGCGGCCGACAGGCTGTTCGAGCTGCTTGATGCCGACAAGGAGTCGGTAGGGGAAGGCAATGATCGTTTGCCTCTCAAACAAGGAGAGCCTGCCATTGAGTTCCGTCATGTGTCGTTCCAGTACGAACCCGGCATACCCGTGCTGCACGACATCAGCCTGCACGTAGAGCCGGGTCAGCTGGTGGCCATCGTTGGGCCCAGCGGAGGCGGCAAGAGCACCGTTCTCAAGCTGCTCCTGGGGTTTTACCGGCCGACGCAGGGCCAGATCCTCATCGGGGGACAGGATAGCTCGGACTGCCCGGCAGGGAGGATCAGGAGCGCGATGGCGTATATGCCCCAGGATGACTACCTTTTCGCCGGGACAGTGGCCGAGAACATCGCCCTCGGGTGTCCCGGAGCTTCTCCCACCGCCATCGCCGAGGCGGCCCGGAAGGCCGGCGTCGATGACTTCATCGCCGCCATGGAGATGGGGTACAACACCCCGGTCGGGGAGGGCGGCGGGCAGGTCTCGGGAGGACAGAGGGAACGGATCGCCCTCGCCCGCGCCATCCTCAAGGATGCCCCCATCCTGCTCCTCGATGAGCCGACCGCTGCTTTGGACGAACAGTCGCAGCTATTGGTTCAGCAGGCCATCGAGAGCTTGGCCGCGGAGCGCACGGTTCTGGTCGTGGCTCACCGCCTCTCTACCATTGAGAACGCCGATCGCATCGTGGTCATCGCAGACGGCCGGATAGTGGAAACGGGCAAGCATTCGCAGCTCATCAAGCTTCCAGATGGAGCCTACCAGCAGATGTATCGCCACAGGCGGACGGCTGGAGTGCAGCCTGTCTCACACTGAGATGCCCTGTAGACAGGGAAGGGAAGGGCGGCGTCCGGAGGTGAAGGCGAAGCAGGAGCTGGCCCCGGACTGACTCTAGCCAATGGGCTTCGAGTGGGTCTCCAGGGGCCGGCATGCGGTTCGGCGACAGGCAGTCCCAGCTCCATAAAAGGAGGTAATCACCATTGCCTGACGAACATAGAATGCGACTTTGGGGAGTCACGCAATCATTGCGGCTGATGACGCTTGTTCGCGCGGGAGGCTGGGTGACCGGGTGCTCCGAAACCAGCGGCTGCGGATGAATCTCCGACTTGCGTTTGGCGGTTTCTTCATCGGGATCCTGACGGCATCCCTGGTGTGGTCCTTTCAAGGGGTTCGGGAATCCCGCGAGCAAGCTGCCCTGGGCATGCCTGGCGGCGTCACCGTGCTCTACACGTTCGAAGGCCCGTGGGTCATTGCGGCGGCCGACGCAGCGGCGGCCCGCGAGGAACTGAAGACGTACGTCCGCGAACGGTCGCTGGCACTGGTCATCTCTTCTACCGGAGATGGCCGGCCTGAGATACTCGTTCATGACCCTCATGGTCTGGTCTCGTGGTTTCCCCGGGTCGCCCCCGAGGATCTCAACTCCGCAGTCAGCGAAGTCTACCTGCTGAAGGGCACGTACTCGGAGCGCCGGTGGTCGGAATCGGCCGCAACTCCCCTCCTGCCCAGTGGTGTCGTGGTGGCAGGGGTAATCTCCATACCGCCTGATGCCGGCCTCCTTCTCGACCGCGTCCAATATGCAAGGCGCGTCGGAAGGGAGCCGCTGCCTCCCGGGCGGTACGCGGTCAACACGACTGACGAGACTCAGGTGCGGCACGTCCTCAGTCTTCTCCGTCGGATGGGCCTGGCCATAGCGGGAAGGTTCGAGGCTCCGCCGCCAACCGTCGGCAACGTAATCCTTGAGGGATCCGTCGCTTTCGCCCTCGTAGTCCTGCTGTCAGGTCACGGCTGCATCGCGCTGTACTGGTCACTTTACCTGCGAGAGCGCGCTGGCGAGTTCGGAGCCGGGGGTCGCCGCGCCCGACTGCGCGGACTTGTCCGCGAGTATCTCGTGGGCGGTCTGCCCGGCCTGGCCGCGGGCGCGGTCCTTGGGGTGTTCCTCGCGGGCTTGATGGTTGCGGTCGTCGGTCGCGCTCCCCTCAGCGCCGGCAACCTGCAGATGCTCGCCGGAGTCGCGGTCGCCGCCGTCATTTCGGTCATGGCGACATGGTCGACGACGCTCTATGTGGGTTCGGCACCGGGCGCCGCCGGGAGGTGAAGGCCGATGCGCTACGTGGGGGACGGTTTTGCGATCGCGTTACGGCGCTGGCCCACGCTGGTCCCGCTCACCGGGATGATCGCGGTGGCCTGCGTGGTCCTGTCGCTCATCTTGAGCAATGCGCTGGTAGAAGTAGCTGGACTCAGGGGAGCAAGGCTACTCCATGAGCGTCGGGCGGTAGCGTTCAGCGCATACTATCAGCACGGAGCGGCAAGCCGCGTCGGCGACGACACCGTCCGGTACTTGGCAGAGATGATCGATCGGCGGGCGGCTTACACCGCAGTGCTGGGCGACATGCTGGGCCCCGGCGAACTGGATTTCCCCGCCTGGCCTGAAGCCATCGTCCTCTTCGGAGATGCGGTCTCAGACTTGTTCCCGGAACTCCAGCCGGGGGAACCCACGCCCTTGCCGTTTGCCCTGCGCGGCGCGAGGTTTGCCGGTCAGAACGCCGATGCCCTGAATCTCGCCGGCGAACGCGTCCCTATAGTCGGAACGTTACCGCCGGGGGCCACGTTTTTCGATATGGGTAGGGGTGTCATATCTCTCGATCACCGCATCGTCATCCGGGCGCCGGTCAGAATGCTACCCTTGCTCGCTCCGATCGCGCGCCAGGAGGCCTTGCTGCGCGCGGTCATGTTTGCGCCTGCCGGCGAGGTGGTCAATGCTTACGTGTCCGGATGTGCGCAAGGAGGGCTCTTTCTGGTCCCGTTTCCGGCCATCGAGTACCTGCAAAGGCACCGGGAATCCTTGCCGTTCTACGCCATGCATGGTGGCGCCATGCTGTCCCTTGTAGCGCTAGCCTTCGCCGCCCTCATGGCATCGGCTCGTTCGGCGATGCGCCAAGAGCTGGGGACGCTCAGGGTCCGCGAGACCGTCGGTGCCAAGGGCTTGCAGGTCGGCTTGCGCATCGGCGGCTTCCTGGCCGCTGTAGTCCTTGTGCCGGTCGCATTCCTGTCCCTCTTCGCGCTTGCCAGTGCGCAGGTCGTGCCCGGGACGCCCGGGGCCCAGGGGGTGCCGTGGGTCTTCTCGGCGCTCCTCCTTGCTTGTCTGTGCATGTGGTTCGCGCTGATGCGCGATGCGCGCCTGCAGGGTCAAGTGGGACGGTCAGCGTGAGCGTATCTCCGCCTGGGTGATCGCCGGCGCCAGTCTCGAGCATCCCGTGGTCGCCGGGAGCCTCACCGCGCTCCTGGTCATGCCCCTGATGGACTTGAGATCGGCCGCCCGATCCCTGTCACAAAAACCTCCTCACCGGTGTTATAACTACAGCAGGGGCGGCAGAGGAGAGATATCCCATCACGCCCGGCGAATTCGAGGCCCTGTTCGAGAACTACTATGCCCTGGTGTACCGGCGACTTCACTACCTTGTCGGAGAGCGGGCGGCGGCCGAGGACTTGACTCAGGAAGTGTTTCTGAAATTGTACCGCAAGCCGCCCCGGGAGAGAGACAACCTCGGCGGCTGGCTGTTACGGGTAGCTGCCAACCTGGCTTACAACCGCCTGCGCGGCGAAGAACGCAGCCGCCGCCGCGAAGAGGGTCAGTACCGGGGGGAGGCCGGCGTCATCCCCCTGGAGGAAGCGGTCATCCGCGGTCAGGAGGCGCGACTGGTCCACCAATGCCTGGCAAGGCTGCCGCCCCGGGGCCGCATCTGCCTATTACTGAGGAGCGCCGGCCATAGCTACGCCGAGATTGCGGCGATCATCCAGGTGGAGAGGAGTTCGGTGGGCACCATTCTGGCCCGGGCTCGCCGGCAGTTCGCCAGTCTGTATAGCGAGTTGGAGGGGAGGGACGACCGTGTGTCCGGAAGAGGGCATTCTTCAGGCCTATCTTGACGGTGAACTGGACTTGGATATGGCGGTCCAGGTGGCGGGCCACCTGGCGGGGTGCGCCGCCTGCCGGGAGAAACTACATGACTTGGAGGCACTTGCGGCCGGCACCACTGCCGCTCTGGCGCCTTACCGGCAGGAAACGGCGGCTGCGGTTCGTCCTGTGCGGGTGCCGCGCCTGCGCCATCTGCCTCACCGTTACCAGCCCCTGACTGAGACGAGGAGGTTCGCCGACATGGTCCAGCGACACAGATGGTTCGCCGGCGCAGCTGCGTCCGTCCTGGCGCTGTCTCTCTTCTTGAGTTGGGCGCCGGGCCGCGGCCTGGCTGCGCAGTTCCTGAGCATCTTCCGTATGGAGAGGATCGAGGTGATCGAGATCACCCCCGAAGCCATGGCCGAACTGGGGAGGCTCCTTGAAGGCCACGGGGGCGAGGTGGATATCGAGAATTTCGGCCGGGTGGAGGTCATAGAGCCAGCCCAATGGTCAGTTGAAGCCGACCCGTCGCAGTTAGAAGCCTTGAGCGGGCTGAAACTGGACCTGCCCTCCCGTCTGGGGGGCTGGGAAAGGACCGTCATCGTCATCGAGTACCCGCCTACCATTACCTTCGCCCCCGATGTGGAGCACCTCAACAGCTATCTACGAAGACTAGGCGGAGTCCCGTTACCGGCGGACCTGGCGGGCGAGTCCTTCACTCTGAACATCCCGCCCCTGGTCCGGGTGCAGTACGGCCAAGCGCAAGTGGGCAAGGGCTTCTTCCTCTACGCCGCCCGCGACCTGACCATTGATGCCCCCCCCGGCGTCGATGGGGAATCCTTGCGCCAAGCCCTGCTGGGCCTACCTTTCCTGCCGGAAGACTTACGCCGACAACTGGCGGCCATCGACGACTGGCGGCACACTCTGCCCATCCCCGACATTCAGGGGCAGGGTATGGAGATACACGCCGGGTCCTGGGCGATAACCTCATCCCGCCCCACCCCCGGCATTCAGGGGCAGGGTATGGGGATTCGGGAGATCATGGTCAACGGCAACGAGGGCGTCTATTTCCCTTACGCCCATGATGCCGCCAACAACATCACCAAAGTCAGCCTGGCCTGGCGCCAGGACGGCAGTTGGCGGGCCATCGTCGGTCTCTCCCTGGAGGAAGCTTTGCGGGTAGCGGCGGAGGTAAGGTAGTGGCCATCGTCGAGATTCGGGACTTGACGAAAGTGTACGGCCGGCAGGTGGCTTGCCGGGAGATCTGCCTATCCGTTCAGGAGGGGCAGATCTTCGGCCTCCTGGGACCCAATGGCGCCGGCAAGAGCACCCTGGTGAAGATGTTGGTGGGGCTGGTCCACCCCACGGCGGGAGCGGCTGAGGTTGCGGGCTACGCGCCTCAAGACATCAGGGGTAGGCGCCAGGTTGGCTTCTTGCCGGAGAACTTCCGCTTCCACGGCTGGCTGAAAGGGGAAGAACTCGTGGCCTTTCACGCCCGCCTGGCCGGCCTGGACGGCAGGACCGCCGGGCGGCGGGCTCACGAAGTCCTGGAACGGGTGGGGTTGGCCGGGGAGGGCCGGAAACTGGTCGCCAATTACAGCAAGGGGATGCAGCAGCGCCTGGGACTGGCGGCAGCCCTGGTGGGCGACCCAAGGGTGGTCTTCCTGGATGAGCCGACCTCAGGGCTGGATCCCCTGGGCCGCCGCCAGGTGCGGGAGATCCTCCTGGCGATCAAGGAGGCCGGCAAGACCATCTTCTTGAACAGCCACCTGTTGAGCGAGGTGGAGCAGGTCTGCGACGGCGTGGCCATAATCAACCGGGGCACCGTGGTGGCCGCCGGCAGGCTCGATGAACTTCAAGCCGGCCGGGGGACGGTCACCATTCGCCTGGATGGCCTCACCGGGGAACTGGCAACGGGACTGCGCCAGCACTACCCCGACCTACAGTGGGAAGGAGACCGGATCTCGCTGGCCGTGGGAGGCCGCGAGCGAGTAGCCGACCTGGTGACCCGGCTGGTCGCCGGGGGCTGCCGCGTCTATGAGGTGACGCCCGGACGCAGTTCCCTGGAGGATATCTTCGTCTACCTGGTAAGGGAGGGAGAATCGGCATGTGGCTGATGGCCCTCTTCACCTTCCGGGAGGCCTGGCGCAAGAAGGTCGTCCTGGTTACGGGCGGCCTCACCCTGGCATTTCTAATCCTGTATGGCACAGGTCTGCATTTCGCCTCCAGGAATATGCTGAGCATCGCCGATCCTCCCGCCAGTTTCTTTGAGATGATGCAGACCATCACCATCTCGGTAATGGGAATCTACCTTGCCGGCTTCCTGGTAGCCGGCCTGGCCATCCTGGCCTCCGTGGGGAGTATTGCGGGAGAAGTCGAGAGCGGCACCCTTCACGCGGTGGCGGCCCGACCGCTGTCCCGCCGTGATCTGCTCCTGGGCAAATTCCTGGGAGGGGCGGCCATGCTGGTCACCTATGCCACCCTCTTGTTCCTGTCCCTGGCGGGCCTGACGTACTGGCAGACGGGACTCGTCCTTCCTGGGCTGGCGCCAGCCCTGGGCCTCTTCGCCTTGAAACCCCTGGTCCTCCTATCCGTCGCCATGTTGGGGACCACCCGACTCGCCACCATGAGTAACGGCGTCCTCGCCTTCGGTCTCTACGCCCTGGCCATGGTCGGGGGCATGATGGAACAGATCGGCGCCCTCATAAGAAGCGCTTCCGCCGTCTATGCCGGGGTGGTTACCAGCCTCATCCTGCCGACGGACGCCGTGTACCGGCGCCTGGTGGCGACGGTGGTCGACCGGATCCCTCCCGTCAACGGCCCGGACTTCCCCGTACTCGATCCTCAGATGACCCTTGGACCTTTCGGCAGCCAGTCCACCCCCAGCGACTGGATGTTAGTCTACACCCTGGCATACGTGGTCGTCCTGCTGGCGGCGGCAGTCTACACCTTCCAGCGCCGGGACATTTGACCCCCGGGAGGATTCGCGCCCGGTCGCGGTAGGGGCGGGTTCCGAACCCGCCCTACCGCAGAGTCTCTTCCGGGCGGCGGCGCGAGCGCAGCCGCAGGCTGTTGGCGATCACCGCCAGCGACGAGCCCACATCGGCCACGATGGCCAGCCATAGCGTGAGCCAGCCGGGGATCAAAGCCGCCAGCGCCAACGCCTTGGTGACGAGCGCGAAGGTCAGGTTCTGGCGGACGATCGCGAGCGCCTGGCGGCTGAGCCGGATGCCCTCCGGCAGCCGGTCGAGCCGATCGCTCATCAGCGCGACATCGGCCGTCTCCAGCGCGGCATCGGTACCGGCCACGCCCATCGCCACCCCCACCGTGGCTCGGGCCAGGGCGGGCGCGTCGTTGACCCCGTCGCCGACCATGGCCGCCGGACCCCAGCGGGCCTCCAGTTCCGCCACCGCCGCCAGTTTGTCCTCGGGCAGCAGTCCTGCGCGGACCTCATCGACCCCCAATCGCCGGCCAACGGACTCGGCGGCCGCCCGGTTATCGCCGGTCAGCATGACCACCCGGCGGATGCCCAGATTACGCAGCCGCTCCAGGCAATCGGCTGCCTCGGAGCGTGGCAGGTCGGCCAGGGCCAGCGCCCCCAGCAGCCGGCCGGGCGCGGTCAGGAAGACCACCGTATGGTCGCCGTCTCCGAGGCGGGCGGCCAGGCGACCGAGTTCCGCCGGGTCGGCGCCTTCCTCCTGGAGATACCGTGCACTCCCCAGGGTGAGCTGCTGGCCGTCGATGCGCCCCCGCACTCCCTTGCCCCCGATTACGGTGAGCTCCGACGCCCGGATGACCGGGAGTTCACGGTCGGCCGCCGCGGCGACCACCGCGCGGGCGATGGGATGGTCGGCGAGGGACTCCAGCCCGGCCGCCATGGCCAGGACATCGGTTTCGGAGACGCCGGGGGCCGGAGCGATGCCGGTCAGCCGCGGGGCGCCCTCGGTAAGCGTGCCGGTCTTGTCCACGAGGACCACGCGCGCGGCGGCCAGCGCTTCCAGGGAGGCGCCGCCCTTGACCAGGATCCCCCGGCGGGCCGCCTCGCCGATGGCGGTGACGATGGCTACCGGGGTGGAGATCACCATGGCACAGGGACAGGCCAGGATGAGGAGGGCCAGTCCGCGGTATAGCCAGGGGTACCACGGCTCACCCAGGACGAGCGGCGGTCCGACGACGACCGCCAGCGCCACTCCCACCACCGCCGGGGTGTACCAGGCGGCAAAGCGGTCGATGAAGCGTTGCGATGGCGCCCGGCTGCCCTGGGCCTCCTCGACCATGTGGATGATCCGGGCCAGCGTCGTGTCCGCGGCGACCCGCCGGCACTCGATTTCCAGGTAACCGTCATGGCTGATCGTCCCCGCGAATACCGGATCCCCGGGCAACTTGGCGACCGGGGCGGCTTCGCCGGTGATGGGAGCCTGGTTCACGGCGGCGGCGCCGGCCAGGACCACGCCATCGACAGGGATCCGCGCGCCCGGCCGCACCACGACTACTTGCCCGGGAATAACCGTGTCGGTGGCCACGATCTCCGTGTGGTCGCCCCGCTTCAGCTCGGCGACGGAAGGTGACAGGTCCATGAGGGACCTGACGGCATTGCGCGTCCGCTCGAGGGCGAAACTCTCCAGGAGTTCCCCGAGCGAGAACAGGAACACCACCAGGGCGCCCTCCGCCCATTCGCCTACGGCGATCGCGCCGGCCGCCGCGATGGTCATGAGTACGTTCATGTCCACCCGCCGGCCGGCGAGCGACCGCAGCCCCGAGCGCACCGGGAAGTAGACCCCCATCCCGATGGCGAGGGCATAGGGGAGGACCGCCCACCCGTCCGGGTTGAAGCCGCCCACCGCCAGTCCGAGGACGGCCAGGAGCCCCGAACCGGTGGTCAGCAGAGCGTGGGTTGAGCGCCACCACGGGACGGCCGTAGCGGCGGGAGACCTGCGCTCACGGCAGGCGGGAGCGCGGCACGGGAGGGTAGCCGCGCAGGGTACCTCGGCGCCGATGGCCTGAAGATCGTCGGTCATGGTCCCGGGCTCTCCTTCAGCGGTGCAGTACGTGCTCCAGACCCTGCCGGAAGAGCAGGGTAACGTGTTCGTCGTCGAGGCTGTAGAAGATGTTCCGCCCGGCCCTGCGCCGGCGCACCAGGCGGAGCGCGAGCAACAGCCGCAGTTGATGAGAGACGGCGGAGGGAGTCATGTTCAGGACTGCCGCCAGATCGCACACGCAGAGTTCGGCCACGCTCAGCGCGTGCAGGATGCGAACCCTGGTCGGGTCGGCCACGGCCCGAAACAGCCCGGCCAACTCTTCAACCGTGGCGTCGTCGGGCAGGGTGCGCCGGACCCGCGCGATGGGTTCGAGATGGACTTCCGGGGTCTCGCAGCTGTCGCTCTCTTCCGGGCGGGACATGGGGCGGGGAGGGACGGGGAACACCGCGACCACCACCCTCCAGTGCAACATGTGAGCAATTGCTCATGTGTCGCTCATATTCTACTCGCTGGTGGCAGCGGCGGTCAAGGGCATCATGTCCCGAAGGATTCAGAGGCGAATCCGCTTCCAGCGGCCGCGGGCGAAGATCCAGGCGAGCACGCCCGCCCGCAGCATGGAGTCCGCGAGCACCGCCCACCAGGCACCCGCCGGCCCCCAGCCGTGGTGCAGGAGGAGGGAGGTCAGACCCAAACGCACGGCCCACATTCCCAGGGCGGTTGCCGCCATCACCGAGAGGGTGGCCCCGGCACCGCGAAGGCCGCCGGAGAGAATCAGCGCCGCCGCTCCGAAGGGCTGGGCCAGGCCCATGATGCGCACGAGGTCCGAGGCCAGGGGGACGAGGGGAGGGGCAGGGGCGAACAGCGACAGCCAGGCGCGAGGGACGATGACGAACAGCGCCCCCATGCCGCCCATGAACAGGATGCCGAGGCGCGCGCTCTGCCAGCCGGCTTGTTCCGCCGCCGCGGGCCGCCCGTCGCCTAGAAACTGGCCCACCAGCGTGGCGGCCGCGACCGCCAGGCCGATCGACGGCATGTAAGCCAGCTCCTCGATGTTCTGGGAAAGGGTCGCCGCCGCGACCGCCAGGGTGCCCTCGCCGGCCACCATCCGCAAGTGCATCAGCATGGCCAGGCTCAGCAGCGCCCGTTCCGCGGTGGCGGGCAGACCCACGCGGACGATCCGGAGGAGGATATCAGGGTCGAAGGCGACCAGCCGGCGGGGGGGCGCGATCACCAGCCGCCGGGACAGGACGAGACTCAGCAGCAGGATCGCCCCGACGGCCCGCGCTATGCTGGTTGCCGCACCGGCGCCGTACACGCCCAGGGCGGGTGCGCCGAGGTTGCCGAAGATCAGGGCGTAGTTCAGGATCACGTTCAGGACGTTGGTGAGCAGGCCTACCCGCATCGTAGTGTGGGTGTCGCCGGCCCCGCGGAGGCCGGCGGCGATGACGATGCTCGTGTATGCGAACACCATGCCCCAGGCCAGGGCACGGAGGTAATCCACGCCGAGATCCAGCACCTGGGGCTCGGCGCCCATGAAAGCCTGGATCCGGGGTGCGAGGAGGTAGAAGCCAATCGCCAACCCGCCTGCCAGGACGATCGTCGACAAGACCGCCTGATGGACGACTCGCGAGGCCAACTCCGGCTCGCGCCGGCCCATGCACCGGGCGACCAGAGCGGTGGTTCCCGCCCCCAGGCCGAGGAAGAGCGACAAGGCGAAGAACATGGGCCGGAACGAGAACCCGACCGCCGCCACGGCTTCGCTGCCCAGACGGGAGACCATCATCATGTCCACGATCTGGGTGACGGTCTGCAGGAGCATCTCCGCCGCGACCGGCCAGGCGAGCCTGACGATGCAGCGCTGCAGCAGGTTGCGGTCCGCGGCCAGTTCTTCCAGCGGCAGGCGCCCCCGCATTGCCTTGTCAGCGGGTGCGGTTGTCGTTTGTTCGCTCATGGCGGCAGTATTCCGCCCCGAGCCATGCCCTACCTGCTATGTTCACCCTCGACGCCCGCCGGCCGGCGCCGCCAACCGTGAACCACCTTCACGGCCGGACAACCGGCGCACTCGCGGCATTGCAGGCAGTGACTCGATCCCACGCCCGCGGGTACGGGCAGGTCCACCGGGCAACGATCCCGGCAAGAACCGCAGCCCGTGCACTGGTCGGGCTCATGCTGGATCCGGGACCAGGCGAGCCGGTTGCCGAGGCCGATGGCCGCCCCATACGGGCAAATGAACCGGCAAAAGGGCCTGCGGACGAGGAGGGCCGAGCCGATGAAGCCGGCCGCCAGGAGGAGTTTGACGAAGAACAACGGTCCCGCCAGGGGCCGCAAGGCCGGATCGAGGATCAACAGCGGGATGCCGGCGAAGAGGGTGCCGTTGGGGCAGAGCTTGCAGAACCACGGCTCACCCAGGACCGACGGCGCCGCAACCACCAACCCTCCGAGCACCGCCCATCGCGTCCAGGCATGGGCATTGCTCACACGCCGTTCTCGAATACCCAGCTTCTGACCTGCTTGTCGCAGCCATTCCTGCACCAGCCCGAACGGACACAGGAAGGCGCAGGTCGCCCTGCCGGCGAGGGCGGTGACCATCCCCACGATCCCGAGGAGGAACAACGGCGGCCGGCCGAGGATGATGAAGTGCTGCAGGGTGCCCACCGGGCACGCGCCCGTTGCCAGGGGACAAGCATGACAGTGAAGGATCGGGACGGGGATCGCCCGCGAACACGGCAGCAGCGGGACATTCGCTGCGACGGCGGCCAGCAGTTGAAGGTGGCGCCGGCGCATGTCAGGGGCCGATGCCGATGCAGGCCAGGCAGAGCAGCCGAGCGTACCCGAGCACGACGGTTGCTTCACCCCGCATGAAACCCACCCCCAGCAAGGCGATAGCCACCAGCAATAGGGCCAGCCCAGGGCTGAGGCGCAACCGCCGTGCCGCCGCCGTCACCTTCCCGCCTCCAGCGCATCGCGTATCGCCCGGCGAAGCTGGCTCATGCCGGCCGCACTGTGGCCGACTACTCGGAGCAGGATGACTCCATCGCGACCCACCAGCACGCTGGCGGGGATCCCTCGAACTTCGAAAGTGGCGGCAACCGTGCCTCGCGCATCGAACAGGATGGGGAAGCTGACCGGCTGCGCGGCCAGGAAGGCGCGGGCGTCGCCGGGATCGCCATCGAGGTTGATCCCCGCGATGGTGAGACCCTGGTCCGCGAACTCCCGATGCAATTCCTCGAGTTCCGGCAACTTGCGTTTGCATGGCGGACACCAGCTCGCCCAGAAGTTGACCAGCACCGGGCCGTCCCGCAGCATCCGGCGCAGACTGACCTGGCTGCCGGCCAGATCGGGCAAGCTGAAGTCGGGAGCGCGGCCTTCCGCCGGAGCGGGCCGGCAGCCGCTCAGCAGCAGCGCGATCGAGATGATCAGGGCCACCACCGCTCTCGCCACCACGTATCCACCCCTTACCGCCCCTACAAAATGATCTTCGACGGTATGAATTCGGGGTCCTCTTGATCCCAACCACTCGAATCCAGCCACCGGCTGAGGTCCCTTCGGGAAGGCAATGATAGGAAGGGAGGGGGGGACCGCGGTGCGGCGAATGCTCGGCTTCGTCTGGGCAAGCCTGCTGGCAACCAGTATCCTGTTTCCCGGGCCCGCCGAGGCGGGAAGCCGCCGGGTGATCCTCCTCGTAGCCGATCGGCTGGCGATGGCCGATCTCGAGGAGGAGAGTCTGCCCAACCTGGCGGAACTCCTGCGCCGGGGCACAAGGGGACTCATGAGCGGGCAGGCAGCCGACCGGTCGCCGGCCTCGCTGTATGCCACGCTAGGGGCGGGCGCCCGGGTGGAACTCGGGGAGGAGATCGAACCCGCCGCCCGCCAGGTCGGAGAGAGCTACTCGGGAACCAAAGTTGCCCTCGTCTACCAGCGTCGTTCCGGGAGATCTCCCGGCGACTCGGCCATGGTCATCCCCGGCTGGCCGGAACTCGAGGCCGTAACCGCCCGCACCTCGCCGGGAGCACGGCTGGGAGCGCTGGGTACCGCTCTCCGAGCAGCGGGGATGCGCACCGCCCTGGTGGGCAATGCGGACCGGCCGGGCGAGCCCGGGCGGCTGGCCGCCCTCCTAGCGGTCGACGGGCGGGGGATGATTGACGGCGGCCAAGTGGACGCCAGGCTGATCGAGGCCGATCCGCTGGCGCCCTTCGGGGTCGCGGCCGACCTGACCGCCCTGTTGGCCGCCACTCGGCACGCGCTGGCCCAGGCGGCGTTCGTCGTGGTCGATATCGGGGATACGCGGCGCGCCGACGCGTACGCCGGGTACTGCACGCCGGAACAGGCGGCATTCTTCCGCCGCGAAGCGCTGCGCAGGCTGGATGCATTCGTTGGCGGCCTGCTGGCCGCGATCGACGGGGAACGCGACCTCTTGATCCTGCTCTCCCCGGAAGCCCCGGCGGCACGGCCCGGCGAACCGAGGTCGGGCATGGCTCCGGTGATACTGCTCGGACCAGGCTACTCCCCGGGCCTCCTGCTGTCGCCGGCCACTCGCTGGCCGGGGGTGGTGGCGCCCACCGACATCGCCGCGACCGTCCTGCGGTTCCTCGGCCTGACGCCGCCGCGCGAGTTCATCGGCCGGCCCCTGGCCGGCGTGCCGGAGAGCGGCGATCTCCCGGCCCTCGACCGGCGGATCGCCGGCAATGAAGCCCGCAGGAGGTCGCTATTGCACGGCTATGCGCTGGCCCAACTCGCGGTGATCCTCGGGGTGTCGGCCTCGGTCTGGCTCGGTCTGCCCGCGGCGCGCCTCCTCCAGCCGTCGCTGCTGATGCTGACCCTCGCCCCTCCGGGTTTCCTGATGCTGGGCGCAGTTCCGGAACTGGGCGTCGCCGCGTCCGCCCTCCTCCTGACCGGGACCACTCTCACCGCAAGTCTCCTGTTGCAAAGGAAGACACCGGGCATTCCCGCTTTCATGTTGATCACGCTGGTCACGATAGCCGCCTTGGCGGCTGACCAGTTGCTGGGCTACCACTTGATCCGCCTCTCGCCGCTCGGCTACTCGCCCGTGCTCGCTTTCCGATTCTACGGGCTGGGCAACGAGTTCATGGGCGTGTGGGTTGGCGCTTGTCTGGTCGGGTTTTCGGGACTCGTCGACGCCGGCCGCCGCCACGGATGGGGGCGTGCGGCCATGGCCGGCACAGCCCTGGGACTGGGATTGGCCACCTTGCTGCTGGCGGCTCCGGGAATCGGCGCCAATCTGGGGGGTGCCGTCACGGCGGCGGCCGCTTCGGTCTGGACGGTGGTTTCCCTGGTCGGCCGCCTCCGCCCCCCGGTCCGGGGAGCCGCGGTCATCGTGGTCGGCCTGGCGGTGGTGGGTCTTGCCCTCGGCTTCGATACGCTCTCCCACTCGGCGGAAGCACAGTCGCACTTCGGCCGGTTCGGAGGAGCCGCCATGGATGGCGGACTCGGCGATATCCTCCCCATGCTCGAACGCAAGGTAGACATCAATCTACGCCTCATCCGCCACACCATCTGGAGCCGCCTGTTCCTCGGCTTGCTTGCCGGAGTCATGGTCTTGCGATATCGGCCCCCCGGCGTAGTCAAACGCATTCTCGCCGCGAATCCCTGCCTCGCCGAAGGACTGGGCGGGATACTGCTGGGAGCGCTCGTCGCTCTGGCGGCCAATGATTCGGGAGTTGTGGCTGCCGCCACCACCGCCCTGTACGCGACGGCCACGCTCAGTTACCTGGTAGTCGGCGAATGCGCTCGGCGCCGTGATGGGGCGGCAGCATCCTTTCGGGACCAGCACATTACTTGACACGAAGGGCAGATTTGCTAAAATGAAATTTGGCCGAGTCAACGCAAATCAAGCGGGGTGGGAATGAAACCGCGGAATTGAATACGGCCGAAAGGGGGTTGGTCGGGATGAACGCTCTGGGCCGGCATGTGCTGGCGGAGATCTATGGGTGCAACCCCGAGGTCCTGGATAACCCGGAGACGGTGGAGCGCATCCTGGTGCAAGCAGCGGTGGAAGCCGGTGCTGATGTTAGACAGGTGGCGTTCCACAAGTTCAGCCCACAAGGGGTCAGCGGAGTGGTAGTAATCTCCGAGTCCCACTTGGCCATCCATACCTGGCCAGAATACGGGTATGCGGCAGTCGACGTGTTCACGTGCGGCGACCGGGTAAACCCCTGGGAAGTGTGTAACCGCATCGTGACGGGATTCGATGCCAAGCAGGTGCAAGCCACGGAAATGCGTCGGGGGATGTTCGGGGTCAGCCCGAAGCAGGTTGCCGGATGACGGGCGACTAGTCCTCGGCGGGCACCTGAGCCGCCTTTCGGCCCGAGACAACTGCCAGGAAGAGCGAGCCCGGCGAGGAGCCGGGCTTGTTTCTCCCCGGAAAGGGAATCCGGCCCCGTCCCGTCGAAGCTGCCGGCGTTGAGCGGCAGCCGTCAGCGACCAATTCCGTTCCTGGAGGTGGCGAGTCCGTGAAGGGCCAAGATCGCGTGGAGTTGCTCAAACGCCTCACCGATGCCCCCGGCGTCCCCGGCGCTGAAGAAGCGGTGTGGGAGGTCATGCGGGAAGAGCTGTCGGGGACGGCGGAGATCATCTCCGACCGCCTGGGAAGCCTGGTTGGACGCCTGCAGGGGGCCTCCGAGCGACCCCGGGTGATGCTCGCCGGTCACATGGATGAGATCGGGTTCCTCGTATCCCACGTCACCGCTGAGGGCTTCCTGAAGTTCCAGCAACTCGGCGGGTGGTGGGACCAGGTTCTTCTGGCGCAGCGCGTCGTCGTCAAGACGCGGAAGGGCGATGTGCCGGGTATCATCGGTTCCCGTCCTCCGCACATCCTGCCCCCGGATGACCGCAAGAAGATGGTCGAGAAGAAGGACATGTACATCGACGTGGGCGCCTCCAGCGAAGCGGAAGCTCGGGATACCCTGGGGATTCGTCCCGGCGATCCCATCGTCCCCGACAGCCGTTTCCAACTCATGGCCAATCCCCGGCTCGCCATGGCCAAGGCTTGGGATGACCGGGTCGGCTGCGCCCTGGTGGTTGACACGTTGCGGCAACTCAGGAGTCTTGGCCATCCTAACACCGTATATGGGGTGGGCACGGTACAGGAAGAGGTCGGCCTGCGGGGAGCGAGGACGTCCGTCGATGTGGTCAAGCCGGACGTCGCTTTCGCGCTGGAGGTGGCCATCGCCGGCGACACCCCCGGCGTCAAGCCGGAAGAGGCCGCCGAGAAACTGGGCAAGGGGCCCAGCATCCTGGTGTACGATGGCTCGATGATCCCCAACCGGCGGCTGCGGGACCTGGTGGTGGATACAGCCGAAGCCGAAAGCATACCCTACCAGTTCGGGATGGTCTCGGGCGGCGGGACCGACGCGGGCGCCATCCACGTCTATGCCGGGGGCGTACCCAGCCTGGTGATCGGCGTCCCTTGCCGCTACATCCATAGCCACACGGGCATCATCCATCTCGATGACTACGATAATGCCGTGCGCCTCCTCACGGCGGTCATCCGCCGCCTGGACCAGGCGACGACCGAACGGCTCACGGCCTGGGGGGCGGGCTGATGCTGCCGCTCAACCAGCGAACCCTGGTGCTGATCAAACCCGATGGGGTCCGCCGGGGACTTGCCTCCGCCATCCTGGCCCGCATCGAGTCGGCGGGCCTGAAGCTGGTCGCGTTGAAGATGGTCCACGCCGATCGCGCGTTCGTCGAGGAGCACTACCCGAACACGGCCGAGTGGATCCGGGGCATGGGGGAGAAGACGCTGAAAAGCTACCGCGACCAAGGCCTCGATCCGGTGCAGCAGGTGGGGACGGCCGATCCGATGCGGATCGGAGAGATGGTCAAGGGCTGGAATATCGATTACCTGTCTTCCGGTCCGGTCGTGGCCGCGGTAGTGGAGGGGCCTCACGCCATCGAGGCCGTCCGCAAGCTCTGCGGGCACACCCTGCCCCTCTACGCCGAGCCGGGCACCATCCGCGGCACCTATTCCACCGAGTCGCCCCTCCTGGCCAACGCCGAGCAGCGCGCCATCCGCAACCTCATCCATGCTTCCAGCACGCCCGAGGAAGTGGAGCACGAGGTCCGGCACTGGTTCCCCGAGGGAGGTATCGTCCGCTACCCGCGCTCCGACCTTCAGTGAACTGCTTGCTGGCTCATAGCCATGCTTCCAGGACGGCGGCGGCGATCAAACCCACGACGATCCCCGCCGCCGTGGCCATGCGGTCTTTCGCCAGGGCCATGGGCAGGAGTTCCCGGCCGATGACGTAGAAGAGGCTGCCGGATGCCAGGACCAGACCGAGGGCCATGCCTAGAGGAGACCCCAGGCCGGCGACCATCCCCAGGCCGGCCCCCAGCGGCGTAAAGAGACCCGCGAGCAGGGTGTAGCCTACGATGCGCTTGGTGGACACCTCGGCGAGGCACAAGGGCACCCCGATCAGCACCCCAACCGGCAGGTTATGTAGCAGCACCGCCGCCGCCATCAACCAGCCGAGCTTGGCTTCGTGGGCAAACCCGGCCCCAATGCCGAGGCCGTCCATGATGTTGTGAAGGGCTATGCCGGATAGGGCCAACAACCCGGCGTTCAGCCAGCGTTGCTGCACGGTGTTGGCCTGCGAGGGGGGGCGCCGGTGGACCAGTACCCGGTGAAGCAGGATCATGATGCCGATTCCGGCCGCGAAGCCCACGGCCGACCAGATGCCGCCCGCCGCGCCAATCGCCACCGGCCAAGCCTTGAGAGCATGGATGCCCATCACCGCGCCCGCCGAAAAGCCAAGCACGCCGGCAACGGCTGCCGCTTGTCGATCCCGTACCAGACTGCTCAGGGCTCCGCCCAAGCCTATAGAAGCGCCGACGAACAAGCTGACCACCACTGCGTGGTCCATCATCGCTCATCCCTCCTCATGTTGGCATTATACCATTATGTTGCCATTGATGCATCTAGACCCCGAGCGCACAGGAGGGCCCGGCGATGATCCTGGTCGGCACGGCGGGATTCAGCTATGAGGACTGGGGCGGCGTCTTCTACCCCGAGGGTCTGGCGGCGCGCGACCGGCTGATCTACTACGCGCGCCATTTCCCCGTAGTCGAGATCGACTACACGTACTACAAGATGCCAACGGCGCGCACGCTTGCCGCCATGGGTCACAAGACGCCCGAGGGCTTCCGCTTCCTGATCAAGACCTTCCGGGGATTGACGCATGAGGTCACCGAGGAGGCGCCGGAGCTGTTCCGGCAATACCGCGATGCCTTACAGCCCCTGATCGACCAGGGCAAACTCGGTTGCGTGCTCGCCCAGTTCCCGTGGAAGTTCTCCGCCTCGCCCGCCAACCGCGATTACCTGCTGCGGGTTCGGGAAGGGCTGCCGGATGTGCCGGTGGTGGTGGAGTTCCGGCACGTCTCCTGGGTGACTCCCGACACTTTCCGGTATCTGCGGGAGTTGGGCCTGGGTTTCTGTTGCGTCGACGAACCTCCGTTGCGCGGTTTGCTCCCCCGAGTGGCCGCCGCCACCTCCGATTTGGGCTATCTGCGTTTCCATGGCCGAAATGCCGCCCGCTGGTGGAAACACGACCACGCCTGGGAGCGCTACGATTATCTGTACCGCACGGATGAACTCGAGGAATGGATTCCCAAGCTTCGCGACCTTGAGGGGCAGACATCGGAGACCTACGCCATCTTCAACAACTGCCATGCCGGACAGGCGGCGACCAACGCCCGCGACCTTCAGTCCCTCCTGTTTGGCCACCTTGACCGGGAAACCAGGCCATGATACAGTCACTTTGCCTGTAGAAATACTAGCCTGACGAACAAAATGGGGGACGGGTGGATGGTCGAACCCGGCCGAGGACACGAACTGGATAGTCTGCTCCGGGACCTCTCGGCCGAGTTCCGGGCCATGAGCCGCACGGTGCTGGCCGGTATGGAGATCACGCCTCTGCAGTACCACGCGCTCGTCTTCCTGAGCCGCCAGGACGGCCTCACGATGGGCGACCTTTGCGACAAGCTGTTGCTGGCGGCCAGCACGGTCACCGATCTGGTAGATCGCATCGAAACGGCCGGCTATGTAGTTCGCGATCGTTGCGCGGCCGACCGCCGGGTGATCCGCATCCGCCTGACGCAGGCAGGCCTGCGCGTGGTCCAGGAGGTGCGGAGGGTCCGGGGGGATTGGCTCGACTCCCTCCTGGAGGGCATGGCGGAAGCCGACCAGGAATGCCTGCTCACGTCGTTGCGGCAGCTGGGCGCCTTGCTTCGCAGTCGAGCCGATGCTGCCAGGAGCGGTACGGGTGACTAATCCCTCCGGCAGCACCGCCGTTGCTACTCCCAGTATCACCGCCTTGCCCGTACGCCAGCAGGTGAATCGGCTGGCCTGGCCGGCGATGGCCGAGATGCTGCTCATGACCTTGACCCACATGGTCGACATGATCATGGTGGGCCAACTCGGTCCGGCTGCCATCGCCGCGGTCGGCCTCTCCACCCAACCCATGTTCCTCCTGCTCGGGCTCTTTCAAGCGCTCGCTTCCGGCGGCACGGCGCTGGTCGCCCGGGCGGTGGGCAGCGGCGACGGCGCCTCGGCCAACGCCATCGCCCGTCAGGCGGCGGCCGCCACGCTGGTGTTCGGCCTGCTGGTCGGCGGGCTGGGGTGGGCGGCATCGCCGGCCGTTCCCCGGCTCATGGGCGCCGAACTGGCAGTAGAAGGCCTCGCCGCCTCGTACTTCCGCATCATCATGCTATCGATGCCCGTCGTGACCTTGACCTTCGTCCTGGGAGCAGTCTTGCGGGGTTCCGGGGATACGCGGACCCCCATGGTGGTCAACGCCATAACCAATCTCATCAACGTGGCCGGCAACTACGTCCTGATCTTCGGTCACCTCGGTTTCCCTGCCATGGGCGTCACGGGCGCTGCGTTGGCCACCGCAGGGGCGCGCGGGGTCGCCGGCCTGCTCCTTCTGGCCTTCCTCATATCGGGCAGCCGTCGGATCCACCTCTCGCTTCGCGCGAGCTACCGGCCGCAGCGGGACCTATTGCGCCGGATCCTCCGCGTGGGAGTCCCGGCCGCGCTCGAACAACTGGTGATGCGGACCGGGCAAGTGGTCTTCGTGCGACTGGTGGCCGGACTGGGCACCGCCGTGCTCGCCGCCCATCAGATAGCCCTGTCGGTCGAGTGGCTGGCATTCATGCCTTCCTTCGGCTTCGGCATGGCGGCGGCGACGCTGGTGGGGCAGGGCATCGGGGCCAACCGGACCGACTGGTCGGAGAAGGCAGCCTACGAGACGCGCCGGATCGGGGTATTCGTCCTGGCAGCCATCGGCATCGGCCTGCTGTTCTTCGGCGAGGCGATCGTGCGCCTCTACACTCGCGACCCCGAGGTCGTCGCCATGGGCACCCAGGCCCTCCGCATCATGGCCGTGACTCAGCCCTTCATGGCCGTCAACTTCATCATGGCCGGTTCGCTGCGGGGAGCGGGCGACACGCGGTGGCCGTTGCTGACGACCGCCACCGGCATATGGGGAGTGAGAGTGCTACTCGGTTACCTGCTCGCCGTGGTGGCAGGGCTCGGTCTCGCAGGGGCGTGGATGGCTATGGCCGCCGATCACACGGTACGGGCCATCTTGCTCACCCTACGGTTCCGCGCGGGGCGATGGAAGCACCTGGCCATCTAGAGGTCTATCAGATTCAGCTTGGCCAGGAGTTCCATGGACTGTGCCAGGTAATCGATTGGCCGGTTCCCCGTCTCGAGTTCCACCAGGTCGGCGATTTCCCCCAGGGTTCGCGTACCATCGGTCCAGTACAGGGCCAGGTTCCGATATAGCTCGAGCTGCCGGTGGTCCCGCTCAAAGGCCAGCCAACGCAGTCGTTCCTCCGGAGCAAGCCGCCCGAAGTGCTGACTCACCGAGATTGGACCCCGCCAGCGGCGCCGCGGGACCAGAGCAGGTGAGTCCCGACCCGGACGGTCGGTCGTCAGCGAACGCACTTTCGATCCGGTCAGATCTTGTAGTTGCCGGCAGTGATGCTGGGTCTGCCGCTTGACTTCTTGGCCCTCGCGCTGGAGGTATTGCTGCAGGGCTGGACGCTCGGCCGGGCCGGCGAGTCGAGCCAAAGTCGCCAGATCCGCCGTCTTGCGCTCCTCAAGGAAAGCTGCCCGGCGGCGCGCAAAGTCCGCTTCAGCCGCAAGCTCTGCGGCGGCGCCCTCGCCGCCGGCGTGGAGGAGCCGCCCCAAGGCGGCGCGCGGGGCCGCCTGGAGTTCGCGGCCGAATTCGGAGACCATCCGCCGGGCCAACCACCTGGCCTCCGGTGCTCCGGCCGTGGCCAGCGCGCAGGCATAGGTAGCGGCAAGTAAGGCTACCCGCGCCAGCATAGCCGGGTCGACCTTGTCCGGGGTATCCTCGCTGGTGTGATAGTAGCGGTCGGGGAACTGGATCACCATGGGGCACGACACGCCGACCAGAGGATCGCTCAAGATGGCATGGTCGCTGCCACCGGAGAAGGACGTGACGGCATGCCGGAACAATGCGAAGCGGGAGGAGCCGAGGAAATTTGCTCCTTCATCAGCCAAGTCGTCGAGCACGGCCCCGGCCAGGTCGCCGCTGAACCCGGGCAGGGCGCGGGGCGGACGCTCCACTTGTAGGGTGCTGCCGCACAGCTCCTGGCGCTGTCCGACCATGTCCAGGTTCAGCCCGGCGATGGTTCGCGGGATACGTTCGTCGCGCGACGCAAGGTAGGCGAAGGTGCCGGTCAGTTCGGGCACCACCAGGAAGCGAACGGTCCGGCGCACTGCGGACAAGTCACCTCGGCGAAAGACGACGTTCATGGCCCGGGCCGCCTCGAGCAGCGCCGCAACCCCCGAGGCGTTGTCGTTGGCCGAGGGGCGAGGATGGCAAGCATGAGCTACCAGCAGGATCTCCTCCGTGCTCCTGCCGGGCAGCACCGCCTCCACGTTCTCCAGCGAACCGGTGCGGAAGGACGAATCCACCCGGGCCCGCAGTCTGACCGGTCCCTGGCCGGCGAGCCGCCGCAGCCGGTCGCCCTGCCGCGGCGACAATACGAAGCCGAAGCAGGGACGGGACCACTCCCCCGCATCCCAGAAGGAAGTATAGACCCTGGCGTCCGGCAGGTCCGGCCGACGGCGCACCGGCGGCCACTCGGGCAGTTGATCCACGATCAGTCCCAGCGCCCGGCGCTGCTCCACGGCGAGATAGCGGGCCAGGCCCGCCTGCCCGGTGATGAGGACGAGTTTCCCGGCGACATCGCGGCCTTCGTAGCTCTCGACGCGATCGGCGGCGTCGACTACCGCCAACTCGACCTCCAGGCCCCCGGGCGGCGTGGGGTGGCTGCGCTGGATCAGGGATATTGCGCATTCCTCGAAATCGGCAAGCTTGCCCGCTTCACCGGCGGGCTGAGTCAACCACAACTCGGCCGACCGGGCTTCCCATTCCCGGAAGGAACGCCATGCCCAGAAGCTGGCCTGCGGATCCGCCGGATGGCGAACCAGATCGGCGGCGAGGCCGGCCCGCCGGAAAGCTTCATGACAGTGCTCAGCCGCCCGCCGATAGCCCGGACTAGCCTGAATACGGTGGTGGCGTACGATCTCCGTCAACTGGTCGAAAGCCCGCTGACCCGATATCTCGGGCTGTAACTGCTCGATGATTGCCCGCAGCAATGCGACCGCCTCCGTATGGAACCTTCGCCCGGATCCCGGTCAAGTCCTCCCCGGATGACGGGAGGGGAGGGAAAGCTAGCAGACAGGGCGAAGTCAGCTTCTCGGTCGAGGAGGAGTCCCTATCCGCCGGTTGAGCTACAGCTGATGAGCGAGAATCGCCCACCCGAACCAGCGGCGCGCGACGAACCCCATAACAGCACCTTCCTGACCGCTGACGGTGTGGCCTGGTGGGTGGGGAATTCCTTTGGCGATACGGCAACGGTCCTCCCCGCTTTTTTGGCCCAACTCGACGCCCCCAAGGTCCTGATAGGCTTCCTGACCGGATTTCGGGCCGGCGGGTTCCTGCTTCCCCAGATCGTGGTGGCCCATTTCAGCGAGCGATGGCCTCGCAAGAAGCGCTTGGTGGTCTTCAACTCCCTGCTCGGCCGATCCTGTCAACTGGCCATCCCTTTCCTGATCTACCTCCTGGCCGGGGATGCCCCCGGACTGGTCCTCAACTGGTTCGTAGCCCTGTATGTGCTGGCCGCCCTGAGCGAGGGCGTCAATGCCGTGCCCTGGACCGACATCATGGCCAAGGCGATCCATCCGCTACGCCGCGGCCGCGTTTACGGTCGGATTCAGTTCTGGGGGGGGCTGGCGTCCTTTGGGGCGGGCATCCTGGTGCACCGCATCCTGACCAGCCCTCATCTCCCTTATCCCTCGAACTTCTCGCTGCTCTTCGGCCTGTCCGCCCTGGGTTTCATCGGATCATACCTCGCCTTCCTGGCCATACGCGAGCCGGTCGGACAGGAGAGTTCGGCCGCCCGGCGCTCGTTCGCCGGGTTCTGTCAGACGTTGCCCGAGCTGTGGCGGGCCAGCCCCGACTTCGCCCGGCTGACCCGCGTCCGCCTGCTGGCGGGCGGCGTGCACCTGGCTTTGCCTTTCTTCGTGCTATACGCCCGGGATGAACTCGGACTCGGTGCCGGCCTCACCGGGCTCTTCCTGGCTTGTCAGATGGCGGGCTCAGTGGTCGGGGGACTCATCTGGGGCCGCATCGGCGATAGCCGGGGATATCGGCTGGTGGTCATACTGTCGGTACTGGCAGCTCTGGCCGGGCCGGTCCTGGCCTTACTGGCGGGATTGGGGTTCCCGGTGTGGCTGTCCTCGTTGACCTTCGGAGCCATCTTCCTGCTACTGGGGCTGTCCTTCGCCGGGGCCTGGATCGGCTTCACCAACTACTTACTCGAGGCCGTCCCCTCGGACCGCCGGCCCAGCTACCTCGGAATGCTCAGCACCCTGGCCGGGCCGACCACCTTCCTCTCGATCGTGGGCGGATATCTGGTCGATGTTTTCGGCTATCGCCTGGTATTTGTCCTCACCTCCGGCCTGCTGGCTGTGGGCCTCCGCCTGGGACTCTCCCTCAAGGAGCCCCGGCTGTCTGAATGCACCAGCTTCGAGGAGAGTGGGAATTGATGCCCGGCCGCGTCGGTCTGGTGACCGATCCCGCCTATCTGCGGCACGCTCCCAACGCCTGGCCGGAAAGCCCGGCCCGACTGCGGGCTGTCCTGGAACGATTCGCCGGCTCAGGGGTACTGGAGCGGGCCGAACTCATTCCCGTCCGTCCGGCCACGGAGCGCGAACTCCGCCGCATTCACCATGAGGACTACGTCCGCCGGCTGGAGGATATGGCAGGGCGCGGCGGCGGCAACCTCGACTGGGACACCGTGGTCACCAGCAAAAGCCATGAGGTGGCAAGACTGGCCGCCGGCGGGTGCCTCGCGGCCGTTGATGCAGCGTTTTCTGAATCCGGCCCGCACGCTTCCCTCTGTCTGGTCCGCCCTCCCGGACACCATGCCTTCCCCGGCCGCGGCACCGGGTTCTGCCTGCTCAACAACGTGGCGATCGGCGCCGCCCATGCCCTCGAGGAACATCACCTTGAGCGAGTGCTGATCGTCGACTGGGACGTTCATCATGGCAACGGCACCGAGGCGATCTTTTACAGCCGCCGCGATGTCTTGTACCTGTCCGTCCACCAAAGCCCCCTGTATCCAGGCACCGGCGATCTCGCCGACACGGGCGAAGGCGAGGGCAAGGGCTACAACGTCAATCTGCCGCTGCCTCCCGGCGCCGGGGACGAGGACTTCCTGGCCGCCTTCGACCGTCTCCTCCTGCCCATAGCCCGGGCTTATCGCCCGCAACTGGTCCTCATCTCCTCGGGGCACGACGGCCACTTCGCCGACCCGCTGGGCAGCATGTGCTTGACGGCATCGGGCTACCACCAGCTCGCGGGGCGCCTGCGGGACTTGGCCGGGGAGTTCGCCGACGGGAGGCTCATCGCCGTGCTGGAAGGGGGTTACCACGAGGAAGCCCTCGGCTGGTGCCTGCTGGCCGTCCTCGACGCCATGGGCGGACTCGGGAGGGAGCGGGGAGATGTGCCCGGTGGGCCGGCCCGGCGAGGCGGTCCTTCCCCGGAGGCGGCCCGCCGCATCGATGAAGCTGTCGCCGTGCATGCCGAGAGCTGGCCCTGCCTCAGGCGCTGAAAGTCACTCGCCGTCCCGCGCAAATCATGTATCGGTCGGTGACCGGTCGCCTGATCATCCTGAACTTACTTGCCATATTCGGCTGTTGGCGGGACATCACTAGCTCCGAAGGAGGTGTCGGACAGATGCCCGGACGTAAACGGCCCGTCGAACCGAAGGCCCAGGCCGGCTTGGAACGCCTGAAGCACGAGGTCGCCGAGGACCTGGGTCTTGATGACGACATCCGTCGTCGCGGCTGGCCGGAGATGACCACCCGCGAAACCGGCGCCGTCGGCGGCAACATGGTGCGCCGCATGGTCGGTGGGGCGGAAGAGGAGTTGGCCCGCCAGACCCCTCCGCCGCGCCGCCCGCCGAAGAGGGAAGAAGAAGAGGAACGAAAGCCCAAGCCTCGATCATGAGGTGACCGCCCGAGGCAGCGGACAGGGGAGGGAGGGGATGTTCATCGCCAGGCCCCTCCCTCGGCCGCCAGGCTGGCTAGCGGGTCTCCACTTCCGTTATCCGCAAGAAGATACCTCCCGCCTGGGCGCCAACGTCCAGGTCCATTTGCCAGCCCACCAGCATCTGTAGCTTGCCGAAGTCGCCGATCGACCACTTGTACCCGACGCGCTGTCCGGCCTCGCTCCAGGAGGCCTTGACCGTCCTCACCTCGGCGGTCGCCTTCCCGAAACTGACCCGCTCCCCGCCGCCAATCTGCATGTCGTAGCCAGGACGCCCGGTTGTCAGGATGGTATGGACCTCATATTGGTCCACCCAGAGGAAAGGCCCCAGAAACCAGAAATGAAAGTGCTGGGCCATCATCGGATCCTGCTGAACCCCGTCGAGTTCGAAACGGACGGCGTTGCCCTCGGGGTCCAGCCACAACAGCAATTCATGCCGGGCGTCGCCTTGAGCGATGGAGAAGGAGACCTTGCTGGTGTTCCGGCCCTCCACCGCCTCCTCGCCCAGGAATCGGTATGCCACCTCGAACTGGTCCGTCTCCGCCCCGTCCTCGATGACGCCCCAAACGTAGTCCAGCCCCGCGAAGGCCGCCACCAGTTCCCGGAGGTCGCGGGGATTGACCCAGGAATCCAGCGTCAGCCCCGGCTCCGCCGCGGGCAACGCGGGCGGCGTCACCGGTTCCTCTGCCTTCGTCACGTCGCTCGCCGCTCTCCCACACCCGGCCGCGAAGACCAGCAGGGCCGCCAATAGCAGGCCAACCAGCCATCGTCCACGATCTGGCACCATCTCGCTGCCTCCCTTATCTGACTGCTTCGACCATTCGACCGCTATTGGGATATCCCTCCTCTGCCGCCCCTGCTGTGGGCAAGGGGGGGAAGATCCGAATTCCGGCATAGGCGCGGAGGCCGGGGGCGTATGCTGGGGCGAGAAGCGCCGAAACCGGAGGTAATACCGTGAAGGGACAGCTTTCGGCCAGGGAAGCTCCGCCCCGGCTGTCCGCGGCTTCCGTGATTCTCGGCATCGTCGCGGGGTATGTAGTATCGATCTTAGCTGCCGGGCTGCTTGGGTTGCTCATGTTCCGGCTGACCATACCCGACCCGACCGTCACCTCCGTGATGGGCATCGTCGCCCACCTGAGCATGCTGGCGGGCGGCGTCTACGGCGCCCGGCATGCCGGTAACTTGGGCTGGGCCCATGGGGCCTTCATCGGGGCGGGGTTCGTGGCCGTCGGCATCCTGTTAGGGAGCATCATCTCCCCGGTCGGTCCCACGCTGCCGTCCGCCCTCGGGCGAGTGGGATTGGGCTCACTGCTGGGCGCCATCGGCGGCACCATCGGCGTGAACCTCAATTGCCGCTGTTGACCCGAGCCAGGCGCTTCTCGACTCCCGGAAGACCACCTTGCCACCGCGCTCCCAAAGGATAAAATAAGATTGAGGACTGCCGTTGGGGGAGGGGAACCCGCCATTGCTCATCGTCGATTTGGAGGTCAAGAGCCAGGCGAGGCGCGCCGCACTTGAGGAAGCGATCGTGCGGATCGCAGGAGCGTGCCGTCAGGCCGGTTACGCCAAAGCCATTCTCTTCGGCTCGATGGCTCGGGGCGATGTTGGGCCGGATAGCGATATCGACCTCCTGCTCGTGAAGGATACTCAAGATCGCTTCATGGATCGGCTCGACGAATTTTACCGGACGGTTGCCCCCAAGGTGGCGGTGGATGTGCTGGTTTACACTCCGGAAGAATTCCGCGAGTTGTTGAAGTCGCGCAGCTTCATCCGGACAGCGGTTGAAGAGGGAGTGGTGTTGTTCGATGACGGAGCGCTGGAAGGCAGAGGCGAGTAGGTGGTTCGCGGCCACGTAGTTCTCGAGCTTGCCGAACATGCAGGGGCTCACGACGCAGATTTCGCGTTACGGCGAAACTCGGCCAGGTCGCGTCAGACGCCGGGTAGGCGGTACCGGCTTTGCGTTCCGTGCGGCCTTTCGTCGAACCCCGGGCAAGAAACGGAGGGAAACCACTCCCGGTGACGAACTCTGCCGATAGGGAGGGCAGGGGAGGCAGAGCCGTGACGAAGTTCCTCCGGGTGGGATTCGTCGCCGAACGCCTGGCGGAGATTGCGCGCGCGGCTGGCTATGCTCAGTTTCTGCTGGAAGTCGCTCGGTCGCAGCGAAGGCACTTGATCCGCCATAAGGATGCGGCCGCGGCTGATTCGGAGCCCGCGCTCGACCTCGATGCGGAGATAGCGCGCTCCCTGCGTGCAATCATCCGGCTGTCCAAGGAGACAACCCAGTTCCTCGATCAGCTTCCCTGTCAACCCCTCCTTTACACCGGCGCGGAAGATACCGATACGGTGATCCGCCACCTCGAGCGCCTGCTGGAAAACGAGCCGCTTCCGTGCGGCAAACCGGCCCGCCCGCAGCGGCGAGGGGCATGAAGCATGGCCATCACGGTTCGCGTCGTCGTCCTCGGCCACAGCGCCTCCTACTTCCCCGGCGGTAAGCGGGAGCACTCGCTGGAACTGGAGCGGCCCTTGAAGATCCGGGATGCGATCCGCCAGCTCGGGGTGGACCCGCATCTCATCATGCGCGCGCAATACAACGGCCGCCCTGCGTCCTTCGATGATCAGATCGGCGAGGACGCGGAGATCATCCTGATCTCCCCGACCGCCGGAGGATGACCTCCCGCCGCCCCATCCAGATCGCCGTCGTTGGCGCCGCCGAATGCGACAGCTCGATCGCCGCGCTGGCTGAAGAGACCGGCCGGCTCATCGCCGAAGCGGGGGCAGTCCTGGTGACCGGCGGCAGGGGAGGGGTGATGGAAGCCGCCTCGCGGGGCGCCCGTAGTCGCGGGGGCATCGCCGTCGGCATCCTGCCCGGGCCGGACGGCAGCCAGGCGAATTCCTTCCTTAGCGTCACCTTGCCCACCGACCTCGGCATCGCCCGCAACGCCCTGGTCGTGCGCGCGGCGTCGGTCCTGATCGCCATCGCCGGCGGTTTCGGTACCCTGTCGGAGATCGCCATGGCACTGAAAGAAGGCATTCCTGTGGTGGGGTTGCATACCTGGCAGGCCCGATCGCCCGGCGGACAGGAACTCCCCGTCCACCCCGCCGCCAGCGCCCCCGAGGCAGTTGCCCTCGCCCTGCGTCTATCCCCGCCCGCCGTTTGACCGCAACCTCCATTATGTTCCGCGCCGTTTGACCGCACGTCGCGGCCCCGTGCCGCATCACAACTCGGAGAGCAGACCAGCGGGATGCCTGCTAGCCTCCCCTCCGCACTTCGCTAAATGTATCTTATGCGAAGTAATTGTCTGGGCGGACATGGCCTGGCCGGCAGGAATGGACCGCAAAAGGCGCGAATGCGCCCGTGGGAGGGACTCGGGGCGATGCTGGATTTCAACCGTGCGGTGGCCCTGTTCCTGGACGCCCAGGCGTCCCGCGAGGCTTCGCCTCGCACCCAGGAGGCCTACGCCGGCGACCTGTTTCAGTTCAAGCGGTATCTCCTGCTCTACTGGTCGGATCCTCGAGCGGTGCGCGCCGGCGGAGCCGCCCCAGAAGGGACCGCCTCCGGTCCAGGGCCCGGCGGGGGCAGTCGCGCCCCGGGCGGCTCGGGGCGGCAGGGTCCCGGGACGGGCCGCACGCCTGCCAGCCGGGCTGCCGGACCCACTGCCGCCCGCTTTCAACAGGAGTTCGACGCCGTGGATGACGGCGCGCTGTCACGGGATGATGTGTTTGCGGCCTCCTTCGACCTGCAGGGGGTCCGCCGGGAGGACATCCATGGCTTCGTCACCTACCTCGGCCGGGTCCGGGGCAACCAGGCGGCAAGCCGGAATCGGAAAGTCAGCTGCATCCGGTCGTTCTTCCGGTTCCTTCATCGTCGCGGCTATCTGCCGGAGAACGTCGCCGACGGCCTGGAAACCGCCCGGGCCCGGAAGGCGCTCCCCGTCTACCTGAATCTCGAAGACGGTGACCGCCTGCTGCAGTGCATCACCGGCCCCCATCGCCGCCGGGATTACGCCATGTGCCTGCTCATGCTCGGCGCCGGCCTGCGGGTGTCGGAACTGGTCGCCCTGGACCTCTCGGACATCGTGCCCGGCAAGGACTACCTGCGGGTCAAGGGCAAGGGACAGAAGGAACGGGACGTCCCCCTCCCCGCCGCCCTGCTGGATGCGGTCATGGCCTACAAGGCGGTCCGGCCGCCCGCCGCCACCGCCGGCGACCGGATGGCGCTGTTCCTGTCCTCGAGGAGGCGCCGGATCACGCCCCGGGGCGTCCAGATGGCCGTGAAGCGCTGGGTCAAGGACCTGGCGCTGGCGGGAACCGACCCTGGCCAGGTGACGCCCCACAAACTCCGCCACAGCTATGCAACGGAGATCTACCAGGAAGGCGGCGACCTGCGCACTTTGCAGGCCCTCCTGGGGCACGCCAGCATCTCCACCACCCAGATCTACACTCATGTCACCGATGCTCAGAAACAGCGGACGGTCCGCCTGAACCGTTTCGGCCGCGTCCGCCGGCGCAAGGACCCGGACCCGAGTCCCGAGACCGGCCGGGATTGACGCGACCGAGGAGGAACGCTGCATGCGGCCGATCATCGGCATCACGAGTTCGTACGCGCCGGAAAGCGACTCGCAAGCGCTGCCTTCGGCTTATGTCAGGGCGATCGAGAGCGCGGGCGGGCTCCCTTTCATCATCCCCGCGGGCATCGCCCGCGAACTCGTTGACGACGTCCTCAATTCCATCGACGGCCTCCTGCTGTCGGGCGGCGTCGACATCGACCCGCAGATCTTCGGCGAGGACCCGCATCAACGACTCGGCACCATCAGCCCGGAAAGGGACTTCATCGAGATCCCGCTAACCGAAGCTGCTCTCAAGCGAGGTCTGCCCCTGCTGGCCATCTGCCGCGGCATCCAGGTCCTGAACGTCGCGGCCGGGGGCACGCTCATTCAGGATATCCCTTCGCAGGTACCCGGGGCTATCAAGCACCGGCAGGAAGCACCCCGGTGGCTGGGGACGCACGCGGTGACCATCGAGGCGGGGAGCAAGGTGGCTTCGCTCCTGGGGACGACCCGCCTGAGCGTGAACACGTACCATCACCAGAGCGTCAAGGAGGTAGCGCCCGGGTTCAGGCTTTCGGCGGAGGCGCCCGACGGCATCATCGAAGCCATCGAATCAGCGCGTGCCGACCGTTTCGCGGTGGGTGTCCAGTGGCACCCCGAAACCATGTTCGAGCGAGTGCCGGTGTTCGCCGGCCTGTTCAGAGGGTTGGCAGAGGCGGCGGCCACCGGACGGAGAGACGACCAGATCGATGGGGCGCGAGGTGTTTGGCCCCGCGCCCCTGGTCTCCCGGAGTCTAGCGGCGGATGACTACGTTCACCGACGCAAAGGCGGGGATGCTGACGAGCCGCGACATCACTATCGCTTCTACTCGCGCCGTGCCGACCGGCAACCGTGCGGTCTGGGCAGCGGTGAGGTTGATCCGCCACTCACCGTCCCGAACGGCTGGCGCGCTGCCGCTGAGGACCACCGCATCACCGGCATCGAACAGGAGGAACTTCACCTGCTCGATATCGCGCACGGGGTAAGGCCGCCCGGCCGTGGTAACCCGCACCGTGAAGCTTGCAGCAGCGCCCGGCCGGACCCGCGCCGGGCCGGTCACCACCGCCGCCGCCAGCGCGGGAGCCCCGAACCGGTCCCACTTGCCGGCGGGGTCGATGAACTGCTCGTTGCGGTCTAACTGCACTACCCTCTCTACCGGGAACACGCGCTCCAGGTAGAAGGGGCCGTTGCCTACCCAGAAGTGGCCCTTCTCGGCGAACCAGTTGACGAGGTTATGCCAGCGAGCGATCGCATCCGCGTGGGGGACGAACTCGCGCATGGTAGGTTCATATGGCACCCAGAACTCTCGGGCGAGGATCGGCAGCGATCGGCGGAATACGTGCAAGCTGGGCCCGGCAATCATACTCATCCATTCGACCCGGAGGGCGGTCGCCCGAGCGGCCGTGAAGGCCAAGCGTCGCTCGCTCTCAGCCCGGATCCCCATGGCGACCGTATGCCACGGCGTTGGGCCTTGGGCGGTATACGGCCATAACCACCAAGCGGCATCAGACGCCGCCACTTCGGCGTCCAGGAACCACATGTCGGTGTACCATTCGACGACCAGCGGGTCGCGCGAAACAATGCGCGCGCCCCGGAAGTGTCCCTGGAAGGTGCGGAACGCGGGTATCGCCGCGGGATCGTGGATGGGACTCGCCGGGTTGGCGCGGTCAAAGGTCATGATCAGCCTCAGCACCACGTCGCCCACCGAGAAGCGGCTGCCGTCATGCCACATGGTCTGGAACAGCTCCTGCGGATAGCGCACGACCACGCGGGATTTGGCCGTGAGGCCGCCAGGGTGCCGGGTACCCGCGGTAATGAAGCGCTGTGCGACCGGATCCCAGTCGACCCAAGCGTCGGCCGGCACCCGGATCTCATCGGCGAACTCCAGGCTGACCCAGTCGTGGGTGCGAGTCACCGGCAGACCGCGCTGTACCGTCACTTCCGCCCGCTCCAGCCGCTGCGGCCAGTGCAGTCCGGTATGGGGATCCGGCACCGTGGGCCAGTCGGCGGTAGCGCGTATGGGCCCCGTGTCGTGAATCCAAGTGCTGCCGCCTATCGGATTCCACGGCTCAACCAACACCGCCATGGAGGCCATGCGCATTGTACCACCGACTCGGTCAGCGAAGCGGAGGGTATGGGGCCATATGAAGGCCCCGGGCACGCCGCCCGCCAAGTCACAGGCCACGCGCACATCCCGCCGGCGGGGATGGAAGGTCAGGCGTTCGGACAGCCAGATCCGCGGCGACATCCGCATGGCGTGATCCAGGGCTTCCGCGAACATCTGCCTTCGTTGTTCCAGGGTAGTGAAATCCCGCCGGGCCAGCCGGTCGGCCAAGGCATCGAACTCGGGGCTCGGCCGGTAGGCTAGAATCAGCGGAGTCGCCCCGCCGCGCGGCGTGTACCACGTATTGAACACCGCCGACTGGTCGCGGCTGATGACGGTCGCTATCCAGCCGCCGTTTACGAGGTGCCACCGGCCGTCTTCCGGCCGCCCCGTCACCCAGATGGGAGACAGCTCGGCGGCCGTACCGTAGCGGCGCTCGACGGTGAAGCCGAGCCCTTCCAGGAGGCCGGCCATATAATCGCCGATCAGACGGTGCTCGGCCATGTCCGACCGGATCAGATGGATCAACCGCACCGGCCGGCCCTGGAACTGCCAGCGTCCTCCGACCAGTTCGGCGCCCATCCGGCGCATCTCCGCGGTCACTGCCTCGCGCGCCCGGGTAGGATTATGGGCGTAACGCCGTTCCAGCACCCGGGCAACGTCCGCCAAGCGCGCGTAATCGGGAAAGATGGTCTGGATCGGCAAATAACGGGGCCTTCCCAAACCGCCGTGGATTTCCCGCACGATGTGGTCCCGGTCCACCAGCCAGTTCATGGCTTCGCGGACGCGGTCGGAATGGAAGGGGTTAAGGGTCCCGTCGGCCAACAGCGGGCCCGCCACGTTCAGGTTGAGCCCGAAGATGCCGCCAAAGCTAGGGTCATACGCGAGTATGGGAGACGCGACCACGCGCCTGTACAGGTCGACCATCCCCAGCCCAGACAGCAGCGCGTCAACGTCTCCGGCTTCCAGACGGGTGATGGAGGCAGCGGGATCGACTATCTCGTTGATCAGGATCCGGTCTACCCAGGCTCCCCGGCGTACCACCTGGGCGGACCCAGCCGCGGCCGTCGCCGCGAGCATGATGACGACCAATCCGAATACGCAGAGTCTCTTGCCCATCTCTTCACCTCCCCGGTCCGCTTCAGGAACCAAGTCATGGCTTCACTGCTAAAACCTACACCAGCCTCGGGGAGACCTCCACCACTCCCCTGGGATCCCCCTCCTCACGCGATAACCGGATTGAAGGCCAAACGAACCCGGGGCGTGTTGGTAATATACTGCGCAAATGTGAAAGTTCCTGCAGAAGGCACCTCTAGCGGTCATCCAGGGAAGGTGGCGGCCCGCGTACCTTGGGCTCTGTGTCAGCGCAGGCGGATGCCCGCAAGCAGCGGACGGTCCGCCTGAACCGTTTCGGCCGCGTCCGCCCGCGCAAGGGGCCGGACCCCAATCCCGAGACCGGCCGGGATTGACAGCACCTGTCCGGGCCTGATGAGCGAACAGGATAGGCCGCTCGCCTTGCGGATGGCATGGATGAGCCGACGGGGATCGCCGCCCTCATCTCCCTGCAGCGCCCGCGCGATGCCCCATAGCGTATCGCCGCGGCGCACGACATACAGCACGGCCGCCGGCGGCGCTCCAGCCACCGGTAGCCCCGCCCCTTCCAGCCGCCGCGCGCCGCGGATGCCGCCCACGGCGGCGGCCGCGATCGCCAGGACCACCGTCACAACGATCACCAGGCGCCGCCTTCCGCCTCGTGCCAGTCGCCACCGTCGCCTTGGCCGTCGCATGGCCCCCCTCGCCCCCCCCGCCCGCCGTTGACCGAACGCGCGTTCTCTGCCTCGAGGATAGCAGAACGCGTGTTCGATGTCAATGCCCGCTCGCCCCGGCGGCGAACGCATGTTTGCATTTTCTCGCGACCTGCTCTATAATGGGCGGGAAAGGAGGCGGGACGGGTGGGCGAGACGCTGAGTCCGCGACTACGGCAAATCCTCACTTTCATTGAGCGCGAGACCGCCCAGAAAGGCTATCCCCCATCGGTGCGGGAGATCTGCCAGGCGGTCGGTCTGCGGTCCCCTTCCACCGTTCACAACTACCTGAACCAGCTCGAAGAGCTGAGCCTGATCCGCCGCGAGCCGGCCAAGCCGCGGGCGATGGAGGTAATCGACCAGCGAAGGCGGCGCATGGTCGCCGTACCGCTGGTGGGGCGGGTCACGGCGGGCATGCCCATCCTGGCGGTGGAGAATCGCGAAGACACCTATACCCTCCCGTTCGACCTGGTTCGGTCCGACGCCGTGTTCATGCTCCGCGTGAAAGGCGACAGCATGATCGGCGCGGGGATCATGGACGGCGACTACGCCCTGGTCCGGCAACAGGCCTCGGCCGAAAACGGGGACATCGTAGTGGCCATGGTCGAAGACGAGGCGACCATCAAACGCCTGTACCGGGAGGACGGCCGCATCCGGCTGCAACCGGACCACCCCACCCTGCCACCCATCGTGGTCCAAGAGGCCGCCGTGCTAGGCAAGGTCATCGGGCTGTTTCGCCGAATGTAACCGAACGAAGAGAACGCGCGTGAATCCACTTGCGCCGGACTCGTGACGGAGTAGCGTCCGTCACGGAGCCTCGGGAAGAATTCCTCCTAACGCCGGTTCACAACGTGAGCCCGCGCTTCCTTGCCCAGTCCACCCAATCCTGCGCCATCAGCCTGACATCACCCCGGTGTTCAGGCCGGACCGGGTCTTCCCCGGTGATCGCGCGCAGGGCCCAGAACCAGTGGTCCGGGTTGCGGTCTAGTTCCCGGATCAGGAGGGGCAGGGCGTCCTTCCCCATGCCAATGATCTGCTGGTACGCCGGGTGCAGGACCATGTCCCTTATCGATGACAGGTGGGCACACTCCCGGCGCCACACCGCGGCCAGCGACTTGAACCGGTACGCCACTTCGTCGGACCACCATGGGAACTCGGCCTCCATCACGGCCGTGAGCGCACGATCAACATCGAGAAGGTGTCGGACGCGTCCTGCTGCTTCCGCAGACTCATGGGACGCGTAGAACTCCTCGAATTTCGGGCGTCTTGGCGCCAAGACACTGGTCATGCATGCTCCTCCCGCTCGAAAAGCGCGCGAAGCGTCCCACGACGCGGTCGCCCGACTCTTATAGATCTCATGGTTGCCGGCAGTACATTCCTTCGTCGAGTGGCTCGGCAAGTCCTCCGCCGAGAGCACCCCCACAACTGCCTGCCGGATCGTCGAACCGTGGAGGCCAGGCACATATCGCCAAACCCCCAGCGGTTCGACGAACGGGACGAATAGCTCCCCGGCTGCGCCGTCAGAACGCGGACAGATACTGATCCAGTTCCCACTGGTGAACCTGGGACTGGTAGATGGACCACTCGATTTGCTTGGCCTCGAGGAAGCGCTGGAATACATGTTCCCCCAGCGCCTCGCGCACCAGTTCGCTCTGACTCATCTCTTCCAGGGCCTCCTGGAGGTTCCCGGGGAGGCTCTCCACGCCCAGTTCCGCGCGCTCGCGTTCGTTCAGCCGGTAGAGGTTCCGGTTCACCGGCTCGGGAGTGGGCAGCTTGTGCTCGAGGCCGTCGAGGCCCGCGCGCAGCATGACGGTCAGGGCCAGGTAGGGGTTGCACGATGGGTCGGGGCTGCGCAGTTCCAGCCGGGTACTGTCGCCCCGCTTCGAGGGCACGCGGATGAAGGGGCTCCGGTTCCGCTCCGACCAGGCGATGTACACCGGCGCCTCATATCCCGGCACCAGCCGCTTGTACGAGTTGACCAGCGGGTTGGTGATGGCGGTGAAGGATCGCGCGTGCCGCATCAGCCCGGCCAAGTACTGGCCGGCGATGGCCGACAGGCCCCAGGGCCCGTCCGGATCGGCGAAGGCATTCTTGCCGCCCGAGAACAGGGACTGGTGGGTATGCATGCCCGATCCGTTTACTCCGTACACCGGCTTGGGCATGAAGGTGGCATGCAACCCATGATCCCGGGCCATGACCCGCACCACGTAACGGAAAGTCGCTATGTTGTCGGCGGTGGTCACGGCGTCGGCGTACCGGAAATCGATCTCGTGCTGGCCGGGGGCGGTCTCGTGGTGGGACGCCTCGACCTCGAACCCCATGCCGTTGAGGGCTTCCACCATCTCCTGGCGGGCCTGCTCGCCGCCGTCCACCGGCGCCAGATCGTAATAGCCGCCGTGGTCATGGGTGCGGGTGGTGGCTCGGCCCTGTTCGTCCCTCAGGAACAGGAAGAACTCGGCTTCCATGCCGGCCATCATCTCGTAGCCCCTGCGCCGGGCCTGCTCCGTCCACCCCTTGAGTATGCCCCGCGGACATCCCGCAAACGGCTCCCCTTCCGGGGTGTACACATCGCAGATCAAGCGGGCGGTGGTACTCCCATCGGCGGAACGCCAGGGCAGGATGGCGAAGCTCGCCGGATCGGGGCGCAGGAACATGTCCGACTCCTCGATGCGGACGAAACCCTCGATCGAGGAACCGTCGAACATGATCTGGCCATCGAGGGCCTTCCCGAGCTGGCTGACGGGAATGGCCACGCTCTTGATGATGCCGAGGATGTCGGTGAACTGCAGGCGAAAGGCGGTGACCCGGTGCTCTTTGACCAGGTCGGGAAGCTGCTTGCCGTCGATCGCTGAAGAGCCGAAAGTCAAGGACCTCTCCCCTTTTCCCCGCGGCGGCCCTTGCCGGCGCCCCCCTTCTGCCGCAGTTCGTCGATGGTCTCGATGAGCTGCTCGCGGCGATCGATGGGATACACGGAGGTTGGCCCGCGGGTTTCCTGGAAGTAGTTGCGTACCACCTCGAGATCCCGGGACTGCGCCAAACTCGCCGTTTCCGCCGGACGCCGCTTGCCCGCGGCCTCACGCAGGGCGTCAAGACTCGCGCCTCCGGCCAAAGCCGCCTTGATCTCGAGCAGGGTCCTGACGTCCCCCGGGGTGAATAGTCTCCGCCCTCCCCCGCTCCGGGCGGCCTTCAGCAGCCCCTTTTGCTCGTAATAGCGGATCTGCCGGCCGCTCAGCCCGGTGAGCTGCTGTACCACGCCTATGGGGTAGATCGGACGTTCGCTCTCCCTCCCCGCCATCGTCTTCACCTCCCTTCTTGTAAGTATGACGTCAGGTTGCGGTTAGCTTCCCCTTTCCACCCTACCCATTCCCGCCGTGCCTGTCAATAGCTTGTCAAGTATTCGGCATTATGTAACCCGCAGGACGAACATCACCGTCAGCACCCCCGCCATCACCAGCTTGAGGACGGCGGTCGCCGCCATCCCCACGACGGTGGCCAGCGCCACGCGCAGCCCCTGATTGAGGGTTCGGCCCGAACTCACTTCCCCGAGCACGGCGCCGATGGGCGGACCGAGCAGCAAGCCGGGCCAGCCCAGGACGACCACCCCCACCACGCCGCCGACGAGCCCCCCCAGCATCCCCTGGCGGGAGGCGCGCGCCCGACCCGCGCCGAGGATGACGGCCAGGTAGTCGAGGATCAGGCTGATGAGGGTCAGGACGATGGCCAGGAAGACGAGGTCGGTGCCGACGGCGGCGAAGCCGTGCACCGCGCCGTAGATGACTATGCCCAGCAGGACCAGCGGCATCCCCGGCAGGACCGGCAGCACGGTGCCGGCGATGCCGAGCAGCATGATAGTCAAGGAGATGAACAGGACGATAGCTCCTCCACCTCCATCAGACGCCCATCTCCGTCGCCGCCAGCAGGCAAGCCAGTGTCGCCTGCTCTCGGACCAGCCCCCCCTGGAGATACACCCGGTACGGCTCGCGCAGCGGCGCATCCGCGCTGAGTTCCAGGGTAGCCCCTTGCACGAAGGTGCCCGCCGCCATCGCCACCGGGTCGCCGTAGCCCGGCAAGGGGCCCGGTTCCGGGGTCGCAAATGCGTCCACCGGCGATGCCCGCTGGACGCCGCGGAGGAAGGCCAGGACGCGCTCGCGCGTGCCCAACTCAATGGACTGCACGATGTCGGAGCGCGGTTCATCCCACGCGGGGCGGGTGGGAAAGCCGAGCCGGTCGAAGAACCGTGCCGCGAATACCGCTCCCGCCAGCGCGGTGCCGACCATGGCCGGCGCCAGGTACAGCCCCTGAAACAGCAGCCTGCCCCAGGGCGGCGTGGCGCCCAGCTCTCCGCCCAGTCCGGGGAGGGTCAGCCGCCCGGCCGCCAACTCCACGAGGTCGCGGCGGCCGGCGACATAGCCGCCGCAGGGGGCCAGCCCCCCTCCCGGGTTCTTGATCAGCGACCCGGCCGCCAGATGGGCCCCGACCTCCGTGGGTTCCGTCCGGTCGGTGAACTCGGCGTAGCAGTTGTCGACCAGCACGACCGCCTCCGGGCAAGCCTGGCCGACCAGCCGGGTCAGCTCGCCGATCTGGGCGACGGTCACGCCGGGGCCCGAGTCGTACCCGCGGGCGCGCTGGACGAGCGCCAGGGTGCGGCCGGGCCCGCTCCCTTCCAGCAGGGCGGCGACCCGCTCCCCGTCGACCCCGTCCGGAGTCAGACAGCAGGCCTCCCGATATTCGACGCCGAGTTCCTTCAGGGAGCCCCGGGTTCCCCGACGGATGCCGATCACGCCGTGCAGGGTGTCGTACGGACGGCCGGTCAGGCACACCAGGCGGTCTCCCCTGCCCAGGATGCCGTAAAGGCAGATGCCGATGGCGTGCGTACCGGAGACGATGTAAGTGCGTACCAGCGCCGCCTCGGCGGCGAATACGCGGGCGTAGACCTCCTCGAGCGCCTGGCGGCCCCCGTCGCCCAGGCCGTAGCCGCTCGTCTCGGCGAAATGCCAGGGGCTGACCCGAGCCGCCTGGAAGGCAGCCAGCACCCGGGCATGGTTGGCGGCCTGGATCTGGCGGATGCCCGTCAGCGCAGGCTGGATTTCCTCCTCCACCTGCTCGGCCACTCGCAATAGCCGCCGCGATATGCCGAAGGGCTCCAGGTGGGTCAGGCTGAGCCCGTCTCCAGTCGATGCCGGATGCGATCGGCCCATGTGCGTTCGATCTCCACTTCCACGGTCACGCCGTGCTCCCCGTATTCCTCGGACAGCACCTGCCCCTTGGCCCGCAGTAGCTGCAACAGATTGCCGTGGCGATAAGGCACGGCCAGCGATATGCGGCACCGCGTTGCCGCCAGGGCCCGGGCGATCTGTTCGCGCAGTCGGTCGAGATTCCAGCCATGCAGGGCCGATATGGTCAGGGCCGACCGTTCGGCCGCCTCGGGATGGGGCGCCGCGTCCTCCGCCATCCGGTCGGCTTTGTTCAGCACGGTCACCACCGGCAGGTCCCCTGCCCCCAGCTCCTCCAATACGGCGTCCACGGTGGCGGCTTGTTCCGGCCAGCGGGGATGGCTGCCGTCCACGACGTGCAGCAGCAGATCGGCCTCGACCAGTTCTTCCAGAGTAGCCCGAAACGCCGCCACCAACTGGGTGGGGAGCCGCTGGATGAAGCCGACCGTATCGATGAGCAGGACCTGCTGGTGGTTGGGCAGGATCAGCGCCCGGGTGGTCGGGTCGAGGGTGGCGAACAGCCGATCCTCGACCAGCGCCTCCGCCCCGGTCAACGCGTTGAACAGCGTGGACTTGCCGGCATTGGTGTAGCCCACCAGGGCCAGCAGGGGGAACGGGACTTGCTTCCGGTTGCTGCGGAGCAACTCCCGGTGTTGCCGGACCTCCTCCAGGTCGCGGCGCAGATCGGCCACCCGCCTCCGCAGGCGGCGGCGCTCGGTCTCCAGCCGGGTCTCGCCCGGACCCCGGGTGCCGATGCCGCCGCCGAGCCGCGACAGTTCCGGCCAGCGCCCCGCCAGCCGGGGCAGGAGGTAGTTGAGCCGGGCGACCTCCACCTGGAGCTTGCCCTCGCGGGTGCGGGCCCGCCGGGCGAAGATGTCCAGGATGATCTGGGTGCGGTCCAACACGCGCACGCCCAGGTCCTCCTGCAGGTCGCGCTGGTGGGATCCGGAGATCTCGGCGTCGACCACCACCATGCCCGCCCGCAGCTCCTGGCTCCGCAGGCGGACCTCCGCCCGCTTTCCCTGGCCGACCCGAAAGGCCGGCTCCCGGCGGCGGCGGCGGGCAACCGTGCAGCCGACCACCTCCAGGCCGAGCGTACGGCACAACTCCGCCAGCTCTTGCAGCGAGTCCTCCGCCGTCCAGACCCCGTCCTCCGTCTCGGCGCCCACCAGGAAGGCGCGCTCGGCCCCTCCGCTGAAGGCGGCGAGGTCATCCTGCCAGGAACGCGGTTCCTCTGCCGGCAGTTCGCACCCCTCCCTCGGCCCCGGACCTGCTCACTGCCATGAGTTCATTATACCATTCAGTCAGCGGGAGGCGCGGAGGGCGAACGCCCGACCTCCGGCCCGGACGCCGCGCGGTACAGGCGCAGGAGCACGAACAGCGCCGGTGCCGCTAGGACCACCCACAGCCCCATGGTCAGATAGCGCGCCACCTGAGGCAGCACGGCCTCGGCGAAGATGGCTCGGGTCAGCACCCGCAGGGCGAACAGCCCGCCGTAGCCGATGATGAGCCGCGCTGCATGCTGGAGCGGCGACGCCCGCTGGGGGAAGTCGACCAGTGCTCGTTCGACGACCCAGCCTCCGAGCAGGCCGGCGAGGAAACCCACCACCTTGGCCGACTCGAGCGAAGCATCGAACAGGAGCAGCGCGAGCGGCGCCATGAAGGCCAGGGCGATGCGGACGCCCAGGGGGAGGGCCGCCAGGCGGGCCCACCAGGGGCAACGCTCGGCCCGCAATGCCACCACGGTGATGGCGGCGGCCAGGACCAGACCCCCCAGGATATCCTGGGGCCAGTGCACGCCCAGGTACATCCGGGACACGGCCACCAGGGCGATGATGACGAGACCTATCCATCCCAGCAGGCGCTGCCGGAACAGCCGCGGCCCATACCCCCAGAATACCGCCGTGCCCTGGGTGTGGCCGCTGGGGAAGGCCCAGCCCGGGGCGGACTCGGCATACAGGATGCGGATGCCCTCGGCTCCCGTGGGACGGGGGACGGCGAAGAAGTTCTTCAGGGCGGTGTTGGCGAAGTGCGATAGCAGGAAGACCGCCGTCAGCATGAGACCCCACCGCTTGTTAATCACCCAGTAGATGAGGGGCAACGCGATCAAGTAGAATTCCTCATGCCCGAGCCGCGTCACCCAGATGAAGAAAGTGTCGAGCGAGGGGCTGGCCCACGCCTGGATCCAGCGGAGGGTGGGCGAGGGATGCGCCACCGGCGGCAGGCCCTGGGCCAGGACTGCGGCCAGCCGGTCCGGATAACCGGTGATGATCCCGTCCACGCCCATCGCCAGGAAGCGCCGCATCTCCGCGGGATCGTCGATGGTCCACACGTATACGCGCATGTTCTTGGCGTGGGCGTCGCGGACGAACCCCGGCGTCAACACCCGGATCCGCCCCGAGAACTCGGGCACCTGCAGCGCATCGGCCGCAGGCCGGTAGAAGGGCATCAACCGCGAGCGATGAAAGATGTAGAAGACCAGTGTCGCGTCTTCCCCGGTGCCGGCCGCCGCCTCCGGCATCAGCTCCCGCCAGGCGCGGTTGGTCACGTCGTGGAAGGAAGTCAGCAGCACCCGGCGGCCGGCCCCGTGGTCGGCGATCACCTCGGCGACCCGCGCGACGACCTCCCGGTCCGTCTCCTTGAGGTCGATCAACAGGCGTTGTCTGGGGAAAGCGGCGAGGATCTCCTCGAGGGTCGGGACGCGTACGCCCTGGCCCCGGAAGGGGAAGGTACGGTCTCCGTCAGCTGAGAAGCGGTAGCCGGCATCGAGCGCCTGAATCTGGGCGAGGGTGAGGTCGCTCACCGCGCCCGTCCCGTCGGTCGTCCGGTCGACCGTCTCGTCATGCATGGCTACCAGCCCTAGGTCGCGCGTCGCCCGCAGGTCGAATTCGATCAGGTGCGCCCCGTCTGCGATGCCGGTCCGCATGGCTTGCAGGGTGTTCTCGGGCGCAAGCCCTTTTCCGCCCCGATGGGCGATGATCACCGGCGCAACATCCGCGAAGAACTCGTGTTCGGGTCGGGGGTCGACCAGCGCCAACTGCACGCATGCCGCCAGCGCGACCAGCCCCAGCAGCCCGCACGCTACCCGCCTGGGGGTCAATCTGGGCATAGCTTCACTCCTCTCTCTTCAACGGGATCGATTGGCGCAATGAGGCGCGGCTTCCTGCTTGGGGGTAACGCGGAATGTCTTGGGCCGTCAGGTTCAGGAACCGGTATTCTCGGCGTACGTCTCCGCCGCAGCGATCAGCCCCGCAAACAGCGGATGGGGGCGTTCGGGCCGGGACAGGAACTCGGGATGGAACTGGGTGCCCACGAACCAGGGATGACCTTCCAACTCCATGATCTCGACCAGGTCGCCCTCCGGCCAGATGCCGACCGGTCGCAGGCCCCATCGCTGCAGCCGCGCCACGTAGGCCGGGTTGACTTCCCAGCGATGGCGGTGGCGCTCGCTCGCCGCTTCCACACCGTACACCCTGCCCACCCGGGAGTCCGCCGTGATGTGGCAAGGATAGGCGCCCAGGCGCATGGTTCCGCCCTTGGCCCTGACTCCCCGCTGTCCCGGCAGCAGGGCCACCACCGGGTTGGGGGTGCGGCGGGCGAACTCGGTGCTGTGCGCATCCAGACCGCCCACGTTGCGGGCCACCTCGACCACCGCGCACTGCAGCCCGAGGCACAGGCCGAGGAAGGGTACGCCGTTCTCCCTCGCGTACTTGATGGCGCGGATCTTCCCCTCGATGCCGCGCTGCCCGAACCCGCCGGGCACGACGATGGCCGCGACCCCGGCGAGTCGCGGATCGTCCTCCCCCACTTCCTCCGCCGACAGCCATTCGATGTCGATGGCTGTGTGGCGGGCCGCGCCGGCGTGGGTCAACGCCTCGGTCACGCTGAGGTAAGCATCGGGCAGAGTCACGTACTTGCCCACCAGGGCGATGCGCAGCCGCCGCCGGGGGTTGAACAGGCGACCGACCATGCCCTCCCAGGCGGTCAGGTCCGGCCCCGTGCCCCCGAGCCCCAGCAGCGAGGCCAGGCCGCGGCCCACCCCCTCGGCTTCCAGGTGCAGCGGAACCTGGTAGATCGACTCGAGATCGGGATTGGAGAACACCGCCTCGGGGTCCACATTGCAGAACAGCGCGATCTTCCGCCGGGCCTCTTCCGGCAGCGGGAGGACGCTCCGGCATACGATGAAGTCGGGTTGAAGGCCGATGGCGCGCAGATCGCGTACGCTGTGCTGGGTCGGCTTCGTCTTCAGCTCGCCCGCGGCCGCCAGGTAGGGCACCAGGGTGAGGTGGACATGGGCGGTGCGGCCGGGTCCTGCCTCGCGGCCCAGCTGGCGGATGGCTTCCAGGAACGGCATGCCCTCGATGTCGCCTACAGTCCCGCCCACCTCGACCAGCACCACGCCAGCGCCCAGCCGTTCGGCCACCTGGCGCAGGCGGCGGCAAATCTCGTCGGTCACATGCGGGACTACCTGCACCGTCCCCCCCAGGAAGTCGCCCCGGCGCTCCCGCGCCAGCAGGTGCTGGTATACCTGGCCTGCGGTCACGCAGTGGTCGCGGGTCAGGTCGCGATCGAGGAAACGTTCATAGTGCCCCAGGTCGAGGTCGGTCTCGCCGCCGTCGACGGTGACGAACACTTCTCCGTGTTGCAGCGGGCTAAGCGTCCCCGCATCCACGTTGAGGTAGGGGTCGAGCTTGACGGCGGTCACGGGGATGCCGCGGGCGCGGATCAGCCGACCGACCGCGGCGGCGGTGATGCCCTTCCCCAGTGACGACACCACGCCGCCGGTCACGAAGACGAACATCATTGTTTGAGTCGGGGATCGAGCACGTCCCGCAAGCCGTCGCCGACCAGGTTCAACGACAGCACGGTGACGAGGATGATCAGGCCGGGATAGGCCACCACGTGCGGGGCCAGCCGCACGAAAGCCCGGGACTGGGCGAGCATGGCTCCCCACTCCGGGGAAGGCGGCTGCGCCCCAAGGCCCAGGAAGCTCAGGCCGGCCGCGGTGAGGATGGCGGACGCCAGGCCCAGCGTCGACTGGACGATGATCGGAGCAAGCGAGTTGGGCAGTATGTGCCGGGCCATTATGCGCAGGTCGTTGGCTCCCGCTGCCTTCGCGGACTGCACGTACTCGAGTTCCCGGATGGTCAGGACCACCGAGCGGATCACCCGGGCATAAGCGGGGACGGAGCCGATGCCGATGGCGATCATGGCGTTGGTGATCCCGGGGCCCAGGCTGGCGACGATGGCGATGGCCAACAGCAGGCTGGGGATGGCCTGAAGGAACTCGACGAGCCGCATCACCCCGCTGTCCCACCAGCCGCCGTAGTAAGCGGCGGTGATGCCGATCAGCCCGCCGATGGTGAGGCCGATTCCCACCGACACGAACCCTAGCATGAGGGAAATCCGGCCTCCATGCACTATGCGGCTGAACACATCCCGGCCCAGGTCATCCGTGCCCAGCCAGTGCCGGGAACTGGGGGGTTGCAGCCGTGCGGGGAGGTCCTGGTAAGTAGGATCGTGAGTAGCCACGTCCGGCGCGAAGACCGCCGCGAAGATGACCACGATCAGGACGACCGCGCCGATGACCGCTCGCCGGTTACGGGCCAGGCGTTTGATCATGTCCGGATCCGGGGGTCGATGAACACGTACACCACATCGACTACCAGGTTGACCGCGGCGGCGGCGAAAGCCAGCATGAGCACCGCCCCCTGCACCACCGGCATGTCCTTGGCCCGGATCGCATCGATGGCGAAGGCGCCCACTCCCGGCCAGGCGAACACCGACTCGGTGATGACCGCTCCGCCCATCAAGGCGGCGAAAGCGAGGCCGATGACCGTCACTACCGGGACCAGAGCATTGCGGAGGGCATGCCGGTAGATCACCACCCGTTCGCCCAGCCCCTTGGACCGGGCGGTGCGGATGTAATCCATGCGGATGATCTCGAGCATCGCCGATCGCGTCATGCGCAGGAGGAGCGCCGCCGTCCCCGTGCTGAGCGTCACCCCGGGGAGGATGAGATGCTGCAGCCCTCCCCTGCCCGACGCCGGCAGCCAGCCGAGGTGAACCGCGAACACTATCTGCAGCATGAGACCCATCCAGAAGACGGGCATGGCCAGACCCGCCAGCGCCCCCGTCGTGGCGACGTCATCGAGCAGCGTGTTGGGCTTGACGGCGGAGATCACGCCCACCGTCACCCCCACTACCGTCGCCACCAGCATTGAGGCGCTGGCCAACTGGATGGTGGCCGGCATGCGATCGCTGATCTCGGCCACGACCGGCCGCCGCGACCGGATGGATCGACCCAGGTCTCCCTGGATTGCCCGAAGCAGGAAGCGGCCGAACTGCACCGGCATCGGTTCCAGCAGGCCAAGCTCCCGGCGGAGGGTATACAGCTCTTGCTCGGTGGCCCTTTCGCCGAGCAAGAGCAGCGCGGGGTCGCCCCCGCCGACGTGCATCATCAGGAAGACGATGAGGGAGACGCCCAGCATGACGGGAACGACCATCAGTAGTCGCTTCAAGAGGTACCTCGACATCTCCGGCACATCCCACCTTCTTCGCGGTCGCGGGGGCCTTGCAAATGGGGGTGCGGGGCGGGGCATGGCCCCATCCCGCACCCGGTCACTGCCCGACCACGCTTACTTGCCTACCCCCGTGAGCCGGTGATGCCCGGCCGGGTGCCATACGAACCCGGTGATGGTCTTGCCCAGTCCCTGCACGCCCTCACCGACGTTGAGGAACAACCAGGGAGCGTCGGCGACGATGAGTTCCTGGGCCTCCTTGTAAGCGGCAAGGCGTTCCTCGGCAACCGCGGAGGTGCGCCCCTTGTCCAGCAGATAGTCTACCCGCTCGTTCTTGTAGAACGTCCGGTTGCCCGCATTGCCGAACTGGCTGCTGTGGAACAGCGAGTACAGGCCGTAGTCGGCGTCGCCGGTGACGCTCACCCAGCCGAGGATGAACATATCATGCTTGCCTGCAGCCGTGTCCGCCAAGTAGGTCCCCCACTCCAGGACCTGGATCTCGACGGTGATGCCGATGTCGGCCAGACGCCGCTGGACGACCTCGGCGATCTTCATGCGGATGGGGTTGTCGTTGGTCCAGATGGTGGTGGAGAAGCCCTGCGCCAGACCGGCCTGGGCCAGCAACTGGCGGGCCCTATCCGGGTTGAACTCGTAGCCCTCGAGGTCGGGATGAGCACCCCAGACCACGGGCGAGATGGGTCCGGTTGCCTTGCGGCCCACGTTCAGCAGCACGTGTTCGATGATCTCGGGGACGTTGATCGCATGGTTGATCGCCCGCCGCACCTCAACCCTGTCGAAGGGAGGCTTCTGCAGGTTGAAACCGATGTACTGGGTGGTCAACGTGGGGTGGCGCACGATTTGCACGGTGTCAAGGCCCTTCAGCCGCTCGTAGTCGGCAGGCTCGATGTCGAAGGCTATGTCGACCGCCCCGGTCTCAAGCTCAATGGCGCGGGTCGCGCCCTCCCGGATATTCCGGAAGCGAAGGGTATTCGGCGTGGCCTTCGTCCCCCAGTACCCGTCGAACCGGACAAGGTCGATGTGTTCGCCGGTGGTCCAGTTCACGAAGCTGAAAGGCCCGGTGCCGACCGGCTGCCGGCCATAATCCTCTGCCCCGACCGCCTCAACCGCCTTCTGATTGAGGATCCCGGAGACATTGTGGGCTAGATGGCTGAGGATGGGAGTAAAGGGCTGCTTCAGCCGCAGACGGACCGTGTAGTCGTCCACGACCTGCACGCTCTCGAGCACGCCGAGGATGAATGCGCCCGGCGACGCGGTCTCGGGATTGAGCAGACGGTCGAAGGAGAACTTCACGTCCGCCGCCTTGAGGGCTTCGCCGTTGTGGAACTCGACGCCTCTTCGAAGCTTGAACTCCCAGGTCAGGTCGTCAATCTGCTTCCATTCGGTTGCCAGACCGGGCTGGATCGCCAGGTCCTCGTCCTGTACGACCAGGGTGTCGTAAATGTGCCGCATCACCCGGGCCGACGGCAGGTCGTTGGTCTTGTGGGGATCCAGGGAGACGGCATCGGCCCCCTGGGCCACGACGATGTTGATCTCCGGAGTCGGTTCCGCAGCCCGCTGCGGACACCCGGTCACCATCAGCCCGACCATGGCCAGCACCAACACGATCCCAGCCAGCTTCCTCACACATCCACCCCCTTGAGTCCTTGAACCGGAGGTCATTTCGGCATAAATATCGCTTTTCCTTCCGGGGCGATGCGGCGCGGGTCGCCGTGGTGTTCGGATCACGCCTCGCTCACGTGTTCCCCAGGCAATGTGAAGGTATCGACGCAGCGTGCATGCACCTGACCCCCGGTGAGTCCCGGCCAGCGCGCATTGTCATCGCTTCAGGCGCTCGAAGCGCACCTTGACGCCGCCGGCCTTGCTCTGTTCCACAATGTAGAACTCCGCACTCATCCCCTCGACGGCGTCGCCGGGAACTTGCCTCGGGTTAGTGATGCTCGCCTCGCGCTGATCGCCCTCGAACACCGCGAACCAGGTGTCGCCTCTGCGCCCCATAGTCCCAACTCGCGTTTGTCCTTTCTCCACGGGCTTGATGGATGGGATTTGCACTGGGGCAATAGGTGGCTCCGGCGTACGAGTCGCCCTGCGTTCGGAACGCGGTGAGCCGCCGGCTCGGTCAACCGGAGAAGGCCGCGGAGGGTCGTTGGGCCAAGACGGTTCGCCAATGCCGGCGACCGCATGCGGCGTGGGGAGTATCCGACGCTCCCGAAAGCGATCACGTTCCATGTGCGCCGTGGCATGGTCGCTTCAATGCGGCCACGCCTTCTCCGGCGTGGATACCCCCGGCGGTGCCCAAGTCCAAGTGGTTCGCATTAGCTTCAATGCGGCCACGCCTTCTCCGGCGTGGATACGGAGACCACCGCCGCCAACCGTGCCGCACGGTGCAGCTTCAATGCGGCCACGCCTTCTCCGGCGTAGATACCCTGGATCGAGAGTCACCAGTCGCTGTCGCGGCATCGGCTTCAATGCGGCCACGCCTTCTCCGGCGTGGATACTGTCACTCCTTGCGAAGTGCCCCTCAAGGAGGACGAGCTTCAATGCGGCCACGCCTTCTCCGGCGTGGATACTAACGTGCCAATTGCAGGCCACTTGCGCGACTTGTCAGCTTCAATGCGGCCACGCCTTCTCCGGCGTGGATACGGAGCTACCGGCGGCCGGATCAGCCTGGACCGCTCAGGATGGATGTCGCTTCAATGCGGCCACGCCTTCTCCGGCGTGGATACTCCATACCGAGTAAGTGGAAGTCCTCATCCCAGATGCTTCAATGCGGCCACGCCTTCTCCGGCGTGGATACGTCCCAATGGCATACCGGCCGCACGGATCTCATCTTCGCTTCAATGCGGCCACGCCTTCTCCGGCGTGGATACAGGTACTTCAAGGCGGTGCTCACCCGGGGTCGGGAGCTTCAATGCGGCCACGCCTTCTCCGGCGTGGATACTAGCCGAGTACATCGAGAAAGCAACCAGCGGAGACTAGCTTCAATGCGGCCACGCCTTCTCCGGCGTGGATACCATCTACCGGCTGGCGCCGCTGGTCCTTCAAGCGATGCTTCAATGCGGCCACGCCTTCTCCGGCGTGGATACGAGGAGACCACTGACGTGGTTAACCTGTCGTTTCGCGCTTCAATGCGGCCACGCCTTCTCCGGCGTGGATACGCCAAGGTCGTCTACCGGCCGGTATGGGAGGAACTCGCTTCAATGCGGCCACGCCTTCTCCGGCGTGGATACGACAAGGAACTGCAAAAGGCGATCCTGCTGGTAGCGCTTCAATGCGGCCACGCCTTCTCCGGCGTGGATACTGGGCCTGCACCTCGCGGATGTTCCAGCCTTCGCTCAGGCTTCAATGCGGCCACGCCTTCTCCGGCGTGGATACGTGTTGACGATGTCTGCGCCGGTGAACCGCGACGCTGCTTCAATGCGGCCACGCCTTCTCCGGCGTGGATACACCAGCCACAAGCAC
>DATIKW010000015.1:0-11203 GCA_035477115.1 Bacillota bacterium | reverse complement strand
CGACCAGCCCGACCGCGAACAGGGCGGCGGGGGATGAGGCCGCCCACACCCACGGCCAACCGGTAATCGCACCCAGCCAGTACAGCACCGCCAGGACCGCGAAAGACGCGAAGACCAGGGTGGAGAAGATCCGGTAAGCCGTAAACCATCGCGGCGTGCTGAAGATGCGCGGAGTCCGCTGCGTGTCCACATGTCCCACCAGCACCAGGTCCTGCTCCGCCGGTGCCGATGGCTCGGCCTTGCCGAACACATTGCGTCCCGGGAATTTCGGGAGTACCCAACTCAGGGGATTCGGCCGGAGCGTCAGTTCCAGGATCTCCGACAGCACTACGGCCAGGGCCAGGGCGGCGGCGAGCCAGCGGCTGACCGGGACGAACAGGGGATACAGGGCGAAGGCGGCGAGGATGCCCACGCCGGCGACCAGGTGGGGACGAAAGACCGAACCGGCGCTGCGGAAGCGATCCTCGCCGACCGGTAGTCCCAGGGCGGTCAGTGCATCCCGGCAGTAGTCGAGGGCTCGAGCCTCCGCCTTCGTGGCGGGGCCGCGCGGCCCAATACCCTCGACAAGGGTGCGGACGTGTTGTTTCCAGAGCTTCACAGGGTCCTTCATCACTACTGACTACGCTCCTCTCTGACTGCCGTTCTGGGATTCGCCCGGACGATGGCAGGTACCTCTTGATCAGTCCAGCCGTGGCCGCAGGAGTATCGGCACAAGAGCGGGCAGACCGGCTGATGCGGTAGGGGCGGGTTCCGAACCCGCCCCTACAGGGACCGGGGCCCTGCCGTGGCGAGGGCCGCGAGCACGCCGGGACCGCATTCCCGCGGCAAGTAATGCATGGTTATAGCGCAATTGCGGCGCGATTCCGCTATCTCGATAGTCTGAATACGCCCGGTGTGTTGCCAAGTAGTCGGGTTAGCGTTATAATGGCCGCATGGGTGGCAGGTCGAGTCCGCAGCCATCCTGACAAGACCGAGTTTGACTGCCCGCTCAGGTTCCCGGCAGCTTGCCGCACGATCGGGCTGTTCTCCGAGGTTGATTGACGCCGAATGCGCAAATCAAGCAGTGTAGCCCTGACCGTGGCCTTCATCGGCGGGCTGGGCGAAGTGGGCAAGAACCTGATGGTGTTCGGCCACGGTCAAGATCTGCTGATCGTGGACTGTGGCATCACCTTCCCCCGGGACGAAGACCCCGGAGTCGATGTAGTGCTCCCCGATTTCACCTATCTCCTGGAGAATCGCGACCGCTTGCGGGGGCTCGTCATCACCCACGGTCACGAGGACCATCTGGGAGGGGTGCCTTATCTCCTGAAAGACCTCCAGGTGCCGATCTACGGTCCCGGTCTGGCGCTGGGGCTGCTCGAGGACAAACTCCGCGAGCAGGGCGTGAAGCTGCCCCGGGGCTCGCGGACGTTCACCCCGGGCGAGAAACTCCGGGTGGGATGCTTCGACGTCGAGGCCTTCCGGGTCAACCACAGCATCGCCGACACCGTGGGACTGGCCATCGATTCTCCGGCCGGCCTGGTCGTTCACTCGGGAGACTTCAAGTTCGATCAGACCCCGGTGGACGGGAATGTCGCCGATCTGCAGCGGCTGGCCGGCTATGCCGAACGTGGTGTCTTGGCCCTGTTCTCCGACAGCACCAACGCGGATAGGCCGGGGTTCACGCCCTCGGAGAAGACGGTGGGCAGGGTGCTCGACGAGATTTGCCAGAATGCACCCGGCCGCATCGTGGTGACCACCTTCGCCTCGAATGTCCATCGGGTGCAGCAACTGCTCTGGTCAGCCCGCCGGTCGGGGCGCCAGGTGGCCCTGGCGGGCCGCAGCCTGGAACGTACGGTGGAAGTGGCATCGCGGCTTGGCTACCTGGAGGTGCCCGAGGGGACCGTAGTGGATCTGGAAGTAGCCAATCGCTTACCCGACCGGGAAGTCGTGTTGCTGACTACGGGGAGCCAGGGAGAACCGCTATCGGCCTTGGCCCGCATGGCTAACGGCGAGTTCCGGCGGGCCGAGGTCCGGCGGGGCGACACGGTGGTGATCGCCGCCACGCCCGTGCCGGGCAACGAGCGACTGGTGGCGCGCACCATCGATCAGCTGTTCCGCCGGGGCGCCGAGGTCGTGTACGAAGCCCACCGCGGGGTGCATGTGTCCGGCCATGCCAGCCGGGAAGAACTCAAGTTGATGATCAATCTCGTGCGGCCCCGTTTCTTCGTGCCGGTTCACGGCCACTATCGATTGTTGGTCCGCCACGCGGAACTGGCCCGGGAAGTCGGGATGGCTGAGGAAGACGTGGCGGTCGTGGAGAACGGCGCCGTGCTCGAGTTCACGCCCGAGCGAGTGCGAGAAATCGGCCGGGTGCCGGCCGATAATGTAATGGTGGACGGCCTGGGCGACGTGGGCAGCATCGTCCTTCGCGACCGGCACCAGCTCGCGCAGGAAGGCGTGATGGTCGTATTCCTGGTCCTCGACCGGCAGGCGGGGACGATCGTGGCCGGGCCGGACATCGTCTCGCGAGGATTCGTGTATACGCGCGAGTCGGAGGAACTCCTGGACGAGGCGCGGCAGAAGGTGACGGAGACCTTGGGTCGACTGGGGGCGGGGAAGCTTGGCGACTGGCCCACGGTCAAGGGAGCGATCAAGGACACGCTCGGGCGATTCCTGCAGGAGCGCGTCGGACGTAAGCCCGTGCTCCTGCCGCTGATCCTCGAAGTGGGGGACCCTCTGGCAACCGTGCGCCCCCGTGGGGGCAAGTCCCGGCAATAGGCACGAGAATCGGCGGGCGGCTCTCTCGCCCACCCGGTCAGGTGATGGGATTGCTGCAGGACGTACTGGCCCGGATCCGGGATGCGGAGTCGGCCGGCAAGGACCGCCTGCAGGCGGCGGCGGAGCAAGTGGCTGCGATGCTGGAACAGGCGGAACTTGCCCGGGGTGAACGGACCGCCCGGCTGACGGCCGAGGTCGACGAAGAGTGCCGCCGGATGGTGGCCCGGGCGGTCACCGAGGCTGAGGCGGAAGCCGCTTCCCTCTTGGAACTGGCGGAGCGGGAAGCCGAGGAGTTGCGCGGGCGGGCTTCCGAGCGGATACCGGCGGCCGTGGTGCTGGTGGTGGCGAAGACGGGAGAAGTCCATGGCCATCGCTAGCATGAAGCGGGCCTCGGTGCTATTCCCCCTTGAACGGCGGGCCGAGGTGCTGGCTGCCCTGCAGACCATCGGTGCGGTCCAGGTGGAAACGCCCGATGCCGCTCCAGCCGAGGGACCGGCCGCCGGCGAGGCGGCAGGCCAGGTCGAGCGGCTGACCCAGGTCCTGGCCTATCTCGACCGGTGCGTCCCCGAAAGGAAAAGCTTGCTCGAGTCCTTCGTCTCGGTGCGCCGGGAGGTGTCCGGCGCCGAACTCGCCCGACTGCTTGACCAACTCGATGTCGATCGAGTTGCTTCCGAGACGATGGCCGATGAAGTTCGCCGGGCGCAGATCGGCTCCCGGCTGGCGGAGATCGCGCGGGAGGAGGGACTCCTCACGCCGTGGCGCGACCTGCCCGTGCCCCTCGCGGGTGTGGACGACACGCTGCGCACCGCCATCCGCGCCTACGCGATCCCCGCGCCTGGCATCGAGGCGGTTCAGCAGTCGCTGCAAGGGCGGCCGGCGTACTTCCAGGTGGTTGCTTCCGACCGCCAGAGGACCTGGGTGGTGGCCGCCTGGCCGCACGGCGAGCCCGGGATCGAGGACGGCTTGCTGGCGATGGGTGCCCATCGGCTGGCCTTCGGGCGGTTCGCAGGTCTGCCGGCGGACGAACTGTCGCGGCTGGGCGACGAGCGCCGGGCCCTTGAGGCAGAACTCAACGCGCTGGACGGCCGAGCCCGGTCGCTGGCCCGCTTGCGGCCGGGGCTCCGCGCCATGTACGACCATTACCAGGCGCTCCTCGAGCGGGAGCAAGTACGGGTGGGGCGCACGGACCGGGTGGGCGTGGTCGCGGGCTGGATTCCCGCCGCCCAGGCGGATCGCCTGCATGCCGCCATGGGCGAACTGGAGGCGGCGGCCAGCATCGTGGAAGAACCCTCGCCCGGGGATACGCCGCCCGTCCTGCTCGATAATCCCTCCTGGTTGCGGCCGTTCGAGGTGGTGACCACCCTTTACGGCTACCCTCGACCCGATGAAGTCGATCCGACCCCGCTTCTGGCGCCGTTCTTCCTGGTGTTCTTCGGGCTGGCACTGGCGGACGCCGGTTACGGCCTCCTGGTGCTCGCCCTGGCCTACCTGGTGATACGGCGCCTCCGCTTGCGGCCGGGCGAAGATGGGCTGCCGCGGCTCTTGATGCTGGGCGGGGTGTCAGCCGTGGTCTTCGGGGCGCTGGGAGGGAGCTGGTTCGGCGACGGCCTCAATTTGCTGCCCGCCTGGGCTCCCGTGGTCTTCGCCCGCGACGTGCTCGCCCTCCTCGACCCGGTGGCCAACCCGGTGGTAGTGTTGCTGATCGCCCTGGGGCTGGGTCTCCTGCAAGTCTGGGTGGGCATTGCCGCCAAAGCCGCCATGCAGTTCCGGGCGGGCAACCGGGTCGACGCCTTGTGGGATCAGGTGCCCTGGCTTGTACTCCTCCCCAGCTTGGCCGCGCTCCTGGCCGGCGAGGCGCTCGGGCCCACCGTCGCCGAAATCGCTCCCCCGCTGGCCCTGGCCGGCGCCGTCGCGCTGGCCCTTGCCGGCGCTCGCCGGCAGAGGAACTGGCTGCTCAAGCCCTTTTCGGGTTTCATGAACATCTATCCCGTGATGGGATACCTGGGGGACGTGCTGTCGTACTCGCGGTTGCTCGCTCTAGGTCTGGCTTCCACGGTCATCGGCATCGTGGTCAACCAGGTGGCATTGCTGGTGCGAGATATCCCGGTGGTCGGCATCCTCCTGACGGTCGGGGTGATGGCGGGGGGGCACGCGTTCAACCTGCTCGTGAGCACGCTGGGCAGCTTCGTCCACTCGGGACGATTGCAGTTCGTCGAGTTCTTCACCAAGTTCTTCGAGGGCGGGGGCAAGTGTTTTCGGCCTTTCCGGCGCGAAGGACGCTATACGGTGGTGCGCGGCTGAGCCGCCATCCATAGATGCGGAGGGGTAGGCATGCAGATCTTCATATCGCTGCTGGCTTCGCTGTTCGTGCTGGGGACGGTGGCGGGCGTATTCTTCGCCGGTCACGCGGACGGAGTGGGATTGGCTCTCCTGGGAGCCGCCACCGCGGTGGCCCTGGCCGGTACCGGATCGGCGCTCGGCGTCGGCATAGCCGCCGAGGCGGCGGCCGGCGTCACCGCCGAGGACCCCGACAAATTCGGCCGTCTCCTGCTCCTGCAGGCGCTTCCCGGCACGCAGGGCTTTTATGGCTTGATCACCGCCTTCTTGGTGATGAACCGGCTAGGTTTCTTCGCCGGCACCGTAGCCGACGTGAGCATCGCCGTGGGCCTGCAATTCTTCCTGGCCTGTCTGCCGACGGCAATCGCCGGCTTCCTTTCCGCTTACTTCCAGGGTCGGGTAGCCGTGGCCGGCATCAACCTGGTGGCCAAGCGCCCCGACCAGTCCGGCAAGGCGCTGATCATGGCGGGACTCGTGGAAACCTACGCCGTCATCGGCCTCCTCATCAGCATCTTGTTGATCTTCGGGATCCGGATCTAGCCGGGGAGGTCGTCAGGTGTCGATCGAGCGGCTGGTGAAGAGACTGGACGAGCAGGTGGACCGCGAGGCGGAGGCCATGTTCGAGTCGGCTCGCAAGGAAATGGCGGAGTTGGATGCGCGCGAGGAAGACCGCGCGGCGGCCCTCGTACGCGCCATCCGGGATCGCGCCGATCGCGAGGCCGAGGCGGGCCGGCAAAGGGTGCTCAGCGAAGGCCGCCTCCGGGCCCGGGCCATCCTGGCTCAGACCCGGCGCGCCGTGCTCGACGAGGTATTCGAGGCGGCCCGGGCGAGACTCGCCGCCGACCGCAGTCCCGAGTATCGCGAGCGACTGCTGAGCGCCTTGTCGGGGATGGCGAAAGGGACCGGGCAGATGATCCTGTCGCCTGCCGATCGTCAGAGCTTGGGTCCCTGGCTGGTCGCCCAGGCTAACGCGCGGTCGGGCGCCTCCCTGCAGCTTTCGGAGGAGACCCGCCCGCTGCTGGGCGGCTTCGTGCTGGTGACCGGGCCGGTCGAGATCAATGTCAGCCTGGATGCAATCCTGGCGGAGAGACGCGAGGACCTGGAGCCCCAGGTAGCCCGCGTGCTCTTCGGAGAGGGATGACCGCATTTGGACTGGATGCATCCGGCGACTGATACGGACTACGCCCACCTGAGCGGCCGCATTCGCGCGATGGAGGCCCGCATGCTTGGCCCGGCGGTCCTCGAGCGGCTTGCCGATGCCCCGTCCTTGCCCGCGGCCTGCCGGCTGCTCGCCGAAACCGATTACCGGCAGGTGAGCGAGGCGGAGGAACCGGCCGGCGTCGTGGAGGCAGTCCTGCTCGGCGTATACCAGGAGGTCCGAAGCTTGAGCCCCCATCCCGCGCCGGTGGACGTGGTCGCGCTGGGGCGGTGGCTGGGAGCGGAAGCCACGCGAATACGCCAAGGGGATCCTGGCGGCCAGCCGGGCAGCCCGCACGAACTGGACGAGCAGCTTCACCAGGAACGATTTCGCCGCATGGGGCGGGCCGCGGGTGCGATCGGCACCGCCTTTTTCGAGGACTTGGTCGGCCTGTGGGGAGATGTCGCCAACTTCGAGGCTATGGCCCGGGCAAAGCTGCTGGGCCAGGCGGGCCAATCGCTCGACCGCCGCCTGGTGCCGGGCAAGCGGGAGCCGGAACTCTTCCTGCGGGCGGCAGGCGAACCCTGGGAGCAGTTGCCGCGGCTGTTCGCCGGTACCCCGCTCGAACGGGGGGCGGCACGAGCGGCCGAGGAGGCCGCCCGGGAAGGCGCCATGCCAACCCTCGGCAAGGCCATGGACGACGCCCTCATCGCCTTCGCCCGCAGCGCCCGGCGTCTGGCCATGGGCCCCGAAGTCGTCACCGGCTTCCTCCTGGGCCGGGAGATTGAAGCCCGGAATCTCCGCCTCATCTTCCTGGGAGTTGCCCGAGGTATGGGCGGGCAGGCCATCCGGAGGAGGCTGAGAGAAGCCTATGTCTAGAGTGGGTTTCATCGGTACTCCCCACACGGCTCCGCTCTTCCGGCCGCTCGGCATCGATGTCGCCGAGGTCGGCGACGCGGGGGCCGCTGCTGCTGCCCTTGAGCGGATGTGCCGGGGGGAGCATGCGCTCGTGTTGCTGGAGGAGGACGTCGCCCGGGACATAGCCCCGGAGGTCGAGCGGGCCAAGCGGCGGCCGTCGCCGGTGCTCAGCCTGGTGCCCGGGGTCGGGGGCAGTCGGGGCACTACCATCCAGGCCATCCGGAAGCTGGTGGAACGGGCGGTGGGTGCGGACATTCTTTTCAAGGGTGAGGATGTTTCATGAAGGGCAGAGTGGTCAAGGTAGCCGGACCGCTGGTCGTGGCGGAGGGCATCCCCGGCGCGAAGATGTATGACGTGGTTCGGGTAGGCGAACAGGGCCTCATCGGGGAAATCATCGAACTGCGTCGGGACCGCGCTTCCATCCAGGTGTACGAAGAGACATCGGGTCTGGGTCCGGGCGAGATAGTGGTCACTACCGACAGTCCGCTGTCCGTGGAACTGGGTCCGGGTCTGATCCGGTCGATATACGACGGCATTCAGCGGCCGCTCGATGCGATTGCCGCTCAGGCGGGGGAGTACGTGGTCCGCGGCGTCAACGTACCCGGCCTGGATCGGCAGCGCCGCTGGGAGTTCGTCCCGGCGGTAGTCAAGGGGCGCACGGTGACTGCCGGCGACCTGCTGGGCACCGTACAGGAGACGCCCCTGGTGCAGCACCGGGTGATGGTCCCGCCGCACGTCCGGCAGGCGGTGGTGGACGAGGTCCGGTCCGGATCCTTCACCATTGAAGAACCCGTGGTCATCCTGGACATCGCCGGCCGGAGCGAGACGGTGAGCATGCTGCAGCGCTGGCCGGTACGGCGGGCGCGGCCGGTGGCCCGCAAGCTCCCGCCGGTGGTGCCGCTCACCACGGGCCAGCGGGTCATCGACACTTTCTTCCCCATCGCCAAGGGGGGGACGGCCTGCATACCCGGTCCGTTCGGCAGCGGCAAGACGGTGGTCCAGCATCAGTTGTCGAAGTGGGCGGATACGGACATCATCGTCTTCATCGGTTGCGGCGAGCGCGGCAACGAGATGACCGATGTGTTGCTCGAGTTCCCCGAGTTGCGGGATCCGCGCAGCGGGCGCCCGCTGATGGAGCGGACGGTGCTGGTGGCCAACACCTCCAACATGCCGGTGGCGGCCCGGGAGGCATCGATCTACACCGGCATCACCATCGCCGAGTATTACCGGGACATGGGGTACGATGTGGCGGTCATGGCGGACAGCACTTCCCGCTGGGCGGAGGCGTTACGGGAGATATCCGGGCGGCTGGAGGAGATGCCCGGCGAGGAAGGCTATCCCGCCTATCTCGCCTCCCGGGCGGCCGCCTTCTACGAGCGGTCGGGACGGGTGGTGTGTCTGGGCGATCCCGCCCGGAACGGGTCGCTGAGCATCGTCGGCGCGGTCAGTCCTCCCGGAGGCGACCTGTCGGAACCGGTGACCCAGGCCACGCTCCGGATCGTCAAGGTGTTCTGGGGGCTCGATGACCGGCTGGCCCAGCGCAAGCACTTCCCGGCGATCAACTGGCTGCTCAGCTACTCCCTGTACACTTCGCGGCTCGATCCCTATTATCGCGACAACTACGGGCCCGGGTTCGCGGCCAATCGCACCCGCGCCCTGGCCATCCTCCAGGAAGAAGCCGAGCTTCAGGAGATCGTACGGCTGGTGGGCGTCGACGCCCTGTCGCCGCGGCAACGGCTCACGCTGGAGACGGCGAAGTCCCTCCGTGAAGACTTCCTGTACCAGAGCGCGTTTCACGAGATTGACAGCTACTGCTCGATACCCAAGCAGGTGAAGCTGCTTTCCGTCATCCTGGGTTTTCACGATCAGGCCATGCGGGCGCTCGATGCGGGCGCGTCGCTGGAAGCGTTGCTGGAACTACCGATCCGGGAACAGATAGCCCGTGCCCGCTTCATCCCTGAGGATGAGCGGGGTAGCCTTGACGCCCTGGCGGCGGGAGTTGCCGCCGCCATAGCGGGCGTTCGGGGCAAGGGTTGAGGAGGGAACCGCCTTGTTGAAGGAGTACCGGACGATCAGCGACGTTTACGGCCCCCTGGTCGTGGTGGAGCAGGTCGACCAGGTCAAGTACGATGAACTGGTGGAAGTAGAGTTATCCGGAGGCGACGTGCGTCGGGGCAAGGTGCTCGAAGCCGCCGAGGGACGGGCCCTGGTCCAGCTCTTCGAGGGTACGGCGGGGATCGAACTCGCGTCCGCTCGCGCCCGTTTCCTCGGTAAGGTCATCGAGTTGGGCGTGTCCGGCGATATGCTGGGACGGGTGTTCGATGGTCTGGGCCGGCCGGAGGACGGCGGCCCGCCCATCATCCCCGACGTGCGCCTGGACATCAACGGCAATCCCCTCAATCCCACCGCTCGGGCGTACCCCTCGGAGTTCATCCAGACGGGCATATCGGCCATCGACTGCATGAACCCGCTGGTCCGGGGCCAGAAGCTGCCCATCTTCTCGGGGGCGGGGCTGCCCCATCCCGAGATTGCCGCCCAGATTGCCCGTCAGGCACGGGTGCGCAGCGGCCACGAGCAGTTCGCGGTCGTCTTTGCCGCCATGGGCATCACCTTCGAGGAAGCGGAGCACTTCACGGCCGACTTCCGCCGGACCGGCGCCGTGGAACGCGCGGTGCTGTTCATCAACCTCGCCGACGACCCGGTCATCGAGCGCCTGGCCACCCCGCGCATGGCGCTGACCACTGCCGAGTACCTGGCCTTCACCCGCGGCATGCACGTGCTGGTCATCCTCACCGACATGACCAACTACTGCGAGGCGTTGCGGGAGGTGTCGGCGGCTCGGAAGGAAGTCCCCGGGCGGCGAGGCTATCCCGGCTACATGTACACCGACCTGGCCCTGATCTACGAGCGGGCGGGGCGGATCCGCGGCAAGCCCGGATCCATCACCCAGATGCCCATCCTGACCATGCCCGAAGACGACAAGACCCATCCCATACCCGACCTGACGGGGTACATAACCGAGGGGCAGATCATCCTCAGCCGCGAGTTGCACAATCGGGGCATTTACCCGCCGATCAACGTGTCCCAGTCGCTGTCCCGGTTGAAGGACAAGGGAATTGGCCCGGACAAGACCCGGGAGGACCATGCCGACGTCCTCAACCAGCTCTCAGCCGCTTACGACCGCGGCAAGGAAGCCCGGGAACTGGCGGTGGTGCTGGGTGAGGCCGCCCTCACCCCCGTGGACCGGGAGTTCTTGCGGTTCGCCGATGCTTTCGAGCAGCAGTTCGTGCGCCAGGGTGACGATGAGGACCGCACCATCGAGACCACCTTGGACATCGGCTGGCGGCTCATGGCCATCCTGCCTCGAACTGAACTCAAGCGCGTATCCGACCGCCACCTGGCCCGCTACCTTCCGTCGGCCGGAGGATAAGGGGACATGCTTGCCAGGACCAACGCCACCCGGATGGAACTGCTGAAGCTCAAGGGCCGCTTGAAGATGGCCCGGCGCGGCCACAAGCTCCTCAAGGACAAGCGGGACGAACTCATGAAGGTGTTCCTGGCTAGAGTCCGCGAGACGCGCGGCCTGCGGCCGGAGGTAGAGGCGCGCCTGGCGTCGGCTTACCGGGAACTGGACTTTGCCCGGGCGGCCATGGACCCCGGGGCGCTCGCCACGGCGGTGTCGGTGCCCGAGGCGCGGACCTCGGCTGCCTGTGAGGTGCGCAACGTCATGAGCGTGCTCGTGCCGCACCTCGAGGTGCAGACCGAAGGGAACCTTCACCCTTACGGGCCGGGCTATACCGCCCCGGAGCTTGACGTGGCCATCCGCGACGCGGCCCGGATCTTCCCGGCGCTGGTCAGGTTGGCCGAGGCGGAGCGGGCCGTGGAACTGCTGGCCGAGGAGATCGAGAAGACCCGGCGGCGGGTCAACGCGCTGGAACATGTGTTGATCCCGCAACTCCAGGCGGCGGTCCGAGAGATAACCATGCGCCTCAGCGAGATGGAACGATCGAACATCAGCCGGCTGATGAAGATCAAGGAGATCGTCCGGGC
>DATIKW010000014.1:0-56262 GCA_035477115.1 Bacillota bacterium | reverse complement strand
AGACGAGGATGTCCATCGCCACCCGGGGCTGCACGGCCCCACCTTGCCATCGGCCAGCGAGCCAAAGAGGATGATCTTGTGCACCCCGCGACCCTTCAGGATCTCGACCACCCGGTCGAGTTCCTCGCGGAGCAGGCATTCCCGGCGCCCCGGCAGGGCCATGCGGAACGGCATCGGCCTATCCCCCCTATCGTCGAACTAGCAGGAGTATGCCGACGGCGATGAAGCCAATGCCGGCCGACCAGCGCAGATAGGCCGCGGGCACCAGCCGCGCCAGGGCAGTCCCCATCACCACGCCGAGAGCCGTGGTCAACAGCAGGGCGAGGGACGCGCCGACCAGGACCGAGCCGGGCGAGCCAGACTTGGCCGCAATCAGCATCGTCGCGAGTTGGGTCTTGTCGCCAAACTCCGCCAGGAACACCATCAGGAACGTCGACAAAACGACCCCGGGTATCATGGGTTTCCCGGCCGCTCCCGGCGCGTCCCCCCTGGCAACGTCACCGGGAAGCCCGGGCCAGCACCTCCTTGAGGACCTGGGTGAGGGTAAGGTCGCCCCTCTCCTCCAGATCATATCGCACCCGGACCGCCGGCTTGCTGAGTTTCAGGATCCGGCGCAGATCGATCGGAGTCGCCACCAGTACCAGGTCGGCAGGTGTCGCGTCGATGGTGCGTTCGAGTTCGTCCACTTGACGCTGGCCATAACCCATGGCGGGCACGAGCGGACCGATATGCGGATAGCGGGCGAACACCTCGGCGATGCTGCCCACGGCGTAGGGCCGCGGGTCGACGAGTTCGGCGGCGCCCAGTTGCCGGGCCAGGATCACCCCCGCGCCATACGGCATTTCGCCGTGGGTAAGGGTAGGCCCGTCCTCGATCACCAGCACCCGCTTGCCGCGTACCGTCTGGGGTTCGGTCAGGGTGATCGGCGAGGCGGCTTCGATCACCCGGGCGCGCGGGTTAGCCTCCCGGACGTTACGCCGCACCGTGGCGAGTCCTTCGGCGGTGGCGCTGTCGACCTTGTTGATGACCACCACGTCCGCCGCGCGGAGATTGGCCTCGCCGGGGTGATAGCGGAGTTCGTGCCCCGGCCGATGGGGGTCGGCGACGGTGATGTGCAAATCGGGCCGGTAGAACGGCAAGTCATTGTTGCCGCCATCCCACACGATGACGTCGGCTTCGGCCTGGGCGCGCTCGAGGATGGCGCCGTAATCGACGCCCGCGTAGACGATGCTCCCCCGATCGATATGCGGCTCGTACTCCTCGCGTTCCTCAATTGTGCAACCGTGATCGGTCAAGTCCTGATAGGTGGCAAAGCGTTGCACCGCCTGCCGCACCAGATCCCCGTAGGGCATGGGATGCCGGATCACCACGACCCGCTTGCCCATGGTCTTGAGGATCTCCGCCACGCGGCGGGTGGTCTGGCTCTTGCCCGCGCCGGTGCGCGTCGCGCATACCGCAACGACCGGCCTGGTCGACGGCAGCATGGTAGAACGCGGTCCCAGCAACACGAAGTCAGCGCCGGCCGCCAGGACTACCGACCCGCGATGCATCACGTACTCGTGGGAGACATCGCTGTAAGCGAAAATCACCTGATCGGCCCGCTTCTCCCGGATCAGTTCGACCAGCGACTCCTCCGGCTCGATGGGAATCCCGCGGGGATAGCGGGGTCCGGCCAACTGGGACGGGTACACCCGGTCGTCAATATCGGGGATCTGGGTGGCGGTGAAGGCGACGACCTCCGAGTGCGGATCGCCGCGGTATACCACGTTGAAGTTGTGGAAATCACGGCCGGCAGCTCCCATGATGATCACGCGCTTGCCCATAGCGAACTCTCTCCTCCCGGGTCAGGCTGTTTCATCCCGTCACATCACCAGGGCCATCAGGGCCTTCTGCAGATGCAGTCGGTTTTCCGCCTGGTCAAATACGATCGAGTGAGGCCCATCGACCACTTCATTGGTCACCTCGTCGCCCCGATGCGCGGGGAGGCAGTGCATGAACAGGACGTCGGGGCGGGCGGCGCCGAGGAGCGACTCGTTGACCTGGAAGGGCTGAAAGACGCGCTTGCGCTGTGCTTCTTCCGCCTCCTGCCCCATGCTGGCCCATACGTCGGTGTAGACCACGTCCGCGTCCCGGACCGCCTCGCGGGGCCGGTTCGACAACTCGACGCTGCCTCCCGTCCGGGAGGCGTCTTGGCGAGCTTCGGCCACCACCCGCTGGTCGGGCTCGTGGCCCTCCGGGGTGGCCACGACCACGTGCATGCCCACCTTTGCCCCCGCGTGGAGGAGGGCATTGGCCACGTTGTTCCCGTCGCCCACGTATACGAGCTTGAGGCCGGTCAGACGTCCGCGCTTCTCCGCAATCGTGAAGATGTCAGTCAGCGCCTGGCAGGGATGCAGGTAGTCAGTCAGGCCATTGATGACCGGCACCGTGGCGTGCCGGGCAAGTTCCACGACGTCATCGTGGGCGAAAGTGCGGATCATGATGCCATCGACGTACCCGGAAAGGGTGCGCGCCGTATCGGCCAAGGTTTCCCCTCTACGCAACTGCAGGTCGGAGGCTCCGAGGTACAACGCGTAGCCACCGAGTTGCCATATCCCGACCTCAAACGACACCCGGGTGCGGGTGGAAGGCTTATGGAAAATCATGGCGAGCGTCTTGCCCGCCAGCGGGCGGTCCATCATGCCCGCCTTCTGGCGAAGCTTGAAGGCCTCGGCCAGCTTGAGGGTTTGCCAGACTTCTTCCGGCGTGAGGTCGTATACTGAGACGATATCCTTGCCCCGCATGCACACGGTCACAGCCCAGTCTCCTCCCTGGTATCGATGTTCCTATCGGGTACCACCTGGGTTCCCGCCGAACCCCGAAGCGCATCCACCGCCTTGTGGAGGCTGGTGATGGCGCACAGTTCGCCCCCGGCTTCCACGAAACGGACGGCCGCCTCTACTTTCGGCCCCATGCTGCCGGGAGGGAACTGCCCGGCGGCGAGATGTCCCCTGGCCTCGCGGACGGTCATCCGATCCACCGGTCGCTGCGAAGGCCGCCCGTAATCCAGCATCACCCGTTCCACATCGGTGAGGATCAAGAAGTGGGTCGCACCCACGTCCTGGGCGAGTCGCTGCCCCGCCAGGTCCTTGTCGATGACCGCTTCCACTCCCCGGTAACCGCCTTCCGGGCCGGCGACGACTGGGACGCCCCCGCCCCCGGCGGCCACTACCACCACGCCGGCCTCGACTAGATCGAGGATGGTGTCCCGCTCGACGATCGCCCTCGGATCGGGCGAGGCGACCACTCGCCTCCACCCCCTCGGTCCCACCTCGGCCATCATGTAGCCGCGCTCCTCCTTCAGTCTCTCCGCCCGGTCGCGGGTGAAGAAGGGACCTATCGGTTTGGTGGGTCTCGCGAAGGCCGGGTCATCGGCAGCGACCATAACCTGGCTGACCACGGTGGCAACTTGCCGCGGCATGCCGCGCACGCGAAGTTCGTTGCCGAGAGCTTGCTGCAGGAAGTAGCCGAGCAGTCCCTGGCTTTGCGCCCCGCAGACGTCCAAGGGCATGGGTGGCACGATGCCGGCAGCCTCCTCGTTCTGGATCAGGATGTTGCCGACCTGGGGCCCGTTGCCGTGGGTGACGATTACCTCCCAGCCCGCCTCGATCAACTGGCCGATCTGCGCCGCGGTGGCGGCCACGTTCGCCTGTTGTTCGGCGGCTGTGCCGCGCTGATGGGATTGCAGGATGGCGTTGCCGCCCAGCGCCACGACTACTCGCTTCGACTGCTTGCTCAACGCGTTCCCCCTCATGTCATTGTCCGACGAGCATCCTGGTCGCCGATGTAATGCCGTTCAACATGGGGACAGGTCGCCAGGGCCAGTAAGGCGCCGTAGTCAGGGCGAAACCACAGGTGGTCGCCCACCTGAACGGGAGACCCTGTCTCGGTCACATCCAGGATCAGGTGATCGCTTGAGGCACCCAGGACCTCGATCCCCGGCGCCTCCGGCGCGATGCTCCCGGCCCCCAGATCCTGGACGCCAATCGCCCCGAGCGCGCGCAGCCGCTCGCCCCGATCCTGATACCTGGGCTCTCGACCGAAAGCATCCCGGGCCACCTGGCCGCGGGGGAGCGACGGTCGCCGCTTGACCTCGATCACTTCCACCTGCAGGCGGAATGCATCGCCGCCGGTACCCGCGATCGGCCGGCCGGTCGATGGCTCCCGCCCGAGCAAGATCGCTTCCCCCACCCGCAACTGGGTGATGCCTTGGGGCATGCTCCCTTCCTCGACCAGCCGCAAGGAAGTGGAGTTGCCGCCCGATACGACGGGCAGTTTGAGCCCGGTGACCCGGCGCACCCGCTCGGCAAGCTCGACCAGTTCCCCTAGATTGTCCGCCGACGGCATGACCCCGCCGTAACAGGCGAAGTTGGAGCCGATGCCCACCAACTCCAGCGCCTGGTAGCGAGCGATCTCGCGTCCCGCCGCCTCGACATCAGCGGGAAGCACTCCCTCCCGGCGATCGCCCAGGTCTACCATGAGGATGATCTGGTGGGTGAGGCCGCGTTGTCGAGCGGCCAAGTCAAGCAAATTGAGGGTGGCCGGTTCGGAGTTGAGGCTGATCGCGGCGGAAGCGACGATCGCTCCGGCGCGGGAAGGTGAGGGCAGCCGTAGCAGCATCAGCGGGAGGGGGCCGAGAGCCTGGCCAAGTCGTTCCAGGTTGAGCAATCGCGAATCAGCTAGGCCTGCCACCTCGCCCTGCAGCATGGCCCGACCCACCCGGGGGCAACCCTGGAGCGCCTTGGTTACCGCCCGTATCTCAACGCCCAGCGGCCGACAACTCTGCACCACCGCCCGGGCGTTAGCGGTGATCCGCGCCAGATCGATGACCAGTCTGGACAAGGGTCATCCCCTCCTCCCCCAGGCTATCCAGGAGCAGCCTCTCGGCCGCCTCTGGAAACTCCTCGGCCAACATCCCCGCCGCCGCCATCACGTAGTGCCGGTCGATGGCCGCCCGAGCCGCGCGCGGCCACAGTTCATTGCCAGGCGGCCGCCGGAGCAGCTTCGCCAGGACTTCTTTGCCGCCGGGCAAGCGGGCGAAGGCCCCGCCCGTCCCCACCGCCAAGACGACGCCGCTCAGGTCCTTGCCCTCGGCCACGGTCAGCCGGCCCGTGGGGCCGTAGTAGTGCGCGTAGCGCCCTGCGTGCCGCTCCAGCGCGACCCGGGCGGCTACCTCCATGAGGGCTACCGCCAGATCGGTATCAGCCTGCCCCCGGGGGTACGGCCCGACCGCCGCCAGCAGTCCTGCCAGCTCACGCCCCAGGCGCTCTTCGAGCGCCCGCCGCTCGACGTCGCCCAGCAGGGCCGCTACGTGATGGGCGTTGGCCACTATGCCGAGATCGCCTTCCACCGTGCGCTTGGCCAGGGGTTCGGGGCTTACCAGCAACCTGGCCACCTCCGGCGACGGCTCGACGACCGAGTGCACGTCGGTAGTGGCACCACCCACATCGATCGCCAGCACTCCCGCTCCCGTGACCCGGTGCAGGAGTTCGGCTGCCCGCATCACCGCGCCGGGCGTGGGCAGAATGCGGCCCCGCACCATCTGCCGCACCCTGCCAAGTCCCGGAGCGTGGACGATGTGGCGCTCGAATACCGCCTGGATGGCGCGACGGGCGGGCTCGACGTGGAGTTGGTCGATGCGCGGGTAGACGTTGTCGACTACGTGGACTTCGATGCCGGCCTCCCGCAGATACTCCTCTACTTCGGGCGCCGCCGCCCGGTTGCCGGCGAAAATGACCGGCACGCCGAGACCCAGATGGGCGATGGCCCGGGCGTTAGCGATGACCGTATCCTTCTCACCATAGTCTACGCCGCCCGCCAGCATCACGATATTGGGCTCGATCGCCCGCAGGGTGTCCAGGTCCGCTGGCGTGAGTTCCCCGGCCGTCAGGTGCCGGACGATAGCCCCCGCCCCCAGGGCGGCCTCCCGGGCCGCCCTGGCGGTCATGTCGTATACCAGGCCATGAACGGTCATCTTCAAGCCGCCGGCGGCACTGGAACTCGCCAGCATCCTGGTCCGCGACAGGTCAAGCCGGCCGAGCGCACCCTGTAGCTCCGCCATGGCGCCTTCCAGACCCAGGTTGACGTCGCCGTCCACCACGGTTGTCCGGTGCGTGGCCTGGCCCATCACCTGTGCCCTGGGCCCGGCGATGCCGCCGATGGCGGTCACCAGCGTGGTGGTGCTGCCTATTTCGGCGACGATGATATCGGGGCGGTCGGTCTTCACGAACCCAGTTCGGCCCGGCGCTTCACCAGGAAGCTGGCCACGTCGCGGCCGCGGGTGCCCCGGCCGAAGCCGCCGTCCAGCCCGCACTCCCGGGCCAGTTCGTTGCTGATCTGGGTTCCCCCGCCCACCAGGATGAAGCGATCGCGGACGCCCTTCTCCCGGCATAGTTCCACCAGGCGGCACAGGTTCTTGCGGTGCACCTCGGCGTGAGAGATGATGGTACTGGCCAGGATGGCGTCGGCGTCAAGCTCGATGGCCGCGTCGATCAACTTGGCCACCGGCACGGAAGTGCCCAGGTAGTGCGATTCGATGCCGTATTTTTCGAGGCCGCCGTGCTTGATATCCAGGATTTCCCGCATGCCCACCGAATGCTCATCCTCGCCAAGGGTGGCGGCGACCACGCGCATGGGCTGCTCGGCCACCGCCGCCCGGAGGGCTTCGTCGGGCAGAGCTTCCTGCTCCTCAGGGATCACCAGTTCGTCGCCGCGAAGGTCGGCGTCCAGCCGTCCCTTGATCATCACCACCGTGCCTTCCCGCGGGTGGAGCACGCCCCGGTGGATCGCCTCGACGTCTTTCAGTCCCATCCGCTCGCCGATCTTGATCGCCGCGAACTTCGCCCTACGTTCCGGTTCGGCCAAAGTCATGGTGACGGAGACGATGCCGTCGCCGGACCACTGCACCTCGGGGCGGATCAGGTCGGCGCGGAGCCTCGCTTCAACCGCAGCACGACGGACCCTGACGTTGTCCGTCTCGTCCAACTCATCCAGGTAGACGATGCGGTCCGGGCGGCACAGCGTACACCCGCCGATCAGCCGGCAACCCGCCTGCTCATCGTTCAGCCCGAAGTGAGCGCAGACCGGCGCGAGGTATCCGGGTTTCCGGGGCACAACCGTCCCCGCCCCGACGCCCTCGGCCAGCTTGCGGACTATTCCGTCCCCCGCCCGCTCGGGATAGAGGCCGGAGTCGACGAAGAAACCGCCCTCCACCCCGGCGAAGTAGCCGCCGGTCTGCAGGACCTCCTCGAGGAACAGCACGGCCCGCTCCTTGATTTCGCGCACTCGCCGGCCCAGTTCCCCATCGAGCTTCAGGGTTACGAAGTCGCTGAGACCATCCATGCCCACGAGCGCCTGCTTGGCGGTGTCCAGCGCAGCGATGGTGTTGTGATGCCAGGGGACGTTCCGGCCCTCATCGGGCGTGATCGTGCTCTGGATGTGCGCCCCGGTGAGCCGGGTTATCAGGAGATTCAGGACGTGCGTCACGGTGGCTTCCCGCTCGTCCGATTCGATGTAGCGGGTGTTCATCTGTGCCCGCAGCCCGAAACCGTCAAACAACTGGCGCAGCGCTACCGCATAGGGTAGATCCAGCGCGATCGCCGGAGCCGGGGCCGCCGTCGGCGGTACCGTGGACAAGCACACGGCCTCCCGCGGCATGCCCGTCTTCAGCGAAAGCACGCAGTTCATGGCGTGCTGCACCAGGAGTTCCGGCATCACCTTCCAGGCCTGGATTGCCGTGGCGTTGGCGTTGTGAGCGCCGTCGATCTGCGCCATCCCTGCCCAGGCCATCAGCGTCTTGGCCTCGGCCGCGTCTACGAAGGACCGCACCATGTTCACGTTGCGGTAGAGTATGTTGTATTGCGGGTCCTGGTGGGCTCCGTTGACGCCTTCCTCGGCGAACAGGACCGCGATCTCCGGCCCGGCAACCCCGCTGACGTACGAGTGGAGGTTGATCGGCCGTCCGACCTCGTCCTCTATGAAGTCAAGCGCCTTGCGTGACGCCCGAAGCTGCTTCCGAGTGATGGGGACCCCGCCCACCCCTTCCGGGGTCCCTTCCAGCAAGCCATCGATATGGCTCTGGCCCGCCGTCCGGATCACCATGATGTGATCGGCACCGTGCCAGGCAGCCATGCGCATTCGTCGCAGGTCGTCCTCGAAGCGGCCGGACGCGATCTCCGCCGTGACCACCATCTCCGGTTGCGGGTCAACGCCCCCGAAGTACCGGGCGGCAGGCAGCGGTACGCTGTGGGCCAGAGGGGATGATACCTGGCGATACTCGAAGTGACCCATTTTCAGCGGCCGTCCGGGCGATTTCCGCCAGGTCCAGCCCCGGCGGCGGGGCCGGTAATGCTCCAGCCCCTCAAGGATCGCCGCCACGTCCAGTCGGCCGTCCGGAGTCAGGGGCGGGGAGGCGGCTGTGCCCGCCCCTGGCTCCCGCTCAGCCGGGCCGGCTTCGGCCAGGGCCGGGGGCAACCCGGGCTGGTCCAGGAGCTGCCTGGCGTCGTCCCAGAGGCGCCCCGCCGCCAGCTCGCTTGCCGCGGCGCGCAGCCCCAAGCCGTGCCGGGCAGCCACCCGCAACAGCAGGTTGCCTGCGCCATGCCCCAGCAGTCCTTTCCGCATGGTCTCCTCGACCATCGCCCGCGCCTCCAGGCTGTCGAGGCCCATCCTCAGCAGGACCGACCGCTCCAACGACGGCGTGGTGTGGGTACGCGCCAGATCGAGGAGAGGGGCGACGATCTGCTCGGCAAGCTGCCAGAACCGCCCGTGCAGTTCGGAGTCGCCGAGCGGGGCCAGGTGGCCGCGCCGCGCCAGGTAGTCGTCAGTTCGCTTCACTCGCTGCAACCTCCTTGAGAAAGGACCGTACCCGATCCTCATCCAGGCGTGTGTCGTCCGCCAGGAAACGGTAGTCTTCGGGGAGCAGCCGGCGGTCTCCGGCTTGATTCAAGGCATTCCGCAGGTAAGAGCGGCGCACGTTGTCGAGCGGGAACTCCTTCACCCGGAGTTGCTCCGGGTCTCTCGGCAACACAATGCGGCGTCCGGGAGCATTGCCGGCCGGGTCGCCGCGTTCCACCGCGATGCCGTTCCTGCGGCTGAAGGTGAGTTGCGCCCAGGGATGCTTGCCGGCCCCGGTGTACTCGGTCTCCTGGACGACCACGATCTTGTCGCGGTCCAGCTCCTGGGCCAGCACGATCGCCGCCGCCAGCGAGGTATTCCCGGCGGGTCCCCGCTCCAGTCCCTCGAGCTGGGCCAGGAGTTCGGTGACGTAGAACACCTCGCCCTGGGTCACGAGGACCAACCGGTCCAGATAGCGCAGCGAGCGGGCGGCGTTGCGCGGCACGTCCGCCCGGTCGGGCCAGGTAGCAAAGGGAATGCCGAAGCCGGTATGGCCGGTGGTGAACGACTTGCGATTGAAATCGCGGTCGCTGGCCATGTGCAGGCCGGTCAGATCCACGCTGACGCCGACTACCTGGGCGGCGGTCGCGCCCGCCTTGCGCAGGCCGCGCGCGGTCCCGGTCACATTGCCGCCGCCGGCATGGGTCACCACCACGACATCGGGCGGCCGGCCCTCCCGGGCCACCATCTGCTCGGCCAATTCGTAACCCAGCGTCTCGATTCCGGCCACGGAGTAAGGCGTGTAAAGGGATGCGTTGAAGTAGCCGGTTTCCTCGAGGGTTACCAGGAACACGTAGAAGAGTTCGGGCCCCACCGTCAGTTGCACTACCTCCGCCCCGTAGGCCTCGCAAGCTCGCCCTTTCTCCACGATCTCCGGCTGGCCGATCCCCCGGGAGTCGAACACTTCCTGGATGATGATGCAGCCGACTCTACGCATCGCCGCCTGGGAGGCGACGGCCGCCCCGTAGTTCCCGCTGGTGGCCGCCGATACCCCGGGGTAGCCCTTGCGGGCCGCATGGTACACCGACAGTGCCGCCCGGCGCGCCTTGAAGCTGCCTGAGGGATTGGCCGCCTCGTCTTTCAGGAACACGCGGGCGCCCTTGCCCGGCGGAGCCAGTGCGCGGACCAGCCGGGTGATGTTGCCGAGTTCCCAGAGCGGCGTGTCGCCCACGTGGGTCTCCCGCTGAATGCGGCGGACCTCGGCAATGTCGCCGGCTTCCCGCATCAGCGCCTCGTAATCGAAAGCGAGCACGCCGGTGGCGTAACTCCGGTAGTCGATGCCCACCGCCTTGAGCATTATGTCGTTGCGCCGGCCCATCACGCCGGCGTAGGACAGGTCTCTACCCATTGTCTGGGTCTCCCTCCCCTTCCGCCAGCCGCGCCCGCACCTCGCCGCCAATCGTCAGCAGTTCGGGAACCGGTTCGCCGAAGTCGTGGCCGGGGGCCGGCCATATCCCAACCAGCCGGCCCTCCAGCTCTCGACCGGTAGTCGTCCGGATGCGGGCCGTCTCGCCCAGCCCGGCTGCGTCAAGCGCAAACCCCTTGACCCGCATTTCCAGGGGCACCGCCTGGGTGTCCTGGGGGACCTGCGGCGCGCGTTCGCCGGGAGGGAGCACCACTCGATGAATCTGTACCCAGTCACCCGGGCGCGCCTTTTCGCTCACGCCCGCTTGCCTCCTCCACCTGGCCGGCGGGGCAGGGCCCGGGGCACCGGCAGATCCGGCTGCACGATGAGACCCGGCGGAGCTTTGCGCACCAGGGGTATGGAGTTGACGGCCACCGCCATCGTGCCGATGCCGCCGGGGATTTCCGGCTTATTCGCGAAGTTCAGGGGCGGAGTGCCATCCACCCAGATGTAGTCGCCGGTCTCCGTGCCCTCCGTACCCGGGAGGATCTGCTGCGGATGCTCCAGTTCGATCACCACTTTACCGTCCATATAGCCGCGAGCCGTATGCCGGCATCCGGCCACCATCCCCGGCTCGACGAGAATGTGCTTCGTCTGCCTGCGGGTACGGGAGATGATCGGCTCGCGCGACTCCTCGATCTTGTCCAGCTTCCAGCCCAGCGCGTCGGCGATCATCTGCATGGACTCGGGGAAGCCGATGTGGCCGACGATCGTCCCCGCGGCCACCCCCCTGGCGAACTCCTCGGGGGTCGTCCCCACGCCCTGGGTCTTCATGACCACGGGTCCGAAGGGACTCAAGTCGTTGATCCGGGCCGCCCGGATCTTGCGGACCTCCCAGCAAGCACCGGTGAGCGCGATGATCAGGGTGTCGAGGACGAAGCCGGGGTTGATCCCCGTCCCCAGCACGGTCACTCCCCGTTCGCGTGCCAAGCGATCGAGCTTGGCGGCCAATTCCGGTTCGCGCCTCCACGGCGCGGCCATCTCCTCAGCCACGGTTATGACATCGAGCTTCAGGTTGACCAGGGCCTCAAGCTGAGGATATACCTCGCGGGTGAAAGACCCGGTGGCATGTAGGGCCACGTCGGCGGGCGCCTCGGCCTGGGCTCGGGCTGGATCGCTCACCGCCTTGATTCCGAGCGGGCGGGACAGCCCCGCCAGTTCTCCGAGATCTTTACCTTCCTTGGGGCCGGGCCGAACCACCGCACTGACACTTCGCAAACTGGGGATTTCCTGGATCAGGCGGACCATGCCCGCCCCCATCTCCCCCACGCCCCAGTGGAGGATTCGTGTCACGTCCACTTTGAGTGCTCCCTTCTTGGCGTACAGTTGTGTCTATGCATTCTTGCATAGGCGTCCCAGATCCTCCCCGGAGGGAAAGGAATTGCGTCGGTCTGCCTATTGTGGCCTCTGCCTGGCCGGGCCATCCCGGGGCGCCGCTGAGCGGCGATCACTGATTACTGAAGGAAGCGGACGACACCGGCGAAGATCGCCCACGCCAGCGCCTGGCGATGCTCCTTGGTCATCAGGCGTCGGGCTTCGGCGGGGTTAGATACGAAGCCAACTTCCACGGTGACCGCGGGGAAAGGGATGTTCTGGAGCAGGAACAAGCCCTGGTGGGGGGCCGGCTGTCGATCGGTTGCGGGTGCGATCCTCCGGAGGTTTTCCTGTATGGTCGCCGCCAGCCGGGCATTCGCCGGATTACCATCGGGATTGAAGAAGGTCTGGGGACCCCACCACCGGGGTGAAGGGAAGCTGTTCACGTGAATGCTGACGAAAGCAGCGGGCGCGACGCGCTGGACCAGCCGGAGTCTCGCGGAGAGGTCGGCACGTTTACGCGATCTCAGCCGAGCAGCCTCGTCCGCGTCCACCAGGTCTTCATCGGTCGTGCGCGTCAGCCACACCTCAACTCCCGCCGCCACCAGCAGGTCTCTCACGCGCAAGGTGATGTCCAGGGCGATTTCCTCTTCCCGTTCGCCCCTCGGACCCACCACGCCTGGATCGTATCCGCCGTGGCCAGGATCCAGCACAACCCCCTGTTCGGCCAACCAGGCGGTCACCGGGATCACCGGAGGGATCGCGGGTTCTATGGGCGGGAACAGCCAGCCGGCAAGGCAAGCCGCCATCAGGATCGCCAGCACCCAGCGCGGTCGCAGCAAAGCTAATCCCCACCATCAACCCATATGCCGGGGACGGCGGGGATCAGGACAGGGCGACCGAGTTTATCTCTTGCTGAACTGGGGCGCCTTGCGGGCTTTCTTCAGTCCGTACTTGCGCCTCTCCTTGACGCGCGGGTCTCGGGTCAAGAACCCTTCCTTCTTGAGGGAGGTCCTTAGCCCCGCATCGACCTTCAGTAGGGCGCGCGCAATGCCGAGGCGGACGGCGCCGGCCTGGCCCGCCACGCCACCGCCGGCAACGGCAGCCAACACGTCGTATTTGCCCTCGGCGTCCGTCAGCCGCAGCGGCGACCTGATGACCGCTTGCAGCGCCGGGCTGGGGAAGTACTGCTCCAATGACCGGCCGTTGATCGACAGATCACCCCGGCCGGGGGCTAACCTGATGCGGGCGACCGCCGCTTTGCGTCGGCCGGTCGCATAGAAATAACCCTCAATATCCGGCATGTTACCCTCCGAGTGGCTGCGGCTTCTGGGCTTCGTGGGGGTGAACCGGCCCCCGGTACACCTTCAACTTACGGGCCATGGCGCGACCCAGGCGATTATGGGGGAGCATCCCTCTCACCGCGAGTTCGATCACCCGATCCGGATGCTCGGCCAACAAGCGGCGATAGCTTGTGAAGCGGGCTCCACCCGGGTATCCGGAGTGGCGGAAGTGAAACTTCTGATCGAGCTTACGGCCGGTGAGCGCGACCTTCTCCGCGTTGACCACGATTACATGGTCGCCGGTGTCAAGGAACGGGGTGAAGGTCGGCTTGTGTTTCCCCCGTAGCACCGCGGCAACCTGACTAGCCAGCCGTCCGAGCGGCCTGTTGCTCGCATCGACTACGTACCATTCTCGTTTAATGTCCGCCGGGCAGGCCATGTAGGTCGTCCTCAAGCGCCAATCCCCCTCTTGCACACACGACCATTCTAGTGGACCGGCATGACCCTGTCAAGGAAGCGAACGGGGCGAGACGAACGCAGGGGTGGGGACGGATTCGCGGGAGCGAAAGGGGCGACCGGCCGGGAGGTGCCGCCGCCTGCGAGGACGAAGGGATTTGTGATGTAACCCCCATGCCCGCACGGTGAGCGCGGGGCGACGGGAGGTCGGAGGAACTGGACGTGGAATTGGGATTCGGCAAAGGCAAGATCAAACTAGCGTTGGACGCCGAACGGGTCCTCTGTACGCTGCACACCGGCACGGTTCCGGCTGCGGGAGATGCGCGGGCCGTAGTGCGCAGGGCGATGGCGGCGCCCATCGGCTCGCCCCGGTTGCGGGAACTCGTGAGACCTGGCCAGAAGCTGGCCATCTTGGCCAGCGACATCACCCGCCCCTGCCCGACCCACCTGATGCTGCCGGAAGTGATCGCCGAACTCGACGCGGCGGGAATCGACCTCGGCGACGTGACCGTGGTGTTCGGCCTGGGGATCCATCGGGCGCATACCCCCGAGGAAAGGCAGAAGCTGGCCGGAGAACCGATGTATGACCGCCTACGATGCATCGATTCCGACCCGGACGACGTGATCAGGGTGGGTACGACCCGGCGCGGCACGCCGGTTGATGTATTCCGGACCGTGGTCGAAGCCGATGTCCGCGTGGCCCTCGCCAACATCGACCCCCATTATTTCGCCGGCTACAGCGGCGGTAGCAAGTCGCTGGTCCCTGGCGTTTGTGGCAGGGCCACCATCGAGGCCAATCACTCGCTGATGCTGGAACCGGGGGCCGCGCCCGGGCGGCTTGACGGCAACCCGGTCCGCGATGACATTGAAGAAGCCGCGGCTCTGGTCGGCATCGACTTCATCCTCAACGTCATCCTGGACGACTCCAAGACGGTAGTGAGCGCGGTCGCCGGACAGGTCATCGCCGCCCACCGCCATGGGTGTGGACTGGCGGACCGCCTGTTCAAGGTGATGATCCCCGAGCGGGCCGCCATCGTGGTGGCCAGCCCCGGGGGACATCCCAAAGATCTGAATGTGTACCAGGCTCAGAAAGCCCTGGACAACGCCGCCCAGGCCGTGAAGCCCGGCGGGGTGATCGTCCTGGTGGCCTCCTGCGCTGAGGGTTTCGGCGAACGGATATTCGAGGAGTGGATCGCCGCCGCCGCCTCGCCGGCCGCGGTGGTCGAGCGCATCCGCCGCCAGTTCCAGCTCGGCGGGCACAAGGCGGCCGCCATCGCCCGCGTTGCCCTGGAATCGCGTATCTTCCTCGTCTCCGATCTCCCGGAGACCATGGTCCGGCAGCTATGGATGGAGCCGTTCGGCACGGCGCAAGCTGCCCTTGACGCCGCGCTGCGCGACCAGGGGAACGATGCCCGGGTCATCCTCATGCCCTATGCCGGCAGCACCTTACCCGCGGTGAACTGAGCGCGGACCTTTCGACGAATGCTCGGTTGCCCTCCACGGTCCGACGCAAGGGAGGAATAGTTGCCCAGTTCGTCTAAAGTTATTGTGAAGGATGGCACTCGAGGGAGCCGCCTCGAGGGCACAAACCCATCCCAAGGGAGGCGTCTGCGATCAAGACCTGGTGGCGTATGTTAGTTCCTCTGGCGATCGGCGTCATCATCCTCATCATCCCCGTTCCCGCCGGGCTGACTCCCGCGGCCTGGCAGTTCTTCGCCCTGTTTGCCGCAGTTGTGGCAGCCCTGGTCCTCGAGCCTTTCCCGGGAGCAGTGGTCGGGTTGGCCGGCGTGACGTTGGCGGCGGCGGCCGGTCTCGTCGAGGCGAAACCAGGAGATGCGATCCGGTGGGCCCTCTCCGGTTTCACCGACCTGACGGTGTGGTTGATCTTCGTGGCCTTCATGTTCGCCCTGGGCTACGAGAGGACGGGCCTCGGCAGGCGGGTGTCGCTCGGGCTGGTCAAGCTGCTCGGCCGGCGGACGCTAGGCCTGGGGTATGCCACGACCCTCTCCGATCTGGCGCTGGCGCCCTTCATGCCGTCAAACACCGCCAGGAGCGGCGGGACCATCTACCCGGTCGCCCGCAATATCCCCACGCTATACGGCTCGGAGCCGGGGGAGACGTCCCGCAAGATGGGCTCGTACATCATGTGGACGGCTTTTGCGGGACAGGCCGTGACCAGTTCCATGTTCCTGACGGGACTTGCCCCCAACGTACTGGCCGTAGGGCTGATCGCCGAGACCATAGGACTGAATATCACCTGGTCCGAGTGGTTCGTCGGGTTCCTGCCGATAGGGCTCCTGTTGATCGCCACGCTCCCGCTGATCATCTACAAGCTGTATCCCCCGATCATCAAGGCCAGCGAAGAGGTTCCAACCTGGGCGGGCAAGGAGTTGCAGAAACTCGGCCGGCTGAGCGTCCGCGAGATCACCATGTTAGTCTTGGCCTTGCTGGCGCTGGGGCTGTGGATCTTCGCCCGGGACCAGATCAACGCCACGACCGTCGCGCTGGTAGCCTTCGCGCTCATGCTCCTGACCCGGGTTGTCACCTGGGATGACGTGCTTGGGAACCGTCCGGCATGGAACGCCCTGGTGTGGTTCGCGACCCTGGTGGCCATGGCCGGGGGATTGAGCCGGGTTGGCTTCGTCGCCTGGTTCGCGGATGGGGTGGCTGCGGCGCTGGGCGGCGTGCCCGTAATCCTGATGGCGGGCATTCTCGTGGCCATCTTCTTCATCGTGCACTACATGTTCGCCAGCATCACCGCTCATGCCGTCGCCCTGCTCCCGGTATTCCTGGGAGTGGGCGCCGCCATCCCCGACTTCCCCTTGAAACCCTACGCCCTGCTCCTGGCGTATTCCCTGGGTCTCATGGGCGTCCTCACCCCCTACGCCACCGGACCCGCGCCCGTGTACTACGGCAGCGGTTATGTGGGGCGCAGGGACTTCTGGTTACTCGGGTTGATCTTCGGCGCCATCTTCCTGGCGCTGCTGCTCGGGATCGGCATGCCGTACCTGCTGGCGCTTCACGGCTAGTCGGGTTATCGGGTCAAGATGGTCGAGCGTGGCCATGTAGGGGCGGGTTCCGAACCCGCCCCTACATGCGTTGGCTCAGTATCCGCGGTCCGGGTCCACCAGTCCCTTCAGGGGCCGTCCGGCCCGCCAGTTATCGAGGTTCTCCAGCAGCAATCCCACCATGGTTTCGGGAATGCTGGCAGCGGCCAAGTGAGGGGTAATCACGGCGTTGTCCAGGGTCCAGAGCGGGCTGGAGGCGGGCAGGGGCTCCTCGGCAAACACATCGAGGATTGCGCCCCGAATGACGCGCGCAGTCAACGCTTCCACCAGCTCCGGCTCGCGGACGACGCGGCCCCGTCCGATGTTGATAAGCCAGGCCGAGGGTTTCATCTGACGGAACTCAGGCAGGCCAAGGAATCCCTCGGTCTCGGGGGTGAGCGGCAGAGCGAGCACCAGGTAATCGAGTTCCCGGAGGAAGGGGATGAACCGGTCGGGCCCGTACACCTCGCGTATTCCCGCCACCGGCTCGGGCTGTCGCCGGTAGCCGAGGACTGTCATGCCCAGCGCATCGGCAGCCCGTGCGAGTTGCACGGTGGAACCGAGTCCCGCCAGACCCAGGACCTTCCCGCGCAAGTACCCGGGCCGGAAGGACTTCCATGTCCGCTCTTGCTGCTGTCGGAACAGGCGGCGAACATCCTTCTCCACCGCCAGGAGCATGGCCAGAACATACTCCGCCATCAGCGGACCGTAGGTGCCCCGAGCGCAGGCCAGGGGGATGGCACGATCAAAACCCGGGTCGCGCAGGAGATCGTCCACCCCCGCGCTCATCACCTGTACAAAGCGCAGGTGGCGCGCGCCTGCCAGCGTACGGGCGGGAAGCCTCCAGCCGAACACCACGTCGACCTGGGGCAGCCGCTCGGCCAATTCGCTTTCCGTATGCGAGGTCACTGAGGTCAGCCCGGCTTGCCCCTTGAGCAACTCCTCGTACTTCACGGCAACCCGCGGATCAGGATGGAAGATGAGAATTCGCGAGGTCGTCACCTCCAGGTCCATCGACGCGATCGATTCCACTTCCCGCGTCCCATCCCTCCCCGCGCAGGAGGAGGCAGGCCGATCGCGAAGTCAGTCCGCGGAGGTGCGGGGGGAAAATGAAGAAGCTTTACCGTTCAAGGGTCCAGCGTGTCCTGGGCGGCGTGTGCGGGGGGTTGGGGGACTATCTGGGGGTAGATCCCACGCTGATTCGTCTGGCTTGGGCTTTGTTCGGGCTGATGGGAGCGGGGATCCTCTTCTATGTCGTCGCCTGGATCATCATCCCCGAGGAACCGGCCAGATGACGCGTCCCACCCGGGAGTGAGTATCCCGATGCCGGCGATGACGGTTCCGCCTGACGATGGCCGGCTGGCTCTAGCCATCGACCTGGGCGCCTCGCATCTGTCGGTGGGGCTAGTGGATGGAGCCGGGAAGCTCTATCACCCGCGGGCCCTCGATCTGACCGGCCCCGCCGATCCCGCGAAGGTGCTTTTTCGAGTGATCGCTGCCGGTCGCCGCCTGTTGACCGAGCGGGGGAATGAGGTTGGACCAGTCGTCGGCGTGGGCATCGGCGTGGCCGGGCTGGTAGACCCCCGGGCGCGGAGGGTCCTCTCGGCCGGGAATCTGGGATGGACCGACATCGATGTTGGCATGGTGCTGGAGCAGGGGCTGGGGCTGCCCGTCAGCGCCGACAACGACGCCCGCCTGGCCACATTGGCTGAAGCGCTCTATGGGGCCGGGCGAGGGAGCGCCAATCTGCTCGGGGTGTGGGTAGGTACGGGCATCGGTGGCGGTATCATCCTCGGCGGTCGCGTGATCCGGGGGGCGTCGGGGACGGCGGGAGAGATCGGCCACCTCCCACTGGTCGAAGCCGGCTCGGAATGCACTTGCGGCAACCGCGGATGTCTCGAGACCCTGGCAGCCGGTCCCGCCTTGGCCGCCGCGGGACGGGAGGCCCTGGCGCGGGCCCGGCGAAGCGGCGCGCGATCGGCCCTGCGCGAGTTATGCGGGGATGATCCGGCGTCGGTCAGTTGTCGCCTCCTGGCGGTCGCCGCCGACCAGGGCGACCCCGATGCGTGCGGCATCTTCACCCGGGCGGGAACCCACCTCGGCATCGCCCTGGCGGGGGCCGTCAACCTCCTCAACCCCGAGAAGATCGTGGTAGGGGGCGGAGTGGCGGGTGCGGGCGAGCACCTGCTGGGACCCGCCCGAGGGGAGTTGGCCAAGCGCGTCTTGAGGGCCCCGGGAGCGGCAGTCAGCGTCGTCCCCGCCCAGTTCCGGGAGACGGGAGTACTGGTGGGTGCCGGCGCGCTGGTGCTAGGATACTACTAGTGCGACAGGGGAGGGCGGGCGAGTGAAAGTCATCATCGCCCCCGGATCTTTCAAGGGCAGCCTCAGCCCAGCACAGGCTGCCCGCTGTATCGCCCGCGGTCTGACCCAGATCCTCGCCGGCCTGGAACTCGACCTCGTCCCGGTGGCGGATGGAGGCGAGGGCACGGTAGAGGCGATGCTCCTGGCTTCGGGTGGGGAGCGCCGGGAAGTACAAGTCACCGGGCCGCTCGGCCACACGGTGACCGCCCGGTTCGGCGTATTGCCCGGGGGCGACACCGCCGTGCTCGAAATGGCTGCCGCTTCCGGGTTGACGCTGGTTCCGCCGCAGAGCCGTGATCCGCTGGTGACGACTTCCTATGGTACGGGCGAACTGGTGAGAGCGGCACTCGACGCCGGTTGCCGGCAGATCATCCTCGGCCTCGGAGGCAGCGCCACCGTCGATGGGGGTGCGGGTGCCGCCCAGGCGCTGGGAGCCTCCCTGCTCGATGAGGCCGGCCGACCCATAGGGCCGGGCGGCAGAGAACTGCTTCGGCTACGCCGGTTAGACCTACACGGCCTCGATCCCCGCTTGAAGCACGTCACCCTGATCGCGGCGGCCGATGTGGATGTCCTGCTGTGCGGTCCTTCGGGAGCAGCCGCCATGTTCGGCCCCCAGAAAGGGGCGACTCCGCCGGCCGTCACCCAGTTAGATGCCGCGCTTGGCCACTTCGCCTTGATCGTCAGGAGACAACTGGGAATGAATGTGGAGCAACTCGCGGGCGGTGGGGCCGCGGGGGGCCTGGGGGCGGGCCTGGTCGCATTGCTGGGGGCCACCCTCCGACCCGGAGCCGACATCGTACTGGAGACAACCCAGCTTGAGCGCCGCCTCGACGGGGCCGGCCTCGTGATCACCGGCGAGGGCAAGATGGATGGGCAGACCCTGCGCGGCAAGGCGCCACTGGCCGTGGCCCGATTGGCCAGGCTCCGGGGCATTCCCGTCGTCGCGCTGGTGGGGGGAGTGGGAGCCGAGGAGCAGGCTCTCCATAAGGACGGCCCCGATGCGATATTGCCCGCCGTTCCCGGTCCCATTGAGTTGGACCGGGCCATGGGCGACGCCGACCGCCTTCTGGGCGATGCCGCCGCCCGCCTGGCCAGACTACTGGCCGTAGGCGCCCGCCTGGACATCCCGCCGCTCACAGCGGGAGGAAAGGAGTCCCGACCATGAGAGTGTACTTGACCCGGCGATTGCCCGGTGAGGCCGAGCGTCGTCTCGACCACGCGGCCAGCGTTGATATATGGCCCGAACCGGTCCCGCCGTCCCGTGAGGAGTTGATCCGCGGGCTGGCGGAGGCGGATGGCCTGCTCTGCCTGCTCACCGACCCGATCGATGCAGCGCTACTGGAAATGGCGCCGCGGCTCAGGGTGATCAGCGTCATGGCCGTGGGGTACAACAATGTGGATGTGAAGGCCGCCACCCGGCGGGGCATCCTGGTCACCCATACGCCGGGCGTCCTCACCGAGACCACTGCCGATCTGGCCTTCGCCCTCATCCTGGCCGTCGCCCGGCGGATCGTGGAGAGCGATCGCTTCACCCGTTCGGGGAACTGGCGGACCTGGGACCCCTCCCTGCTGCTCGGACGCGACGTCCATGGAGCCGTCCTCGGACTAGTCGGTTTCGGGCGGATCGCGCAGGCGGTTGCGCAGCGGGCTCGCGGCTTCAAGATGCGGCTCCTGTACCACGACACCCAGCGTATGCCGGCTGAGGAGACCTCGCTCGGAGCCGAGTTCACGCCGCTCGAGGAACTCCTTGCCCGATCCGACTTCGTGAGCCTGCACGTGCCCCTTACTCCCGCTACCCGGGGGATGATCGGCGAAGCCGAGTTCAGCCGGATGCGACCGGATGCCTGCCTGATCAACACGGCGCGGGGGGAGGTGGTCGACGAGTCCGCCTTGTACCAGGCCCTGGTTTCCGGCCGGCTCGCGGGTGCCGGGCTGGATGTCTACGAGCAGGAGCCGGTCGACCCGGCTCATCCGTTGCTCACCCTGGACAATGTGATCGCACTGCCCCACGTGGGCAGCGCTACCCGTGCCACCAGGAAGCGGATGGCCGACCTGGCGGTGGATAACCTCCTGGCCGGGCTGGCGGGGATTCGCCCGCCCCATCCCGTCAATCCCGAGGTGCTGGGCGGTTGATGCCGGCGGCGGCCGGTGGTATTATCTTCCCGGAACAGTCGTTCCCCCGGGGAGGTCGCGCCGATGTCCAAGGAACGGCAGATCTTGGACGTGGCCCGGCGGGTCTTCCGTGACAAAGGATACCATGCAGCGTCCATGCAGGAGATCGCCCATGCCGTAGGTCTGCAGAAGGGCAGCCTGTATTATTACATTTCGGGCAAACAGGAACTCCTTTTCCGCATCTTCGATGAGGCTATCGGGTCGATGATCGCCCAACTCGAGAGCATCCGGGCGATCCCGGCCAGTCCGACGGAGCGACTACGGCGGGCCATTGCGGCCCACACCGTGGCCATCGCCGATCATCCGGATACCCTGGGCATCGTCCTGAGAGAGACGCGGGTGCTGTCGCCGTCACAGCGCGACCGCATCGACGAGCAGCGGCGCCGTTACGAGCGGTTGCTCGAGAGTATCCTGATCGAGGGCATCAAGGCCGGGCAGTTCCGGGAGATGGATCCACGGCTCATTACTTACGCGCTACTAGGCATGACGAATTGGGTTCACCGCTGGTACAACCCGAGAGGTCGGTTGTCCGCGGAGGAGATCGCCGCCATCTTCTCCGACGTGTTATTGCACGGGATAGCCGCCGAAGGGGCGGCCGCCGGCTCCTGAACGGCCGGAATCAAGGGCGCGGGTTGGGGTCGGGATAGCCGGGGGCGGAATCATCGTCGAGCGGGATGCCGCCGTAGACGGCAAACCACTCGAGAATCCGCCGGATGCGGTCAATGGCCCGTCGCGGTTTGTCGACGGCATGACGTTCGCCCTGGTAGATCACCAACCGGGTGGGCACGCCGCGCTTCTTCAGCGAGACGTACAGCTGCTCCGACTGGCTCAGCGGACAGCGCCAATCGACCTCGCCGGCGGTGATCAACAGCGGCGTGCGAATGCGGTCCACGGCCGCCATGGGAGACATCTTGCGATAGCCTTCCCAGTTATGCCAGGGCACGCCCAGGTCGTCCTGCCACCAGCGGTGGCAGTCATCGGTCCCGAAAGCCGCAACGTAATCCCACATCCCGTGTTCGCTCGCCGCGGCGCGGAACCGGTCGGTGTGACCCACCGCCCAGTTGGTCATGATCCCGCCCTGCGAGAAGCCGGTGCAGAAGAGCCGCTCGGAGTCGGCCCATCCCCGGTCTACCAGCGCCTCGACGCCGCGCATCACGTCCTCGTGCTCGCGCGGTCCCCAGTCGCCCCGGATCGCCGTACAGAAAGCCTCGCCGTACGAAGTGGACCCGCGGTAATTGACCATCAGCACCAGGTAACCCCGGCCGGCCCAGTACTGGACGTCGAACCGGAATTCCGGGGCATCATAGGCCATGGGACCGCCGTGAATCTTGACGATCAGGGGCGCACGGCCGGCGGCGGGATCGAAGCCCGGCGGCAAGGCCACCAGCCCTTCCAGCGAGTGACCGCCGGCACCGGCGAACGCCAGGCGTACGTAACTCGAGGTCAGGCGATCGGCGAGCAGTTCATCGTTCGCCCGGGTGAGCTGCGTGGCGCGGCCATCCACATCGGGCTCCTCGAGGTCGGACGGGGCCAGTGAGAAGAGATCGGCCCCCGTCTCGGCCCGCCCCAGCACGACCACTATGCGGTCGCCGGCGGCGCATATGCCTTCATGCTGGATACTGCATAGCCGGTCCTCACGCGGGAATACGAGTTCGGCGACTCCCCCCACGGTCACCCGGGCCAGACGGGTCTGCCCCCGATCGCCCAGGGGGACTAACAAGCTGTCCGGATCGAGCCAGACGGGCGGGTCCATGACCGGCCGATCCAGCCCTGCGGTAAGTACCCGATAGGGGGTCGCCCGTTCCGGCACCGGGTAGACGCGAGCATGACCGGCCGGATCGCCTGCGGCGGGTTCGGGCACGATGCCGCCGATGCTAAACCAGCCGCGGCCCACGTGGGCGGCCAGATCGGTCACGGGCTCGGCCGCCTCGAGATCGATGCACAGCAGGTGGCGCAACCGGTACAAGTTCTCGGGCTCGAGCGAGGACACGAAAGCCAGCCGGCGGCCATCGGGCGACCAGCGCACGTCAGCCGCTCCCACGTCGCCGAAGGTCAATCGCAAGGCGACGGCGCCGTCCGGGCTCACCGCCCAGATGTCGGACCGCAGGTTGTTGTCGGCATCGCCCGTGCGATTGGAGAGAAAGGCGATCCAGCGCCCGTCCGGCGACCAGCGAGGCGCGGCCTCATCGCAGGGGCCGCCGGTCAAGCGCGTGACCTCCCGGGAAGCCGCGTCCACGACGAACAGGTGCGTCCGCACCTCGTCGAGATAGCCTGACTGATCGGCCTTGTGCTGGGTCCGCTCCAACACCAGCGGGCCCTTATCCTTGAAGTCGCCCTTGCCGCGTACGCTCTTGAGGTAAACCGACTGAGCAGGCTCGGGATCGCGGGCCGCGAACACGAGCCGGGAGCCGTCCGGGGACCAATCGAAGTCGGCGACGCCTTCGCCGGTCCGAGTCAGTTGCCGGGGCTCTCCTCCGCGTTCCCGGTCGAGGACCCAGATTTGCGGCCGGGGCTTGTCCTGGGAGGGCCGATCGGGCCCTTCTTCCGGTTCGGTGACGCCGGCACTCACTTCCAGCTCGTCGGGCCGCGACGAGAGGAACGCCAGGTGACGTCCGTCGGGCGACCATCGCGGCGAACTGTCAGCCGTCTTGCCGCGGGTCAGGCGGTGGGGCGTGCTCTTGCCGTCCATTCCCAGGAGCCACAAGCTGGCATTGTCCTCATTTTCCTTGCGCAGTGACTCATGGACGACGTATGCCACCCGGCGGCCGTCTGGCGACAGCGCCGGCTGGGCGGGAACCCTCCAAGCATAGTAATCGGCCAATTCCAGCGGTCGCTTCACCCGCGCCACCTCACGTTCGTTCATGGCTTCCGCACATCGCTGACCCGCCCGGCCTTGTTGTGCGCGGGCCAGTGCCGGATGATGAAACCCACCTGGTCGCCGACAGCGAGGTTGGGCCAGGCGTCGTTCTGGACGTCGGTCCGGTGGAAGAAGTACTGGCGGCCGTCTTCCGCCCGCACGAACCCGTAGCCGTGGTCGAGAAACAGCTTGTCCACCTTGCCCGCTGCCTCGCCGCCTTGCGCTTCTTCGCCGCCTCCGGCATCGGGGGGAGCGGCGGCCAGGAGCGCTTCCGTGGCTCGGCGCTGCTCGGCAAAGGCTCGGCGGCACTCATCGCAGTAGAAAGGCCGATTCTTACGCGGCCGGTAGGTGGTGGGGACCCACCGGTCCCCCTGGTGCTGGGGAGACTGACACTCGCGCAGGACCGACTCGTAACGCAGTTCGAGGACGTCGGCGAGGTCGTTGAGCCAGATGATATCGACGTCCTTGACGCGTTCGCGATCCACCGGATCGGCCAACTCGCGAGCGCAACAACCCTTGATGCTGGCCACGGCCACCCGCTTCCCCAGGCGACGTACCTGCTGGAGAGCAGGCGTGTAGTCCCGGTCCCCGATCACCACGATCGCCACATCATAGGCATGGGGTACGGTTGCGTAGTAGACCAGGCTCGTCGCCAGCGCCACATCGACGCACTTTTCCCTGGGCTCGAAGGGGTGGTCGGGGTCGCGATCCCGGGGGCGGATGCGGTTGCCACCGAAGTCGACGGCGAACAAATCCACTTCGTAATGGAATTCCTCGCGCAGGAGGTTGAAGAAGTCGGCCGTCCCCCGGGCGACCGGCTCATCTTGCTCATCGTAGTTGCTGGGATAGGACCCGAAAAGGTGGGTGCGAACGATATCCGTGTCCGTCCTGCCGAGCCGCTTGGCTAGTTCATCGCCGAGCGTCCCCGGAAGCTTGCCGTAGTCGATCACATAACCATCCTTGCCGCAAGCCTGGGCGAGCTGAGGCAAGCTGCGGTACAACCACGAACCATCCACGAAGATCATGACCCGGGTCACGCATCGAGCCTCCTAATTATAGTTCAGTCGACGAATATCTCCACGCGGGCATCCTCGTCCTCCGCCGTCACCTCGATCAGCTTCCCCGACTGCCCGGAACGGATCATCTCCAGCAACTCCTGAACATCCACCCGGCCACCCGGGCCGACGCTCAACTTGCCTCCCGGCAGGAAGCGCAAACCCGTCTCAACCAGGCTGAGCGGCAAGTTGACCGTGGCCTTTGAGCGCCCTGAGGACAGATGGGTCACCTTGATCCGGAGCCACTGGCCCCGGGCCGGCTCGCCCTCCCGGCGGTTCTCGAAGGCATCGAGCAGGCGGAGCCCTTCCGCGGCCGAAATCTTCCCCTCCTCGATCATCTTCAACACCTGCAGTCGATCTTGTTTCAGCTAGACCATCTCCCCGCGTCCCGCCGGCGAATTCACGTCCCCTCAGGCGTCGCTTCCTGCTCGGAAGCGGCCGCTTTGCGGTCCGCCTCCGCCGAGTCCTCCCGCGGCGGTGCGGGATCGGGGGCGCCCGCCAGCGCCCGCAACAGGGCCTCCGCCTCGCCGGGAGTGATCTTGCCCTCCTCGACCATGCGGAGGACGCTCAGCGATGCCTCGTCCGGCTCCGTCTCCCGTTCGGGCACCGGCACAGAGTCAGGGCGGGCCTCGAGGACCACGTTCCCTGAGCCGGTCAGCACTTCAACGGCGGCGTCCGCCCGGTTCAGCACGCCCTGCAGGCAGCCAGGTCCTTCCTCCCTGGTCCGCAGGGGCAGCCGGCAGTCGATGCGGCCGCTGCCCGTCTCCACATTGAGCCGGCAGTCGCTTGTCGCCGGGATGGCCAGCCGGACGTCCCCCGAACCGGTTGCCACTTCCCAGCGGGCATCGGGCAAGGGATATCCGTCGACGCTCACGTCTCCGGAGCCAGTCTCTATTTCCAGGCGACGCGAGGCGACACCTTCGAGGATCACGTCCCCGGACCCCGAATCGAGCTTCAGATCGCCCCGGATCCGGGAGATGCGGATCCGACCGCTCCCCGCCTCCGCCTCAAGATTGCCCGCCAGGTCCGCCAGCGTGAGGCTCCCCGAGCCCGTCTCCAGGTTGAAGTTCCCTCGCGCCCCTTTCAGCGTCACCGTGCCCAGGCCGGTAGCCAGTTCCAGCGCTCCCTGACAGCTCTCCGCAAGCACGTTCCCGCTGCCCGTCTCCACGCTCAGCGAACCCGCTGTCTCGCGGACGCAGATATCGCCCTGACCCGTCGCCAGGCGAATGCTGCCCCGGATGCCGCTCACGGTCACCGGTCCCGGGCCGCCGGTCTCGACCTCCAGATCGGCGGAGCGAGGAACCCGGAGTTCCACGTCGACCTGTCGCCCGGCGCTCCATCCTCTGCAGCCTGCCCGGTCAACGATGATCTTCAGGCTGTCGCCTTCCCGGAAGGCGCGCGTGCGCAACCGGGTCTCCCCCCTGCGGACCCAGGTCAGACGAATGCGGTCCTCGCCCCAGGCCTGGACGTCCACCTTGCCGCCCAGCTGCTCCACGATGATCTTGCGGCAGGCGTCGAAATACTGCTGCTCGGATAGGGCACGCTCTTCCCCGATGGACATATCCCGCGCACCTCCCGTCAGGGGTGGATCCTGAAGACTACGGCTCCGGTCAACATCTTGACCAGGCCGACGGCGGCCACCACCAGGAAGGCCGTCACCCAGAAGCCCAGTCCCGCCTGGATCCCGTACGCGACCGTGCCGCCGATCGCCAGCATGGTCAGGCCTTCCCGGAGCGGAGCATGCCGGAGGGACCACGGATGATGCGAAGAGCGCTGCACTCGATAAAGACCGCGACTGATCAGCATCCAGGCCCGGATCAGGTCCAGCACCGCCAGCGCAAGGATCAGGAGACCTACGCCGAACAACACGATGGAGATGAATGCCTCGTCGATGACCACGTTCCAGACCACTCGCCTCTCCTCCTCTCCTCATACCTGTCGAAGCAGTTTCACGGCCTCGTCCGCCTTGATCTCCCCCCGGTTCACCGCGTCGAGGATCTCCTTGCGCCGGCGCTCCCGGTCTTCCGGCTCCGAGCGGTCGACCCGGTAGCCCAGAGCCTCGATGATCGCGTCGAGCCGTCCCCGCACCGTCGGATAGGACAGGCCCAACTCCCGCTCGACCTCCTTGATGATCCCCCGCGACTTGATGAAGATCTCCAGGAAGTCCTTTTGCTCCCGGGTCAGCAGGCAGAACTTGCAGGCCTGGAACTTGCCGTCCAGGCCGGTATCACAGTAGGGGCACTCGAGTCGCGTCACTTCCAGAGCCTCACCGCACACGGGACAACGGCCGGGAACTGACCGGCGCAAGTCGCGTTCCAAGGATGCACCCTCCCCTCCCCTGCCTGACCAACACAATTCACCGGAGTGTTATTACTATTAAGGCATTACCTTAACAATATTAACTCGTCCCCCATTTGTCAAGGCCATCGGTCACAAATATCAAGGGCGATCCGAGATAATGGCCCGGCCGCCGTGCCGCTCCTGTTCGAGCAAGCGCGCCTTGAGGGCAAGTCCGCCCCCAAAGCCGCCGAGCCCGCCGGCAGCCACCACGCGATGGCACGGTACGAGCAGCGGCCGGGGGTTCCTGGCCATCACCTGGCCGACGGCGCGCGCGGCGCCGGGTTTGCCCACGCGGGCGGCGAGCCAGCCATAGGTCCGCACCTCTCCGTAGGCGATCGACCGGCACTGCTCGAGGACCGCGACCTGAAAGGGGGTCAGGACGACCGGGGCGAGCGGCGCGGTGAAGTTGACCGGCCGGCCGGCGAAATACCAGAGCAGCTCGCGCTCCAGGTCGTCGATGAAACCGGGTCGGGCGGGGCCGCAGTCGGCCGGAGGCGCCGGCTCGCCGGGCAGGAATACCCGCTCGACTCCCGCTTCCCCATAGCACACGGTGATGGGGCCGATGGGCGAGGTGAATACGACGGTGCTCATGAACGACGTCCTCCTTTGGCCGCCGGACCCAGCGATCGGCGGCGGCGCAGTGCTCGGTGATAGGTGACGGCGAAACGATGGGCTTCATCGCGCATCTGCCGGATGAGGCGCAGCGCCGGCGACGCATCCGGCAGCGCGATCGGTTCGGGTCGATCGGGCACGAACAGATGCTCGTGCTCCTTGGCCAGGGCGATCACCGGCAGGCGGTCCAACCCCAGGTGGGCGAGGACCTCTCGGGCTGCGCCGAGTTGCCCCTTCCCGCCATCCACCAGTACCAGGTCGGGAGGCGCTTCCCCCCGGCGGAAACGCCGGTGCAGCACCTCCTGGAGCATGAAGCAGTCGTCGCGGCCGCGCGATTCGGACAGGCGATAGCGGCGGTAGCCTGCCTTGAAGGGCCGGCCGCCTTCGAACACTACCCGGGACGCCACCGTCTCCTGGCCATGGAAGCCCGACACGTCGAAAGCCTCGATGCGGTGGGGCGCTTGCCCAAGTCCCAGGATATCACCGATTTCCCGCAGCGCTCCCGCGGTGAGTTGCTCTTCCCAGCGGGCCGTCACCCCGGCCTCGGCGAGCGCCAGGCGAGCGTTGGCCGTCGCCAGATCGACGAGGCCGCGCTTGGCGCCGCGCAGCGGCCGGACCACCCGCACTTTCGCGCCGCGCAGACCCCGGAGCCAGCTTTCGATCGGGCCCCGTTCGGCCGGAGCCGGCACGGCCGGCACCAGGATCAGCGGCGGCGGGGCGACGGCGACGGCTCCGTAGTGCTGTTTGAGAAACGCGGCCACGATCTCCGGCGGCGAGCTGTCGGCCACCGTGAGCAGGAAGCTCTCCCGGCCCACCAGTTTGCCTTCCCGCACGAGGAATACCTGAACGCAAGCCTCATGGCCCGCGACCTCGAGGCCGAGCGCGTCGAGGTCTTCCTGGGTGGTGAATATCATCTTCTGTCGCTCCACCACCTGCTCCAGCGCTCGGAGCTGATCGCGGAGTTCGGCCGCGCGCTCGAACTTCAGGGAGTCAGCTGCCAGTTCCATCCGCTCCCGCAGCCGCCGCAGCACGTGATCGCCGCGGCCATCGAGAAAGAGGCATAACTCGCGCAGATTGGCCAGATAGTCCTCGCGTACCACCTTGCCGGCGCAGGGCGCGGGACACCGGCCGAGATCGTGATGCAGACAGGGGCGGCGAGCCGTGGCCAACCGATGGTCGCCGCAGGTACGAAAGGGGAAGATGCGGCGAATGGCCTTCAAGGTCGCCGTCAGGGCCTGGGCACGGGTGTAGGGGCCGAAGTAGCGCGCCCCGTCCCGCTGCATCCCGCGGACCACGGTCACCGCGGGCCACTGCTCGTCCAGGGCCACCCGCAGGTAAGGGAAGTGTTTGTCGTCGCGCAGGCGGATGTTGAAGTCCGGCCGGTGCTGCTTGACCAGGTTGCTCTCGAGGATGAGCGCTTCAACCTCGGAGTCGGTGGTGATGAACTCAAGATCGACCGCTCGCGACATCATCAGGGCGGTCCTGGACCCCAGCCCCTTCTGGAAGTAACTGCGAACCCGATCGCGGAGCGAAGCGGCTTTGCCCACGTAAATCGGACGTCCCTGGGCATCCCGAAACAGGTATACCCCCGGCCCGTCGGGCAGCGAACCTGCTTGCTCGCGCAGGTCGGCCGTCAAACCGGACTCACCGTCCTCGTCTCTCGGCGGGCCAGTCGCTCCCGCAGGAAGCGCCCGGTGTGCGACCCGGGGGTGACCGCCACCTGTTCCGGAGGGCCCTCGGCGATCACGCGGCCGCCGGCATCCCCGCCCTCGGGGCCGAGATCGATCACCCAGTCGGCGCAGGCGATGACTTCGAGATTATGTTCGATGACCAATACGGTATCGCCGGCGTCCACCAGGCGCCCCAGCACCTCCAGCAACCGCTCGATGTCCGCCAGGTGCAGCCCGGTAGTCGGCTCATCCAGGATGTACAAGGTCTTGCCGTTGGAACGGCGCGACAGCTCGGTGGCGAGCTTGACGCGCTGGGCTTCTCCTCCCGACAAGGTGGTGGCAGGTTGGCCCAGCCGGATGTAGCCCAGGCCGACATCCTGGAGGGTCTGCAGCTTGCGGCGGATGCGGGGAATGGGCAGGAAGAACTCCAGCGCCTCGTCCACCGTCATCTCCAGCACCTCGGCGGTGGTACGACCGCGGTAGCGGATCTCCAGGGTCTCCCGGTTGTAGCGGCGGCCCTTGCACATTTCACAAGGCACGTACACATCGGGCAAGAAGTGCATCTCGATCTTGATGATCCCGTCCCCCCGGCAAGCCTCGCACCGGCCGCCCCGCACGTTGAAGGAGAATCGACCCGGCCGGTAGCCGCGGGCCCGGGCCTCCGGCGTCTGGGCGAATGCTTCCCGGATGTAGTCGAAAGCTCCCGTGTAGGTGGCAGGATTGGAGCGAGGGGTCCGCCCGATAGGGGATTGGTCGATGTCGATGGCCTTGTCGAGGTGCTCGACTCCCTCCACCGCTTCGTGATCCCCGGGGCGGGCGCGGGCTCCGTTCAAGACCTGAGCGAGTCGGCGATACAGGATCTCGTTGACCAGCGTCGACTTGCCGCTGCCACTTACCCCGGTTACGGCCACCAGCAGTCCCAGCGGTATCCGTACGTCCAGATGTTGCAGGTTATGGTGGCGCGCTCCTCGCACAACCAGGGACTTGGTGCCGGGCTGGCGGCGGGAAGACGGGACGGGTATCCGCCGGCTACCCGATAGATACTGCCCGGTGAGCGACGCGGGACAAGCCAGAATGTCGGAGAGGTTCCCCTGAGCAACCACCCTGCCGCCATGTTCACCGGCACCCGGACCGATGTCGACGACGTGGTCGGCGGTCCGGATCGTCTCTTCATCGTGTTCGACGACGATGACCGTATTCCCGAGATCCCGCAGCGCCCGCAGCGTGTCCAGGAGCCGCAGGTTGTCCCGCTGGTGCAGCCCCACGCTCGGCTCATCCAGGATGTAGAGGACGCCTACCAGGCTGGAACCGATCTGGGTGGCGAGGCGGATCCGCTGGGCCTCGCCGCCGGCCAGCGTCCCCGCCGGCCGGTCCAGGGTGAGATAACCCAGACCGACATCCTGTAGGAAGCCGAGACGGGCGCCGATCTCCTTCAGCACCTGTCGGGCGATGAGGCGCTCCCGCTCGTTCAACTCGAGGTCGGCGAAGAAGCGGCGGGCCGTCTCCACCGCCAGGGAAGTCACGGCGGCAATCGAGCGTCCTCCGACCTGCACGGCCAGGCTTTCCGGCTTCAAGCGGGCGCCATTGCAGGCCGGACAAGGGGTGGTGCTCATGTACTCCTCGATCTCCAGCCGGGCCGCTTCGCTGTGGGTTTCGCGATAGCGGCGCTCCAGGTTGGCGATGACACCGCCGAAAGTGACCTGCCATTGACGCGTGCGGCCGTGGGGGTTGACATACCGAAAGCGGATCAGTTCCTTTCCTGACCCGCGGAGGATGATGTCTACCATGCGCGGATCGATTTCGGACACCGGCCGGTCCGTGGGGATCCCGTGGTGGGCGGCCGCGGCCTCCAGCAGTTGCTGATAGTAGGTGCTGGTGCCCCGACTCCAGGGGACGACCGCCCCATCATCGAGGGACCGGGAACGATCGGGGATGATCAGCTCCGGGTCGATTTCCATCCGTGTTCCCAGGCCGTGGCAGCTGGGGCAGGCACCATAGGGGCTGTTGAACGAGAACATCCTGGGAGACAGCTCTTCCAGGCTGATGCCGCACTCCGCACACGCGAACTGCTGGCTGAACATAATGTCGCCGCCGCCGGTATCCGCCACCACCAGTCCGCCCGAAAGCCGCATGGCCGCCTCCACCGAGTCGGCCAGACGCGACCGCAAGCCTTCGCGGATCACCACCCGGTCCACCATGACCTCGATGGTATGCTTCTTGCTCTTTTCCAGGCGCGATACTTCCGAGGTCTCCACCACTTGCCCGTCAATCCGCACCCGGACGTAGCCGCCCCGTTTGATGTCTTCCAGGACCTTCTCGTGCTCGCCCTTGCGTCCTCTCACCAGCGGCGCCAGCAGATTGACCCGGCTCCCCGCCGGCAGGGCCAGAAGCTGGTCCACCACCTGGTCCACCGTCTGCTGGGCGATCGGCCGGCCGCACCTCGGGCAGTGAGGCCTGCCGATCCTCGCGAACAGCAGTCGCAGGTAATCGTAGATCTCGGTCACCGTCGCCACGGTCGAGCGGGGATTCCGCCCGGCGGTGCGCTGGTCGATGCAGATGGCCGGGGACAGGCCCTCTATGTGATCGACATCGGGTTTGTCCATCTGGCCGAGGAACTGCCGCGCGTAGGCGGACAACGACTCCACGTAGCGGCGCTGCCCCTCGGCATAGATGGTATCCAGGGCCAGCGAACTCTTGCCCGAGCCGGACAGCCCGGTGATCACGATCAAGCAGTTTCGGGGCAACTCCAGATCGATGTCCTTGAGATTGTGCTGCCGCGCTCCGCGGATGACGATGTTGCTCGGCAAACTCAGGTGCTCCTTTCCGCCTTGGCAGGACGGCGGGCCATCTCTTCCAGTTCGATGATCAGGTCGCGCAGGTCGGCAGCCCTTTCGAACTCAAGCCGGCGGGAGGCCTCCTTCATCTCCTGGGTCAGGCGGTGGAGCCAGCCGGGGATATCCCGGCGCTGCAACTCGCGCAAGTCGGCGGGAAGGTATGTCGACCGGCGTTCCGCCACCCGACTGGCCTGGAACACATCGCGCACCGCCTTGTGCACCGTCTCCGGCGTGATCCCGTGCTCGCGGTTATAGTCCCCCTGGATCCGGCGGCGGCGCTCGGTCTCATCGATCGCTCGACGCATCGACTCGGTGATGGTATCGGCGTACATGATGACCTTGCCGTGGAGGTTGCGGGCCGCCCGGCCGATCGTCTGGACCAGGGAGGTGCCGGAGCGCAGATAGCCCTCGCGATCGGCGTCGAGGATCGCCACCAGCGACACCTCCGGCAGGTCCAGACCCTCGCGCAGCAGGTTGATGCCGACCAGCACGTCGAAAGCGCCCAGCCGGAGGTCCCGGAGGATCTGCATCCGTTCGAGCGTGTCCACTTCCGAATGGAGATAGCGGGCGCGAAGCCCCGCGTCCTTCAAGTAGTCGGTGAGATCCTCGGCCAGCTTCTTGGTGAGCGTGGTCACCAGCGAGCGCTCCCCCGCATCCACCCTGCGCTGGACTTCGGAAATCAGATCTTCCACCTGACCGCGGGTGGGACGGACCACCACCTCCGGGTCGATCAGTCCCGTGGGCCGGACGATCTGTTCGACGACCGTCTTCGCGCGATCGAGTTCGTAGGGCCCGGGCGTGGCCGACACGTAGATTGCCTGTCGGACCCGTTCCTCAAATTCGGCGAAGGCGAGCGGTCGGTTGTCGAAGGCTGAAGGCAGGCGGAAACCGTGCTCCACCAGCGATTCCTTTCGCGAGCGATCGCCATGGTACATGGCCCGCAACTGCGGGACGGCCTGGTGGGACTCGTCCACGATGATCAGGCGATCGTCAGGGAAGAAATCCATAAGGGTGTAAGGGGCCTGCCCCGGCTGGCGGCCGGTGAGATAACGCGAGTAGTTCTCGATGCCGGCGCAGTAGCCCGTCTCCCGGAGCATTTCCAGGTCATGGTGGGTTCGCATCTCCAGGCGCTGCGCTTCCACCAGCCGGTCATTCTTACGGAACCAGGCCACCCGCTCCTCGAGTTCCCGTTCGATCGCGTCCGCCGCCCGGCGGAGCTTGTCCTGGAAAGTGACGTAGTGGCTGGCGGGGTAGATGGCCGCGTGGTCCCGGTAGGCCAGTACCTCCCCGGTCAACACGTCGATCTCGGCGATCCTCTCCACCTCGTCGCCGAAGAACTCGACCCGCAGAGCCCGCTCGCCGGCCGCCGCGGGGAGGACCTCCAGGACATCGCCGCGTACTCGAAAGCTTCCACGGACCAGGGTCACGTCGTTGCGGTGATACTGCACGCCCACCAGTTGCCGGAGGACCTCGTCCCGGTCCCGGGCGCCCCCGACCCGCAGCGATACCATCAGGTCGCGGTAGTCCTCGGGCGAACCGAGGCCGTAAATGCACGAGACGCTTGCGACCACCAGGACGTCCCTTCGTTCCACTAACGCGGCGGTGGCGGAGTGGCGCAGCTTGTCGATTTCGTCGTTGACCAGGGTGTCCTTTTCGATGTAGGTATCCGTCTGCGGGAGGTACGCCTCGGGCTGGTAGTAGTCGTAATAAGAGACGAAGTACTCGACGGCGTTCTCGGGGAAGAACTCCTTGAATTCCGCGCATAGTTGCGCGGCCAGCGTCTTATTGTGGGACATGACCAGCGTCGGGCGGTTGACGTGCGCCACCAGGTTGGCAATGGTGAAGGTCTTGCCGCTGCCGGTGACCCCGAGCAGGATGGTGTCCCGGTGGCCGCTTTCCACCGCCCGGATGAGTTCCTCCACCGCCCGGGGCTGGTCGCCGCGGAGCGCGAAGGGCGCGCGCAGGGTGAACGAAGCCATGAAAGCCACCTTGAGCGAGGATGCCGATGCGTCCGCAGTGATTATAACACATCCGGAGACTGATGGCGAACATATGTTCCCGGGGTCCGGTGCACGGGTCCCCTACTCGGGATTGAGTCTGACGGCCAGAGCATCGACCACTTGACAGCCGGCGCCGGCCGCTCCCACCATCACCGGGTTCAAGTCGAGTTCCACCAGATCAGGGGTGGAGGCCAGCCGGCGGGACACGGCGGCCACCAGCCGCGCCAGGGCCGCCCGGTCCGCGGGAGGACCACCACGAACCCCCTCGAGCAGCGACGCGGCCTTGAGTTCGCCGATCATGGTCATGGCCATGCCCTCGTCCACGGGTGCCAGTCGCCAGGCCACGTCCCGCATGATTTCGGCCAACAAGCCTCCGGCGCCGACCATGATCACCGGCCCGAACTGCGGATCGCGAAGTCCCCCGACGATGAATTCCCGGCCCCGTGCCATTCGCTGGACCAGCCCCCCGCTGATGCGGAGGCCGGGACGGTAGGCCCGGGCGGCGGCTACCGCCCGCTCCCAGGCGGCGCGGACGTCATCGGCCTGCGCCAGGTTCAGGATCACCGCCCCCGCTTCCGACTTGTGGGGGAGGTCGGGGGACGCCAGTTTGAGCGCTACCGGCCACCCCAGTTCGGTCGCGGCGACCACCGCCTCGGCTGAATTACGGACCGGCCGCCAGGGCGCAATGGGGATATCTTCGGCCGCAATCATCCGGTATACTTCGGGCTCGGTCAAGGTCTGTCTCTTGCCGGCCCCTCCACCCCCAGCGGGGACGGGCAGGGTGAGGGCCATACCGCCGGCTGCTCGGAGCTTGCGGTAGCGCAGCAAGTTGGCGAAAGCGCGGGCCGCCCGGTCGGGCGTCTCGAAAGTGGGGATCCCCGCCTCCTCCAGGCGGCGCCGCCCTTCGGCCACCCACTTCCCCGCCATCAAGCAGGGTAAGAAGGGTTTAGGAGAGGGCTGGCGGGAGGAGGCGCGACGATAGGCCTCGAGCAGGTGATCCGCTAGCTCCTCCGCCGACAGGAACAGCGTGGGCAAGTCGAGGAGGAACACGGCGTCCACGCCCGCGTCAGCGAGCAGCAGTTCCAAGGCCATGGCGTGTTGCGTGGCCGTGCCCGACGCCGTCATGTCGAGATGGCCCTCCGGCCGGCATACGGCGGAGAACGGTGGCAGGAGGTCCACCAGCGCTTGCCGCGTGCTGTCGGCCACCCGCGCGGGCTCGATCTCGGGCAGGGCGGCCAGCGCATCGGTCGCGTACACTCCCGGTCCACCGGCGTGGGTCATCAGGAACACCCGGTTGCCGGCCGGCGAGGGCAAGGTGTCCGAAGCCTGGAGAGTATCGAGGAGTTCCTCGACCGTCTTCACCCGAGTCAGCCCATATTGGCGGAAGGCTCCATCATATAGCGCGTCTTCCCCGGCGAGGGCCCCGGTGTGCGAACATGCCGCCTGGCGCCCGGCCGCCGTCACTCCGACCTTCAGGACGACCACCGGCTTGGTCTGGGCAACCCGGGCGGCCGTCAACAGCAGATTCCGCGCGTCGGGGTAACCCTCGAGGTACATCCCGATCACGCGCGTGTGCTCATCTTGACCAAGGTAGGTGATGGCCTGCACCAGGTCTACTCCGACCATGTTGCCCAGGCTGACAAAACGATTGAACCCCGTCGGGCGAGGGCGGGAGGACCAGCTCTGAAGAATCCAGGCCCCGAATGCCCCGCTCTGGGAGAGAAAGCTGATGCCGCCGGGTTGATGAGCGGTGCCGAGGAGGAACGTCGTATCCATTCGATTGTGGGTGTCGATGACGCCGATGCAGTTGGGGCCGAGATGTAGGACCTGCCGTTCGCGGCAGAACGTCTCGAGTTCGGCCTGGCGGGCCCGGCCTTCGGGAGTGCCGGTCTCGGCGTAACCGCCGGCCGTGGTGATGATCGCGCGGACGTCCTGCCTGTCCCGGCGGCGGCGCCGCACATCCTCCAGCACGGACGGGATGGTGGTTGCCGGAAGGCACAGCACCACCAGGTCGAGCGGACCGGGAATGGAGACGAGGTCAGGGTAACACTCCCATCCCTCGACTTCTCGTTCCCGGGGATTGACCGGGTACACGGGCCCAGGGTGACCTACCACGCGCAGATTGCGGAGCACCTGATGGCCCGGCTTGGCAGGGTCGCGAGACGCACCGACCACCGCGCATCCCCGGGGGGTGAAGAACGGGTCCAAGGCGGTCACCTCGCTTGCGTCCCGAACCCGCCCCTGCAGGAATCCTGTACAACAACCTTCCTGCCTGGCCTGACGCTATCTCCTGCGGCCAAGCAACCTCCGAACGAAGGCGGCGAGGATGCCCGGGCGCCCTATCTCCATCTGCGGCAGGTCGCCCGGTTCCGGCGCCAAGAGGAGGCCGAGCCGGCGGTCGGTCCAAATGGGGCCGGCGATGATGACGGTCACCGGCCCGCCCAGCCGCTCTAATCCGAGTTCGATGACCGGCCCAGCCTGCTCCAGGGCCGAGCTGAACTCAGTCCGCGAACCCACTGCATGGCCGTTGACCGTACGTACTACGTCTCCGGTACGCAAGCCCGCACGATCGGCGGGCAGTCCCGGCATCACATCCAGGATAGTCAATTGGCCGGGAAGGCTCTTCAACCAGGCCGGCCGGCCGAGTTCCGCCCGCCCGCCGCGCCGGACCACCAGTTCATGGCCGACAATGGCAGCGATGGCCGCCGACCACAGAAATAGCGCATGCCTCCCCCCAAGCAAGGCCAGTCCCAGCAGGACCAGGCTGTATAGGGCGAGATACTTGCCGGTCTCTCGGCTGCGCTGCACCGGCGAACGGCTGACGGCGAGGTCGCCATAGCCCATGACCGCGATGACCGGCAGCATCTGGAACATCATGGCCGGATCTTCGAGGAGCCGGGGAGCGACGGGGATCAAGGGCCACCATTCCGGCATGCGAATCCCTTGGTCGACAATTTCCCGGGGCGCCGCCCCGAGCAGCAGCACGACAAAAGGGATCGGCCAGAACCGCTGCAGGCTGAACCCCCCCACCACCTCCCGGCGCTGAGTACGGATGAAAGCCGGGGTGGCGGTACGAAACCCGGTTAGCGTGATGAGCAGGCTCTCCATCAGGTGCAAGATGGCAACCATGGCCATCAGGGCGGCCACATCCACGGCCGGAAAGCCGAAGGCCAGGCTGCTGAGCGACGCCAGTCCCCCGGCGTAGGCCAGGCAGATCAGGCGAGGGCTCACCAGCATCAGGAGCATCGCCAGGAGGATCAGATAGCCGAGCTGGGCCCCCGGAGTGAAGGTCACCCCCACGAAGACCAGCAGGAAGCTGCCGGCGATCCCGGCCAGCAATCCTTGGACGACCGCGTGAACCGTCTGGGGGAACGGTCGGTTCTTGACCTGGCCGAGCAATCGCTGCTCGTTGGCGGCGATCCGCCGATACTGCAAAGATACGGCCAGTACGAACAACCAGAACAGGAAGAAACGAGGCGACATTGGATTGAACATCATATCCGGGATCAGGGCCAATATGGCCCTCGCAATATCGAGGAACGGGAACATCGGCCGACCTCCCCGGGTCTAGCGTCCCAGTTCCTGCCGCAAGATGTTCACGGCCTCGATCAACTGCCGGTTACGGCGGTCATTCAGGTCTTCCAGCCGGACCGCCCGCTCACCTTCTGCCGCCTCCCGGTTCTCAACCAGCACATCCGGCTCCACGCCGACGCGGTCAGGGGTGGCGCCCCCCGGCAGATAATAGCGGGCGGTCGTGAGGCGGAGGGCGGTACCCTCCCCGAGTTCGTACGCCCTCTGGACGGACCCTTTGCCAAAGGTCCGGGTACCCACTAGCGTTCCCACCTCACGGTCGCGAATGGCGCCGGCCAGAATCTCGGCGGCGCTGGCCGTACCAGCGTTCACCAGCACCACCAGCGGTAGTCCCAGTCCATCGCCGCGCGCGTCGAATACCTCTCGTTGCCCATCCCGGGAGCGGATCTCGACGATGCGGCCTCTCGGGACGAAGTGCTCGGCGACCATGGCCGTCTCCACCAGCAGTCCTCCGGAGTTGTTGCGCAAATCAAGGATAAGACCCCGCAGCCCTTCGCGACGAAGGTCAGCCAAGGCTTGCTCTACCAGGGCCGGAGTGCGCTGGTCGATGCCGGCGAGGTGGAGGTAACCGATGCCCGCCTTCGGATCCAGCATCACAGCGTAGGCGGGGTTGATGCGGATGCGCCCGCGGACGATGTTGAACTCGAGTCGCTGATCGCCTTCCGCCGTCCGCCGGAGCGCGGTGATGCTCACCGGCGTGCCGGCGGGACCGCGGATCAAGGTGACCACTACTTCCAGCGGCACTCCCCTCACGTCCCGGCCGTCAACGGCTATGATCCGGTCGCCCGGCCACATGCCCGCTCGCTCGGCGGGGCTGTCGCGGAAGGGATGGACCACAGTGGTGTAGGGATCGCGATACTCGACCACAACGCCGATACCCTCGAATTCGCCCTCGGTCCGCTGGATGAAGTCCTCGTAAGCTGCCGGATCGAGGTAGTACGAGTACGGGTCATCCAGGGCACGGACCATCCCGCTAATCGCTCCCTCGGCCAGGCGATCCATGTCCACCTGGTCGGGGTCGACAAATTCAGTCCGAATCAGTTCCAGGGTCCAGCCAAGCCGGTCGAACTGTTCGGGGAGATCGCGGGGGGCAGCTAACCCCCTGCCCCAGCGGATACCGATGATTGGCACATGCCCGGCAGCCAGGATGTAGGTGCCGAGATTGGTGACGAGCAGGATTCCCAGCAGGGCGAGCACGACCTTGCGGCGGGATAGCGTCCGCATGGCTCTTCACCATCTCCCCCAAGACGCGGCGATTTGGATCGGACTACATCATACTATGGCGTGGCTTCATGGGACGATGAACTGCCGGGGATCCTCGGGCTCGCCGTTGACGCGCACTTCCCAGTGCAAGTGCGGGCCGGTGCTGAACCCCGTGGTGCCCACGCGCCCGATGAGCTGTCCCCGGGTGACTTCCGCGCCGGCCGCCACATTGATCCGCGATAGATGCGCGTACAGCGTGGAATACCCGCCCCCATGATCGATGATGACCGTGTTGCCATATCCACCCAGCCAGCCGGCCAAGATGACGCCCCCCCCCTCCGCGGCCAATACCCGGGTGCCGCTGGGCGCGGGGATGTCCAGGCCGGTGTGCATCCGCCGGGTACGGAGGATGGGATGAAAACGCATCCCGAAGGGCGAGGACACGCGCGTGAAGCCGGGAACCGGCCAAGCGGCCCGCAGCGGCCCCTGATACTCCCGGCGCTGGCGGGCGAGCAGTTCCTGGATGTATGCGGTTACTTTCCGGCTCTGTTCCGCGAGATCATCGAGCGCTCGGCGATAGGTCTCAATGTCCCGTTCGGTCTGACTGAGCAGGCGGTTGCGCTCGGCTGTCTGCCGTTCAATGCTCGCTTTCTTGGCCTGGGCCTGGCGTCGCAGCCCGGTGATTTCCATGCGCCTTTGCTCGAGTTGCTCCCTGGTCCGGACGATTTGTTGTCGATCCGCCCGTACCTCATGCAGGAGTTCCACATCCTGAGCGAGGATGAAGCGCAGCAAATCCAGGCGGCTCAGGAAGTCGGCGAAGTCGGTGGCCCCGACCAATACCTCAAGATAGGTTACCGGCCCCTCTTTGTAGGTGGCAATCGCTCGCCTGGCCAGCAAGTCAGACCGTTGACTTACCTTCGCCTCGGCCGCCGCCAGTTCGCGAGTGACCCGCGTGACTTCCGCCTCGGTCGCCCGCAGCCGGCGTTCGATGTCGGCCAGTTCCCGCTGACTCCGACTGAGTTGGCGGTCCAGGTTCCGTATCTGGCCGAGCAAGGTCTGCCGCTGGCTTTCAGCCTGCCGGAGTTCCTCCTGCTGTTGGCGAATGTCGCGCTGGATGCCCTCAAGTTCCCGCCGTCGCTCCTCGAGCGGATTGCCCAGCACCTCCGCCGGGCTCAGGAGCAAGAGGGCCAATACCAGCCCAATGAGGCACATTGGGAAGCGCGGCAAATTGATGTTCACACCCGCACCCCCTACACCTCGAGCAAGCGGCGCACCGAGATCTGACTGCCCACCACGCCTACCAGCGCGCCGATTGCCAGCAATACCAGGGTCACATTGTGGAGCATGGGCTCCGGTCCCACCAGCGGCAGGAAGGGCACCCGCTCTACCACGAAGCGAAACAGCCACCGGTAACCTCCGACCGCCAGCAGCGCGGCTATTCCGCCGCCAGCAGCACCGAGGACTATGCCTTCGAGCACGAAAGGCCAGCGGATGTACCAGTCGGTGGCCCCCACCAGTTTCATGATGGCAATCTCATCCCGCCGGGCGAAGACGGTGATGCGAATGGTGTTCGCGATGATGAAGACGGTGACGCCGGTCAACAATACCGCCACAATCAAGCCTGCCAGGCGAAAGAAGTTGGTCAGGTCGAGAAGCCGCCGTATAACTTCCGCGGAATAGGCGATTTCGCGTACTCCGAGCTGGTCCTTGAGTTCGAAAGCCACCCGCTCCACCAGATCGGGCCGCAACACCTGGATCTCGAACGAAGCGGGCAGCGGGTTATCCTCCTCGACCGCTGCGAGGATGAACTGGTCGTCTCCCAGGTATTGCCTTAACCGTTCCAGGGCTTCCTCTTCAGATACATACGCCTGCCCTACCACGCCGGGGATGCCGGCGATATATGCCTCAAGCTGCCGCAAATCCGCCTCGGGCAGTCCGTCCTCCAGGTACACCCGGACCTGCAACTGCCCTTCGACGACGGTAGCCAGATGGTGGACGTTGGCTGCAGCCATGAGGAACCCAGCCAGCACTGCCAAGGTCAGGGCGGCCGTGCTCACCGAGGCCAGGCTCAAGACGGAATTGGCGCCGATGCCCCGGAATGCCTCTCGGAATCCGCGACCGAACGACCTAAGGAAGGCCATGTCCGTACCCGCCCTGCCGGTCGTCGCGGTGGATCCGGCCTTGGGCCATCGCAACGACGCGGCGGTTCAGTCGGTCCACTATGCCCTGGGCGTGCGTCGCCATGATCACGGTGCGCCCCCGCCGGTTGATTTCGTCCAGCAAGGCCACGATCCCCCAGGCCGTATCCGGGTCCAAGTTGCCCGTGGGCTCATCAGCAATCACCGCCGCCGGGTTGTTGACGATCGCGCGCGCCAGGGCCACGCGCTGTTGTTCGCCGCTAGACAGCTCATGCGGGTAAGCCTTGAGTCGAGCGCCCAAACCCACCAGGTCCAAGACCGCCGGCGCCCGCCGGCGAATCTCGCGGCCGCTGGCACCGGTCACTTCGAGCGCAAACGCCACGTTCTCGAGGGCCGTCTTGTTCGGGAGGAGTTTGCAGTCCTGAAAGACCACGCCGACCTTCCGCCGGATGTGCGGGATCAGCGCGGGATGCAGCCGGCCCAAGTTCCGCCCATTGAAGAAGATCTGACCGCGCGTAGCCGTCTCCTCGCGGTACAGGAGTTTCAGCAGGGTGGACTTGCCTGCTCCGCTGGGCCCTACCAGGAAGACGAACTCGCCCCGGTCAATGCGCAAGTCAACCCCGGACAGGGCCACCACCCGGTTCGGGTATACCTTGGCCACGCCTTTGAGTTCGAACAATAACGCCTACCCCCGGAGCAGGAAGGAGCCGCGGCTCCAGCCCACGGTGATCTTCTAAATCCCGCTCTGCTCCCCGATACCTGCTGGTCCGATTACCAGACCGGTGGCGTCGTCCAGAGGGAACGCGTCCGCCTGCCGGGGTCGGCCCGTGGGCCCGTCTGGTGCGGGCCTTATGTAACCGAGCCGTGTCGACGCATGTAATTCGACATCTAGCGGGTAGTTCCTTCCCGGCAGTTGACGCCCATCGACGCAGGTCGCGGAGAAAGAGGGGGGACAGGCGGATCAGCTCGGCGGATGCCGGTCGGGAGCGGGGACGGCCGGGGTGCGTGCCAGCCCCATGGCTCGACCTAGCCTGCGGGCGGCCACGGCGGCATCCTGGCATCCCTTCAGCAGGCGATATATGGTTTCTACCTCGGGTTGCATGCGATAAGCGAACCCCCGGTAGTCGCCGCGCAGCCGCCCTTCCCGGCCCAGCCGCTCGGCCATGGGCGTGCCTTCATAGACTTCCAGGCGGTTCAGGATGTCCACCATGTCACCGGTGTTGCGCCAACCGATGCCCATTTCCCGCAGGAACTCGAAGTTGGCCGGCAGGTCCTCCAGCCGCGTATCGGGAGTGAACATGATGAACCCGAGTCCCGCCCGTAAACCCAGCGCGCGCAGGGTCCGAACCGCCTCCCGGTTGTGCTCGACCGTGACCCGCTTGTTCAGCGTGTCCAAGATGCGTTGGCTGCCCGACTCGACCCCCAGGAATACGGTGTGCAGGCCGGCGGCCTTCATCTGGGCGAATAGCTCGTGGTCCACATCATCCGGCCGGCAAGCGATCGTGAATTCGAGGTCCCGGCCCAAAGCGGCTATGGCATCGGCCATAGCTGAAGCCCGCCGGCGGCCGGCCTCGCCGGGACCGACGAAGTTGTCGTCGCTGAAACGGAGGTGGCGGATTCCCCAGCGCCCTGCCAGCTCATCGATTTCCGCCGCGACATCCTCCGGACTACGGCCGCGCCAGGCCCGTCCCGGCGAGCCCCCATAGAAAGCACGAATGCTGCAGAAGGCGCACGTGCCGTGACAGCCGCGCGACGACATCAGCCGGGCCATCGTCCCCCGCTGCAAGGACAAGGTTAGCTTGTCCCTGGCCGGATGAGGCAAGCGGTCCAGGTCGGACACCAGCGGCCGCGGTGGGTTGACGACCACCCCGCCGTCCGCCCGGTAGGCCAAGCCGGGACAATCGTCCCAGGACTGCCCGCCTAACACCCGGAAGACCAGATCGGGAAAGGACTCCTCCCCCTCACCCCGTACCACGACATCGAGGGCCGGCACATCGCGGAGGATCGAGCGGCAAGAGAAGGTCGGCCCATGGCCGCCCATGACCGTCAGATAGTCCCGGCGCTCCCCGATCGCGGCGAGCGTGGCCAAGGTGGGACGCAGCATCGCCTGGACGACCACCGAAAACCCCAGCAAGCGGAAACTACGGGAACGGATAGCTCGAGCCAGCCCGGTCACGTTCAGCCCCTCGAGGCCGGCATCGAGTATCTCCACGCTGACGCCTTGCTCCCTCAGGACCGCCGCCAAATACCCCAGCCCGAGGTTCTCGCCTACTTCCTCTCCGGTGCCCCTGGTCGTGCGAGGGCCGCTCACCAGCAAGACATCAATCCTGCGGTCCATCGCACCGGCTCCTCTCAATGAGGTGGTCTTCGCCCTCTCCCCCAGGTCAACCTCCGCCGCAACACAGCAATCGCGAAAGCGGGCAAGGCCGCCTGCCGGCGCAGGCGTGCCGGTTCGCGGACCAGACGATACAGCCATTCCAGGTTGAGGCGGATGACCCAGGATGGAGCGCGGGCCACCCGGCCGGCCAGCACGTCAAGGCCACCCCCGACGCCCATGGCCAAGCCCGCCCCGAGTTCGAAAAGGTTGCGGGCTAGCCACTTCTCCTGGCGCGGGGCCCCTATCCCGACGAACAAGAAGGCGGGACGGACTCGTTTGACGTCCGCACACATTGCCGTCTCCTCCGCCGCGGAGAAATAGCCGTGAGCGAACCCCAGCACCGAAAGTGCCGGGAAACGCCGGCGCGCCTGGGCTGCGGCGAGTTCCGCCACCCCCGGTCGCCCGCCGATCAGGAATACTCCGAGATCCTGCTCTGCCGCCGCCGCCAGGAGGTCGGTCATCAAATCGTACCCGGCTACCCGCTCGGGGACGGGCGTGCCCAGAATACGGCAGGCCCAGACCACGCCGGCCCCGTCGGCCACCGCCAGGTCCGCCTGGTTCAGGGCCTGTCGGAGTTCGCTGTCGCTCTGGGCCGCCCAGACAAGTTCAGCGTTGGGTGTGACCGCGAAGCTCCCCGGCCTGGTGGTAGCCAGTTCCACTGCTCGCGCCACCGCTTGCCGTCGCGTCAGCCGGTCCACGCCGACCCCCAGGACTTCCATCCGGCTTGGCATCATGCCCCGCGCCCCACGCACTCCAGGGTCAGCCGGGCGCTCGCCTCCGCCTGCTCCCTCAGGGTCTGCATCCGGGCCGCCAGCTCTCGGCGGATGGCCGCTCCCTCGCGCAACAGCCGGTCCACCTCGATGAGCACGTCCTCCGCCCGTAAATCGCCGGGGGTGAGGGAGGGCAGACCCACGCTACCCGTGAAACCGGGAATCTTGGGATCGTAGGCGATGCCGAGCGCCGGCACCCCCATGATCGACGCGAAGATCAGGGCATGCAAGCGTACGCCCAGGAGGACGCGGGCCTGACCCGTCAAGCTGAGCAGGTCGACCGGAGGCAGAGCCTCCCGCAACTCGACCGCGGGTTCCCGCATGCGTTCGCGGATGGCGGCCGCCGCGTGGCCGTCCTCCGGGATTTGCATGGGCACAAAGAGCACCCGGGCGCGGCAGGTTCGTACGAGGTAATCCGCGGCCGCAGCCAGAGCGGCAAAAGCCCGGCCGGAGCCCGGGAACTGGCGGGGAGCCACCAGGACCAGCGGACCATCTACTCCCACGCCCAGGTCCCGCAGGATCGCCCGCCCTCGTTCCGGTCCAGGCGGCGCCAGGGCCAACGCGGGATCGGCGCTCAAGATGCCCCGGATTCCCATGGCCGCGAGTTCCCGCAAGGATTGCTCGTCCCGCACCGTGATCAGTCGAGCTCTGGCAAGCACGCCGGCGGTGAGGCGCCTGGCCGCGGCGGCCCGGATGGGTCCGATGCCGTTGGCGTAGACGATCAGCGGCTTGCCCATGGCCAGGCCCAGGCCCATTATCCCCAGGTAGTAGTACACATTGCGCCGGCTGGTGACGTCCTGCAGCAAGCTGCCCGCCCCGCTGATCAGCGCATCAGCCCGCCCCAGCGCCATGCCGATCGCCGGCAGGTCCTGGCGGCCGATGGCCGATACTGGATGGTTGGCCCGGGTCTTGGCAGGGTCCGCCGACAACACGGTGAGTTCGATCGCGGGCTCGATGGCCCGAAGGGACTGGACCATCGAGAGCAGCATGGCCTCATCGCCCGCGTTGCCGAACCCGTAGTAGCCGGAGATGACCAGTCGCGTCACGGGTGGGATCTCCCACCGCGGCGGCATCGCTCCCCTTGCCGGAGTGCGGCGCCGAGGAGGACGATCAGGACGATGCCGATCATCGCTCCCAGGGCCAGCCCGTTGGCCGTCCGCAAGGAAGAGTGCAGGAGCGGGGTGCGGAGGTGCTGGAAGGAGTTCACGATCGAGGCCTGGCCGATGGCGGCCAAGACCGCAGCCGGCAACAACGCAAAGCGATGTCCGAGCAGCGCGGCGAAGGCACCTAGCATCAGCGCCGGGTGTCCGATGAGGAATTCCTTGAGTCGCGGGCGGGCGTACAGCGTCCGCTCAAGCCACGACCGGAGCTGGATCTCCCATTCGGCCACGGGGATGCCCGCCTCGTGCCCCATGCGCCCCAGGTACAGGAGTAATGCGCCCACACCCATCACCATGAGCACGACATGCAGCGCGGTCAGGCGGGTTCCGAGACTCGTTCGAACCGCCGCCTCGATCCGGCCGAGCGGTCCGGGCCGGGTCGCTTCCATCCCCGGAGCGTGGAGATAGTATGCGACGGCGGCGGCCAGGGGGGGGATGATGCCGCTGAGTTGTACCCCGCGGAAGAATGCCAGTTCGAGCAGGTACCGTACGTCGCCCATGATCGCGCCCACCAGCAGTCCCCCGGCTATTGACATCCAGCTCGCATGGAGGAGGTCTCCCAGGGCGGCCTTGATCGCCTGCCGATGGCCGGCAGGTCCTGCCGGCCGCACCGCCCAGCGACGCACCAGGGTCACCATCGCCAGCGAGGGGAAGACCAGCGAGGCGCCGAGACCGAGGATGGTCGTGGCGAGTTGCGGGCTGACCGTGAACAGCCCTCCCACCGTCACGATCCCCGCCAGCGCCAGCGCCCACGCCCAGCGGGGTCCGGGGTCGAGGAATTCGCCGAATAGAGCTAGACCGGCCCCGATTACCCCCAGGCCGGCCAGCGCCGCCACCCACCCCGCTACCCGGTGGTCGGCGAACGGTTGAGCCGGTCCAGCCGCGAACCCGGCCAACCGCAGTTCCCTTACCAGGTCAGCTATGTAGTTGCGGTTGAGTTGGCGGAGATCGACCTGGCCGTAGCCCAGCGGGTGACTGAGGAAAGGTCGCAGGTACAGCACGCGAATGTTACGTTCTTTGACCGCCCGTACCCACATCTCGATGGCGCGGGACGGGTTCAGGTGCCGGTCGATCTCCCTTCGGGAGATGCTGTACACCCGGACCACCCGATAATCGATCAGGGCCGCCAGTCTTTCGTGACCGTCCTGGCGGATGAATGCCCGCTGCACCGGAGTCTCCACCAACCCCAGCGCCAGGCCGCGAAGGTTATCGGCGGTGGCTTCCAGGGCGGCCGGATAACCAAGCACCTCTGTCCCGGCGAAGATGACCGTGGTGACCCGGCCGGCGGCGCGGACCTGCCGGAAAGCGGCATCGACCTCCGCGGCGGTGATACCACGGTAGTTGCTGAACCGGGGGACCAGATTCAGTCCGGCCTGGCGGGCCAGACGGAGATCGGATGCGTCCATCCCCAGGCGCAGGTCCTCGACCCGCTCGCGGCCGCCGGGAATGCCGAGCAGTTCCCACCTCTCGAGCGAGTAGCGGTCGAGCGACCCCAGCCGCCTGGCCAGTCCCGTTTCCAGCCAGTCGGCAGTAGCGCGATCCTGAAGCAAGAGGTACGTGTAATTGTCGCGAATGGCGTTGGCCTCCAGCAGCGGCCACAGCCATGGATAGTCCCAGCGGCCGATCTCCGCGGCCAGCCGGAGTTCGCCGCCGGGGATGATGGCCAACCGCCCGGCCTCAGCCAGGCTGAGCGGGGTGGCCTCCGTCACTGCCAGCGCGGTGATCCCGGCGGCGGCCAGCTCGGCCAACAGGTCGGGGAGGTCCATGCCCAAGGTGCGAGCCAAGATCGCGGCTTCTTCGCGATCCAGGACCAGCTCCACCTGACGGTTGGGCTGCTCAACGGCGATCCTCCCGGCCAGGACCGGCACGGCGGCCACGAGCGACACCAGCATCAGGACCAGCGCCAGGCCTCGCATCACGGGACATCCCCTCTCTCCCGGTCGTAACGCCGCCAGGCCAGGGCACCGCCCAGGCCCAAGGCCACGCCGAGTACCAGGCCGCCTCCCGTCCGCTGCAAGACCTCGGACACGGGGACCCAGAAATTGGTGAAGCCGTTGAGTACTGATACCTGGCCGGCGGCGACGAGAAGGCCAAAGGCCGCCGGCCATGCCTTGGCTGCCCCCGGCACGGCGAGGCCGACGACCAGCGCGGGATGGCCGGCCAGGAACTGAATCGGGCTGACCGGGCCAGCCTGGCTGGCGGCCAGCAGCACCCCTGCCGCCAACCCGCCCGTGCCCAATAGCAGGTCTCCGTGGCTCAGTTCCCGCCGGGCGATGCTCCCCACGTTGCCCGCACCCGTAAGGGCGAGGATCGCGAGGAGCGGGAGGGCCGCGGCGGCCCAGGCGGCGGGGAAGGAACGGACCTCCAGGGCATAAGCGGTATCGGCCAGGAGGGCTCGAGCAAGGAGGCCGGCGGCCGCCGTGCCCGCCGTGGCCGCGACGGCCAGCAGCGCGGCGCGCCTGAGCCTCGGACGGCCCCCCCCGTCCCTGCGCGTCGCCGCCAGGACCTCAAGGACAACCCAGACCGGGAAGCTGACGGCGGCGAGGAAGGCCAGGGCTTCTCGGCCGGCGCCGGGCCAGCTGTAACCCAGCGCGGCAGCCACAGCCGCCCCGACCAGCAGCGACGCCAGCCCCGGCCGCTTGCGCCCCAACCAGCCGGCTGCCGCCCCGATCGCCCCGAAGACCGCCGCGGCCACCGCTCCTCCCAGGATCGCAGCCGATCCGGGCGGAAGCCGATAGGGGGCCAGGGCCCGCGCCGGTCCCGGCCGGTAGCCGTGACGGTACATGGCCGCGACCAGCTCCCGCAGTGCTTGACGATTTCCTTCCCGAGTGGCCTCCGCCGGACCCGGAAAGAGGGCGGGGACGAAGTGCAGTCCGCGGGGACGATTCCGGGCCATGGCGGCGGCGGCTTCTTCCAGCGGGTCGCCCGCCCGGTGCTTCTGGAACCGAAGCCCCTGGTAGTCGACGGCCGCCGCCAGGTCGGCAAACCCGGGCTGCTCCCCGGGAGCCAGGCTCGCCGGGTGCAGACCCCACCGCCGGTGGACGCGGGCCGCTGCGGCGAGCCGTCCCTCGTCACCATACCCCCAGACAATATCCCCGGACAGGAAGATCACGTCCACGTCCAGCCGGGCCACGGGACCGAGCAGGTGCTCGAGATCACCGGACCCCAGTCGTGGGTCCTCGGTGAGGAGGGCCACGGGGGCAAGACCCAACTCCCTGGCCAAAACGAAGTCCCCGGGCCAGAAGCCAAACCGCAAATCCGGTTCCCGGATGTCTCGCTCGGGGCGGCGGGGGTCGGGCCGCGGCCGAGTGGGAACCCCGCGCAGCACGATAGCCTGAGTTCCGCCCCATATCTCCAGCATGCGTACCCGGTCAGGACCCAGCCGACGAGTCGCCCCCTCGGCCAGGAAGGCGGCGAAGGCCGGGTCGCCGACCAGGATGTAAGTGTACCAAGGCTCAAATAGCCCATGGGCCCGCAACACTCGCTCGGCCATCCCCAGGTGGTCGCCGGGCCGGCCGCCTGGGCGGAGCAGTTCGTGACCGTGATACACGGTGACCCAGGGCCGGTACGGCAAGTCGGCCATGCTCACTTCGGAGATGCCCAACGCGGTCCCGCCTTCGGCAGCCAGGTCCTCAAGCAAGGCCCGGGGCTCAACCCCCAGGTCCCCGGCGACCATCACTGCGGCGGCGTAGTCCAGGACCACCTCCACCTCCCGAGGGGCGGCCAAGGTCCGCTCGCGGCGGTAGGCCACCGCGCCCGCGGTCGCGACGCCCAGTATCAGGAGGACGGCGGCGGCACGGTACCGTATCACTCGGCCGCCTCGCCGGTGATGATCAGCCAGCCCGGCTCCATCCGCACCTCAGTGCCGCGCAGGGGGAGCGGGAAACGGGCGAGATCGATGAACAGTTCCGGGCCCCCGAGCAGTCTCAGGAACTCGGGCAAGCGGTCGACCTCCATGACCAGCCCGTCCATCTGCATGCGGGTGGGGTTGAACACCACCCGAGACCGATCGTCGGGCGGGAAGGCGAAGGCGCCTTCGATGGTCAGGGTGACGGCGCGTCCCGCCAGCAGAACCTGGCCCTGGAAGCGGGCCCTGCCCTGTTCCAGGAGAACCTCGGGGCGCTGGAGCCGAGGGACGGCAGCCGCCAGATAACGTCTGAGGCTGTCCTGGGAAATGCGGATGGTCGCTTCCTGCCGGCCGACCCGTTCCACGACCAGGGTACGGTCGGCCAGCAACGCCCGCAGGTTGATTGCCAGGTCTTCGAGGGTGCTGCTGAAGGTATCGAACACCAGGGCCCCGGTTTCCACGAGATGCGTCTCTACCGTCAGCTCATCGATGCGGCCGAGGAGCAGCCGCAGAGCGGGATATGCCCGCAGGCGCACCTCGGGTTCGCCGCCGAGCATTCCGGCCAGCCCGACCTCCAATCCCTGCGCGACGATGCGCGGCAGGAAGATCTGGGCGAGGCCTACCACCACGAGCACCAGAACCAGGGCGATCGCCAGTCGGCGTGCCATCCTAACCCCTCCTAACCGGAGCGTCCTTGTTTGACCTGTCCTCTCAGGTAAGCATAGATGAACCCGTCCACGTCGCCGTCCAGGACCGCCTGCAGATTGCCCCGTTCCTCACCCGTACGGTGGTCCTTGACCAGGGTATACGGCTGAAACACGTAGGAACGGATCTGGCTTCCCCAGGCGATTTCTAGTTGTTCGCCCCGCAGCCGGGCCAACTCCTCCTCCTGTTGCCGGCGTTTTAGTTCCAGAAGGCGCGACTTGAGGATGCGGAGGGCGGTCTCCCGGTTAGCATGTTGCGAGCGTTCATTCTGGCAGCTCACCACCAGGCCGGTCGGCAGATGAGTGATGCGGACGGCCGAGTCCGTCTTGTTCACGTGCTGGCCTCCGGCGCCCCCCGAGCGGAAAGTGTCCACCCGCAAGTCATCGGGATTCAAATCGACCTCCACATCGTCCTCGATCTCCGGCACGACATCTGCCGAAGCGAAGGAGGTGTGCCGGCGACCCGAGGAGTCGAAGGGGGAAATTCGGACCAGCCGGTGCACGCCTTTCTCCGCCTTGAGGAATCCGTAGGCGTTCGCGCCTGCGATCTGCAGGGTGAGGCTCTTGAGCCCCGCTTCCTCCCCTTCCTGGCGATCCAGGATGGTTACCCGGTAGTCGTGATCCTCCGCCCACCGGCTGTACATGCGACCCAGGATCTCCACCCAATCCTGCGCGTCCTTGCCGCCCGCCCCCGCGTGCAAGGTGAGGATGGCGTTACGTCCGTCGTAATCCCCATTGAGCAAGGTGATCAGGTCCAACTCGTCGAGCTTGCGCTGGAGCAGCCTGAGTTCGCCGCCGGCCTCGGCGAGCAGCGACGGGTCAGTGGTCTCCTCCCCCAGTTCCACGAGCGCCTGTAAGTCTCCGGCCATCCGCTCCAGCAACCGATACCGCTCAAGCCGCCCCTTCAGGCCTCGCAGTTCCTCCACCAGCAGCCGTGCCGCTTCCCGGTCATCCCAGAATCCCTGACCGCCCATGGCCGACTCAATGGCCGCGACCCGCGCCTCCTGCCCCGCGAGGTCAAAGGGAGTCCCCCATTTCCTGGAGCCGCATGGCCGCCGCCGTCAGTCCCCGGCGTATCTCTTCATACATGATCGAGTTGCACTCCTATCCGCAGCACTTCTTGTATTTCTTGCCGCTGCCGCAGGGACAAGGGTCGTTGCGCCCCACCTTTCCTTCCGACCGAACCGGGCTCGCCGGCACCGGCCGCGCCCCGGCGGGCTGCTCGCCGCCGGCGGAAGGCTTGCCGGCCGTCATCCGCCGGGGCGTACTCTGCCGCGCGACGTTGACTCGGAAGAGGTAGCGCACCGTATCTTCCTGGATACCCCGGACCATTTCCTGGAACATGTCGAAGGCTTCTCGCTTGTACTCGATCAACGGGTCTTGCTGGCCGTACGCGCGGAGCCCCACTCCTTCCCGCAGATCGTCCATGGCGTCGAGGTGGGCCATCCACTTCTGATCGACCACCCGTAGCATTACCGCCCTCTCCAGCTCGCGCATCAGGTCGCCGCCCAGCGTCTCCTCGCGGCGCCGGTAGAGCTGGTCGGCCAGCATGACGAGTTTCTCCTGCACTCCTTCCCGGTCCAGCGCGGCGAAGTCCGCGGGCTGCCACGGCGGGTCGGCGGGGAAGAAGGTGTCCGCGTACTCGAGCAGGCCGGCGAAGTCCCACTCCTCGGGGTGAGCCCGCTTCGGGCAGTAGAGGTCGAGCATGCGCTCGATCAGATCATGGATGAGCTTCCGTACCGCGTCTTGAAGGTCCCCGCCTCGCAGCACGTGGCGGCGCTGCTCGTAGATGACCTCGCGCTGCTTGTTCATCACGTCGTCGTACTCCAGGACGTGACGGCGGGTGCTGAAGTTGCGGGCTTCCACCTTCTTCTGGGCGTTCTCGATCGCCCGGCTGATCAGGTTGTGCTCGATGGGCTGATCTTCTTCGAAGCCCAGCCGATCGAGCAGCCCCATGATGTTCTCGGAACCGAAAAGGCGCATCAAGTCATCTTCGAGCGAGATGTAGAAGCGGGATGATCCCGGATCGCCCTGGCGGCCGGCCCGTCCCCTTAGCTGGTTATCGATGCGTCGCGCTTCGTGCCGTTCCGTGCCGATGATGTGCAGGCCGCCCAAGTCCACCACTTGCTGGTGCTCCCGAGCGGCTTGGATCTTGAGTTCCCCCAGGATCTCCCGGTAGCGGGAGCGGACGGCCTGGGTCTCCGGGTCGGGGGAATCGCCCGGCTCCGCCACCGCCCGGGCCACCAGGGCCGGGGAAGGTCCTTCCGCTCGCAAGCGTTGCCTCGCGAGATACTCGGGGTTCCCCCCCAACATGATGTCGGTGCCGCGCCCGGCCATATTGGTGGCGATGGTGACCGCTTGCATGCGTCCGGCCTGGGCGATGATCTCCGCCTCGCGATCGTGGTGCTTGGCGTTCAGCACCTGGTGGGGGATGCCGCGGCGGCGCAATACGTCGCTCAGGCGCTCCGACTTTTCGATGGAGATGGTGCCCAGCAACACCGGCTGTCCGCGGCGATGGCCCTCGGCCACTTCTTCCGCCACCGCATCGAACTTGCCCCGCTCGTTGCGGTAAACGACGTCGGCGTGGTCCGCCCGGATCATCGGCTCGTTGGTCGGGATGGCGACGACATCCATCCCATAGATGCGACGGAACTCCTCCTCTTCCGTGGCCGCCGTCCCCGTCATCCCGGCGAGCTTGCGATACATCCGGAAGTAGTTTTGCAGGGTTATGGTGGCCAGCGTCTGGCTCTCCCGGCGCACCTTGACTCCTTCCTTGGCCTCGATCGCCTGGTGCAGGCCGTCGGAATAGCGGCGGCCGAACATCAGCCGGCCGGTGAAGTCGTCCACGATGACGATCTCGCCGTCCTTGACCACGTACTGATGGTCGCGTTTCATGAGGACGTGAGCCTTCAAGGCATTATACAGGTAGCGAGACAGATCCATGGTCTCGTGGTCGAAAAGGCTGGGCACGCCCAGCAGCTTCTCCACCTTGGCCACCCCGGCCTCAGTGGGGGCGACGCTGTGGGCCTTCTCTTCCACCGTGTAGTCTTCGTCTTCCCGCAGCCGGGGCACGATCTTCGCGAAACGTTGATAGAACTCGGTGGACTGCTCGGCCGGACCGGAGATGATCAGCGGGGTACGGGCCTCGTCGATCAGGATGCTGTCGACCTCGTCGACGATGGCGAACTCGAGGAATCCCTGGACCATATCGTCGCGATGGGTGACCATGTTGTCCCGCAGATAGTCGAAGCCGAACTCATTGTTGGTGCCGTAGACGATGTCGGCGCGGTATGCCGCCTGGCGGTCGGCATAGCTGAGACCATGGACGATGAGCCCGACCGACAGGCCGAGATGGTGATAGATCTGGCCCATCCATTCCGCGTCGCGCCGAGCCAAGTAGTCATTGACCGTGACCACATGGACGCCCCGGCCGCCCAAGGCATTCAGATATGCCGGCATGGTGGCCGCCAGGGTCTTGCCTTCGCCCGTCTTCATCTCGGCGATGTTCCCCTGGTGCAAGACGATGCCGCCGAGTACCTGTACGTCGAAGTGCCGTTGGCCCAGCATCCGCATCGACGCCTCGCGCACGGCGGCGAAGGCATCGGGGAGCAAGGAGTCCAGCGGATCGCCCTGTTCCGCGCGTCGGCGCAGATCCAATGTCACCGCTCGGAGTTCCTCGTCCGACCTGGCGCGGAACGCCGGTTCCCGCTCATTGACCGCCTGCACCAGCGGGGTCACCCGCTTCAGCACGCGCGCATTGTAGTCGCCCAAGACCATCCGCGACAGCGTCTTCAACATGATGGGATTCTAACACGTCTGCTCAGGGGCTTCAATCCGGGAGTTATGTCAACCCGCGGCGGACCGCGCCGTTGGCTTGACCTTGCCCAACATCAAGCTCTGCACCAGGATGAACGAGCCGAGGACCAGCAGTCCATCGCCGAAGCTGAAGACTGTGGGCCGCGGAAAAGGTGTGGGCAGGACGAAGATGTCGGCCAGGAAGGGGAGAGGGCTCGCTTCGGTGAGCAACTCGTGAGTGAGCAGCGCCCCGGCAGCCAAGGGTTCCTGCACGTGCCCGAGGTCCGCCCGTCCCAGGGCTTCGGCGCACACCGGCATCTTCATCCCGTTGGCGGCGATGACGGCGAAGTTGAGGGCGGCCCCGCCACCCATCCAGGGCATCCCGGGCAGCCGCCGGTTGGCCAGGATAGTCCCCAGCAGGAGGAGATAAGAGGCGATGAAGATGGCGCCGGCCGCGGCCGTCACCACCGGCAGCCGGGCGGTCGCGGGGATGTGCAGCGACACCCGAAGGAGCAGGGCGAGGAAGATCACCGGTACCAGCCGCAGGGGGGCGTCGGCCAGCCGCCCCAATCGCCCTCCCCGTAGCAGGCCGATCGCCACCGAGATGAGCACCGAGTATATGAGCACGGGGCTAAATCCCCCCTTTCCCCGACAGGTCCAACCGGGGCACCGCCTCCAGGAATGCCGCCACCGCCGCCGCGTCAAACTGCCGCCCCGCCTCTTCCGACAGCACGGCGAGGACGGACGCGACATCCATGGCCGGCCGGTAGGGGCGGGCGGAAGTCATGGCGTCGAAAGCGTCGGCCACGGCGATGATGCGGGAACCGGCGGGGATGGCTTCACCCTGTAACCCCTCCGGATAGCCGGTGCCGTCCCAGCGTTCATGATGGTGGCGGATCCATTCCGCCTCTTGCGCGAGTGGGCCGGCCGAACCGACGATTTCCGCCCCGATGGTGGGATGCGGTTTCTGTTGCTCGTACTCCTCCGCGGTCAGCTTCGCCGGCTTCTTCAGGATCGCGTCGGCGATGCTGATCTTGCCGATATCATGGAGCACGCAGGCATACCTGAGCCGTTCGATCTTCTCTTCGGGCCAACTCAGGCCGCGGGCGATGGCCTCGGCATAGGCGGCGGTACGGCTGGAATGGCCTCGAGTGTAAGGGTCCTTGGCCTCGATGGCCGCCATCAGCCCGTTCATCGTGGAGAGGAAGAGCGCGCGTATGTCCACGTACTGCTGCAGGGCGTAACGGATCAGCAGCAGCGGCACCCCCACCAGGAAGGCTCCGGCAATCCCCGCCGCCCGGTAGGCGATGACGAACAGCACCCCGAGACTGGTCAAGGTGATCAGTTGGGGGGCGACGTGCCGGACATTCCGGGCCAGCGTCGTCCGCCAGGGCAAACCCTGCAGCAGGCGTATGGCAGCCGCCACCAGCAGCAAGTTGATCCCGAGGTAAGCAGCGGAGGAGGCGGCGGCGGGGATGAACTCGGGGCCGTCCGTGACCGTCCCCACTCGGCCGCCCAGGGCGAGGAACAACCAGCCGGCCCCGCCGGCGGCCAGCGCCAACTGGCCGCGGTTGAACAGCATCAATCTGAGGGGTACTTTCCCCACCAGGTCCCGCCGCCGCCAGGTGGCCAGGGCGGCCAGCCAGGCGGAAGCCGGTCCGAACAGCATCACCGCGGCGATGATGGGGGCCATGCCGACCGAGGCGCTCAGCGGCTGCCGGGGCAGGCTGACGGCGGTGAGTTCGGAGACGAGGACCATGGCCGCGAACAACAGCATCCCCGGCACTTGCTCCCGGGGAAAACCCACCGTCGCCAAGAGGGCCACACCCGCCGCCGTCACCGACCACAGATAGGCGGACGTCATCATCTGCTGCTTGCTCTTATCGGCCATCGTCCCCCCGGCCGCTTCGGCGGACACCTATCGATGAATAGATCCCAGACCGACAGCGTGACTCAATCGACCAACAGATCACCCGACCTGCAAATTCGCCCCGCCGGCCAATACCAGAGCCAACAGAGCCAGAAGAACCCTCAACAGGCGCGCCATCTTGAACCGTCCCCCATTTCCGCTCGAGATCCGGCCGCTTCCGCTGATCGCGGCCGGGCGCTCCGCTCGGCTGGGGACCGCTTACCTGCCGGGCAATCGGGATGTTGTGGAGACGCCGCCGGTCTGGAATGGATTACCTCGCCCCTCACCGGTCTCCGTCCTCGTTCCGCCTCACCCTTCCCGGGTCCTGCTGGCCGGCCTGGCCGGCCATCCTTTCGGTGCTGCCGGAACTATCTTCCGCGGGCGGGCGCTGCCCTCTGGCCAGGCGGCGGTTCACCGCGTCCAGCGCCGCC
>DATIKW010000013.1:0-2384 GCA_035477115.1 Bacillota bacterium | reverse complement strand
GCGGCGACCGCCACATCGAACAGGCGCTTGACTATCCGCTGCAAGCGATCGCCTCCTCCAGGGCGGCGGCCACCGCCTCCACTTCCTCGGCGGCGAGGCGGGTGTGGAAGGGCAAGGCGAGGCAGGAACGGCCCGCGGCCTCGGTGACCGGCAGCTCCCCTCCCCGGTAGCCGAAACGTTCCCGATAAAAGGGCTGGAGGTGGATGGGCTGGAAGTACGGCCGGGTGGGGATGCCCTGGACGGCCAGTTGCCCGGCCACCCGGTCGCGGTCGACCGCCGCGTCCAACCTGACCACGTATACGAACCAGCTCATCCGCACCCCGGGGGCGACCGGGTAGATCTTCACCCCCGGGACCCGCGTCAGCCGTTGGCGGTATAGTTCGACCACCCGGTCCCGCCGCTCGAGGAGTTCTTCAATCCGGCGTAGCTGACCCACTCCCAGGGCGGCGCTGAGTTCATCCAGGCGGTAATTGTAGCCCAGGCGTTCGTGAGTGAGCCAGTGGTCGCCCTCCCCCCGGCCCTGGTTGCGGAGGCTGCGGCACATGGCGGCGATGCGGTCGTCGCCCGTGACCACCATCCCCCCTTCGCCGGTGGTGATCTGCTTGTTGGGGAAGAAGGCGAAGACGGCGGCGTCGGCCTGTCGGGGAGTGCCGAGTTTGACCCCTTCCACTTCCGCCCCGAGTGCCTCGCAGGCGTCGTCGATCAGGGGGATGCCATGGTCATCCGCGATCTCCTTCAGCCGATCGAGGCGGCAGGGGTGCCCGAACACATCCACGGCGAGGATAGCGCGGGTGCGGGGGGTGAGCGCCGCCTCGACCAGGTCGGGGTCCAGGCAGAGCTGCTCGGACTCGATGTCGGCGAAGACGGGGCGAACGCCCTCGTACAGGAGCACGTTGGAGGAGGCCACGAAACTGAAGCTGGTGGTGACGACCTCGTCACCGGGACCGAGTTCCAGACTTCGGACCAGGCAGTGGAGGCCGGCAGTGCCGCTGGACACGGCGACGGCATGCGGGGCGCCGACGTACTCGGCCAGCGCTCGCTCGAACTCCCGGGTCATCTCCCCCATGCTGAGGAAGTCGGACCGCAAGACCCGGTTGACGAGTTGGATCTCAAGTTCGCCGATGTCGGGTCGGGCCATGGCAATCACCGGGGGCCTTGCCTCCTCCGGGTCGAAGTGCCCTCATTGCCCGCGTTGAGCTGTTTCACCAGGGGGAAGTCTTCGGCGGCTGCGAACTGGGATCCTGCGGGAGGGCGAAGGCTCGACTATTCCCCGAACAACTCGGCCAGGGAGACGCTGAAACCTGGGAAGGCCACCGAAGCGAGGCTGGCCGGCCCCTCTAGCACCGCCCGCGACCGGTAATCGTCGTCTGCGGGTTCGGATAGTTGAAGGACGAGATGACGGGTGCCGGAGACGAACCAGAACTCCTTCACGCCGTGCCTGGCATACAACATCCGCTTGGCGGTCAGGTCGCGTTCGCGGGTGCTCTCCGCCTCGACTTCGACCACCAGATCGGGAGGCCCCTCGACCCGCTGGCGGATGATGCGCGACCGGTCGCGGGCCACAGCCAACAGGTCGGGCTGTAGCACCGTGTCGTCGCTCAGCACCACGTCGGCAGGCGCGAGCAGGACCACGCCACGTCCGGGCTCGGCGATACCCCGGTGCAGGAGGAGGTGCAGCCGACCGACGAGGATCTGATGGGGCACGAAGGGGGCGGGATCGCGAACTACCCAGCCCTTCAGGAGTTGCACCGGCAGGTTAGTCTCCGGCAAGCGGAGGAACTCCCCGGCGGTCATGAAGAGGGGCTCGGCGGACCCGGCGGCTCCGGGGCCGAGCAACCGGTCCATGCTTTGGTCCGGGATCCGCCACTCCTTGCCTACCTTCACCGCGTCGAGCCGCCCGTCGCGGATCATCCGGCGCAAGGTCCGCGGGTGGACCCTTAGCCGGTCAGCGACCTCCCGTACCGATTGGTACACTGCCGGCACCTCCTGAGCGTAGTGTATCATGGTGGCCGCAACTCGACCATGAGTTCAGCAGATGCAGCCGGCTTGCCGCGCAGCCATCGTTGAACTCGGTGGCCCACGGGAACGAAGCAGTCTTGCAGGAGACCGATCTCACCGATGCGGAAATATGCATGGGCACCTGGGTGGAGGCGGAAAGGCTGATTGGCCATGCCGACGCGATCGTCAAGTTCTGTTCGGGTCTTCTATCCCCGGCTTGACCGGGATGAGGTCATCCGGCACCTGACCCAGCGCATTCCGATCCTTCGCGACCGGGTTCCGCTGGTCAAGGCAGTCCTCTTCGGATCTTACGCCCGAGGCGACTATAGCGTCCGCAGCGACATTGATCTGCTGGTGGTCTACTCGGGCGACCCTCAGCCGGATGC
>DATIKW010000012.1:0-27292 GCA_035477115.1 Bacillota bacterium | reverse complement strand
GTTGGCCATCGCGGCTGCCGCGGCTGCCACGTAGGTGAGGGCCGCCGCATCCAGTACCTGGCGGGCGGGGCCCAGTTCCTCAGTCCTGAGATAGCCCCCGTCCTGCAGCACCGCCATCGCCCGCCGGCTGGCGTTGTACTCGACCGGCAAGGTGATGACGTGGAACAGCACCGCGGCCCCGAAGAAGAGGATGGCCACGTTCATGAGCAGGATACCCGTATCCGCGCCGACCAGCAAGCCGACGATGAACAACGGCCAGGCAGCGTTCGTACCCAGCTGCGCGATGGGTACGAAACCGTTGCGCAGCACGAGGGCCGCATAGCCGGTATGGTGTTGGATAGCGTGTCCCACCTCGTGCGCAGCAATGCCCAAGGCAGCCAGCGACGGTTGGTCATGGACGGCGGGAGACAGCCGGATGATGCGCCGGCGCGGATCATAGTGGTCACCGAGATGCCGATCGGTGCGTTCCACCTTGACCGCTTCCAGCCCGTGGTCGTCCAGTACCCGGCGCGCCAGTTGCCCGCCGGTCAGGCGGGTACGAGCCAGGATGCGGAAGGCCCGATTGTAGGCGGAAGTCATTCGGGACTGTGCGTACATCGCGAACAACATCGCCGGTATCACGAACACGAAGAACCCTTGATCCAATGGCCACATGGCACTTCCTCCTCCTCTACCTGTCTTCCGGTCACGATCCGATGAGCATGCCGGGCTGTAAGCGACGGCCGCGGGCAAACGCGCCGGCGCTCATCATCCGGCCGGACCCAGGTTGAACGACTTCCAGGATCAGGCTGCCATCGCCCGTTGCCACCCGCAAGGTCTCTCCTTCAACCGCCAGGATCTCGCCGGGTACCCCAAGATCCCGGCCGACCGCGGCCCGCCACACTTTGACCCTTCGCCCATCATACAGCATATGGGCGCCGGGCGCCGGCGACAACGCGCGGACCCGACGCTCCAGTTCCACGGCGGGACGTTGCCACACGAGGCGCTCGTCCTCCGGGCCCAGTCGCGGGGCTCGGGTCGCCTTGTTCTCGTCCTGGACCAGGCGGGGGACAACGCCCCTCGCGATGAGGCGCACGCCCTCCCCGACCAGGCCGGCCGCCAGGTCCGCCAGCCGATCATGCAGGGCGCCCCCAGTAGCGTCGGGGGCAATCGCCACTTGCCGGCGGAGGATGATATCCCCCGCGTCGATGCCCTCGTCGATGTAGTGCAGGCTGACTCCCGTCACCGGGTCGCCCGCCATCAACGCTCGCTGAATCGGGGCGGCGCCCCGATGTTGGGGCAAGAGCGAGGCATGCAGGTTAACGCAGCCCCGAGCGGGCAAGTCCAGGATGCTACGGGGCAGGAACTGGCCGAAAGCAGCCGTCACCACCAGATCCGGCTTCCAGCGGGCCAGCTCATCACCAATCGCGTTGACCCGGTCCGGCTGGAGGATGGCCAAGCCCCGCTCAAGCGCCGCGAGCTTCACGGGAGGCGCCTGCAACTGCCCCCCGCGGCCTGCCGGTCGGTCCGGCTGCGACACGACCCCGACCACATTATAGGCAGGTTGGGTCAAAGCCGTCAACGCAGGCACGGCGAAGGCTGAGGTGCCCATGAATACGATACGCATGGCACTCAAGGGCATCGGCGGGGTCGCCCCGTCCGGACCGCCTCGCCGGCGCTCCGGCTCCTCTGGAGGACCTTTCAAGTCATCATGGTAATCCAGTTCCTCCGCCCGGTCGAGGAACAGGACCCCGTCCAGGTGGTCAATTTCGTGCTGCAAGGCTCTGGCCAACAAGCCTTCCGCTTCCACCCAGATCGTCCGCCCCCGGCCGTCCATCGCCCGCACGGTGACCCGCTCCGCCCGCGTCACCCGCCCTATCACATCGGGGACGCTGAGGCATCCCTCCCAGGCCACTGCCTGGCCTTCGCTGCGAACTATCTCCGGGTTGACGAGGTCGAGGCGACCCTCGCCCACGTCGAAGACCGCCAACCGGCGGTTCAGCCCCAACTGGGTACCGGCCAGACCCACGCCGCCTGCGGCCGCCATGGTCGCCGCCATGCGATCCAGATCGTCCCGCACGGTCCGACCTGCCCGCCTGACCGGCGCCGCCGGACGGCGCAGTTCGGCGTCTCCCACCTCTCGTATCTCCGCCATCGGCCGGCCCCTCCTCCTCTCAGGTCAGGTCCAGCGGGTCGATGTCCACCATCACCCGGTCGACATGACGGCGCGGCCAGGCCGTCCACGCCTCCCGCAATATGCCGGCCAGCGGCGTCGACTCATCGCCTCGCAGCAGTATCGACCACCGGTACCGGCCGCCGGCAAGCGGCTGCAAAGCCGGTGCCGGGCCCAGAACTTCAGCATCCTCCGCCGCGACACCGCGGATAGCTTGGGCGAACTCCCGGGCCGCGGCAGCGGACCCGGTCACCACCACCCGCGCAAGGCGGCGGAAGGGCGGGTACCTGAGCTGCCGGCGCATCGCCATTTCCTGTCGATAGAAGGCGGTACGGTCTCCTCGAACCAGGCAATCGAGAGCGTAATGGCCGGGAGTGAAACTCTGTAACACCATCCTGCCCTGAGGGCCCAAGCGTCTTGCCATGCCATCGAGCAGCTGGAACGTGCGTTCGGCCGCCCGGAAATCGGGGAAGTGCAGGGCGGCATCGATCGATACCACCCCCAGCAACTGCGCCCCAGGTATGGCATGGGCTACGAGTTGCGTCCCCACCAGGATCGCGGTGTCCCCGCGGAGGAACCGGCGCCCGATCGCTTCCTGTTCGCGACGGCCGGGTGCGACCATCGAGTCGAGTCGATCTACCCCGGTCCCCGGGAAGGCCGCCCGCACTTCCGCCTCCAGCCGCTCCGTGCCCCCGCCCAGACGCCGAAAGTCACCCGACCCGCACTTCGGGCAGGCTTCCGGCCGCGCCTGCCGCTCACCGCACTGGGTGCAGCGCAGGCCGTCGTCATCTCCGGCATGAAGGGTGAGAGCCACGCCGCAGTCGTCACATCGAGCCACGGTACCACAGCGCCGGCACAAGATAGAACCGGCATACCCCAACCGGTTGAGCAGCAACACGATGCGGCCCCGAGATCCTAACACCTGCTCGATCTGCCGGCGCAGTTCCCGGCTCAATAGCCCGCGGGTGCCGGCAAGCAACTCGTCGCGAAGGTCGACGGCGACGACGGCAGGCCGGGGGGCATCCCCGGCGGTCGCCGTCGTCTCCCGACAAAGCCAGAGCGCCTCAGGTGAGGGAGTCGAACTCCCCAGGATGACACGGGCCCCGGTCATCCGCGCCCGTTCGATCGCCGCGTCCCGGGCATGATAGCGGGGGACCTCCATCTGCTTGTAGGACACATCATGCTCGTCATCCACGATGATCAGGCCCAGGTCGGGAACGGGCGCGAACACCGCCGATCGGGTGCCCGCCACGACGTCAACCTCGCCTCGAGCGATCGATGTCCAGCGTAATCGGCGGGTACGTGCCGTAAGCCCAGCGTGAATCGCTCCGACTGGCGCATTGAGTACCGTGGCGAGTTGCGCGATCATCAGTTCGAGACTTGCGATCTCAGGCGAGAGGACGATCGCGTGGCGACCTGCTCTGAGGCATACGGCGAGCGCTTCGCCGTAAGCCGCCAGCCGCTGGTCTCCCACCACCAGGGACGGCGCAGCTGCTTCCTCGGCGGCGGTGGGAGGTCGGCTCGACCGGGGGAAAGCCGCCGAGGGGATAGCATCGGCCTTCGCTTCGGCAGGCCGCCGGGTTCCCGCCGGTCGCTGAGAGCGGGGGGGGCCCACCACCCGGAAGGCCCATCCAGCAGCGCAGCCATAGCTGTCCACCAGCCACCGTCCGAGGTGCAGGAGGTCCGCCGGCAGGGGTAAGTCGCCGCCGACTACGGCCAGCACGTCTCGCACGTCGGACACGGCCGGGTGCTCGACGAAAGCAAGTAGGTACCCTTCACTCTCCCTCCGCCGAAAGGGGACCACCAGCCGGCAGCCAATGGCCGCCTTCTCCCCGAGTCCTTCCGGGAGGCGGTAGTGGAGGGGCAGGCTGAACGGGGCGACGAGCGAGTCGACCGCCACCTCGACATACTGCCGGCCAGCCGTGCCCCCCTCCTGGGCAGAAAGTGAAAGCAGAGACCGCTCCCGGCCGCGATCTCTGCCTTCCCATCTCATGTTCGAGGGCGGGGCCTGGCCTCCTCGATCCAGATCTTGCCGGCCCGGATCTCCTCCAGAGCCACGCTGACCGGGTTATCCGATCGGCTGTCGACCAGCCTCGCCTTGCCCGCCAGCAACTGCCGCGCACGCCTGGCGGCCACGACTACCAGTGTATACTTGCTGTCTACCCCTTGCACCAACTCGTCCAATGGCAACTCCTTCATTCGGACTGCAATTCCCTCCACCGCCGCTGTCACTGGTCCCCCTCCATCCGCCGGATGCTCCCGACTCCTGGGTGGACCATGATTGCCGGCTCACCCGACAGCGCTCGGCAACGACGATGGCCGCTAGCTGTTCCGCGGCATCCTCCTTGCGGTCGTTACAGATCACGTAATCGTAAGCGGCTCGCGCCGCGACCTCGACCGGCGCATGCTGGAGCCGCCGGTCCCTCGCCAGCTCATCCTCAGTCCCCCGGGCATCGATGCGCTCTCGCACTTGGCACAGGCTAGGCGGCATGACGAAGACGAAAACTGCGTCGCATCCAGTGGAACGTACCTGCGCCGCGCCTTGCACATCGATGTCGAGGACCACATCCTTGCCGCTCGCGAGGAATCGCTCGACTTCCCCGCGTAGCGTCCCGTACCAATACCCGTATACCTCGGCGAATTCCAGGAACTCGCCCGTCTTCATTCTCTCCCGGAAACTGCTCGCCGTCAAGAAGTAGTAGTCCACGCCATCGGTCTCGGTCGGCCGAGGTGGTCTGGTCGTGGCAGAGACCGAAAACGCCAAGTCCGACACCGTCGCCAACAAGGTCCGGATGAGTGTCGTCTTGCCGGCTCCGGATGGACCCGAAATCACGATCAGGAAAGGCACTCTCGGCGTCATCGTGGACCCTTCCCGCCGCCCGGAGACGTACTCGGCGGATGATCGCCCGCCAGCCGGACGGCCAAGGTATCCGGGTGGACCGCTGATAGGATGACTAGATCGGTGTCGGTGACGATGACTGCCCTCGTCCTTCGCCCATAGGTGGCATCGACCAGTTCGCCCTGTGCCCGCGCTTCCTGGACGATCCGCTTGATGGGCGCCGATTCGGGACTCACCAACGCGACGACCCGCTGGGCGGCAATCATGTTGCCGAAACCGATGCCAACCATCCTTACCGTCATCCCGGTACCTCCACGCCAGGCTAGCGCTTGCCCGCGAGTCGCTTCAGGAGTTCGCCCCGCTGCCGCTTGCCCAGCCCTTGCACTCTGCGGGAGTCGTCGATCCCGATCTCCTCCATGATCCTCCGCGCGGTGGTCTTTCCCACCCGGGGCAGGGAAGCCAAGAGATAAGCGACGCGCATCTTGGCCATGACTTCATTGTCCCGGCCGTCCAGCACGTCCCTGAGGCTCAGGCGGCCTTTCTTGAGCCGCTGCCTCATTTCCTTGCGCCTGCTCCGCATAGCCTGTGCCTTTTCCAAGGCCTTACGGCGCTGCTGAAGCGTGAGAACTGGTAGTGCCATCTGTTCACTTCACCTCCTTCCTGTCGCGACCATCACTCGAGGTTCTGTACCTGTTCCCTGACCTTCTCGAGTTCCTCCCGCGCATCCAGGAGCAGCCTGCTCATGGGCATATCCCCCGTCTTGGACGCGGCTGTGTTCAACTCCCGGCCTATCTCCTGAGACAGGAAGTCCAGGCGCCTGCCGGCCGGCCCCCCGGCAGTCAGCGTCCGGCTGGCCTCGTGAAGATGGCTTCCCACCCTGACCAGTTCCTCGGTTATGTCGGACTTCTCCGCAGCCAAGGCGACCTCGGTGGTCAGCCGGGCTGCGTCCAGTTCCATCCCACTGCCGAAAGCGTTCAAACGTTCGGTCAGCCGGGCGCGGCCTTCCTCAAGCGCTCGCGGGACTGCCATGTTAACCTCTTCCATAAGTTGCCCGAGCCGAGAGAGTCTATGTGCCAGGTCCCGGCAAAGCCGGTCGCCCTCTCGCCGCCGCATGGCAACCAATTGGCCGACGCCCTCAGTCACCGCCTCGTGCACCGCGGGGTACACCGCCTCGATGTCTTCGTCTTCAGGTCCGCCGGCCATCACGCCCGGCAAGCTCAAGATGGTGTCGAGGCGAGGCGGATCGGGGAGCGCCAGTCGCCGCCCTAGTTGAAGCAGCATCCCGTGGTATCGCTCGGCCAGGTCCGCATCCACCCTAACCTGGCCGTCGCCGCCCGCCATCCGCTCGACGGCGAGCGACAAGTCGACCCGGCCTCTTGTCAACTGCTCCTGGACGACCGCGCGGACCCGTTCCTCAAGACCGCCGTAGCCACGAGGCAATCGCAGGTTTAGGTCGAAGAACCGATGGTTTACCGAGCGCACCTCGACGACGGCGCGGTGGCCAGTCGTCCGGCCTTCGCCCCGGCCATAGCCCGTCATGCTCCTCAGCATAGTTCACCCCAAGCCTGGTCCATCGTACCAGGTCCACTTCGTGGTTCGACCTGCTTGCAAGGATTCCTTTCTCCGTGCTCCCGGCAAGCTGCTAAAATCGTCCAGCCGCGGAGGCGATCCGGTCCAGCGCCTCGACCAGGCGTGCTTCCTCACAACACAGCGAAAGGCGTATGTAGCCTTCGCCCTGGCTGCCGTAGGCGGGCCCGGGAGCGACGCTGACGCCGGTGCGCTCCAGCAGTTCGGCGGCGAAGGAGCCGCTGTCCCGGACGCCCGGCGGGCGAGCCCACAGATAGAAGGTGCCTGCGGGCACCCGCAAGTCCCAGCCGGATCGGGTCAGCCGGGCGACGGCGAGGTCGCGTCTTCGCCGGTAGACGGCGTTCATCTCCCGGATGAAATCAGGTCCACCCGGCCAGGTCAGGGCCTCGACTGCCGCGTACTGAACGGCCGTGAACTGCCCGGAGTCGGTATTGTTCTTGATCCGGCCCAGGGCTGCCACGGCCACGGCATTCCCCACCGCTGCTCCGATCCGCCATCCGGTCATGTTGAAGGGCTTGGAGAGCGAGTAGAACTCGACGGCAACTTCTTTCGCCCCGGGGATCTGCAGCACGCTGGGAGCGCTGGTGCCGGTATAAGTCATCTCGACGTAGGCTGCATCATGGCAGAGCAGGATGTTGTGCTGCCGGGCGAAATCGACCGCCTCGCCGAGTTGCTCGGCCGTGGCCACGCCGGCCGTCGGGTTGTTAGGGTAGTTCAGGAACATCAGCCTGGACTGCTCGCGAACCTCCCGGGGTATGGCCGCGAGGTCGGGGAAGAAATCCCGTTCAGCCAGCAGCGGCATGGGCACGGGGCGACCGCCCGCGAGGATGGTATGGGCCCGATACACCGGGTAGGCGGGATCGGGCACCAACACCGGGTCGCCCGGATCAACCCAGGCCCAGATCAGGTGGGCGATGCCTTCCTTGGAACCGATGACCGCCAGCACCTCGCGTTCGGGGTCGAGGTCGACCCCGAAACGGCGCCGGTAATAGTCCGCCACCGCCTCGCGAAACAAACTCGCCCCTTGATAGGCCGGATAGCGGTGATGGCGCGGGTCCGCGGCCTCGCGCCGGAGCCGCTCGACGACCGGGGCAGGCGTAGGCCGGTCCGGGTCGCCGATCCCGAGGTCGATGACATCCAGGCCCCGGGCTCGCGCCGCCTCCCGGCGCCGGTCGAGTTCCGCGAACAGGTAAGGCGGCAATTGTCCCAGGCGGGCTGCCGGCTTCAACATGTCCCTCTCCCTCCCACAGGGAACTCCCCCTGGAATACCTCCACGGCCGGTCCGGTCTGGAAGATCCGGCCGTCGTCCCTCCACTCCACCTCCACCTCGCCGCCGTCCATCACCACCTGGACCCGGCGGTCGCACCGCCCTTCCAGGACACAGGCCACGGTGGCGGCGGCCGAGCCGGTGCCGCTGCCGGCGGTCACCCCCGAACCCCGCTCCCAGATCCGCATCCGAAGTCGCGACCGGTCCAGCACCTGGACGAACTCCACGTTGGTTCGGCGAGGGAACAGCGAATGCCACTCGATTCGGGGCCCGACTCGTTCGAGGTCCACCTCGCCGACATCGGGGACGGCAATCACGCAGTGCGGGTTGCCCATCGACACCGCCGTGAAACACCATACCCGACCGTCCGCCTCCAGTTGCTGCCGGACCACCGGCTGGTCGTCCTGCTCAGCGTCGGCAGCGAGCGGGATCTCCCGCCGGGCCAGGCGGGGTGGGCCCAGGTCCACTCGCACCCGCGTGACCTGGCCCGCCTCCACTACGAGTTCCGGACGCATGATCCCCGCCCCGGTTTGGACGGTGAACTGCTGCAGGCGAGTGTGGCCGCGCTCGAACACCAGTCGGGCCAGGCAACGAAGGCCGTTCCCGCACATCTCCGCCTCGCTGCCATCCGCGTTGAAGGTCCGCATGGCGAAATCGGCCGCCTTCGAAGGGAGCACCAGGATGATCCCGTCCGCCCCCACGCCCAGCCGGCGATGACTCATCGCCCGTGCGAGACCAGGCAGGTCAGGCAGGACCATAGGCTGCCTGACGAGGTCGATGAACAGGTAGTCATTGCCCACCCCATGCAGCTTGGTGAAAGGTACCCGCAAGTCCGGTCCCCCTTTCATACCTTCATTGTCTCCCAGCGCCCTCTCTTGAAGACGATTCGGATGAGGACGGCACGCACAGCCCATTCGCCCACCATTATAACCCATATAGCCCTCAGATCCAGCCCCAGCCACAGGACCGCGGCGTAGCTCAAGGGTACCCGCAAGGCCCAGATGCCAGCCGCGGTCACCGCCATGACCGCCCGCGTGTCACCTGCGCCGCGCAGGGCGCCGGAGTGCGTTTCGGCGTAAGCGATGGCCAACTGGCCGGCGGCGGCGATCCTCAGGCATGCCGCGCCCAACGCAATCACGACCGGGTCGGGAGTGAAAGCGCGGAGGATCGCGGGCGCGGCGACCAGGAAGATTATGCCCATCCCGCCCATGATCATGGCTGCCAGACGCGCCGCCTCGGCGGTCCACCCGCGAACGTCATCCGGACGACCCGCGCCAAGCCCCTGGCCGGCCAACACCGCCGCGGCGATGGCAAAGCCATGCCCGGGCATGAACGACAGCGATTCGGCGGCCACCGTGACCTGGTGGGCGGCAAAGGCCACCGTGCCCAGGGAAGCCACGGCGAACTGCACGACGATGCGGCCGCCATCCAGGAGCAGTGCCTCCCCGGCGGCAGGCACACTCAGTCGCGCCAGGCGGGCAAGCACGGCGCGGTCAATCGCCCATCCGCCGGCGGCGGTCAGCCCGGAGCGGCGGCTGAACAGATAACTGAGGGATACGGTGCTGGCAGCGATCTGGCCGAGGACGGCGGCTATGGCGGCCCCCGCCACCTCCAGCCGCGGGAAACCGAGGACGCCGAAAATGAGGAGGTAATCCAAGACCCCATTCACCACATTGCCGAGCAACGCGGCAAACAACGGCACCCGCGTGTTGCCGGTCGCGCGCACCGCCGCGTTGGCGGCAAACCCCGCCAGCAGGAGCGGGGCGCCCGCGCACAAGATCCGCAGGTACTGGACGCCCAGGCGCGTCGTGTCCGGCCCCAATCGCGCCAGATCCCGGAACAGCACCGGCGCCGCGGCGAAAACCAGGCCGCTCAGAATCACCCCCAGCCCCGTCGCCACCAACAGCCCCTGCCGTGCGACACGGGCCGCGGTGGCGAGGTCGCCCGTACCCTTGCACCGGGATACCAGGGCGGTGACTCCCACGCCCACGGCGCCGAACACGAAGCTGAGGGTGAAGTAGACGTGACCACCCAGGCCGACCGCGCTGAGGGCGGCGGCTCCCAGGCGTCCGACCATGGCAGTGTCGACGATCCATATGAACATGTGCAGGACCATCTCGCCCATTGCCGGCACCGCCAGGGCCATGACCTGGCCCCGGCGCTCGGGTGAGGACCGGAGGAGTTCCGATCCGAGCATGTCGTGTAACCCCACTTCCGCATTTCGGGGCACCGGCGATACGTCCTGGTCTTCAGCCGGCGGGACGGGCGCTCGACGATGCGGACCTGCCGGCCCGGCGCGTCAAATCCCCCGCCCAGACCAGCACGCCCGCGAAAACCGGCGTCGACGCCAAACTGACGCTACGCACCAGGTCGAGGTCCGGCACAGGCAGGAGCGTCAGCCGGCCTGGATGCACGTAGTCGACGTAGTCATTCCCCAGGTACCATAGCAGGGCGATGGCGAGGGCGGAAGGTCCCGGGCCCCGGGTCAGCCCCAGGAGCAACCCCTGCGCGGCCATGAAAGCGTGGGAGACGAACAGGAACAAGTCGATGTCCAGGGCGATCCCTTCCCTGGACCAGTGACGGGCCACGATCAACATCGTCCAGAACCCGTACTTCAGTAAGCCGAGATACGAGAGGCCCTCCATCACCGGCCAGCGCCGTCCCCAGAGCCAGGAGGCCACGGTGAGCGAGGCGAATAGGAGGCTCATGGGGCTGTCAGCGGTCAGGGGCCAGAGCCATATGGGAACCCCGGCAAGTTGGTCACCATACCACCCGAAACCATAGGCGGCGCCCAAGACGTTCACCGCCAGCAGCCATCGGAGCGTCCATGGCTGCGTGACCAGTGAGCCGAACAGGCCGCTGACCCGGAGCATGGTGTTCACGAAGCTCATTATACCAGGACTCCCGGAGGCGAGGTCAACCATGCCCTACGATGCGGTCACCATGGCCGCCGCTGTTCAGGAGATCGCGGCATTTGAGGGCGGCCGTATCGAGCGCATCTACCAGTTCGATCGTCATGAACTGGTCATGTCCATGTATCTCCGGGGCCGGAAGGGTTTGATCCTGTGTTCGGCCTCGCCTGACTGGTCGCGGGCTCACGTGACCGCAACCATGCCCTCTCGACCCCCGGTGCCGCCTGCCTTCTGCATGCTGCTTCGCCGCCATCTCGAAGGGAGAAGGCTATTGCGGGTCACGGTAGTGCCGGGCGAGCGGATCATGCGGCTGACGGTGGCCTCCCGCGACGACCTCGGCGAACCGGCGGAACGCGAACTCCTGGTCGAGGCCATGGGCCAACACAGCAACATCATCCTCCTCCATCCCGATGGCCGCATCGCCGATGCCATAAGGCGGGTTGGCCCGGGGCATAGCCGCTTCCGGCAAGTGCTGCCGGGAGTCCCCTACCACCCGCCGCCGCCCATCCCCGGCAAACCCCTGGGGCAGGTTGAGCCCCCTGACCTGCTCGAGTCGGCTTCCGATCTGCCTTTGGCCCGGCATCTCACGGCGATAGTCCGGGGAGGCGGCCCCACCCTGGCCCGCCAGGCCTGCCTGCGCGCCGGACTCGACCCCGGGGCGCCGGCGGCTCATCTCGACGCGGCGGGAGCGACCCGCCTGGTCGAAGCCCTCCGGATCCTCGATGCCGAGCTGCAAGGAGGCCGGTTCATCCCCAACCTGCTGGAGGATCTGGAGGGTAACCCGATCGAGTTCTGGGTCTTTCCCCTGCTAGGTGCAGGGAGCAGGCGGGAGTTCACTTCGACCGGGTCAATGCTGGACCACGTATATGACCGGATGAAGCAGCGCGCGCAGCGGCGGCGTAACCGAGAACGCGGGGAATCAACGCTTCACCGGGAACTCGCTCGCGTCGAGGACCTCCTGGCCGACATCGCCCGTCAGACCGCGGAGTCCCCGCCAAACGAGGAGTTTCGACGATACGGAGAACTGCTGACCGCCAACTTGTACCGCCTGAAGGGCAAGCTCGGGGAAGCCGTGCTCGAGGACCCCGCCGATCCCGGCGCCTCGCCGGTCGTCGTGCGGCTCGATCCCCGGCTGACGCCGGCCGAGAACGCACAGGCATTCTTCGATCGGCATGGCCATGCCCGCCGGGCGGAAGCTGCCAGGAAGCGCCGGTACGCGGAACTCGAAGCGGAACGATCCTATCTCGCGGCCAAGCTGGATGAATTCGGAGCCGGGGCGGACGGCGGCGAAGTCCTGTCCGAGCTGGCGGATCGCGGTTATCGCGCGGGCCCGCCGTCCTCCAGTTCGCGCCGGCGGGAACCTCCCCGTGCCTTTTCCCGCTACCGGACTTCCGACGGCATGGCGATACTGGTCGGACGGAACAGCCGGGAGAACGACGATCTCACCTTCCGCGATGCCGCGCCGGGCGACTTGTGGTTTCACGCCCGGGAAATCCCCGGGTCCCACGTCATCCTGAAAACCGCCCGGCGGGAGGCCTCGGCGGCGAGCATCCGCCAAGCCGCGGAGCTGGCGGCGTGGCACAGCCAGGCCCGCCGGTCGGGCCAAGTCCCGGTGGACTACACCGAGCGGCGCAATGTCCGCCGGCGGCCTGGCGGTCCCCCCGGTAAGGTTACCTACACCGGACACCGTACCGTGTACGTCACTCCCTCGGAGGTGGCGGTCGTCGCCCGCCGCGATGATTAGCTCCGGGAAGTGACGTCATCCCGGCCTGCGGCACGCGTACCGCGGCGCGCGAACGTCTTGCAGCAAGTCGCGGCGTTGGTGCTGACCGGCGTGGTCTCGAGCGTGCCGATGCCGGCGCCGTCCACCCCTCCGGCGTGTTGCGCGCCAAAGGCGTCGCTGGTCACGAGGATCGATGAGGCGAGGCAATTGTTCTGCTGATCCCAGTAGCTGCAACTATCCACCGTACACCGGACCTGGGTCATGGCTCCCGACCTCCTCGGAGAAGCGATGTCGGGAGCTAGTATGCCCGGGGGCGGGCGCGGGCTTGCCGCCCATAGACGGTTGCTCCCCGGCTCGCTCCGCCAAGAGCCGTGACAGGAAGTCCAGGCTCAGGTTCCCGCCGCTGAGCACCACCACCGTACGCCGGCCGCAACCGCGGATCTTGCCGGCCAGGATGGCAGCCAAACCCGCTGCTCCGGAAGGTTCCACCACCAGACGCGCCCGCTCGAGGAGGGCGAGGACCGCCCGCCGCAACTCCTCGTCGGTGACCGCGATGACGCCGTCGACATGGGCCTGGGCAAGGGTAAAGGGGAGATCGCCCGGCCGGCTGGGCAGCAGACCGTCGGCTATGCTCGTTGGCCGGTCGATGCCGGTGATCGCGCCCGCCTCCAGCGAGAGCTGAAGGGCATTGGCCCTTTCGGGTTCGACTCCGATCACCTGGGCTCGAGGTTGCATTGACTTCACGGCCAGCGCCACCCCCGCGATCAAGCCGCCCCCACCTACTGGCACTACAACCTGGTCAACGTCGGGGAGGTCCTCCAGGATCTCCAGGCCCACCGTACCCTGGCCGGCAATCACCCGGGGGTCATCGAAGGCGTGGATGAAAGTCATGCGCCGTCCTTCCGCCAGCCTCCGGGCCAACTCGAGCCGCTCGACGGAAGTGCTCCCATGACGGATGACTTCGGCGCCGTATGCCCTGGCCGCCTCGACCTTCACCGGGGAGGCCGCCTCCGGGAGGACAACCGTGCTGGGATAACCCATCCATCCCGCCGCACAGGCCACAGCCTGACCGTGGTTGCCGGACGAGGCGGCAATCACCCCTCGTCGCCCCGTCTCCCGGTCCAACTGGAGGATGTAGTTAGCGGCTCCGCGGATCTTGAAGGACCCCGTCTTCTGCAGGTTCTCCGGTTTCAGGTACACCATGCCGCCGGCCGGCCCGCTGAAGCTGCTGGAGAGGTCCAGCCCGGTACGGTGCACTCGACCGGCAATGCGGGCCCGGGCCTGCCGGATATCGTCCAACTTGACCATCAACCCCACCTCCCGCCCGGTGGTGCCTTTCGGCGGGTGACAGCTCATATCCTGGCCGAGGCAGGACTCACCTCCCGTGGCGGTCGAAGTTTCCAATTATAGCTATTCTTGGGCGGGGGCAACCGCAACAACCCCAAGCCATTGCCTGCGAGGGATCTCCTGAAAGGCTGGGGGTCCGTCCACTGCCTTACGGCGTTCCTGAAACGGGAGTCCGTTTCGTGAGCGTTGCCCGGCAGGAATTCACGGGCGGCGTCTGGCGCCCAGCGCCTCGATTTCCTCCCGGACCCTGACCCGGCGTCGCTCGACGGCATCAAAGTCCATGGCCGCGCTGTAGAAGGTCTCGAGTTCGTCATGGGCCAGCTTGGCCATGCGCAGGTACCATATCGCCTGTTCGAGGAGATCGGAGTACATCCGGCGTACCTGGGCCGCCTCGCCCAGATACGCCTCGAGGACATCGGGCCGCAGGGCCGCCGTGGTATCGATCACGCGGTCGTCCGCCCGGGGGTGGAACGCGTGGGGGTCGGAACCATTGACCAGCGCGACACCAAGGTCGGGCAGCACCGCATGGTCGTACTTGCGCGGATCGAGCGAGCAGTGAAAGACCTCCACATCCTGACCCCGGGTCACCGCTTCGGCGACCACATTGCTGACCATGGTGTGTCGCCCGGTCCCCGGCTGCCCTTTCAGGATCACGCGCCGCTGGACGTTGGCGAGGATACTGTCAAGATGGTTGACGTACCCCCCGGGGGTGATGGCGGAGGCGAACAGGTGGCGCTGCCGGCCGACGCCGGGTCGGAGAGGTGCGGCGGCCAGGAGGTCGTCCCGGACGCGGCGCCCGAGTTGGTTCACGTAGGCGAGGTCGAGGGCCCCCGACTCCCCGTGCAAGGCTTCCCATTGCTCCATCTGGGTCAGCGCGCCGGCCAGGCACCGGTAAGCCGCCGCAAACAGGCGGGTCACCTCGCGGCTCACGGTGAGAATCTCGGACCGGGCAGCCTGCAGCGCGCCGGCGTCCCAGTGATCCCCCAGATTGACCAGAGTATCGGCGGCTCCGGGATAGCGTGGTTCAACTACATGGGGCGCGGTCCCGTCGACGATCGCCGCCGCGGCCGAGGGCAGGACCAGGCCATCCAGCGATTCACTGTCCGAGGAACAGGCGATGTACTCGACATCGTACCCCCGCTCGCGCAGCTCCTCGCCCGTGCGCCGGATGAAGGTGGACTTCCCGGTCCCCGGCCCGCCCTTGAGGATGAACACCCGCAACAGCCGTTCATCGATCGCCTGGGAATGCAGGGAATAGAAACCGCGAGCGGTGTTGGCGCCGAAGTACAAGCGCCGGGCCGTGCCTGGCAAAGAAATCCCCCCTTGACTCGTTCACCTCATCCTATGTGAACCGGGTCGAACGGGGACTACCAGGCGAGGACCGCGCCATCGCAACGCGGCTCGGTCGCGCCGACCAGCACTCCTTCGGCATCCCGCCAGATGATCTGCCCGCGGCCGAAGCCGGTTGGTCCTGCCCACCGGATGTCATGACCGCGGTCCTCCAGGGCCCGGGCGATGGCTCTCGAAAAGCCGTGCTCCAGAAGGACGGTGCGACCTCCTTCCCACCGCCAGCGAGGAGAGTCCAGTACGGCCTGCGGGTTGAGGCCCAAGTCGATGGAGCCCGTCAGGACCTGAAGGTGCCCCTGGGGCTGCATGAAACCTCCCATGACGCCGAAAGGGCCGACGGGACTGCCTGCGCGGGTCAAGAAGCCGGGGATGATGGTATGATAGGTGCGTTTGCCGGGCTCCAAGCAGTTGGCGTGGCCGCGATCCAGCGAGAAGGTGTGACCGCGGTTCTGCAGGCTTATCCCCGTCCCGGGGACGACGATCCCGGAGCCGAAACCCATGTAGTTGCTCTGGATGAAGGAGACCATGGTGCCCTCGCCGTCGGCTGTGGCCAGATAGACCGTCCCGCCGGGCACCGGCGTTCCCGCCGCGGGTTCGTGCGCCCGGCCGGCAATCCGGGCCGCCTGTTCGCGCGCAAAGCTCTCGGAGAGCAGTTCCTCGACGGTCACCCGCATCTTGCCCGGCTCAGTGATGTGGACCAGGCCGTCGGCGAAGGCCGCCTTCATCGCCTCCAGCTGCAGATGACATGCCAGTTCCGGAGGTCCTGCAGCGAGATCGAATCGCTTCAGGACATTCAGCGCCATGAGCGCCACGAGCCCCTGCCCATTGGGCGGCATCTCCCATACATCGAAGCCGCGGTAGTCCACCCCGATGGCTTCCGTCCATTCTGGGCGGAACGCGGCCAGATCTTCGGCGCGGAGGAAAGCGCCGTGTTCCCGGGAGGAAGCATCGATTCGCTCGGCCAGGCGGCCCCGGTAGAAATCTTCAGCCCCGCTATCCGCGATGGCCTGCAGGCTGAGGGCATGGTCCCGCGAAGCCCACACCTCGCCGGCGGCCGGAGTTCGCCCACCAGGGGCGAAGGTTTCAAGCCAGGGCCGGAACTCCTCACTCGATACCTGCCGGTAGTGCTCATAACTCTTCCGCCAGGCGTGGGCGACTACCGGCGACACCGGGTGGCCCCTGGCGGCATATTCGATGGCCGGAGCCAGCAGCGTCGAGAAGGGCAGCCGCCCGAAGCGCCGGGACAGCTCCGCCCACGAGGCCGGGGCCCCCGGCACGGTCACCGGCAGCCAACCGAGCGCGGGCATAGCAGCATGGCCGAGCTTGCGGACGGCTTCGATGCCGATCGATGCCGGCGCCGGACCACTGGCATTGAGCCCGTATAGCCTGCCTCCCGTCCACACCAGGACGAAGGCGTCACCGCCGATCCCGTTGGACGTGGGTTCGACCACGGTCAGACAGGCGGCGGTCGCCACGGCCGCGTCCACGGCGTTGCCGCCTCGCTTCAGCATATCCATGCCGGCGCCGGCCGCCAGGGGTTGAGAGGCGGCCACCATTCCCTTCCGGCCATACTGGACCATCCGCCGCGAAGGGCAGGGGTAGTGAAGCGGGTCATATTTCACGGCAGAGTCACCCATTTCCGCCGGTCCAGGTCTTCGGGTGCGCCAGGGGCACGCCGGCGCGGCACAGGGGGCATTGGCCGGGAATGTAGTCCTCGGCGGGCAAGACGACCGTCGCCGCGGACGGCACCTCGAAGTGGACTCTGCCTCCGCTCCGGTCCACCAGCGCGCCCACAGCGAGCGGGCTGGCACCAATCCGCTTCACCGCATCGATCACCGCCTGAACCGAACCGCCGGTGGTGATCACGTCTTCAACGACCATTACCCGCTCCCCCGGCGCCAGGCGAAAGCCCCGGCGAAAGACCATGAGTCCTCCCGGGTCCTTTTCGGCGAAGATCGCCCGAGCACCGAGGATCCGTGCCGTCTCGTAGGCCAGGATGATCCCGCCCAGGGCGGGTCCCGCCACCACATCGGGCCGTTCATCCAACGCCAAGCGGGCCACCAGTTCCCCGGCCAGCCGGGCCACTTTCTCCGGGTGCTGCAGCACCTGGGAACACTGCACGAAGAAGGGACTATGCCGCCCGGATGTGAGCAGGAAGTGGCCGTGCAGGACCGCCCCTGCCTCGACCAGCACCGCCTGAAGATCCTGAGCTTTCACGTGTCCACCTCCGCCAACTCGTCGAGGATTCGGCGCGCGGCCGCCAGCGGGTCGACGGCGCCGGTAATCGGCCGGCCCACGACCAGGTAGTCCGCTCCGGCCCGGGCCGCCTCGGCCGGGGTCATGACCCGCCGCTGGTCATTGTGGATCGCCCACTCGGGCCGCACTCCCGGAGTGACGATCGAGAAGTGGGGGCCACATGCCGCGCGGACCGCCGCCACTTCCCGGGGAGAGGCCACCACCCCGTCCAAGCCGGCCTCCTGGCTCAACCGGGCCAGCGCCACCACCTGATCCGCCAGGGAGCGTTCGATGCCCAGAGGCGGCAGCGATCGGTCGTCCAGACTGGTAAGCACGGTGACGCCGAGTAACTTGGGCCCGCCCGCCGGGCGGTTCGCGGCCGCGGCGGCGGATAGCATCTCCGCCCCTCCGGCGGCGTGGACGTTCCACATGGCGACCCCCGGCAAGGCTCTCACCGCCCGGCCCGCGGCGGCAACCGTCGCCGGGATGTCGTGAAACTTGAGATCCAGAAAGGCCTTCTTTCCCGCGCCGGCGATCATCTGCAGGGCCGCCGGCCCCGACCAGGTATAGAGTTCGAGCCCGACCTTGAACCAGTCCACGACCGGGGCCAAAAGGCCAACCAGGTAGGCGGCGCGGTCGAGTTCACGGACATCCAGGGCGACGATCAACCGATGCGCGCCCCGGGGTTGGCCGCCCCCACCAGATCGGTGATGCGCTCGATCCCCTGGCATTCCAGGTATTCCTCCATCCCCTGCACGATTTCCAGCATGGCGCGGGGCCGAACGAAGGTTGCCGTGCCCACCGCGACGGCCGTCGCGCCGGCCAACAGGAACTCGACAGCGTCCTGCCAGAAGCTGACGCCTCCCCCGCCCAGGATCGGCAGCCCTACCCGCGCCAGCCGCCACACCGCCGCAAGGGCCACCGGCTTGATCGCGGGTCCCGAGAGGCCGCCGGTCACGTTGCCCAGCACCGGCCGGCGGCAGTGGATGTCGATGGCCATTCCGACCAGGGTGTTTACGGCAGACAGTCCATCGGCCCCGGCGTCGCGGACCTGTTCGGCGATGCGGACGATGTCGGTGACATTGGGGCTCAATTTCACCAGGAGGGGATGCCGCGTCCGCTTACGCACCGCCCTGACGAGCGCGTAAGCGGTTTCGGGATGCAGGCCGAAGGCCATGCCGCCCTTGTCGATATTGGGGCACGAGACATTGAGTTCAAGGCCGGCTACCGCCGGCTGGGCATCGAGCGCCTCGGCGATCGCCGTGTACTCGTCGACCGTCTTGCCCACGATGTTAACCACTACGGTCGCTCCTTGACCGGCCAGCCAGGGCAGGTCGGCCTCTACCAGGTGTTTCAGGCCTGGATTTTCGAGGCCGATGGCATTCAGCATCCCCGCCGCCGTCTCTACCGTCCGGGGCGGCGGGTTGCCGGCCCAGGGCTCAAGCGATGTGCCCTTGGTGATGATGGCGCCGATCCGGTCGAGCGGCACGATCGCCGCGTACTCCCTGCCATAACCGAAGGTCCCCGAGGCCGCCAGCACCGGGTTGCGGAGGCGGATGCCGCCAAGATTCACCGCCAGATCAGCCATCGAAAGTCACCTCGTGGGAATCGAAAACGGGACCATCGGTACAGACCAGGCGATGGGCGCCGCCGCGGGCCCGGCAGGCGCAGCCCCGGCAAGCCCCGACGCCGCAGGCCATGGTCGCCTCGATGCAGAGTTGCGCGGGCACCTCGCCCGCGAGTTGCTGGACCTGACGCAACATCCCGGGCGGACCCGAGGCATAGAGCGCCCGGCCGTCCAGCCGTCCCTCCAACAGTCCGGTAACCGGTCCCCGGTAACCCCGGCTGCCGTCATCGGTCGCCGGACAGCACTTGACCCCCAATTCCCGCAAATCCTCTTCTCCCACCAGCAAGGAGGCACTCCTGGCGCCCGCCAGCACCTCAACGGCACGGCCCTTCCGGACGCATTCCTCCGCCAGGAAGATCAGCGGGGCAACGCCGACACCTCCCGCCACCAACAAGGGGGTTAGCCCCGGGGCCAGCCGGAACCCTCGTCCTAGCGGGCCGAGCAGGTCGATCCAGTCGCCCGGGCGGCGATCGGCCAGGCGGGTTGTCCCTTCCCCGATGACGCGGTAAATCAGGACGAGCGTCCCGGCGGACCGATCGCATCGGGCCACGCTGAGAGGCCGCCGTAGCAGCGGGTGGAAGGAATCATGCGCCCGCAGATGTACGAACTGACCGGGCCCCGCCGCGGCGGCGATGGCCGGCGCGTGCAAGACCATCCGCCGGTGTCCCGGCGCCAGCAGCCGGTTCTCCACCACCCTCGCCTGTTCCAGGTTCACGGCCGCCCCCCCTGGAGGTAGTCCTGAAGGGCTCTAACGGGCAGCGTTACGCCCGCCCGCCGACTGCGGATCGATTCCAGCACGGTCTCCGCCGTATCCAGCGAAGTCAGGCAGGGCACCCCCTGCTCCACCGCCGCCCGCCGGATCCGATGGCCGTCTCGCGACGGCTCCGCGCCCCGTGTGAAGGTGTTGATTACCAGGTCAACCTCCTCGGCCGCCAGTCCATCGATCAGGTTGGGCGACCCTTCGCCCAGCTTCCGGTAGGCCTTCACCGATAGACCCGCTCGCTCGAGCGCTGCCGCCGTGCCGGCGGTGGCGGCCAGTCGCAGACCAGCCTCAGCGTAACTCCTGGCCGTCTCCGTCCCGCGTCGCTTGTCGCGATCGGCCAGGCTGAATGCCACCGTGCCGCCATCGGCAGGCAGTCGTAGGCCCGCGGCCTCCAGGGCTCGCGCCAGAGCCCCGGGGAAGTGCCAGTCGATGCCCAGCACTTCTCCGGTGGACTTCATCTCCGGGCCCACGATGCTGTCGACGCCGGGCAGCTTCGACCACGAGAACACGGGAGCTTTGACGGCCACGTGAGCTGGCTCCGGGTATAGGCCGGGATTCAACCCGAGTTGGGCGAGCGTGGAGCCCAGCGCCAACCTGGCGGCCACCCGTACGGCAGGGAACCCAAGTACTTTGGCGAGGATGGGCACGGTACGGCTGGCCCTGGGGTTGGCTTCGAGGACCAGGACTTCTCCGCCGGCCAACACATACTGCAGGTTGACCAGACCCCGGATCTCGAGGGCCAGGGTCAAGCGGGTGGTCAGTTGCACGACCATATCGCGCACGCCTGCCTCCAGACGCTGGGGTGGGTATACCAGCAGCGAATCCCCGGAGTGCACGCCCGTACCCTCCACATGCTCCATGATGCCGAGCACGAGCACCTGACGGCCGTCGGCCAGGGCATCGACCTCCAGCTCGCGGCCGGCGATGAACCGGTCGACCCATACCGGGTGAGCCCAATCAACAGCGCCGGCAAGATCCCCGAAGTCAGCGGGCTCCCGAAGGACGGCCATCCCCCGGCCGCCCAGGACGTACGATGGGCGGACGATCACCGGGTAACCGATCTCCCCTGCCGCAGCCAGGACCTGCTCCGGCGAGCAAGCCGCGTGTCCGGGAGGCCGGGCCACGCCGAGTTCGTCGAGCAGCCGGTCGAACTCGTGCCGGTCCTCCGCCCGATCGATGCTCCGGCGGCCGGTCCCCAGTATGGGAGCACCCATGTCGTCGATGTCGGCCGCCAGGTTCAGCGCCGTCTGCCCGCCGAACTGGACGAGCACGCCGGAAACGGCTTGACTCCGGATCACTTCTCGGACGTCTTCGCGGGTGATGGGCTCAAGGAACAGGCAATCTGAGGTCGTGTAGTCCGTGGACACTGTCTCCGGATTATTGTTGATGACCAGCGAACGGATCCCGGCTGCCCGGAGTTCCTCGGCGGCATGCACGGAGCAGTAGTCAAACTCTATTCCCTGGCCGATACGGATGGGCCCGGAGCCCACCACCAGGACGGAATGGCCATCGGGGCGGGGCGACTCGTCTTCGTCCTCGTACGTCGAGTAGTAACCGGTAGCCCCGCCTGCCGCCCCGGCGGCCCATGCGTCCACCGCCTTGTATACCGGATGCACTCCCGCCGAAAGCCGCAAGGCCTCAACCGCTTGCTCGGTGGTGCCGGCGGCGGCGGCCAGTTCCCCGTCGCTGAAGCCCGCCCGCTTGGCTCGGCGGAGCGCGGTGGTGTCTCCCTCGAGACCCCCCTGCTCCACTTCCCGGATCAGGTCGGCCAGGAGCCGGATCCGTCCTATGAAGTGGGGAGGGATGCCGGTCCTCGCCGCCAACTCCTGGATGTCGAGCCCGCGCCGACATCCCTCGGCCAGGACGAACAGCCTTCGATCGTCGGGCTGCTCGAGCGCGTCCCGGAGGGTGGACTCGGGCCAGGCCGCGAGTTCCCGGCGGAAGAGGCCCGTCCCTCCCAGGTCCAAGGAGCGAACGGCCTTGAGCAGGGCGCCCTCAAAGGTGCGGTCGATCCCCATCACCTCGCCGGTCGCTTTCATCTGCGTCCCCAGGCGACGGTCGGCCAGCGCGAACTTGTCGAATGGCCAGCGCGGGATCTTCACCGCGACGTAGTCGGCGACCGGCTCATAGCACCCGGCCCGCTTGGCCGAGGGCTGCTCGATCTCATCCAGGGTGTACCCGAGGGCTATCCGGGTGGTCACGGCGGCGATGGGGAATCCGGTAGCCTTGGAGGCCAGGGCGCTAGACCGGCTGACCCGGGGGTTGACCTCGATCACATGATAGCGGGAACCTCCGGGAGCGAGGGCAAACTGTATGTTGCAGCCCCCCTCGATGCCCAGGGCACGGATGACTCGGAAGGCCGCACGGCGCAGCGAGTGGTATTCCTCGCCGGACAGAGTCTGGCATGGCGCCACGACGATGCTATCGCCGGTGTGGATGCCCATGGGGTCGAGGTTTTCCATCCCGCATACCACGAGGCAGTTGTCGCGGCCGTCGCGGATGATCTCGAACTCGATCTCCCGCCAGCCTTCCAGGTACTCCTCAACCAGGCACTGGCGCGCCGGACTGCGGGCAAGTCCTCGGGCCACGACCGACACGAGTTGATCTTGGTCGCGGGCGACGCCGCTCCCCTCGCCCCCCAGCGTGTAGGCAGGGCGCACCACGAGGGGGAAGCCGAGCCGCCCCGCGTGAGCCACGGCCTCAGCCACCGAACGGACGGCCGTGCTGGCCGGGCAAGGTTCGCCGATCTCGCCCAGCAGGGAACGAAAAGCCTCGCGGTCTTCGCCGCGGCGGATGGCGGACACGGGCGTCCCCAGCAGGGTGATTCCCAACTCCTCCAGGATCCCCGCTTCGGCGAGTTGCACGGCCAGATTCAAGCCGACCTGTCCCCCCAGCGTGGGCAGTAGTCCCTGGGGGCGTTCCCGCCGCAAGATCATCTCGGCGACCGGCGCTCGGAGCGGCTCCAGGTAGATGCGGTCGGCCATGGTCGCGTCGGTCATGATCGTGGCCGGGTTCGAGTTCATCAGGATGACCTGTAGGCCGAGTTCCCTCAGCGTCCGGCAGGCCTGGCTTCCCGCATAGTCAAACTCGGCGGCCTGACCGACGACGATCGGACCGGATCCCAGCACCATCACCGAGCGTATGTCAGTCCGCAAGGGCATCCGCTTCACCCCTCGCCGCCGATGCTGTTCCAGAAGGCCGCGAAGGCCCCTGCCCCATCGCCGGGGCCGGAACCGGCCTCGGCATGGAAGTCGACCCCCATGACGGGCAATCGGCGATGGCGGGTCCCTTCCACCGTGGCGTCCTGGCAACTCCGGTGCGTTACGTCCAGCCCGGTGCCGACTAGCGTGCATTCCTTCAGCGCATGGCCGTGGTTCTGGGCGGTAATCAATACCCGGCCGCTGGCGACCTCCTGTACCGGGTGATTCAACCCGCGGTGCCCGAAGGGCAAGGGGAAAGCTCCCGCTCCCAGCGCCGCCGCCAGGAGATGATGGCCGAGCCCCATCCCGAACATGGGCACTCTTCCCAGCAGTTCCCCGAGAGTTCGGGCGATGTAACCGAGACGTCCGGTATCGCCGGGTCCGCTGGACACGATCACTCCTTCGGGACGCAAGTCGAGGATGCTCCGGCTATCCGTCGTCGCGGGGACGATCACGAGGTCAGCATCATAGCGGTCGGTCAGGTCGCGCAGCATGGCCGGGCGCAACCCGCAGTCGATGACGACCAGGCGGGGGCCGTCGCCGAACACGCGATAAGGGCCATGGGTGGTGACTTCCTCCACCCAGTCCCGGGACGGGGCCCTTTCCGGCATGTCCTCCGGCGACGAACTCAGCACTCCGCGGAGCGACCCCCTGGCCCGCAGGTGCCTGACCAGCGATCGGGTATCCACCTCCTCGAGACCCACCACCCCTTGCCCTTCCAGGAAGCAGTCCAGCGATTGCGGCGATCCGGACCGTTGCTCGGCAAGTTGGCGGACTACCAGCCCGCGAAGATGAGCCCGGGAGGAATCCAGGTCTTCAGGGTAGCCTCCCAGGTTGCCGACGACCGGATGACTGAGCACCACGATCTGACCGCAGAAGACGGGATCGATCAAGGTCTCCCGGTGTCCGGTGGCGGCCAAGTTCACGACCACCTCGCCGTCGGCGCGACCGATCGCCCCGAACAGCCGCCCCTGGTATCGAGTCCCATCTTCCAGTACCAGCCAACCCACCGCCATGCGACTCCCCCCCATCAGGCTAATTGAGCATGATTATAGATGGTGGCGCATGATCATGCAATACCATCATGGACTACTTTTCCGGCGGCGATAGTCAAGGTCGCCTGTCCTCGAAGTTGCCAACCCTTGAACGGCGTGTTCCGGCTCTTCGAGGCAAACCGGGAGGGGTCCACGATCCACTCCCGGGCCGGATCGATCACCGTCACGTCCGCGGGCGAGCCCGGAGCAAGCGTGCCCTGGTCCAGCCCAAGCACCCGAGCGGGACCAGCCGTCAGTGCCCGTATAGCTGTCTCCAGGCTGAGGCGGCCGGTGTCAACCAGGCGGCTCAGGATCAGGCCGACGGTAGTTTCCAGGCCGACGATCCCGGGAAGAGCATAGGCATACTCCACGTCCTTGTCATCGAGGTGGTGAGGGGCGTGGTCGGTGGCGATGGCATCGATCGCCCCGTCCCGCAATCCCTCCAGCAGCGACTCAACATCGGCCGGACTGCGCAGGGGCGGGTTCATGCGGGTATCGGTATCGAACCGGCAGGTATCCACCGCCTCATCGGTGAGCACGAGGTGATGCGGGGTGACCTCGGCGGTGACCCGCACGCCGCGGGCCTTGGCTTCCCTCACCAGTTCCACGCTGCGCGCACACGAGAGGTGGGCCAGGTGCAGGCGCCCGCCGGTCAACTCGGCCAGTTGCAGGTCGCGGGCCACCATCGCCGTCTCGGCGACCCAAGGTATGCCGCGCAGTCCGAGCACCGTCGACCAGTAACCCAGGTTCATGAGCCCCTCCCCCGCCAGGGAGCGATCCTCGCAGTGGGCTATGACCGGCTTGTCCCACATCCGGGCGTATAGCAGGGCGCACCGCATCAGTTCGCCGCTCGCTACCGGGTGGCCGTCGTCCGAGAAAGCCGCCGCGCCGCCTTCCACCATGTCGCCCAGTTCCGCCAGTTCTTCCCCCTTTTGGCCCTTGGAGACCGCACCAACGGTCAGTAGCCTGATCACGCCGCGTTCTCTGCCCGCATTCAACACCCATTCCACGGAGGCGCGGTTGTCGATCACCGGCTGGGTGTTGGCCATCGCCAGGACGGTGGTGTACCCTCCTCGAGCGGCAGCCCGGGTGCCGCTAGCTATGTCCTCCTTGTATTCAAAGCCCGGTTCACGCATATGGGTATGCAGGTCGATCAGACCGGGAACGACCAGCATGCCGCGAGCGTCAACCACCCGGTCCGGAGTCCCGTCCTTCGCGATCCGCTCTCCGTCCACGAGGACGTCCATCACCTGGTCGACGGCCCGGCCGGGGTCGATCACCCTGCCGCCTCTGATCAGCAGCTTCATGCCGCCTCGCCTCCTCCCAGCAGCAGGTACAGTATGGCCATACGCACCGCCACTCCGTTTGTCACCTGCTCCTCGATGCTCGAATGCGCTGAATCGGCCACTTCCGAGCTGATCTCCACGCCGCGGTTCATGGGCCCGGGGTGCATCAGCAGCACATCCGGACGTGCCCGGCTCAGCCGCTCCCGGTTGACCCCAAAGGCCCGGGAGTACTCCCGGATGCTGGGGAACAGCCCGCCTTTCTGCCGCTCAAGCTGCAGCCTCAGCACGTTGACCACATCCGCCCCCTCGAGCGCCTCATCCACTCGCGAGGTGACCTTGACCCCCATCGCTTCCGCTTGCGGGGGCAGCAAGGTGCTGGGCCCGGCAACGGTCACCTGCGCGCCCAGTCGGGTCAGCCCCCAGATGTTGGAGCGGGCGACTCGGCTGTGCTGGATGTCGCCGACGATTGCCACCCGCAATCCCGCTATGCGGCCCTTCTTCTGGCGGATGGTGAACAGGTCGAGCAATCCTTGAGAGGGATGCTCATGCATGCCGTCGCCGGCGTTTACCACCGGGCAGTCGACCACCCGGGCCAGGAGGTGACAGGAACCGGAGACGGGATGGCGCATGATCAACACGTCCGTCCCCATCATCTCCAGGGTCCGGGCCGTGTCTTTGAGGGTTTCCCCCTTGACCACCGCCGAGGTGGCGGTGGCGATGTTCACGGTATCGGCGCTCATGTACTTGCCGGCAAGCTCGAACGAGGTGCGGGTCCGGGTGCTGGGCTCGTAGAACAAGGTTACCACGGTGCGGCCGCGAAGTGTCGGCACTTTCTTGATTTCGCGGCCGATGATCTCCTTCATGGACTCGGCGGTGTCCAGGATGAGCGTCATCTCTTCCGGCGTCATCTCCCTGAGCCCCAGCACATCATGACTTTTCAGGCGTCCCATGTCTCCTCTTCCTCCTCCTTCGCAGGTTACCGACGCCCAAAGCAAAGCCTCCCCGCACCCGGGAAGGGGAACGGAGAGGCCTGGTGGGTGAAGCGTCCGGTCTTCGGTCCCTTGCCGGCCTCGCCGGGCCGGTTTAAAGGGTTACCCACGTGGGTCGGATACCTGCCTTTCAGGGCTTCTCGACGATGAGTACCATATCCTCGGTGCCGTCGACTTCCGACAAGCGCAACTCGACCACTTCCTTGCGCGCGGTGGGCACGTTCTTGCCGACATAGTCGGCCCGGATCGGGAGTTCCCGGTGACCGCGATCCACCAGCACCGCAAGCTGGATCACCTGCGGCCGGCCGAGGTCCATCAGCGCGTCCAGTGCCGCCCTGATGGTGCGTCCGGTGTAGAGCACATCGTCCACCAGGACCACCCGCTTGTCCTTGATGTCCACGGGGATCTCCGTGCGGTGGACTATCGGCTGCTCGCTCCGGCTGGTCAGGTCATCCCGATATAAGGTGATATCCAGGATTCCCAGGGTCGGCCGGACACCCTCGATCTCGGCGATGCGGTCGATCAGCCGCTGCGCCAGAGGCACCCCCCGCCGGCGAATGCCCACGATCACCAGGTCTTGAGTGCCGCGGTTCTTCTCGATCACCTCGTGGGCGATGCGGGATAGGGCCCGCCGGATCGCCTCGGCATCCATGATTCTGGCCTTTTCCTTCGCCACCACTGCTTGCCCTCCTCAGGTCGTACAAAAAAGCTCCTTGCCTGCCGGCAAGGAGCTTCGGAGACCATCTGCACAGCCTTCCCCCCTTGCTAGCCTCGCCGGACTAGCTTAAAGGCTTTCGGCCTTGCCCCAACTCTATCAGGCGGCAGGCCGCCTGTCAATGCGGATTTCGACATCGCCGCCAGGACGTTCACCGTTGCGGCGTTGCGCCGGTCAAGGGTCCGCGCTCGCTCAGCCGAAATGTCACCGCAGGTAGGGGCGGGTTCCAAACCCGCCCCTACCGCCAAATGAGGTCTGCCGCTTTCAGG
>DATIKW010000011.1:0-48804 GCA_035477115.1 Bacillota bacterium | reverse complement strand
CGGTTCAAGGGGAAAAGCCATGAACCCCAGCTGTTTCAAAGCCTATGACATTCGCGGCCGGGTGCCCGACGAGCTGAACGAGGCGCTCGCCTGGCGCATTGGCCGCGCCTTTGTGGCCGAACGAGGGCCGCGCACCGTGGTGGTTGGGCGCGACGTGCGCCTGGAAAGTCCATCGCTCGCGTCGGCGCTCATTCGGGGAATCACCTCCGGCGGCGCCGATGTGATCGACCTTGGCGTTTGCGGCACGGAAGAGGTGTATTTCGCAGCCTCCCATCGCCAAGCCGGCGGCGGCATCATGGTTACCGCCAGCCACAATCCCCAGGGCTGGAACGGCATGAAACTGGTCGGGCGTAGCGCCACTCCTATCAGTGCCGACTCGGGGCTGTTCGCCATCCGGGACGCGGCCGGGCGGGGGGACTTCCCCTCTGCCGGACGGACGGGAGCCGTGCACCTGGATACCGACAAGACAGCTTATCTTCGCCATCTGTTGACCTACATCGACGCTGCCGCCCTCAAGCCGCTGCGGATCCTGGCCGATGCCGGTAACGGCTGCGCGGGCCCGGTGGTCGACCTGCTGCGCGCCCATCTCCCCTTCGAACTCGTGCTGGTCCGGGGAGACCCTGATGGCAACTTCCCCGGCGGCGCGCCTAATCCCCTCTTGCCGGAGAAGCGTGCCGCCACCGCCCGGGCCGTCATCGAACACGGCGCCGACCTCGGCATCGCCTGGGACGGCGACTTCGACCGCTGCTTCCTGTTCGATGCGGGAGGCCGTTTCATCGAAGGGTACTATCTGGTGGGTCTGCTGGCGGAGTTGATGCTGGGCAAACACCCGGGAGCGAAGATCATCCATGACCCGCGGCTGACATGGAATACCATCCAGCAAGTGCGGGCCGCCGGCGGCTTGCCCATCCAGTCCAAGGCCGGTCATGCTTTCATCAAGGAACGCATGCGGACTGAGGATGCCGTGTATGGCGGGGAAATGAGCGCCCACCATTACTTCCGTGACTTCGCCTATTGCGACAGCGGCATGATCCCCTGGCTGCTCATAGCCGAACTCATGAGCCGTACCGGACGCTCGCTGGCGCAGCTCGTCGATGAACGGATGGCTGCTTTTCCCTGCAGCGGTGAGATCAACTACCATGTTGCAGCGGCGGATCCGGTCCTCGAACGGGTGCTGGCCCACTATGAGCCGCTGCGTCCGCGGATCGACCGCACCGACGGTGTCAGCCTGGAGTTTCCCGACTGGCGGTTCAACCTGCGGGCCTCCAACACCGAGCCGTTGCTGCGCCTCAACGTGGAGGCCCGGGGGGATAGCGCTGCGGTTAGCCGCCACGTGGCCCAACTCGAGACGCTGATCCGGATGTCTTCCTGAAGTCGCTGTCAGCTTGACCGTTGCTCGAAACGGTAGTGATCATGTCGCCACCGCCGATTCCTGCTTCATCGCGAACTGCGATGTAGCCTGGAGGCCACATCGTCTTCCATCCGCTCCCCAGGCGTTTTCCGTGTCCGGGCAACTCCCGGCCACCAGGATATTCATCGCCGCATTGAGGTCCGCGTTCGCCTCATGGCGGCAGGACAAACACCGGAACGCTATCTGCGACAGCCGATTGCCCGCCTCGACGTGCCCACATGCGGCGCACCGCTGGCTGGTGTAGGCGGGGTTGATGGCCACGACCTCGCAGCCATACATCTTCGCCTTGTAGGCAAGCAGGCGACGGAACTCGCTGAACGAGACGTCGAGTAACATCCGGTTGAGTCCGGCCTTCGCCGCTCGCCCGATACCTGCCCGGCGCCGGGTCATGTTCCGCACCTTCAAGTCCTCAATCATCACCTTGCCGTGGCTCTTGGCAATGGTGGTCGTGGCCTTGTGCAGTGCGTCCCGCCGGATGTTCGCTGCTCGGGCGTGGGCGCGGGCGAGCCGCGACCTGGCCTTGCGCCGATTCACCGATCCCTTCTTCTTCCTCGACACTTCCTTCTGCAACTGCTTGATCTTGTGCTCGGCTTTCGCCAAGGCGCGCGGATTCTCGATGACCGTGCCGTCGGACAACGTGGCCAATCTGCTGACTCCAAGGTCGATACCAACCGCAGGACCGCCGCTTGGCGACGCCTCTTCAGCTTCCGGACCAAGGACCGACACGTACCATCGACCCGCCCGTTCCGTCACCGATGCCTGCCCGTGGGTGCCGGCCGGCAGGTACCCGCGATCTCCCGGCTTGATCCGCAGGCGGCCCAGCCTGGGTAGGATGATGGCGCGAGCCTCTGCCCGAATGGAACCGGTGACGCGGAAGCCCCCGATACCCCGGCTGCGGGCCTTGAAGCGCGGAAAACCCGGTTGCTCGCCCGCCTTCACCCGCCGGAAGAAACTCAGGAAGGCGCGGTCGAGGTCTCGGAGTGCTTCTTGCGGGGCGCTCTTGGATGCCTCATACATCCACGGCACTCCGCCTTGCTCCTTGGGGGTCTTTTTGAGAACGTTCAGTTCCCGATGCAGGTCGATGGCTGTGGGGACCTTTGGGGCAGCATCCTTACCCATGCTAGACACCAGTGCAGCCTTGCGAGCTGTCCACGCCTCCATCTTCCGCCGAAGACCCCAGTTGTAGGCCCAACGCGCGTTTCCGGCGTGTTGCAGGAGAGCCTGCCGCTGGGTCGGGGTCGGCTGAATTTCGACCTTACGGGCGAGCTTCACGGCTCCGCCTCAGCGGCGGCCAGCGCTCGCTTTGCTCGACTCTTGGCCGCTCGTTGGCCGTAGATTCGTGCGCACATGGAAGTCACCACATCGATGAAGTCCTGTACAAGGTCAACTTTCTGCTCACCGGTCTCGATGACAACGATCTGCCGCCCGATGGCGACCAATGCCGCCTCGATGTACTCCACTCCGAAACGGCCGAGTCGGTCTCGATGCTCTACGACGATTCGACTAACCGCCGGCGTTGCCAGCAGGCCCAGAAGCTGTTGTCGCCGCCCATTCAGCCCCGACCCGATCTCGGTAACAACCTCGACGTGCTCATAACCCTTTCCGGCTGCGAACATCCGTAGCCGATCCACCTGCCTCGCCAAATCGGCCTTATGGTCGGAGGATGAGACGCGAGCGTACAACACCGTTCGCGTCGCCACTTTGGCCAGGGGACCATCCTCGATAACGCGAATGTGACCTCCGGGCGTTCGCTCAGTCGGTACGGGCATGATCCCGTCCCGCACCCAACCCAAGGCCGTCCGGTAGTGGACGCCCCGCTCTGCCGCCCAGGTTGACAGCTTCTTTCTGTTCACACCGATAATATACAGCTCTCGCCAACAGCTGTCAACCCCCTTCGGCGGCCATGCCTTGCCCTGTCCTTGTCATCGTTCCAGGAAGGTGATAACATGGAAAACAACCTTTGGCCAGGCTATGGCCTCTTTAGCGGTGCCGCGCAGCCTGGCCGCTAGCCGCAAACGCCGGGGAGGCACGAGGTCTTGGACGAACGCTACAATTTCGCGCAAGCCGAGTCGCGATGGCAGAAGTGGTGGGAAGACAACCGGCTGTACGAGACGGAGCCGGATGCCGCGCGGCCCAAGTACTATCTCCTGGAGATGTATCCGTACCCTTCGGGCCAGCTCCACATGGGTCACGTCCGGAACTACATCATCGGCGACGTCCTGGCCAGATACCAGGCCATGAACGGCTACAACGTGATTCACCCGATGGGATACGATGCCTTCGGCCTCCCGGCCGAGAATGCGGCGATCAAGCAGGGTGTCCACCCGGCTGCCTGGACGTATGACAACATCCGCGTCATCCGGCGTCAACTGAAGATGCTGGGGATCAGCTACGACTGGCGGCGGGAGGTGGCGAGTTGCCACCCCGGCTATTACCGCTGGACCCAGTGGCTCTTCCTGCTCATGTATCGCCGGGGGCTTGCCTATCGCAAGCATGCCGCCGTCAACTGGTGCCCGGGCTGCGCGACCGTGCTGGCGAACGAGCAGGTGAGCGGCGACGGCACTTGCTGGCGGTGCGACTCGCGGGTGGGCAAGAAGGAACTTGAGCAGTGGTTCTTCCGGATAACCCAGTATGCCGACCGGCTGCTGGCCGACCTTGACGGCCTGGAACACTGGCCGGAACGGGTCCGCACCATGCAGCGGAACTGGATCGGCCGGAGCGAGGGAGTGGCGATCGACTTCCCGGTCTCAGGGTCGGATGCCGTCCTCAAGGTATTCACCACCCGGCAGGACACCCTCTACGGGGTGACTTTCATGGCCCTGGCGCCGGAGCATCCGCTGCTGGCGAGGCTGCTGGAGGGGAATCCCCGGGCAGGAGAGATCCGAAAATACATCGGGCATGCCCGGGAGATGTCGGAGATCGACCGCGTATCCGGGGTCCGCGAAAAGACCGGGCTGTTCACCGGCCATTACTGCCGCAACCCCCTTTCCGGCGAGGCCGTCCCCATCTGGGTGGCCGACTACGTGCTGATGGATTACGGCTCGGGGGCGGTGATGGGCGTCCCCGCCCACGATCAACGGGACTTCGAGTTCGTCAAGAAATACAGCCTGCCCCTGCGGGTGGTGATTCACCCCCTCGACGGTCCCGGTCCCCGGGAGGCGGACCGGACGGCGGCCGACCCCCGCTACGGGCGGATGGTCAACTCCGGGCCGTTCGACGGCCTGTGCCTGGACGAGGCGCTGGCGCGGGTGGCCGATCATCTGGAGGAAAAGGGTCTGGGGCGTCGTGCCGTCCACTATCGGCTCCGCGACTGGCTCATCTCCCGCCAGCGATACTGGGGCGCGCCCATCCCCATGGTCCACTGCGACGCTTGCGGCGTCGTCCCCGTGCCCGAAGAAGATCTGCCGGTGCTGCTGCCGGACACGGTGGATTTTCGGCCGGCAGGAGCATCGCCCCTGGCTACGAGCCCCGAGTTCCTCGCCGCCGACTGTCCCCGATGCGGCGGCGCGGCGCGCCGGGAGACGGACACCATGGATACCTTCGTGTGTTCATCCTGGTACTATCTGCGCTATTTGTCGCCGCGGTTCGAGGGCGGGGCGTTCCAGCCGGAGGATGCCGCTTACTGGATGCCGGTGGACCAGTACGTGGGCGGGGTCGAGCATGCGGTGCTGCATCTCCTGTACTCCCGGTTCTTCATGAAGGTGCTGTACGATGAAGGCCTGGTGAAGCAGTCCGAGCCTTTCGTGCGGCTCCTCACCCAGGGGATGGTGCTCAAGGACGGCGCGGCAATGTCCAAGTCCCGGGGCAACAGCGTCGCCCCTGACCCGATGGTCGCCGCCTACGGGGCGGATGCCGTCCGGCTCAACACGCTGTTCGCCGGGCCTCCCGACAAGGATTTCGAGTGGACCGACCAGGGCATGGAAGGCGCCGCGCGTTTCGTGGGGCGGGTGTGGCGGCTGGTGCGGCTCGGGAAGGACCAGGCGGCACTGCCGTCGACCTCGCCGGGGGTGGAGGAACGCCGCCTCCGCCGGGTGCTCCATACTTCGCTTCAGCGCATGACCGCCGACGTGGGCGAACGGCAGAACCTGAACACGGCGCTGGCGGCCGCCATGGAGATGGTCAACGCCGCCTACGCCTATCGCGAGATGGTGCCAGCTTCCCAGCAGCACGCCGCCCTGGCGGCCGAGTTCCTGGATATCCTGGTGCGGGTGATTGCACCTTTCATGCCCCATTTGGCAGAAGAGCTGTGGCGGATCGAACTCGGCCGTGACGGCAGCGTACACCGTCAGCCCTGGCCGACCTTCGATCCGGAGGCCGTGAAAGCCGAAGAGGTGACGTTGGCCGTGCAGGTGAACGGGAGGGTCAGAGATCACCTTACCGTCCCAGCGGGGTTCACGGACGAGGCGGTGCTCCGGCGGCAGGCTCTGGATCTGGACCGGGTCAACCGGGCCGTGAGCGGCCGGCCAATCCGCCGGCTGATCGTGGTCCCGGGGAAACTGGTCAATTTCGTGGTGGAAGAAGACTGAGCCGTCGCCCGAAGTATGGCGGAGACTGGCGAGCACCTGGAGTTGGATCCCGCAGGAGGGGGGTACTACGGGCACCGAAGCACCCCCCGGAGGTGTCGGCGTGCGGGTATCCGCGTCCGAACGCCTGGCGGCCTCGGTCCTGACGGTTCTCCTGTTCCTGGCCTGCGCCGTCTGGTGGGTGCGGCAAGAGCGGGTGTCATTCGCTACGGCCCAGCGGGAACAGGAACGCCAGCGCCTTCTCGCCGAGTTGCCGTCCGCCGATCGTCCGGGCGAAACTGCCCCCGTTGAGTTGCCGCCTGCCCTGGTAGTACACGTGGCGGGGGCCGTGCACGTCCCCGGAGTGTACGCGCTCCCCGATGGTTCCCGCGTGACGGATGCACTGGCCGCCGCGGGCGGCGCGACCGCGGCGGGCGTTCCCCACGCACTCAACCTGGCGGCGCGGCTCGTGGACGGCGAGCGTATCTGGGTACCGACCCGCCAGGAAGTGGCCGCAGGCCGTTTCAGCCAACCCGTCACTTCCGGTCAGGTGGACGCCAAGATCGACTTGAATGCCGCCGGACGCGACCGCCTCGAGACTCTCCCCGGAATCGGCCGGGTGAAGGCGGAAGCGATTATCGCTTACCGCGAACAGCACGGCAAGTTCACCAGCGTGGACGACTTGCTCAATGTCTCCGGGATCGGGCCGGCCACGCTCGAGCGCATCCGCAGCCTGGTCATCGTGCGCTGAACGGCCTCTCTGGCTATCTCCATCCCAGCAGGAGACCCGTCCCATGTAGCAGCAGGGTGGCCGCCGACCCCGCAATCAAGGGAATTGCCAGGGCGATTGCCGTCAAACCGAGGTTTCCGCCGCTTTCCTTGCGGATCACCAGTACGGTATAAGCGCAGGGGATGGACAGCGTGAAAAAGACGAGGAACTTCAGCGCGGTGTAGGGGGTCCACGCGAGCACATCGGCCAGCGGTAGCGCCCCCGCTTCACCCAGGCTACGGGCCACCCCGCCGGTAAGGGCGAAAGCACCGAGAGCGACTTCCTTCGCCGGCAACGAAAACAGCATGGTCGCAAGCATCTGCCCGTCCAGTCCCAGGATGGTCGCCGGCGGATGCAGGGCGGCGGCGAGCCGCACGGTGTAGGTTTCGGTCAGCGGCGCGCCTGCCGGCAAATTGCCCAGGAACCAGATGACCAGCATCATCGGCGCGGCGACCGCAGCCGCCCGAACCAGAACATGAAGGACCCGGTGGCGCAAGGTGCGCAGGATCAGGGTGGGCAAGTGGGGCAGGCGGTAGGGAGGCAGTTCCAATAGGCCATCTCCAGGCGCCTGCCGTCCGACGCGCCGCGATAAGATGGCGCAGGTCAGCATCACCGCCACCGCGCTCAGGGCAAGGAGCCCCAGCACAACACCCGTCGCGCCTCGCTGGAAGAACAAGGCAGAGAGGGGCAGGATGACACCCAGGCGTCCGTTACAGGGGATCAGGGCGGCGGTTATCAGCACCAGCAGCCGGGAGCGCCCGGACATGGTTCGGGCGGCATACACTCCAGGGATGTTGCAGCCCAGTGACATCAAGCATGCCAGGCAATGACGTCCCTGGGATCCCACCCGCTGCATCGGCCGATCGGCCGCCAGCGCGAGCCGGGGGACCAGTCCGCTCTCCTCCATCAGCGCGAGGAGGAGGAAGAAGATGCTCATTGTGGGCAGCATGACCGCAACGACCGTCCCGACGCCGGCAATCAACCCATCGACCAGAGGCCCGATCACCCAGGGCGATACGTTGTGGGCCGACAGGAAACGTTCCACCGAACCGGCCAACTGGACGAAACCTGAATCGAGTAGATCCGACAACGGAACGGCGCCGACCATGGTCAGCCAGAGTACCCCGGCCAGAAGACCGGCGAAGGTGGGGTAGGCCAGCCAGCGATGGGTCAACACGCGATCGAGGGCGGTCAGGGAAGACCGGGCTGAGGATGTCGTACCCTGCGCCGTGCACATGGCGGCCAGGGCTCGCGCCCGTTCGTACAAGGACGCCGCCCTCTCCTCGCGCCCGATCCCGCCGAACCGGTCCTGCCAGGGCTCGGTGGGCGCCGAGGGCGATGGGCGATCTTCTCCGACGCGGCGTATTGCCTGGACTAACGGCGCCAGGCTCTGCCGGCGGGCGGCGGAAACCGCCACGATCGGCACCCCCAGTTCGGCCTCGAGGCGCGCCGTGTCAACCCGGCAGTCTCCGGCATCGATGAGGTTAAAGGCGAGCACCACCGGTCGCCTGAACTCCATAACCTGCAACGCGAGGTAGAGATGGCGTTCCAGCGACCGGGGTTCAAGCACCAGCACGATGACATCCGCCTCACCGCCAAGGAGGAAGTCTCGGGCGAGTGCTTCTTCCGGCGAACTAGGGAATAAACTGTAGGTCCCGGGCAGATCGACCACGCGCAGCTTGCCGGCAGGCGACCGGTACCATCCCCGCCCGACCTCCACGGTCTTCCCCGGCCAATTCCCCACGTGCTGGGTGAGGCCGGTCAGGGCGTTAAACAGCGTCGTCTTGCCCACATTGGGGCTGCCGGCAATGGCGACGGTCAGGGGTACGGCACGGTCAGGGGACGATGCGGACGAGGATGCGGGAAGCGTCCTGGAGGCGCAGGCCCAACTGCGTGCCCCGGACGGCGAGAACGATCGGATCGCCGAGCGGAGCCCGAAGGACCACCTCCACCGCCGTTCCCGGTAGTAGTCCGAAGTCGAACAGGCGGGGAGCGGTCGGGCCTCCGACGTGCAGGACTTCCGCCCGACTGCCGATGGCAACTTCACTTAGCTGCCTGCCTCCTCCCATGGCCATCACCTTTCCGCGGCGATCAGTCCCAGGTTATGACCTCGGACCTGCCTTCGTGAACGCTATCGGGGAGGGCGTGCCGGGTCGCAGGAAGGGTGCGGTCCCGTCGAGAATGAGGCCCCACAAGCGCCGGGGACGAAACGCTGAGGCTCCAGGGAGATGGTCGCTTGGTGTACGCGGTCGTGGTGGGGATGTCCTACATGCTCGGCTCCATCCCCTCGGGCTATCTGGTAGCCCGGATGCTGGCCGGCAAGGACCTGTTGCGCTCCGGCACGGGCAATCTCGGCGGCCTGAACGCCGCCCGCGTGGCCGGGCTGCCCGCCGGGTTGGTCACGGCCGCTCTCGATATCGCCAAGGGTGCCCTGGCCGTGCACCTCGCCCGGATTCTGGCTCCCGGTTCGTGGGCACCGCTGCTTGCGGGGCTGGCGGCAGTGGTCGGGCACAACTGGATGCTGTTCCTGGGGACAAAAGGAGGAGGCAAAGGGCTGGCCACGTCGACCGGCGCCATGCTGTTGCTGTTACCGGTCGTAATCCCCATCGCCGCCGGCCTCATGGCCCTGTTCGCCCTCGTACTCCGCAGCGTTTATATGGGCGTCGTGGCGGCGCTTCTCATCCTGCCCGCCTTAGTGTGGCTGCTGGGCGGTCATCTCGCCTGGGGGTTGTTCGGAGCCGCCCTGTCGGCGGCGATCATCGCCAAGCACGCGGGGAACATCCGGGACTACCGGGACGACCTTCGGCGGCCCCGGCAGGACCAACCACGACGGCGAGGACTCCGGTGGCCAACCGGATTTGCGCGGGGCGATCGCTGAACTCGTTCGACACCCCCCGGGAATCGCCCCAGCGCAAGCTGACCCCCGGCAACTCCCAGCGCATTCCCTCCATGACCACGCCGGACACTTCCTCGGTCAGCGGGATCAGCGACAGGTAGTGGCCCGGCCGGGGGTCGAGCTGCAGGCCGCCGGGTCCGGCGAGCAGCCACAACTGCTCCCGGCGGCCCAGGTACTCGATGTGCCATCCCTGCCGGGCCAGAGGGACGCCGGCATAGACGGCAGCGAGGCCGTGATCGAGCCGGGGCCCGCCGAGGGCGCCCAGTACGATGAGGCGTCCGGGCGGTCGGCGGACCACTTCCTCCAGCGCCGCCTGCAGGTCGGTCCGGTCCTTGTCCCGGGGCAGCCGCAGGAAGGGTATGCCGGCCGCCTCGAGCCGGGAGCAATCCGCGGCCTCCAGCGAGTCGAGGTCTCCGACCACCAGGTCAGGTCGTAACCCCATGGCCAGGCAGTGGGCGTAGCCGCCGTCCGCCGCCACGATGAAGGCGCTCCGCCAGTGCTCCCGGGAGAGCCGCCCCGCCAGATCCCCGAGGTCGCCCAGCGGTCCCGCCGCTACCACGACGGCGGCGGGCTCAGGCAATCCGAGTCACCTTCGTCCTCAGCGACGGGGCGAGCAGGGCAACGAGCAGGGCGCTGATTGCCAACTCCGGCAGAAGGTAGCTGCCGTTGTATATGGCGGAGTACAGCATCGGATGCTGATCGCCGGCAAAAGCGGCGAAGAAGATGAATCCGGACAACCAGTGGCTCAGGAACCGTCCGATCATGCCGGCCATGACACCCAGCGCCGGGCGGGCGGGGAAGAGACCGGCCAGTCCCAGCAGTCCAAAGGCGAGCGGATAGTCCAGCACCACCTGAGCGGGATGGAGGATGAACGGCTCCACCCATAGCTGGATCAGGCCGTAAGCGGCGCCGGCTAGCACTCCCGGTCCCGGCCCCCAGCGAACGGCGAACAGCAGGATGGGCACCATGCTGGCGGCGGTGACCGACCCTCCCTGGGGGAGGGTGAAGATCTTGATGAAAGACAGGACCGTGGCCAGAGCGATCAACATCCCCGCTTCCGCCACGGCTCTCAGAGGTAACCGACGACCAACCAACTCAACCACGGGCGAATCCTCCTCAACCAGGGGCCGCCCGGGCGATAACGCCTCCAGGGCCACTTCCCTACGCTGGTATTACCCAGTTCAGGTTCCAGGGTCGGCGGCTATGCGGCGCCTTCTCAGCCCCAAGGGCTCCCCTAGCGGTCCCGGTCATCAGTTTGCCCTGGTCATTCGCCGGCTGGAGCAGACGTTCCTCCCCCCTGGCCGTCCGGGCCAGGAGGAATTCACCCCGACGTATGGTGAAAGGTAGATGCGTATCCGGCCGCCGGCGAACGGACGCCTCGGCCACGAAGGAGCGGACTCCCGCCGATGCTGGTCCCGTCCATCGGTCTCCTGGTCAGCTTCACCCTGATCGCCATCCTGGCCAACCGCCGGCTGCCCCTGGGCGTCGCCATGCTGGCGGGCTCGATCGTACTCGGCCTCACCCTGGGCTTGGGCCCGGCCAGGACGTTCACCGTGATCGGGAACGCGCTGGTTTCGCCCATTGCGCGGGAACTCATGGTGGTCATGGCCCTGATCACTTTGCTCAATCGGATCCTTCAACGCTCGGATCTGCTGCGGGACATGCTCGGCGCTCTGGCGGGGCTGCTGCGGGATGACCGGCTGAGTCTCGCCGCCATCCCGAGTCTCGTTGGACTCCTCCCCGCACCGGGGGCCGCCGTCATCGCTGCTCCCCTTGTGGATGCTATGGGCGACTCCCTTTCCTTGACCCCGACGAGGCGAGCCGCCATCAACATCATCTTCCGGCATGCCTGGTTCCTCATATTCCCCTTCACGCCCAGTCTGATCCTTGCCGCCCAACTCGCTGACATGTCGGTGTATCGGCTCGCCGGTCTCCAGCTGCCACTGGCCGTCACCCTCCTCGCCGCCGGCTATCTGCGCTATCTCCATGGACCGCGCACCAGGCCATCCCCTGCACCCGACCGAAGCGCCAGGCTCCGGATGCTGGGGACCTTCCTATTCCGGGGATCGCCGCTCCTGCTCGGCCTGATCCTCCCTGTCGGGTTCAGGGTGCCCATCAGCTCGTCGCTCGCCGTAGCCGTGCTGCTCGCCATCTTCCTCGGGTGGCGCCATCCCCGGTTTCGCATCGGCCTCCTGCTTCGGGAGGGCGTCGACTGGTGGTTGGTACTGGCCATGGGGGTGGTGATAGCCTTCCGCGACGTCTTGGCCGAGACCGCGGTCGTCACCGTGCTGGTCGATGGTCTCGTGGACGGGGGACTGCCGGTCATGGCGATGGCCGCGGGCCTGCCCTTCCTCATCAGTTTCGTCAGCGCATCCCAGAACGCCAGCATCGCCATCACCTATCCCTTGTTGCTACCGCTGGTCGCCCCGGAGGCGGGTCCGGCTGTGGCCGTACTGGTCTTCACCTGCAGTTTCCTGGCCTATCTAATTTCCCCGCTCCATCTATGCCAGGTGCTGACGGTCGAATACTTCAAGGTCAGGCTGTCCTCGCTCTATCGTGAGTACCTGATCCCCTTGGCCGCACTGGCCCTGTCTCTCGCCATACTCACCTGGCTGCGCCTGGCCGGCGCTTTCCCAGGATGAGGTCTGCCATGCTCGTCATCAGCGATGTGCGAGCCGTCACCGCCGAAGGGGTGAGACCCTGCTCCATCATGATCGAAGGCGACCGCATCGCCGGCATCGGTCCGCCGGATAGCGATCAGGGGGCAAGCGCATGCCGCATTGACGCGGTGGGCCGCCGGGCCGTACCCGGTTTCATCGATCTCCACCTGCATGGCGCGATGGGACTCGACGTGATGGCGGCGGACCTGCAGGTCCTCGAGCGGCTGTCCCGGCTGCTCGGGAAATGGGGCGTGACCGCCTACTGCCCCACCACCGTGGCGGCCCCGTCCCGGCAGCTGATTCGGGCGGTGGCGGTGGTGGCCGAAGCCGCGCGGCGCTCGACTGAGCCCGGCTGGCGGGGAGCCCGGGTGTTGGGCTGCCACGTGGAAGGACCTTACCTCGCGCGGGGTCGCAGGGGAGCGCAAGCGGAGGACTGTCTCCGGCTGCCGGATCTCGAGGAACTCGAGCGATTGCACGCGGCGGCCGGGGCCACCCTTCGCATCTTCACCCTCGCGCCGGAGCTGCCGGAGGCGCTGCCGGCCATCCGTTGGCTGCGCGCCAGGGGGATCATCCCCGGCATGGGGCATACCGATGCCGGCCACGAAGAAGCGCTGGCGGCCATCGCCGCCGGAGCGACCCATGCAACCCACACCTTCAATGCCATGCGCCCGCTACATCACCGCGACCCGGGGGTACTGGGCGCGGTGCTCGATCGAGACGAGGTATTGGCTGAGGTAATCGCCGACGGAAGGCACGTCCATCCCGCCATCGTCCGCATCCTTTGCCGGGCCAAGGGAGTCGCCCGGGTTGCGGCGGTCAGCGATCTCACCCCCCTGGCCGGCCACCCCCCCGGGGAATACGATCTATACGGGGAACGGATCGTGCTCACGGCCGAATCCGCCGTCCTGAAGCACTCGGGTTCGCTGGCGGGCTCCGTGGTTCCCCTGAGCGGCGCGTTCCGCAATCTGCGGGAATGGGGCTTCAGCCCTGAAGAAGCGGTCTGCTTGACCAGCGCCAATGCCGCCAGGCACCTCGGGTTCGCGGAGCACAAGGGCGCCCTGCGGCCGGGGATGGATGCCGACATAGCCGTGCTCGACGATGACGGCGCGGTGTTCCTCACGGTGGCGATGGGGCGGATCATTCACGGGCCGGGGCTGCCATCCGCTGCTCCCTGAAGGACAACCCAAAGCGGGAAAGGAGTACCCCATCTTTGCGAATAGGCGTATTGACCAGCGGCGGCGACGCTCCGGGGATGAATGCCGCCATTCGGGCCGTGGTTCGAGCGGGGATCTTTCGGGGTTCGACGGTGTTCGGCGTCCGGCGAGGCTTCCTGGGTCTGATGTCCGGAGATGTCGTGCCCATGGATGTGGGTTCGGTCGCCGACATCATCTACCGGGGCGGGACCATACTGCTGACCGGGCGTAGCGACGAGTTCAAGAGCCGGGAGGGCCAGCAACTGGCGGTGAACACCCTCCAGGATTTCGGGATCGAAGGCCTGATCGTGATCGGGGGCGACGGCTCCATGCGGGGATGTGTGGAGCTGGCGAAACGCGGCATCCGCGTGGTGGCGATCCCCGGTACCATCGATAACGACGTGCCTTTTAGCGAGTTGAGCATAGGCTTCGATACGGCGCTCAACACCATCTGCTACGCCGTGGACAAGATCCGGGATACCGCCGAGGCGCTCGAGCGCACCTTCGTGGTGGAGGTCATGGGAAGGGATACCGGCTTCTTGGCCCTGGCCTCCGGGTTGGCGGTGGGAGCGGAGAGCATCCTTTTGCCGGAGATACCAACCGATCTTGACGAGGTCTGCCTGCGTCTGCGCCGGAGCAGGGCCAGGAGCAAGCGCCATTCCATCGTGATCCTCGCCGAGGGCGTGGGCAATGCCTATGACATTGCCTCGCAGATCACGGAGCGGACCGGCTTCCCGATGCGCATCATCATCCTCGGACACATTCAGCGGGGGGGGACGCCCACCGCCTTGGACCGGAATCTGGCCTCCCGCTTGGGAGCGGGCGCGGTGGACACGCTGCTGGCCGGGAGACACGGCAAGCTGTTGGGGATGCATAACGGTTGCGTGCAAGAGACTGACCTGGCGGTGGCGCTCGAGTCCCGCAAAGGACTGAATCTGGCCGAATACGAACTGGTGAAGACCCTGTCAATCTGACCCGGTGATGGGTGGTGGCGCCGATGTTGATCCCGCTGACCGAATTGCTCCAGGAGGCCCGGCGCGGAGGCTACGCGATAGCGGCTTTCAATGCGGCCAATTCCGATATGGTAGCCGCGACCATGGAGGCCGCCCAGGAGATGCGGTCGCCGCTGATCCTGCTCAGCCTCGGCCGAGACATCGACCTCGTGGCGGGGACGGTCCGGGCGGCGATGCGGCGCTTTCCTCGACTCCCGGTGGTCCTCCACCTCGACCACGGGCGAACCTTCGCGGAGGCCGTACATGCCGTTCGTCACGGCTTCTCCTCGGTGATGGTGGACGGTTCCCTCCTGCCTTACGCCGATAACCTGGCGCTCACGCTGCGCGTGGCGGAGGTCGCTCGCGCGGCCGGGTGTTCGGTGGAAGCGGAACTGGGGCACGTCGGAGCGGGCAGCGACCATCCTTCCCGGCAAGCCGACCAGCTGACGGACCCGGAAGAAGCGGCGGGTTTCGCTCGGGCGTCGGGGGCGGATTGCCTGGCAGTGGCCGTGGGCACCGCCCATGGTGTGTATCAACACGGACCGCCCGTCCTCGACCTGCCCCGCCTGGAGGAGATCGCCCGACAGGTGGAAATTCCCCTGGTGTTGCACGGGGGAAGTGGGACCCCGCCGGAGCAACTCCGCCGGGCCATTGCCGGCGGGGTGGCCAAGATCAACGTGGCGACCGATGTGCGCCGGGCCTTCATTGCCGGTTTCCGGCAAGCGGCGGAGGGACCCGGCGGCGACGTCAACCTGAACCGATGCCTGAAAGCGGCCCGGCAGGCGGTCGCGGAAACGGTACGAGCCTGGGTGGAATTGGCGGGTTCCGCGAATCGTTCCTGAATCTAGTCGATCTCCGTCGGCGAGTCCCCGCGCTGAGAGCAAGGGCGGCCCGCCTCCACGCCGAACCTCCGCCAGGCGACGGAGGTGAAGCTTGCCGCTCCTGGCCCTGCTGGCCCTGGCGTTTCTGGCCGGCGCCGCCTTGGCCTTACCGGCCGAGTCGCCCGGGCTCATCGTCGGGGGGGCGGCGATCACGGCTGGGGCGAGTTTGGCGGCCACCCGATCCCACGGGCAGGGGAGTTCGCCCGCCATCATCGCCCTCGTGGTAGGGGTGGGCCTGGGTGGATGGCTGTACACGGGCATCCACTCGCGTCTGGCGCCACTCCCGCTTGCCGCCCATGCCGGCCGCCTCGTGTCGCTCGAGGGAGTCGTCGCCCGCGATCCCGAGCGGGCGGGTGCCGGTCAGGCAGCGGTGCTCGGGGTCCGGTACGTGGGCAGCGGGCCGGATCGGGTGCCGGTCCGTGGGCTGGTCCACTGCAGGTTGCCTTCAGACATCCGGCTCGAAGTGGGCGATCGGCTGGTGGTCCGCGGCTACCTGCGACGGCCGCGCCCCGCCCGCAACCCCGGGGAGTTCGATGCCCGGATGTACCTGGCGGCCCGCGGCGTGCACTGGTCCATGAGTCCGCTACCGGGGAACCCCATCGAGGTGGCGGCCGGAAGTCCGAGCTTGCCCCGCCGGCTGGCCCGCGTCCGGGAGGGCGTGCGGAGAGGGATCGACAAGGTATTCAGCGCCCCGGCTGCTGACTTCTACCGGCGGGTTACGGTCGGCGACCGGATGGAAGACCCGGAACTGGCTTCCGTCTTTCGCGGGGCCGGCGTGGGCCACCTCTTGTCCATATCCGGGCTGCACGTGGGATTCGTGGTCGCCGGAGCCGCAGCCATGGCACGGCGGTTACCCGTGTCAGCCATTACGGCCGATCTGCTCGTCTCCGCGCTGACGGTGTTTTACGTCGCCCTCGCCGGCGGCCAGACTCCCGCGGTGCGCGCGGGGGTGATGACCCTCGCCGCCATCTGGTCGGTTCCCCTGGGCCGCCGGCACCAGGCGCTGGCCGCGATCGGTTTGGCCGCCCTGCTGATCGTGCTGGTCGCGCCCGCTAGTCTTCATGATCTGGGGTTTCAGTTATCATTCGCCGCCACGACCGGGCTGACGCTGCTGGCCGGTCCAATCGGGCGCCGGCTCGCCGCCCTCCCCGGACGCCGCCTCCTATCGACTTGTATCGCCGCCCAGCTCAGCATATTGCCGATCATGCTGTATCACGGCCATGCCGTCGTCGTACCGGCGCTCCTGGCGAACCTGGTATTGATCCCCTTGGCCGGCGTGGCCATACCGCTGGGACTGCTGTTGGGGGCCATCGCCGGCCTGCTCCCCGGGGTACCCGTTCCCGGACCATCGCTCGCCCAGGTCCTGTCACTGCCGGCCGAACTCCTGCTGGCGGGGGCGGAATGGTTCGCCCGGATCCCGCCCGGGGCCATACAGCTTCCCAACCTGCCTCTTCCCCTGGTAGTTGCGATGTACCTGGCTTTATTGAGCCTCACCGGAATCGGGAACCGGGTCTTGCTGTTGGCCGGAGCAGTCTTTCTGGCAGGCTACGCGGCGCTATCCGTTCCCGCAGGGCGGTTGGAGGTCACCTTCCTTGAGCTTGGTTGCGGCGATGCCACGTTGATCCGGTGTCTGTCGGGGACGGTAGCGCTGGTCGAGCCGCTGCGAGGACACAGGGGCGGGTTCCGAACCCGCCCCTACCGGGACTGCGCGTACCACCGTGGCCACGGTCGCGAGGGCAAGGGCCGCGGTAGCGAGGGTAAGGACCGCGGCTGCCAGGGCAACACGATCGTGACCGCCCTTTCTCAGCCGGCGAGCCTTCCCGGCGGCCTCATCCCTTCCAGAGCCCGTGAATGTTGCAGTACTCGCGGGCGATGTTCCCCGTAGCTCCCGCGAAGTCCGCGATCGGCCGATCGCCGGGCTTGAGGAACTTGCGGCAGAGCCCCTTGTCGCCGATGAGTTCGATCCACTCGATGTAATGGGCGTCGATCATCGGGTGCTCGACGCTGCCCACCTTGACCACGGAGCCTTCCCGGACGGGAACGTGCTTCTCGTAACCGGTATCGGCCGTCCTCTCCTCCATGCGTCCCATGGGTTCGCCGCAGCATACCAGCGCGCCCTTGCCGGTATGGAGGATCTCCACCACATTGCCGCATATCTCGCACCGGTAGATCTCAAGTAACTGGGTCATCGGATGCCCCTCCTCCTCGGCTAGCTCGGCAGTGACTCAATCGATTGCCTCGAAGGCTTCTCGGGGTGCCCCGCACAGCGGACACTCCTCCGGCGGCTCAGGTCCCTCGTGTATGTAGTCGCATACCGTACAACGCCATCGCTTCACGGCGTACCTCCCCCTCAGCAGTTATCCGGCTTGGGCTCGAAGAAGGCGCGCGGATGCGAGCAGGCCGGGCAAAGCTCAGGCGCTTCCTTGCCCTCGTGGACATAGCCGCAGTTCAAGCAATGCCATTCGATGGGCTCGGCGCGGCGAAAAGCAGTCCCGGTGCGCAGCCGTTCGAGCAGCCGCCGGTAGCGGATCTCATGCTGCTCCTCGACTTCCGCGACCTCATGGAAGCGATGGGCGATCTCCGAGAACCCCTCCCGCTCCGCAGTCTCCGAGAACTCCCGATACATGGTGCTCCATTCGTAATGCTCGCCCTTGGCCGCTTCTTCCAGATTGGTCGGAGTGTCGCCAATCATGCCGAGGTAGCGTGCCCACAATTTGGCATGCTCCTTCTCATTGTCCGCGGTTTCCAGGAATATCGCCATCACCTGCCGAAACCCCTCATCGCGGGCGACCCCGGCGAAGTAAGTGTACTTGTTACGGGCCTCGGACTCGCCGGCGAACGCCGTCATCAGATTCTTCTCGGTCTTCGTGCCCTTGAGACTCTTCATGTTCCACCTCACTCTCCAGCGCGGATATACAGTCATAGCAAACTTCTAGCCCCGAATGCAAAGTCCTCCGTCCCGCAGGTGAATCCGGATGGGTTCGAGAACGAAGACCGGCAAGCCAGCCTATCACACAGGGCGGGGAGGGGCGGCGGTGGAAGCCTATTCGCGATTGCCGAGCCGCCGATCCCGCCGGGTTCGCCGTCCCCGGCGATGGGGCGCGCTGCTGCTGGCGGTGATGTTCATCGGGGCGTTGGCGGCGACGGCGCGCACTATCCCGGCCCTGGGCTCACGGTTGGCGACCGGTGACGGACGGCTGCAGCTGGGCGCCAGCTGGGAGCAGATTGGTTTCGCCGATGAACCGGTTCGCGCCCTGCAGGTTCCGGGATCCGAGTCCGCCCCGTATGTCGCCGCGGATAGCGGGGTGTTCAAGCGCGCCGGTTCCGGTCGCCAATGGGACCGGGTCGCACTGCCCTCGGGCGCGGGTAGGCCGTCTGCACTGGCCGTTCATCCCCAGGACGGGGCGACCATGTTGCTGGGGACTGAGAACGGGGGAGTCTACCGCACGGTGGATGCCGGGAGTAGCTGGCATCCGGTCGCCGATGCCGGAAGTGGGCCGGTGACGGTACTCAGTTTCGACCCGCGCCGACCGCGATGGGTCTTCCTTGGGCGGCGCGGTGCAGGTGGCGGGCTATGGCGCTCGACCGATGCCGGCCAGACTTGGCGGCCGATGTTCTCTGGCCCGATCGGACGGCTGGCCTATCATCCGCGAGACGCCGAGACGCTGTATATCGCCGGTCCCTATCGGGTAAGCCGCAGCCGAGACGGCGGCCGAACCTGGACCCATCTCGAGCTGAGGGGAGTCCGCGCCCTGGCGGCCAGCGCCGCCGAACCCGAAGCAGTCTACCTGACAGTGGGTGACCGACTCCTGTACCTTGAGGACTGGAACTCCCGGGCTGAGACCTTTCGCCTGCCGGGCAGCGTTGACTTCCTCGAAGCGCATCCCCGCGAATCCACCTTGCTTTATGTGGCGACCAGCCACCCGGCCGCCGGCATATGGCGGTCCGCCGATCGAGGTGAGACCTGGGTGCTGTATAGCGAGGGTCTGGGCTCGCCGGCAATCAGTTCCTTATCCCTGAGCGGCGATGGACAAGCCCTGTATGTCGGGACGTTGACCCTCGGGCTATGGCGCTACTCCCCCACCGGCCCGGAAGGAGGGGCGCCGCCTTGAAACCAAGACGGACGGCGGGGGGGAGGCCTCACCGCGAGGCGCGGCGGGATATCTCAGATCGCCGCCTGCTATCCGTGTACTTATTCCACGGTTCGGAGATCCGCTTGCAGGAGGATCTCCTGTTTCAGCTGCGCCGGGTATGTCTCGAACCGGGGTGGGAAGCGTTCAACTACCTCGTATTGGATGGCGATGCCGTCGATGCGCGGGAGGTCGCGGGGTACGTGGAAACCGCTCCCGCCGCCGGCGGGCGTCGCCTCGTGGTGGTCCGCGACCTGTCCGCCTTCCTGACGCCGCGGGGATCCAGCGAGGCCGCTGGCGACTCATCGGTGACCCCGCCGGACCTCGAGGGGGAAGGGCGATGGCTGAACACGATCCGGAGAGCGGGTGATGCGCGGGAACCGACCGGCGTGCTGGTATTCACGCTGCGGCAACCGGCCGACGCCCGCCGTCGCTTGTACAAGGAACTGCTACGGCGCGGAGCGGTTGTCGACTGCTCGGGCCACCCCGTCGCCGATACCGGCCGATGGCTCCAGCGAAAGGCTGCCGAACGCGGCAAGGAGTTGCCGGAGGCCGTCGCCGACGCCATGATCCATCTGGTCGGCAATGACCTGAACCGGCTGGAAGGCGAGATCGAGAAGGCAATAGCCTATGCGGGCGATGAGCCCCGGATCACCCAGGACCACCTGGCGGCTGTTGCCGTGGGCGGCACGGCCTGGGGCGTGTTCGACTTGACTGCGGCCATCTCCGAGCGCAGCCCCCGTGTCGCCCTCAAGATCGCCCACGATCTGCTCGCAGGCGGCGAAGTCCCCGTGCGCCTCGTGGCCCTGATCGGCCGCGAAGTGCGTCTGCTGCTCGCCGTGAAGTTCCTGGGTCAGAAGATTGCCGACCCGCGGACCATCGCTTCCGAACTGGGCCTCCAAGATTGGCTTGCCCAGCGCTATATCAGGCATGCCAATGCGTTTACCCTCAAGGAGCTTCAACAGGCCTTGGCGGCGCTGGTTGAGGCGGACCTTGCTATCAAGTCGGGACGCCGGGATGGTGCTCTGGCGGTGGAACTGCTGGTGGCAGGCATGACCGCCGGCGACGCTTAGCCCCCGGAATTGGCCCGCCGCCACCGACCCTTGGCAGCACTCGCGCTTGCCATCGCCTTGGCGGACTTCGCCCCGCTGGCCTGACGCGACATCAGACGCGACTTGCGGCGAGCGGCGGCATTGGGGTGAATTATCCGCTTTCTGGCCGCGCGATCGAGCTGACTGACGGCATGCCGGAGGGCTGATGCGACGTCCGCCGCGTTCGCCTCCGCCGCTGCCACGAACTGACGCACAGCATTCTTGACCTTCGACTTGACCACTCGATTGCGTTGTCTCCGCTTATCCGCCTGACGCGCGTGCTTCTGGGAAGTTGCCCTTACCAGAACCGCTCACCTCCGCCGCTACTGGGAACATCCCGTCCATTTTACCACGCCCGCAGGCACTTGGCAAAAACCGAGGGCGCGTTTGCACGTGTCGCCGCGCCGGAGTACAGATGCATAGCGGGGCGCCGTTAGGATAGGCTACCTTCTGAGGATGAACTCACCGGAGGTGGCAATGTGGTGTCCTGGATCGGGCTCGCGGTCAGATTCGTAGTATCGGCGCTGGTCTTGTTGCTCACCGGCTTTCTCGTTCCCGGTTTCGAGATCGCCGGTTTCACCAATGCCTTGCTGGCCGCAGTGGTCATCGCGGGCGTCGGCTATGGGGTCGAAGCCCTCTTCGGCCGCCGGGTATCGCCGCAGAGCAGGGGATTGATAGGGTTCATGACCGCCGCGGTCGTGATCTACTTCGCCCAGTTCGTGGTGCCCGCGATGCGGGTCACGGTCGTCGGCGCCCTCCTGGCCTCGGCCGTCATCGGGTTGGCGGACGCGGTGGTGCCCACGGAACTGCGCTGACCGCGCTACCCGCTGCCGCCATCGGATAGGTCGGGGAACATGACCCCGACGAGGCCGGCGTAGAATGGGACGTGCCTCGTCTCATCATCTGTCCGCCAATCCGACCGGAGCGCCGGCCTGCTGCCGCCCCCTCACACCCTGTCGCTCCCGCCCCGGGGCGAGCCGCCACGACGGCCGACAGGTCACGCTCGCTGCCGGTCCCTATCCGACGCTCTGTCTGGATAGTCGGTATCTCCCTGGTCACCCTGGCGGCGACTTGGTGGACGGTTTTCCCCTCTCCGCCCGCCGATGTACTGCCTGTCCTGCGCCCCGCACCCGGGCCCGTCGATGTCCACCGGCCGGACTCGCCGTGGAGGCGGCTGTTGGTGGAGCGCAGTAGAGCATTTCTACGAGCGGGACTGCCGTTGCTGGCGCTCGAACCGCCGGATGCCAATGGTCCCGCCATCCCCGTCATCGCCTGGTGGCTGCACGGCGTCGTCAATGTGGTCACCGGGGTGGACTTGGCGGACCGGCGAAGCCTTCTGCACGCTCAAATCCCGTTGTTCGGGCAAGTCGAATTGCCGGTTCAACTGCCGGCCACCTCTCCCCGGGAAGATGAGGAAGAGCCCGCGCCGGTCATCCTGCCTCCGGCACCCGTTGTCCCACCACCGGCCCGGAACGAGACTATTCGGGTGGCCGTATATCACACTCACGCCACCGAGGCCTTCCTCCCCACGATGTTCGCCAGCACTGCCGGCCGGCGTCCCCAGGAGGCTTTCAGCGCCGACCCGGAAGTAGGGGTGCTCCGCGTGGGTGAAGAACTGGTCCGAGTCCTGCGGGATGTGCACGGGATTGGCGCCGTGCAGGACCGCACGATGTACGACCAGGCGGGCAGGCTTTCCAGCTACGAGCGATCGGCGGTGGGTGCCGCCCGGCTACTCCGGGAGCACCCCGGCCTGGAACTGGTCCTGGACGTGCACCGGGATGAGGGACGCCGTTCGCTGACCACCATCGAGGTCGGCGGGAAGCCGGCCGCCAGGGTGCTGCTCGTGGTCGGCACCGACCGGCGGCTGCCACACCCCCACTGGCGGAAGAATTACGCCGTTGCCCGCCGCCTGGCCGCCCTGATGGAAGAGACCCATCCGGGTCTGTCCCGCGGCGTACGCGTCAAGGACTGGCGATACAACCAGCATGTGTTTGACCGCCTCTTGCTGGTGGAAATCGGCGCCCATGAGAATGAACTCGAGGATGCATTGCACACGGCGTACCTCCTTGCCGCGATCGTGGCCGGGATGCTGGAGGGGGGCCCGGCTGCTCCATGATTAAGCGCCGCTACATGGCCGTTCGCCTGACCGCAGGTGGTTGACAGGTCGGCGTCATGGGTGTTATGTTGAGGGCAATCAGGCACCTGGCACTCGGCAACCGAGAGTGCCAGCCGGTCGGGGTGCGGCCGGTGGGGGTGGCCGACGATGTTGGATAGGCGTAAGGAGAAAATTCTAAAAGCGCTGGTTGAGGAGTATATTGAAACCGCCCAGCCCGTGGGTTCGGGGGCGATTGCCCGCCGGTCGGGAGCGGGAGTGAGCCCTGCCACAATACGGAATGAGCTGGCGGCGCTCGAGGAGATGGGCTTGGTCGAGCAGCCGCACACCTCTGCCGGGCGAACGCCCTCCGGCCGGGGTTACCGGTACTACGTGGATCGTTTGATGACCGTGGGCAAACTGGCCGGCTCGGTGATGGCGGGCATTCGCGACCTCTACGACGATCGGAGCGTGCCGGTTCAGGCGTTGATCCGTCGCACCGCGGGAGTGCTGTCCGAGATGACCGAGTACACGGCCCTGGTCGAGGGACCGCAACTTGGGCGGGCGACCTTCAAGCGGCTGGAATTGCTCGAGGTCAACGGCGATCACCTCTTACTGGTGCTTCTGACCGGTGACGGACTGATCCAGACGCGCCTGCTGGAACGTCCGCCCCACATCCCGGCGGAGTATCGCGAGGCTATGATAACCAGTCTCAACTCCCGGTTGGCCGGCAGGCCCTTGGGAACCGTGGCGACCCGGGACCTGGAATCCGTCCGTCGGGAATTCCCCCGCGCGTTGACGCTCGTGGAGTCCATTCGCGGCACGATTGAGCCCTCCGATGCTGTCGAAGGCGAAGGGCTGTTCCTGGGCGGTACCGCCAACATGCTCAAGCAACCGGAATTCCAGCGACTGGAGAAGATCGAGGGGATTCTATCTTTGTTGGAGCGGGGCCGCATACTGCGTGACCTGTTAGCTGACTCCGCCCTCGCCCCTGTCGACATCTCCGTCACCATCGGCGAGGAAAACCGTCATCCGGAGATGCGGGACTGCAGCCTCGTGACCGCGGCCTATCACGCGGGCGGGCACACGTTCGGCTACATCGGCATCCTGGGACCGTGCCGCATGCGCTACTCCCACGTGGTTGGGTTGATCGCCGCCGTGAAGGAGTTGCTCGGGCGCGAACTGCTCCGGCGGCGACTCGCCTAGCCAGGACGCTCACTATGTAAGGGAGACTCGCGCCGGAGGTCGGTTGCCATGTCCACCGGGGAGAAGCGCGATTACTACGAGTTGCTCGGGGTACCCCGGGACGCGAGCCAGAACGACATCAAGAAGGCATTCCGAGAACTCGCCCGCAAATATCATCCGGACGTCAACCCCGGTGACCCCGCTGCTGAGGAGCGGTTCAAGGCGATCAACGAAGCCTATGAAGTGCTGGGGGACACCGACAAACGGAAGCGCTACGATCGGTTCGGACATGCCGCCGCGGGGGCGAGGGAGGGAGCCGGACCGGGGCCCGGGTTCGATCCCTTTTCCGGTCTTGGTGACCTGTTTGAGGCTTTCTTCGGCGAAGGTTCGACCCCGACCCGCCGGGGGCGCGATCAGGCATATGAACTCCAGATTGACCTCGAGCAGGCTCTGAGCGGCACGGAAGCCGAGATTGAGGTCGACCGCGAGGAGAATTGCCCGATTTGCGGCGGCAGCGGGGCGCGGATCGGCAGTCCGCCCCGCAAGTGTACCCGGTGTGGCGGTCGTGGCCGGGTCGAAGCGGTTCAGAACACCTTCCTCGGCAGGTTCGTGAGCCTGCAGACCTGCGATCGTTGTCGCGGCGAAGGTACGATTGTGGAGGATCCCTGCCCTGATTGTCGGGGAGCCGGGCGGGCCGTGCGGCACCGAAGGATCCGGGTCAGAATTCCGCCGGGGGTTGAAGACGGGGATCGGCTGCGCCTGGCCGGGGAGGGTCCTGCCGGTTCGCGCGGCGCACCTTCCGGTGACGTGTACGTGGTGATGAGGATCCGACCCCACGCCGTGTTCACGAGACGCGGGCGCGATCTTCACTGCGAGGCCCAACTGGACATGGCGGCCGCCGCCCTCGGGACGGAAGTTGCCGTGCCGACGCTGGATGGCGAAGTCAAGCTGACCGTCCCTCCGGGGACTCAGCCGGGAGCTGACTTCCGACTGCGCGGCAAGGGGATGCCGGCCCGGGGCGGCAGTGCCCGCGGCGATCTGCACGTGAGGGTCAAGGTCCTCGTCCCCCGGCGTCTGAATAGCCGCCAGCGCCAGTTGCTGGAGGAGTTTGCGCGGACTACCGGGGCTGACCACCGGGAAACCGGCCGGAGCATCTTCCGGCGGGTCGTGGATGCCTTCGGCCCGGAAGACTAGCGGGAGGCTGAGGATGGCCGAGAAGTTGCGGGTAGGGGTGGTCTTCGGCGGCAGGTCGGGCGAACATGAGGTCTCCCTGGCTTCGGCCAGGTCGGTCTTGCGGGCGCTCGATCCGGGCAGGTTCGTGGCGGTGCCGATCTGCATCACCCGCGAGGGTCGCTGGCTCCTGGCCGGCGATGCCCTGCGCGCCCTGGACGCCGGCAGCACCGACCTGAGCGGGGAAGCGGTGGCCTTGCTGGGAGAGCCTGGCGGCCAAGGGCTGGTGTCCCTGGAACGAACCGGCATATCACGGCCGCTGGACGTGGTCTTTCCCGTGTTGCATGGTCCCTACGGAGAAGATGGGACGATCCAGGGCCTCTTGGAGTTGGCCGACTTGCCCTACGTGGGCGCGGGAGTCCTCGGGTCGGCTCTCGGCATGGACAAGGCGGTGCAGAAGGAACTCCTCGCCGCGCGCGGGATGCCGGTGGCCGAACATCTCGTGATCCGAGCCTCCGCTTGGAATCGCCATCCGGGGCGGATTGCGGCCGCGGTCCCCGTCCACCCGGGCTATCCCTGCTTCGTCAAACCGGCTAACCTTGGTTCGTCTATCGGCATCACCAAGGTCAAACGACCCGAAGATCTGGCCTCGGCCATGGAAATGGCCTTTCGTTACGATCCCAAGGTCCTGGTGGAGGAGGCAGTAGACGGCCGGGAGATTGAAGTGAGCGTGCTGGGAGACGAGGAGCCCCAGGCTTCGGTGTGCGGCGAAATAGTGCCGTCCCGGGAGTTCTACGACTATCAGGCCAAGTATGTGGATGGGACCTCGGCCTTGATCGTCCCCGCCGACCTCCCCGAGCAAGTGAGCCGCCAGGTGCAAGCGATGGCCGTCCTGGCTTTCCAGGTACTCGAAGCATGGGGTATGGCTCGAGTGGACTTCTTCGTGGGGCGGGACTCACGCCGGGTGGTCATAAACGAACTGAATACGATCCCGGGCTTCACGCCGATCAGCATGTACCCGCGACTCTGGGAAGCCACCGGGCTCAGCTACTCGGACCTCCTGACCAGACTGGTCGAGTTGGCCCTGCAGCGGCATCGGGCCAAGTCACAGCTGGAGACCATCTATCGCCACGTTCCCCCGGACGGCAGGACCTGAACCTGACGAGGGTCTAGAGGTTTCGGTTGGTCGACCTCGAAATACGGACTCCATGATGCGTGATACGGTTCGAGGTCTGGCTCGTGGGGTTGCGTATTCCGCGCTGGCGTTCACGCTGACCGCGGCTTGCGCCCGACCAACGGTCCCGGCCGATCCGCCTGCTCCCACCACCATCGCCGTCCTTGGCCGCCTCCGGCCGGCTGTCGAAGCCGAGGGACGGGTCGTGGCGCCCGCCCGCCATCAGCTCAAGAGCCCGATCGACGGCCTGGTGAGCCGGGTTGTCGCTCGGGCCGGCACGACGGTGAGCGAGGGTCAGGTGCTGCTGGATCTCGCCAGCACTGAGTTGGACCTGGCTCTGGGTCATCTCGAACGCCAGGCCGAACTGGCCCGGATGCGGGTAGAGGAATTGCGGGCTGCCATCGATCCCGAGCCGATCCGGCTGCTCATCACCGAGCTGGCGATGGAGCAGGAGCGGCTGCAGGAAATGGAGCGGCGGCTCCTGATACGGGCGCCCCGGGCCGGCCCCCTCGCGATCTGGGACCTCGTCCGCTCCGGCCAGGAAGTGACGGCCGGGCAAGTCATGGGCACCATCTTCGACGATACGGCCGTACACGCGACGCTGATGGTGGGCGAGGCGGACGCCGCCTTCGTCGAGCTTGGCCTCACGGCTCTGCTGCATGTGGAGGCAATCGGCAGGGAACTCGTCGGCCGCGTCGTGGACATTGACCGGGACGGAGTGATCCAGGGGGAGCGACGGGTCTATCCGGTCACCGTCCATGTGTTCAACCCCGGCCCGGTCCTGGGGGGCATGACCGTGCGCGGTGCCATGTACCACACGGAGCACCGGCATGCCCTCGTCGCCTGGGGGCACATCAACCTTCGGGAAAGGGCCGATATCACCTCCCTCTCCGGCGGGATCGTGGAAGCGGTATACGTCCGCGAGGGCGAGTGGGTGCGATCGGGCCAGTTCCTGGCCCGGCTGGTGAATCCGGAGCTGTCGCTGGCGCTGGCCAGGACCAGCCATCAACTCGAAAGGGGCCGGCGGGACCTGGCGGCGCTCGAGGCCCAGGAATCGCTAGCCATCCGGACCGCCCTGGCGGAACTGGCGGACCGGGAGGAAGCGCTGGCGGCCACCAGGGCAGCACTGACCCTGATGGCCGTTCGCTCGCCGGGACCCGGGCGGGTGACCTTCGCGGTCAGTCCCGGCGATCCGGTCGCCCGCGGCCAGGTCCTGGCGACTGTGGTCGATTTCCGCCGGCTGACCGTTCTGGCCCGGATAGCCGAGACCGAGATCGGCGCACTCACCCCGGGTTTCTCCGTCACCGCCTATCTCACATCTCGACCCGAGGGATCTCACCCGGCGGCCGTCACCGCCATCGACCCCGAGGGGAAGGTCGGCGAAGGCGGTGTCTACTTCGAAGTGACCATCGATCCGGCGCCGCCGGGGGCCATGGCGGGCATGGGGGTGCGCGTCGTGCTCGACGGGATCTTGCCCCCGGAAACGATCCTGCTGCCCAAGGAAGCGGTGCTGGGGGCGCCCGGGGCCACCTATGTCCTGATAGGTGATGGGGGGGCCGAGGCCGCCGTCCCGCGCGCCGTGGTGACGGGGGCGACCGACGGCGTGCTGGTGGAGATCGTGGAGGGTCTGGCCGAAGGCGAACGGGTAATGCTGCAAGCCGCGGCCGGTGATCGCCCATAGGCGAATCACCCGCCATGGCCGGTCGCATCGACCTCAACGCAGACCTGGGTGAAGGTTTTGGCCGGTGGACCCTGGGACCGGAGGAACTGCTCCTGCCCTGGATCACCTCGGCCAGCGTGGCCTGCGGCTTCCACGCCGGCGACCCGCGCACCATCCGCCGCGCTCTGGCGTTGGCCGCGGCCCACGGGGTGGCGGTGGGTGCCCATCCCGGCTATCCCGATCTCGCGGGTTTCGGGCGGCGCGAGCTGGAGATGGATGCCGAAGAACTGCGGGCCGCCATCATCTACCAGGTAGGCGCGGTGCAGGCGCTGGCCAGGGCGGAAGGTCTCTCCCTGCAACACGTGAAAGCCCACGGGGCGCTCTACAACCGGGCCGCCCGTGACCCGGAGACGGCCGCGGCGGTCGTGTCCGCGGTACTCGCCGTCTGTCCGGAAGCTTTCGTGTTGGGTCCGCCGGGCTCGGTGCTGCTGGCCCAGGCCGGCCAGGCTGGCCTGACCACGGCGGCGGAAGGCTTCGCGGACCGGGCCTACCGGTGCGACGGGACCCTGGCCGCCCGTAGCCGGCCGGGGGCGGTGCTGGATGACCCGCGGGCCGCGGCGGCGCAGGCCCTGCGGCTGGTGCGGGAAGGCAAGGCGGCGACCATGGACGGCATCGAACTCGATCTGCGGGTCGAGAGCTTGTGCGTGCACGGCGACACGCCCGGAGCCCCGGCGCTGGCCAAGGCGGTGCGGGAGGCCCTGGCCGAGGCGGGGGTCGAGGTTCGCCGGCTCAGGTGAGCGCGACGGACGGTCCGAGCGGTCCCCGCCTCCTCCCCGCGGGCGAGGGGGCGGTGATGGTTGACTTCGGGGGCGTCATCACCCCGGCCGCCAACGACCGGGTCCGGAGACTGCACCTCCGCCTGGCGGCCGATCCGTTCTTGGGCTTTCGCGGGGCGGTCCCCGCTTTCGCGTCCCTCCTGGTGCGCTTCGATCCCCTGATCGCCGATCCCGATGGCATCCTCGACGTGCTGACCCGCCTGGCCCGGATGGCCGGGGGCGACCCCCGCCCGCCGGGGCGGAAGGTCGAGGTGCCGGCGGTCTACGGCGGGGAGTTCGGCCCGGACCTGGCGGAACTGGCGGCGGGAGCCGGCCTCACCGGCGACGAGGCCGCCTCCATCCACGCCGGGCGGACCTATCGCGTATACATGCTCGGCTTCCTGGTCGGGTTCCCCTACCTGGCCCCGGTGTCGCCCCGCATCGCCGTGCCCCGCCGGGCCGATCCGCGGCTGCGGGTTCCCGCCGGCTCCATCGGCATCGCCGGCCGGCAGACGGGGATCTACCCCATCGCCGCCCCGGGCGGCTGGCAACTCGTGGCCAGGACGCCGGTGCGGCTATGGGATCCGTCCCGCTATCCGCCGGCCGCCCTGCGGCCCGGAGACCGCATCCGCTTCCGCCGGATACCGGCGGCCGAATTCGCGGCCCGGGAGGGGGACCTGCCATGGCCCGAGGCGAGGCCCGCGCCGCTCGACCCTGAGCCGGGGCGCGCCGTGCTGCGGGTGTTGGCCGCCGGGGCCCTCACCACCGTGCAGGATGGCGGCCGGGCGGGTCACGAGGAGTTCGGCGTCCCGGCGGGAGGGGCACTGGACGAGGTGAGTCTCCGGGTCGCCAACCGGCTGGCCGGGAACGGCCCGACGGCGGCCGTCCTGGAAGTCGCGGGCGGCGGACTGGCGGTTCTGGCGCTGGATCGGGTCCGGCTTGCCCTGGCCGGAGCGGACCTGGAGGCCCGGGTCAACGCGGAGCCCGTCCCTCCCGGCACCCAGCGGGTGCTGCAAGCGGGCGACCGGCTGGTTTTCGGGTTGCCCCGGTCCGGCCTGCGGGCTTACCTGGCCGTCGAGGGTGGGGTCGCCGTGCCTCAGGTGCTCGGCAGCCGGTCCACCTGCCTGGCGGCCGGTTTCGGGGGGCTGGACGGACGGGCACTGCGGGCGGGGGACGTGATCGCCGCCTATCCCGGCCGGGGACTCCCGCCGCCCGCGGGCGAAGTCCCTCCCGGCCTGCGGGTGTCCGGCGGACGCGAGGCCACGCTCCGGGTGACTCCCGGCCCCCAGGCCGGCTGGCTCTCGCGGGAGACCTGGGAGGCCTTCCTGGGACAGGGGTACACGGTCGGGCCGGCTTCGGATCGGATGGGGCTCCGGCTCGAGGGTTCCCGGCCGGTAATCCCGGAGCCCCGGGAGCTGGTGTCCGAAGGGGTGCCGGCGGGAGCGGTGCAACTGCCGCCGAGCGGGCAGCCCATCCTGCTCCTGGCCGACCGGCAGACCACCGGGGGCTACCCCAAGCCGGCGGTGGTGGCCGCGGTGGATCTGCCGGTGGCGGCCCAGCTGCTCCCGGGGGCGCGCGTGCGGTTCCTCTCCATCAATCCGGCCGCCGCCCGGCGGTTGCTGGAGGAGAGGGAGCGCCTGCTGGCGAGCTGGGCGGGCCGGGTCCGGAACTTCCGGTTACTGGTGGACGGCAGACCGCACCTGGTGACGGTGGAGGAGTACGACCGCTAGCCGGTGACATTCCGCCTGGAGGCGGTGGCGGCCCTGCGGTGTTCAACCGAGTCTTAGCCAACCCCGGCGTACGGCGGTCGTTACCGCCTCGGTGCGATCGCTCACTCCCAGCTTCACAAAGAGGTTGGCGAGGTGGGTTTTGACCGTGCTCTCGGCGATCGCCAGCCGGGCGGCGACCTCCCGGTTGCTGAGCCCGTCGGCCAGGCAGTTCAACACATCGCGTTCCCGCTCGGACAGCGGGGAGGGGATTTCCGGAGCGGCCGGGCCCGCGGTCGCGTGTTCCACGACCCGGGCCGCCACGCGGGGATGCAGCACCGTCTCGCCGCGGTGCACGCCTTCGATGGCGCGGAAGATGTCCTCCCGGGGCGAATCCTTTAGCAGGTAGCCCGAAGCGCCGGCGCGCAGCCCGGCCAGCACCAGCTCATCCTGATCGTAGGTGGTGAGGATCAGCACGCGCGTACCCGGGAACTCCGCCAGCAGCCGCCGGGTCGCCTCGACGCCGTCCACGCGGGGCAGTCGCAAGTCCATCAGGACCACGTCCGGCCGGAGTTGGCGGGTCTGTTCAAGAGCTTCCCAGCCGTCGGCTGCCTGGCCGACCACCGCCAGGTTGGGCCGCCGTCCGAGCATCAGTTCCAGACCTTCGCGGACTACCGGATGATCATCCACGATCAGGACCCGGATCGCCCTCGCCATGCGGTTCACCTCCCTCCAGGGGCAGCCAGGCCGCCACCGTCGTGCCCGCGCCCGGGGCGCCGGTCACGGTCAACCGGCCGCCCGCCTCCCGTGCCCGTTCCCGCATCGCCCACATGCCGAAGCCTCCGGTGGGGCTCTGGGGGATATCCCCGGTGAATCCCCGGCCGTTGTCGGCGACGCGGAGTTCGACCCCGCCCTCCCGGGCGACCAGCGACAGCTCGGCGCGGGTGGCCCGGCTGTGTCGCCGGACATTGGCGAGGGCCTCCTGGGCTATCCGGTAGAGCGCCTCGGCTGCCGCCGGGGGCGGCTCCAGATCGGGCACCCGCAACTCGACGGCGATGCCGGCTTCCTCCAGGTGACGGGCCAGCCCGGCCAGGCCGGAAGCCAGCCCCCCGAGTTCCAGCGCTTGCGGTCGCAGGTTCCAGACCGAGCGGCGGGCCTCCTGCAGGCTGTCCCGCGCCAGCTGCCGCGCCCGCAGCATGAGCGACCGGGCCTGCGCGGGCTCATCGGCCAACGCGTCCTCGGCCGTCTCGAGTTGCAGGACCATGGCCGTGAGGCCCTGGGCCAGCGTGTCGTGGATCTCCCGCGCCAGCCGGTTCCGTTCCTCGAGCACGGCGATCTCCCGCCGGCGGACCGACCGCTCCCGCTCCTCGCCCGCCTCGCGCGCCGCCTCCAGCGCCTCCCGGCGGGAGGACTGGATCTGGGCGGCCATCCGGTTCAGCGCCCGCGCCAGATCGCCGAGTTCATCCCGGCCGGAGTCCGGCAGACGGTGCGACAGATGGCTGCCGAGGTGGCGGGTCCCCTCGACGAGCCGGCCGATCGGCCGGGTCAGGGCGAGGGTGGCGAGTTGGGCCGCAACCAGGACGCCGAGCAGGACTCCGGCCAGGGCCAATCCCCAGTCGCGAAGCAGCCCGGCCTGGACGGCCAGGATCTCGGCGCGGACTTCCCGGGCGGGCGCCTCCACCGCCGCAGCGGGGGCAACCACCCCCAGCAGCCAGCCGGCTTCGGGCAGCCTGGCCAGCGCGAGGTAGACCGGCTCAGGTTGCCCGGCCAGCCGCATGACCAGCCCGCCGGGACCGATGGCCTCCAGCCGGCCGGCCAGATCGGGCAGGCTCTCGAGCGCCGATCCCGGGGCCAGACGAAGGCCAGCGGGAAGGGGGGTGATGGGACGTCCTCCCGGATCGGCCAGGAAAGCCAGGCCGGCGGCGTCGCCGCCCGCCTGCAGCGCGTCGGTCACCGCATCCTCCAGCCGGATGTGGACCCCCGCGACGGCCAGCAAGCTCCCGTCTCCGGCCCGGACGGGGGCGGCGACGGCGATGAACTCGCCGCTGCCGGCGGGATGGATGTGGGGGGTGGTCCAGATCGCGTGGCCGCCTAGGTTACGGTCGGGCAGGGCGGCCTGGAAGGCTTCCCAGTCCCGCGGGTCATCGTCCGGGCCCACCGGCGACCCCGGGTGGCCGAGGGCGGGGTTAGGGTAGACACGAAGGATGCCGGTGGCGGTGATGACCCAGACGCTGGCCACCGTCGGGGTCTCGTCGCCGGTTGCCGCCAGGAAGGGGTCCACCTGGGATAGCAGCCCGGCCTCCTGCCAGTGGGCCGGGGTCATGCTCACCCTGCGCGAGACGAAGACGCCCACCGGCGTGCCAGGCGCATTGACCAGATGACCTGCGGCCGCCCGCTCGAGTGGGCTGCCACCCGCCAGGAAGGGAGGGTAGAAGCCGGGATGGGCGTAGAGCCACTGCACATAGCCGGCCAGGGTTTCCGCCCGGCGGCGCACCTGGCCGAGGAAGGTATCGTGGGCGTGGGCCAGGCCGGTGGCCCTGGCCGCCAGGCGCTGGGCGGCTTCCTGCTCCACGGCGGCCTGGGACTGTTCCCCGGCCAGCCGGGCCAGGTTTCGGACCACGCCCAGGCTCAGCCCGGCCAGGGTGAGGGCGGGGACCAGAGCCACCAGGGCCAGCAGCAACAGCACCCGGGGACCGGCGCGCATGGCTCGTACCTCCTAGCGCGGGGCGAACAACGCCGGCAACTGCGACGGATCCCGCCAATCCAGCCCGAAGCGGCGGATGGCGTGGGGCTCCCCGCGCCGCGCGAACCCGTCTTCGGCCAGGAAGACGAGGTCGTACCGGGCGGCCGCGACCTCGCCGGCAGCGGGCGTGGTGGCCCCGAACGGCCAAGCGAGGGCGATCGGCGGGGCGCCGGTCAGGCCGGCCAGGATAGCCCGTGACCTGTCCAGGTCCTTTGCCACCGCTTTGCCGGAAACCTGCCCGATCACGGGACTGCCAGAAACTTCCCCGTGCAGGTCGTAGGTGTGGTCGGCGAAGGTCACCAGGCTATCGGCAGCCATCGCCGCTACCTGTGCGCCGGACATGAACGGGGGGCCCCCGGACGGGTTGGCTTGCCCCAGGTGTCCGGTGAGCAGGAACTGGACCGCGGGCACACCCAGCTCGCGCAACACCGGGTACCCGTGTTCCGCCCAGCCGAGATAGCCATCGTCGAAGGTCAGCAAGAACCAGTCGCCGGCCAGCTCGACGCCGCCGTACATCCAGTCCCGGAAGGTCTCCAGGGTGAGCGGGCGCCAGCCGTGATCCAGGAACCAGCGGAGATCGGCCGCCAGTCGGCCGGGCGTGACGGTATAGGGGCCGGCGGGCTCGAGCTGCACGTCATGGTAGATCAACACTGCCACCCGGGGTTCTTCGCGGGGCGGGGCGGACGGAGGTGGGGCGTCCGGCACGGTCGGCGGTCGGCTGGTAGCGGGTGGGAACGAAGCGACGGGAGGGGCCGCGACCGGAGCGACGGCCGGGCCCGGGGCCGGCGAGGCGACCGCGGCCGGGGCCGGGGAGACAGCCACACTCGGCCACGCCAGCAAGGACACCAGGATGACGGCGGCCGAGAGGGTCCTCCTTGCCATGTCAACCAACTCCTCTGGTCCGATCGTGCGGCACCGGGCGGGCGGCGGGCATCGGCCAGAGGGTCGATCTTGCTCGCGGGCCTCCCCCATTCGGGGGAGGAGGGGGAGGAGGATGGGGGATCGGCGGCGAAGCCGCCCGCCGGCAGAGGTAGCGCTTTCCAGCGGGGCTAGAGGAGGTTGTCATGCGTGACCAGGCTCTGACGCGTAGTCTCACGGTAGGCCCCCTGGCCTACCAGGTCCGCGACCTCACCAAGGTCTACAGGGGATCCAAGGCGCCGGCCAACGATGACATCTCCCTGGACATCCCCGCCGGCGTCATCTATGCCGTGTTGGGGCCGAACGGGGCCGGCAAGACGACTCTCGTCCGGCAACTCACGGGACTCTTGGAGCCCACGGCAGGTTCGATCCGGCTTTTCGGGGACGAAGTACGGACCAAGGCTGATTCGGTACCGCTCATCGTCGCCTACTTCGGCCAACGGTTGCTGGCCTTGAATGCCCACCGGTTCCAGGAGGTTTTGTGGATCACGGGCGTCCTCCGCGGGCAGTCGCCCGCCCAGGCCAGGCAGCAAGCAGTGGCCCTCCTGGAATCCTTCGAGGCGACCGATCTCGCTCGCCGTTTGCTCGGACAGATGAGCATGGGTGAGCGCCGCCTGGCCGCCGTCCTGGCCACCTTCATGGCCAGCCGGAGGGTGTTGGTCCTGGACGAACCGACAAATGATCTGGATCCCCTTCGTCGCCAGCGGCTATGGCACTACCTCCACGAGTGCAATGCGGGCGACGGCAGGACGATCATCGTGGTCAGCCACAACCTGCCGGAGGTCGAAACCGTCGCCCATCAGGCCGTCCTCATTAACCAGGGGCGGGTGGCGGCCGCGGGGACTCTCGGTGAACTGAAACGGGCGGTCGCCGATAAGGTGCGCATCGAACTCAGGATGAAGTACGAAGGGCCCGAAGACGTCGGCGTCCTGTCCCGCATCCCGGGTGCAGAGCGGGCCAGGCCCGGGCTATGGGTGATACCGGCCGCCCCGGACGATGCGCCGGCCCTCCTCCGGAGAGTGCTGGACGGGCTGAGGCGGGAGGCCATCGACGACTTCCGCGTGGTGACACCGAGCCTCGACGACGTGTACTTGCACTTCACCGGAAAGGATGTGCGCAAGTATGCTTCGTAGCAGCCATCGGTCTGCGGAACCGGCAGCCCGGGACGGGACCGCGCCGGCGATCTCGTCGGCCCCGGCGCGCGATCGCGCCCCGGGGCCCCTGGCCTTCCTGCTGGTCCTCTTCAGCGAGATGTTGCGGATGCGGCTCGACTGGTTCTGGTACCTGATCCAGATGTCGCTCAATCCGCTGGCCTTGCTCGTCTTCGTCTACGTCCTGTGGGACGACCCGCGGGCGGCGCAGTTCGCCGTGACCGGCAGCCTGGTGGTCACCATGAGCACGAGCGCCATGCTCTCCCTGGGACAGCAGGTGGGGTGGATGAAGGAAACAAACGCCTACGAGCACTATGCCGCCCTGCCCATCTCGAGGAAGCTCCTCGTAGCGGTCATAGCCACCCGGGGGGTCCTCCTGTCGCTGCCCTCCATCCTGACCGTAGCCCTCATCGGGCACGTCGCCATGAACGTCCGGATCACGCCGCTGGGAGTGGTCATCCTCATCCTCGGAGCTTATGCCATGTCGGGCCTGGGAGCTTTCGTGGGCTTCTGGAGCAAGGACGGCCGCATGGCGAGCATGGCCACCCAGGTGCTGGCGACGATCATCATCTTCCTGGCCCCGGTGTACATACCCTTGGAGCAGATGCCGGGCTTCCTCCGCTACACAGCGATGGCTATCCCGACAACCTACGTTGCCCGTGCCCTCCGGCTTTCGGCCGCGGGTGGCGGCCTGTCGGCGCTCTGGCCGGACCTGACCGTGCTGGTGGGGCTCGCCCTGGTCTCCCTCCTGCTGGTGCCCCTCCGCCTCCCCTGGCGGCGGAGTTAGAGCGGCCCGGTCAGGTCGGCTCGTGCCCGCGAGGACGACCACGACCATCACCGTGTCCGCGACCCGAAGCCGTGTCCGCAGGGGACGTTGCCGCGGAATGGCATTTCTGTCGGCAGGTGATTTCAGCCGCACATAGAATCTTTACGTTCCCGGCGAAAGCAACCCGACAAGCGCTGCCGGTGGAGGTGGGGACCGTTCCCGATAACTGCTTGTTCTGTCGGATCGTTGCCGGTACCCTGCCCAGCCAGCGCGCCTATGAGGACGACCGGGCAGTGGCCTTCGCCGACATCAAGCCCGCGGCGCCGGTCCACATCGTGATCGCGCCCCGCCGGCACCTGGCGAGCCTGGCCGACCTCAAGGAGGAAGACGCCGAGCTTGCGGGCCACCTGGTGTGGGTTGCAGCCAAACTGGGCAAAGAGCTGTGCCCGGCGGGATGGCGGTTGGTCGCCAACGTGGGTGAGGAGGGCGGCCAGACCGTGGGTCATCTTCACGTGCACCTGCTAGGAGGACGGCAACTGGGGACGCTGGGTTGACGTAATGACGGGCTGGAGAATATAATATGCAAGTCCTTAACTTGGAGCGGGAGGAGGGATGCCGATGTCCGAGGTACGCGTGGGGAAGAACGAGACGTTGGACGCAGCCCTTCGCCGCTTCAAGCGTCAATGCCAGAAGACGGGGGTCTTGGCGGAAGCTCGTAGGCGGGAGCACTACGAGAAGCCCAGCGTTCGCAAGAAACGGAAGTCGGAGGCGGCCAAGAAAAAGCGTCAACGACGCAGTAGCTTTTCGTAGCAGACCTTCATTCCCCTTGATTCGGGTAGGGGCGGGTTCTGAACCCGCCCCTACAACGTCGGTCGGCCCGCCCGCCCGCGCCCCGGCCGACCTGCCTGCGGTTGCCTATTGGCCCCGTTCCCGGCATAGATCTGCCGGGAGGAGGTCGGTTGCGTGAAGCGGCGTGGCGACCGGCGAGGGTCTGGCGCCATCGCGGATCCGGGCACGCCCCGGGTAGATAGTCGCTGCACCACGGGTATCGACCGGCAACGGTCTGGCACCACGCCGGGTCCCGCACGCGGTACGCGCTTTCCCCTCAGTTCGGGCTGGCCCCCTGACGTCCTGGCCGACCTGCCCCGGATCACGCTCGTGGGGACGGCCGAGCTGTCCCTCGAGAGCCATCAGGGTCTGGAAAGCTTCTCCGGCGACGAGTTGCGCGTGGCCACCCGAGCGGGCTGCGTCCGGGTCAGCGGTCGCCATCTGGTGATTGCCAGCGTGGGTCCGCTTGAAATCCGGGTCAAGGGTCAAATCCTATCCGTGACCTTCCCGGCGCCGCCGGACGCGGGGACCTGATATGGCCGGTTGGCCATGGGCGGGTGGCGAGGTGTACGTCCGAGCGCTCGGGTCAGGCGGCGAACGCCTCATCAACTCCTGTGTGGGCCGGCGCATCCTCGTACAGGAAGTCCGGTGGTGCGGGAAGGGGCTCACTTTCCGGATTCCCCTCCGGTCCCTCCGTGCAGTCCGGGCAATGGCCAGGGAGGCCGGCGTGCGGGTCCGCCTGGCGGGATACCGGGGACTGCCGTTTCTGCTACGCGACTTGCGTCCGCATGCGGGATTCTTGGTCGGAGCGGTACTCAGCCTGCTCGCGCTAAACGGCCTCGCAGCGCCGATCTGGGTCGTCCGCGTGGAAGGCACCGCGGCGCTGCCCCCGGCCGCGGTCCGGGACGCGGCGCTGCGGGCCGGCTTGCGCCCGGGGACTCTGCGGTGGCGGCTTGACCTCGATGCGGTCGAGGGGCACATCCTGCGATCCCTGAGTGAACTGGTCTGGGCGGACGTCGAACTCCGGGGGATCGTCGCTCTGATCAAGGTGGCGGAACGGGAGCCGCTGTATTTCTTCGCTCCCGGGCGAACGCCCGGGGAAGTGGTCGCGGCGCGAGACGGAGTGGTGGTATCCATCCTGGCCGTGCAGGGAGAGGCCGCCGTCTCGCCCGGCCAGGTCGTCGCCCGCGGGGATGTCCTCCTTCGCCCGCCCCAGCCCTCTCCCGGGCGGGCGGGAGCGGTGGGGGTGGTCTGGGCCAGGGTATGGTATACTGGGCAAGCGGCCGTCCCGCTGGTTTGGGTGCAATACCGGGAAACCGGGCGCTCCCACGTGCGCTGGTCGCTGGCGGTCGCCGGCCGGGAGGTCATCTCCCGGGGGGGCCGGGTTCCGTTCGCGTACTACCACACGAACCGGCAAGGGTGGCGCATATTTGGGGAGAGGAACGAGACCGGGGTCGTCGAACTCTCCCGGGAAACAACCCGGGAGAAAGAGCGTGCCAGCCGGCGGTTGAGCGGCGAAGAGGCCGGTTTCCTTGCGGAGCGTCTGGCCGAGGCTCAAGTCGCGGCCTTGCTCGACCCCGGCGCTCGAATCATGGGCCGCCAGGTGGAACGCGTTCACACTTCCGACTACGCGCGGGTCAAACTGACCGTGGAGGTACTGGAAGACATCGGGGTCCCCCGGATGCCTGGCAGTGGCCGGTAATGCTTCTCCTGGGAGGAGACCAACAGCGATTGGGAGCCGCTGAGGGCGGACAAGCCGAGGCGCGGGTTGCGCTGGACGATAACCAGGCGGCCTTGCAGGTTCTCGGCCGGCATGACGAGCACCTCCGGTTGATAGCCGATAGTTTCGGCGTACGAGTGGTGGCGCGGGGAGAGGAACTCACCGTCGCCGGGGCCGAGCGCGAGGTGGAGCAAGTCGCCGGATTGTTCCGCCGGCTCCTGGAGATCGCGCGCGCCGGCACGCCGATAAGCGGGCAGGAGTTGCGGTACGCGATTCGTCTGGTGAAAGAGGGCGGAGACCCGGACCTCAGCGAGCTGCTCGGGGACATCGTGGTCGTGACCCACCGGGGCAAGCCCATCCGCCCCAAGACGCTGGGACAGCGGGAATACGTCGAAGCCATTCGCGACCACAGCCTGGTCTTCGGCATCGGGCCGGCCGGCACCGGCAAGACCTATCTGGCCGTGGCGCTGGCGGTGGCTTTCTTCAGACGCCGAGAAATCAACCGCATCATCCTGACCCGCCCGGCGGTGGAGGCCGGCGAGCGCCTGGGTTTCCTCCCGGGGGCGCTGGAAGACAAGGTCCATCCCTACCTGCGACCCATCTACGATGCCCTCTATGATGTCCTGGGGCAGGACAGTTTCCAGAAACTCGTGGAACGGGGGAACATCGAGGTCGCCCCCCTCGCCTACATGCGAGGCCGGACGCTGGATGATTCCTTCGTCTTGCTGGATGAAGCCCAGAACACGACCCCGGAACAGATGAAGATGCTCCTCACGCGGCTGGGGCTCGGGTCCCGGGCCGTAGTCACCGGGGACATCACCCAGGTCGATCTCCCGCGCGGCCGCTTCTCGGGACTGGAGGAAGTACGCACGGTCCTGGCCGGCGTGAAGGGGATCGAGTTCATCTACCTGACGGAGCGGGACGTCGTCCGCCATGAGCTGGTGCAGAAGATCATCAAGGCCTACGAAGCCCATGAGAAGTCCGCCGCGCGAAGCGAGGCGAACGGGCGGTGAACCAGGCAACTTCCGGTTGGCAACGCCATCCCTGGCCCCGTTACTTGTTCCGGGGGGCCGATCGAGGCACGGGCTTGCGCATACTCTGGGCCGCCCTGGCTTTCTTGTTGGCCGGCACCTTCATGACACCGGCTCTGGTCCCCAACCGGCTACAGATCGATGCGGGACAGGTGGCGCCCCGGGACATCTGGGCGCCCCGGGCCGTCATCGACCGCTATCGAACCGAGGAACTGCGGGCCGAGGCAGTGGCCAGGGTGCCCGATGTATACCGGGCGGATCCCGCGATCGAAGCCGGCGCCCAGGAGCGAATCGCCGCCGTCTTCTCCGGCCTGGCGGCGCTCATCGCCGATCGGGGACTGACCGATAGCGACCGGTTGGGCGGCTTTCGCGAACTGGCGGGCCCAGGCACGTCCGACGCCGTCCTTCGCGCCGTGCTGGCCTCGACCCCGGAGGATCTGGCCGCCCTTGAGGCCCGTCTTGGGGAGACGGTCATCGGCCTCCTGCGCTCGGGCATCAGGGCGGAGTACCTCGATGAAGTCCGCAAGCAGGCGTCGGCCGATCTGGCAGCCATGCAGGTGGAACGGGAACTGCGCCTCTTCGGCGATCAACTTGCCCAGGCCACGCTCGCGGCCAATCTGGTATTCGATGAGCGCCAGACCTGGCAGCAACGCCAGGAGGCCGCGGACCGGGTTGAACCGGTGAAGATCGTGTCGGGGCAAGTGGTGGTGCGGGCGGGGGAGGTGGTCAGCGAACACCAGCTAGCCATATTGCAGGACCTCGGGCTGCTCGAGACGAGCCCTGCTTATCCCGCCCGAGCGGGCGTCTTCGTCCTGGCCGGCCTCCTTGTCGCAGGAATGGCGGCCTATCTGAAGCTCTTCTGCCCGGGGGTATACTCCAGCGACCGCCGCGCCTTCCTCCTCCTCTTGATCCTGGCGGCGACCACGGCCATCGCGGCCGGTACCGCCCGTTTCTCGCCTTACCTGGCACCGATCGCCGTCGGCCCCATGCTGGCCACCATCTTGCTGGGTCCCCCTGCCGGGCTCGGCACCGCGATCTTCCTGGGTCTGGTGGCCGAGCTGGGGGCGGGAATCAGCCTCGTGCTGAGCCTCGCGGGAGGTTTGGCCGGAGTGTATGGCGTGGCTACCGTCAGCCAGCGCAACGATCTCATGCGCTCGGGAGTACTGGTCATGGCGGGCAACCTGGCCGCGGTCCTGGGGTTGTCGCTGGTCGGCGGCCGCTCCTTCGCCGAGCCGGCATTGTGGGTGGATCACCTGTGGGGGATGGCCAACGGTTTCCTCTCGTCCGTCCTGACCCTGGGGTCGTTGCCTTTCCTCGAGAACCTGTTCGGGATAGTGACTCCCCTGAAGTTGCTGGAACTCAGCAACCCCAACCAGCCGCTCCTGCGCAAGCTGTTGCTCGAAGCCCCGGGGACCTATCAGCACTGCCTGCAAGTGGCCAACATGGCGGAGGCGGCCACCGAACGCGTGGGCGGCGATGCGTTGTTGGCGCGGGTCGGCGCCTACTACCATGACATCGGCAAGGTCAAACGCCCCTATTTCTTCATCGATAATCAGCTGTTCGGCGACGAGAACCCGCACGACCGCATCGCTCCCCACCTGTCCGCCCGGATCATCACCTCCCACGTGCGCGATGGGTTGGAACTGGCGAGGGAGCACAAGTTGCCCGAGCCGCTCATCGATTTCATCGGGCAGCACCATGGGACCGGTCTCGTCACCTACTTCTTCAACCGCGCCACCGAGGACGGCCGGGCAGAGGCAGTCCTGGAACAGGACTTCCGCTATGACGGCCCCATCCCCCAGACGAGGGAGACCGCCATCGTGATGCTGGCCGATGGGTGCGAGGCGGCGGTGCGCGCCCTGCCGCAACCGAATCCCTCCCGGATCGAGGCGGTGGTCCGGAAGATCATCCGCGAGCGGCTGGACGGCGGCCAACTGAACCAGTCCGACCTCACCCTGCGCGACCTCGACACCATCGCCGATGAATTCACCAAGCTGCTGACCGGCATGTTCCATGTGAGGGTACAATACCCGGAGGATATCGCGGTGGAGACGGAATCGCGCCCGGCAGCCGGGAGCGACCCGCCATGAGCGCGGTCGTGGATATCGTCAACCGGCAGGAGGAGTTCGCGATAACCGCCGAGTTCGAAGACTTACTTCGCGGCGCGGCCCTCGCCGCTCTGGCTGCGGGGGATTGGCGCGGACAGGCCGAACTCAGTTTGTGCCTGATGGACGACGCGGCCATGGCCGATTTGAACCGCCGTTACCGGGGGATGGAAGGCCCCACCGATGTGCTGGCGTTCCCTCAGGCGGGACCGGCGCCGCCGGAGGGGCCGCCGCACCTTGGAGACGTGGTGATCGGCGTACAACGGGCGGCCGCCCAGGGAGCCAGCCTGGAGGAGGAACTGATGCAACTGACGATCCACGGCGTCTTGCACCTTCTGGGCTTCGACCACGAAGACGCGGAGGGTGCGGGAGCCATGCAGGGACGGGAACGCCTCGCCCGGTCGGCAGCGGCCCCCTCGCCATGACCGCCCGCGACGGCAGCCTGGTCCGGAGTTTCCGGGGCGCCTGGTCCGGGCTCCTCACCGCCTACCGCCAGGAGCCCAATCTGCGCTTCCATGCGGCGGCGGCCTGGCTGGTGCTGGGCACGGCCGTCCTGGCCGGGGTCACGGCCGCCGAGGGCGTGGATCTGATCCTGCTGGCGGGCCTGGTCTTCGTGGCGGAACTGGTGAACACGGCCATGGAACGACTGGGCGACGTGGAGGCCGGCAACCGTTTCTCCCTCCTGGTAGGGGAAGCCAAGCGGGTAGCAGCCGCGGCCGTGCTGGTCTCGGCGATCGCCGCCCTGGCCGGAGGCATCCTGATCCTCGCCCCGCGCCTGCCGGCGATGCTGTGCCGAGCGGATGCCTTCGTGGAGGATAACCCGCTGGCGGTGGGGTTGCACCTGTCGGTGCTGCTGATTCTGTCCCGGCAGGCATTGGCCGGACGCCGGGTCGCACGGAGGTCAGGCCGATGATGCGGCGGATGCGTAACGCGTTCCTGGCCGGCTTGCTCGTCCTCTTACCGGTATTCTTGACCTATCTCATCTTCGAATGGCTCTTCCGCCTGTTGGACGGGGTAACCGGGCGTTGGATAGATCTGGCCTTCGGACGCCCCATGCCGGGTCTGGGCGCGATCGTCACCATCGCCGTGGTGCTCGCCACCGGGTTCGTGACCGCCAACCTGGTGGGCCGGCGGCTGGTCGCCTACGGTGAGAGCCTCATCAACCGGGCTCCCCTGGTGCGGACGATCTATCAGGCGGCGAAGCAGATCGTGGGCGCGTTCTCCCGGCAAGATACCGCCGCCTTCAAGCAGGTCGTGCTGGTGGAGTACCCTCGCCGCGGCATCTGGTCCATCGCCTTCGTGACCGGCGAGCCGGAAGGCGAGATGCCGAGCCGGCTCGGCAAGCCCCTGGTGAGCGTGCTCTTGCCCACCACCCCCAACCCCACCTCCGGGTTCTTGCTGATCGCGCCGCGGGATGAGGTGATCTTCCTGGACATGCCGGTGAGCGAAGGGTTCAAAATGGTAGTGTCCGGCGGGCTCCTGTCGTCATCCACCCGCGGCGATGCCGCGGCACCCCGGCCCGCGTTGCCGAGCGAACGGCCGGCGACCGGCGAGGAGCGATGATATGGCCGCCCGGGCCATGACAGCCGGGACCATCGTCCTCGCCCTGGTGTTGGCAGGGCTCAGTGGGTGCCTTTGGCGCACTCCCTCCCCGATAGTACTGCCGCCTGCCATCGCCGAGCCCGCAGCCTTGCCGGGAGAGCATATCCCCTGTCCTCTCTGTGGAGAACCCGCCGAAGAGGCGCAGGTCGCCCGGCGCATCTTGGCCGTGGTCATCGACAACCATCCGCTGAGCCGCCCCCAAGCCGGCCTGGTTCAGGCCTGCCTCGTGTTCGAGTTCCCCGTCGAGGGGGGAATGACCCGCCTTCTTGCCATGTACCTCTGCCGCGAGGCGCCGGTCTTGCTCCCCATCCGCAGCCTCCGCCCGTATTTCCTCGACTGGGCGGCGGAACTCGACGCGGTCCTGGCATACTGCGGCGGCACGGCCGAGGCGCTCCTCGACCTCGCGCGCCTCGGGATTGCCGGCCTGGATGAGGTGGGGCGGGGGCAAGCGTATTTCGAGCGCCGTCCCGGGCGCCCCGCCCCTCACGATCTCGAGAGCGGCACATCGCGCCTGCGGCAGGCCATGACCGATTTCGGCCTTGCCTACGAGGCGGGACGGAGGCCCTCCGGACTGTTTCGCTTTGGGCCCGTTTCCGGCCGCTCCGGCGAACCCGCGCGCAACCTGCGCGTGACTTACAGCCGCTTGAGCGATGTCGAGTACCGGTATGATGAAGCGACGGGCCACTATCTCCGATTACAGAACGGGGTGGCGCACATCTGCGCCGTCGATCGCTCGCTGCAGGTGACCGCCCGGACCGTGCTGGTGATGGAGGTGTCAGCCCGGTACGTCCCCGGCAGCGCCGAAGATCACCTGGAACTGGACCTGGTCGGTGACGGCGGGGCCCGCGCCTTCTCCCGGGGAGTGGTTAGCGAACTCCGATGGGCCAGGCAGGATCGTACCGGCCCGACCACATTCACCCTGGCCGACGGCAGCGACCTCCTGCTGGAACCAGGCCCGGTGTGGGTTCAAATCGTCCCCACGGGGGTCGAGGTGGAGGTAGACGGTTGACAGGCAACCTCTTTCCCGCCCGGGCGGGTGGCGGCCGATGACCACCGCTGGCTTCCGCTCCGGCTTCGCGGTCATCCTGGGCCGCCCCAACGTGGGCAAGTCCACGCTGCTGAACCGGCTGGTCGGGCAGAAGCTGGCCATCGTATCCGACAAGCCCCAGACCACCCGCAACCGGATTGCCGGCGTGGTCCATCGGCCCGGCGGCCAGGTGGTCTTCGTGGACACCCCCGGCGTGCAGCGTCCCCGCGATCAGCTGGGCGAGTACCTGATCAAGACCGCCCGGGCGGCGATGCGCGAGGTGGAACTCCTCCTCCTGGTGGTCGAGGCCACCTCCCCTCCAGGGCCGGGCGACCGCTACCTCGCCCGGGAGCTGGGCGGCTCCCCCGCGCCCGCCTTCCTCGTGGTCAACAAGGCTGACCTCGTTCCCGCCGATGCCGGCGCAGACATCCTCGCCCGGTACGCGGCCCTGGCCGCATTCCGCCACACTTTCCTCCTGTCGGCGAAGAGCGACTCCACCCTGGAGCCCCTGGTTTCCACCGTGCTCGAGTCCCTCCCCGAAGGACCGGCCTATTTCCCGCCGGACGCCCTCACCGACCAGCCGGAACGTTTCGTAGTTGCCGAACTGGTGCGGGAGCAGATCCTTCACCTGACCCGCGACGAGATACCCCATGCCGCCGCGGTCGAGGTGGAGGAGTGGAACGAGCGCCCGGGCGGCTTGATCTTCATCCGGGCCATCGTCCACGTGGAACGGGAGTCGCAGAAGGGCATCATCATCGGCCACGGGGGCGGCCTGATCAAGCAAGTCGGCCAGCTGGCCCGCCAGGAGATCGAGGTGCTCCTGGGGACTCGCGTCTACCTGGAACTGCGGGTCAAGGTGAGCCCCGACTGGCGGGATCGGCAGGCCGCCCTGCGCTCGCTGGGCTACCACTGACAGAAAACCGAGAAATGATTGACATCAAGCCCCATGTCAGCTAACATATAACTATACATATGCCCGGCGACGCGGCGGCGAGGAGTCCTGAATGAAGCCATGAAGACTGAGGATATCCCCGGACTCATCCGCGAGCTTCGGAAACGTCTCGATCTGACTCAGGAGCAATTCGCCCAAGAGATCGGCGTCACCTACAGCACGGTGAACCGCTGGGAGAACGGCAAGCGGATGCCGCTGCCCTTCCTGGTGAAGCGGCTGCACGAGCTGAAAGCGCAACTGGATTCCCAGAAAGCGAGATCGCCGGGCGGGAAGTCGCCAAGGTGAGTGAGAGACAGCTTCTACGGGAAGGGCAGATCCTGACGGGCTCGTTATTCAGCGAGCCGATGCGGGTGGAGACGGTCCGCGCGGACGGCCCGGACACCTGGGTGGCGGGCCTGGTCGGCACGAAGTCGGAGCGTTTCCGACGGGTCACCCTGACGGCCCGCGATATCGAGGGCTTCGCCATCCTGGACGCACGGCACTCCTATGACGGTGACGGGCACATTCTCCGCCTCGGGCTGCAGGCGTACTCCCTCGGCATCGCCTACGAATTCGACCCCTACTTCGGTCTCTCCATTTCCCGCATAGACCCGCTCCCGCATCAGCTCGAGGCCGTCTATGACTATCTCCTCAAGGTCGCCCGGGTGCGCTTCCTCCTTGCGGACGACGCCGGGGCAGGGAAGACGATCATGGCCGGCCTGCTGATCCGCGAACTCCAGCTCCGTGGGCTTGCCGACCGCATCCTGATCGTCGGCCCGGCCAACCTCTCGTTCCAGTGGCAACGCGAACTCAAGGAGAAGTTCGACGAGAAATTCCTCGTCCTCAAGGGCGGCGATATCCGGGACCAGTTCGGCGTGAACCAGTGGCTGGAGCAGAAGAGGGTAATCACCTCGTTCGACCTTGCCAAGCGGCACGACATCCTGCCGGGACTCAGACAGGTCCACTGGGACTTGATCATCGTCGACGAGGCGCATCGCATGTCGGCGTCGGACGAAACCCACAAGAGCCTCCGCTACAAGCTGGGCGAACTCTTGCGGGACACGTCCGACCACATGCTCCTGCTCACCGCCACGCCGCACAAAGGCGATCCGCTGAACTTCAGCCTCTTCCTCCAGCTGCTCGACGCGGATGCCTACGCGGACGTCCGCTCCATCCGCGAGGCCATGGACCGCCGCCGGGCGCCCTTTTACCTGCGGCGCACGAAAGAAGCGATGGTCTACTTCCCGGAGCGCCGGACGGACGGAACCTGGGTGGCGCAGAAGATCTTCACCAAGCGCATCCCCCATACCGTGGAGTTCCAGTTTGACGGGGCGGAGTTCGATCTGTACCGCGACGTCACCCGCTTCGTGAAGCAGCAGAGCGCCAAATCCGCAGCGCAGGGTGACGACCCCCGGGCCCGCGCTATCGGCTTCTTGATGTCTCTCTACCAGCGCCGGCTGGCATCCAGCACCTACGCGATGCGGCACTCCCTCTACAACCGGGCCAAGCGTCTCGAGGAAGGTCTGAAACGCGCCCAGGACCTCGCGCGGCTGGCTCCGCCGGAGCTGCCCGACCCGGACGAACTGGAGGAGATGGAGGAGAGCGAGCGCGAGCGCCTCGAAGAAGCGCTCGAGGCCATCACGCTCGCAGCCAATGCCCAACAAGTTCACGAGGAGATTTCGGAACTCAAGGCACTGGCCGACCAGGCCCAGATCGTCGAGAACTCCGGTGCGGAGGCCAAGCTCTCGAAGCTGAAGGAACTCCTCCAACAGCAAGGCTTCTTCGACCACCGCGACAAACGGCTGCTCGTCTTCACGGAGTTCAAGGACACACTCGACTACCTGGTGGAGCGGCTCGAGTCATGGGGGTTCCGCGTCGGTTGCATACACGGCGGGATGAAGCCCGGGTCACGCGACGACAGCGGGACGCGGCTGCATGCGGAGCAGCAATTCCGGGAAGGAGCCATCCAGATCCTCGTGGCGACGGAGGCGGCCGGCGAGGGCATCAACCTCCAAGTCTGCAACATCCTCTTCAACTACGACATCCCCTGGAACCCGAACCGCCTCGAGCAGCGCATGGGCCGCATCCACCGCTACGGCCAGCGCAAGGACTGCCTGATCTTCAACTTCGTGGCCACCAACACCATCGAGGGTCGGGTGCTCCAGCGGTTGCTGCAGAAGCTTCAGGAGATCCGAGACGCCCTTGACGACGATGCGGTGTTCAACGTGGTCGGCGAGGTTCTCCCCGCGCCTCATGTGGAACGGGTCCTGCGCGACTATTACGCCGGGCGCCTCGGCGACGCCGACCTCGAGGAGCGGCTCCTGAGGAACGTGGACGAGCGCCAGTTCCGCGCCATCTGCCAGAACGCCCTCGAGGGTCTCGCGTCAAAGAAGCTCAACCTGGAGATGCTCATCGAGCGGCGGGCGCGGGCCCAGGAACGGCGCGTGGTCCCCGAGACCATCGCCCGGTTCATCCGGGAGGCGGCCGAGCTGGTGCCGCTCGCGCTCAAGACCTTTCCGCGTTTCCCCCACACCTTCGAGCCGGGAAAGACTCCTCCCGTGCTGCACCGCTACGAGAGCGATCCGAGTTGGAAGCTGCCCGCTCTGGCGGCCAAGTACCCTCGCTGTTCCACGGTCCGGGAGACGGCCGAGACGAACGACCTGGAGTGGGTCACGCCGGGGCACCCCCTCTTCGAGGCGATCCGGCGGCACACCCACGCGCAGGCGCTCGACGTCTTCGGGAAAGGGGCGACGTTCCACTCGCTCCAGCACGATGCCCCCGCCCGCATCGACTTCTACCGGGCCCGGGTCGTGGACGGCCTTGGCCAGGTAGTCCACGAGCGGTTGTTTGCGGTGGAGATCGCCAGCGACGGGCAGGCACGCCTCTGTGAGCCGAACGTGCTAGGGAACTTCACGCCGGCGCCGAGCGAAGCGCGGCAGGCAGGCACGCCCGCGGACACGCCAGAAACGCTGCCCGCAGTGGCTACAGCTCCCGAAGCCACGGCCTGGCTCAACGAGCAGTCGCTCACACCGTTTCTCGAAGAGACTCGCAAGGATCGCCTGGCTGAGGTCGACCGGATCTCGGCGCACATCAAGCTCTCGCTGACCGAACTGCTGCACCGGGCCGACCTGGAGATCGGCAAGGCCCAGGAGGCGGTGGAGCGCGGCGAACAGGGCGCGGAGGGCCGGCTCGCCCGGGCGGAGGCCAGGCACGACGACCTCCTCCGGCGGCGGGAGCGACGATGCAAGGAGCACGACCAACAGCGCGCGCTCTCCCTTCAGGCGGTCGAACGCGTGACCAGCGTCCTCGTCCTGCCCCATCCTGAGCGCAAGGCCCCGGACGTGCAGCGGCTGCAGCCGAACCCGGAGACCGAGGCCACGGCCATGCGGGTGGTCATGGAGTACGAGCGGGCGCAAGGACGGCAGGTGTACGACGTCCACGACAAGAACCTGGGATACGACGTCACCAGCCTGGACATCAGCTCGGGCCAACTGCGGCTCATCGAGGTGAAGGGACTGGCGGAGGCGACGGGCACGATCCTGCTCACCCCGAACGAACGCCGCGTGGCCGAGGACCGGCGCGACTGCTATTGGCTGTATGTGGTGACCAACTGCGGCAGCAAGCCTCAACTCCAGGGGCCGATTGAAGACCCCGC
>DATIKW010000010.1:0-14982 GCA_035477115.1 Bacillota bacterium | reverse complement strand
GTGCGCCGTCGCAATGGTGATGCCCCGCTCCCGCTCCTCGGGCGCCTTGTCAATCTTGTCAAACGGAACGTACTCCGCCAACCCTTCCTTGGACAAAAGCAGCGTCAACGCCGCCGTCAATGTCGTCTTGCCATGATCGACATGCCCGATCGTGCCTACGTTTACGTGCGGCTTCGTCCGCTCGAATCTCTTCTTGCCCATGCCCTGCTGCGGCCTCCCTGCTGACGGTTTCGAGCGCTGCTATCCTGGCATCAGGCCCCGCGGGGCCTGGCCAGTTGCCCGGCGCGCTCGGCCGGAACTTCGGCGTAGGTGGCAAACTGCATCGTGTACGTGCCGCGTCCCTGGGTCTTCGACCTGAGGTCGGTTGCGTAACCGAACATGGAAGACAGGGGGACGGTGGCGCTGAGTACCTGCAGCTCGCCTCGGCTCTCCATGCCCTCAATGTGACCCCGCCGGCTGGCGATGTCGCCAATGACATCTCCCAGGCAGGCTTCGGGCATCACGACTTCCAGGCGCATCACCGGCTCCAGGAGGATCGGCGCCGCCCGGGTGACCGCCTGGCGGAACGCCATTGAGCCGGCGATCTTGAATGCCAGCTCGGACGAGTCAACTTCATGGTGGGACCCGTCGAGCAGAGTGACCCGGACGTCGACCACCGGGTATCCAGCCAAGACACCCGCTTCAAGGGCCCCCCGGACACCTTCCTGAACGGCGCTTATGAACTCCCGCGGGATGGCTCCGCCGGTTATCGCGCTCCGAAACTCCCAGCCGGTGGCGCGCAGCATCGGTTCCACCTCGAGCATGACGTGCCCGTATTGCCCTCTTCCACCGGTTTGACGTACATAGCGACCCTCCGCCCGGGCACGCCGGGTGATGGTCTCCCGGTACGCCACTTGTGGCTTGCCGACGTCGGCCTCCACGCGGAACTCGCGGAGGAGTCGGTCGACAATGATCGACAAGTGTAATTCGCCCATGCCCGATATGATAGTCTGTCCCGTCTCGGGGTCGGTGTGGGCCCGGAAAGTGGGATCTTCCTCGGACAGGCGATCGAGAGATGTCGCCATGCGGTCTTGATCGCCCCGCGTACGTGGCTCAATCGCCACGGAAATGACCGGCGCCGGCACCACCATCGACTCGAGGACGATGGGATGGTTTTCGGCGCAGAGCGTATCGCCGGTGGTACTCTGGCGAAGTCCGACCACCGCAATGATGTCACCGGTACACGCCCGAGCGACGTCCTCGCGATGGTTGGCATGCATGCGAAGGATCCTGCCGACCCGTTCTCTCCGCCGCCTGACCGGGTTGTATATCATATCCCCGGTGCTGACGACTCCGGAATAGATCCGCAGATAAGTAAGGCGGCCCACATACGGATCGGTCATTATTTTGAACACCAGCGCGGATACCGGAGCATCGTTGGCGACCGGCCGGACTTCGACCTCCCCCGTGTCGGGGTGGATGCCCCTCACCGGCGGGAGGTCGCTTGGGGATGGCAGGTAGTCGACCACGGCATCGAGGAGGAGTTGTACTCCTCGGTTCCGATAGGAAGAGCCGCATAGTACGGGGACGATCTTGGCCTGCAGCGTGGCCGCCCGGATGGCCCGGCGCAAGATTTCTTGGGAAATCGGTTTGCCCTCTAAGTATTCGGTCATGACGCCATCGTCAAACTCGGCGGCGGTCTCCACCAGGACCTCTCGGTACTCGGCCGCGAGCGCGGCGCATTCCGCGGGAATGTCGGTCTCCTCGTACAATGTCCCTTTGGGGTCCCGGTAGACAATCGCCCGCATCTTGACCAGATCAACTGCTCCCGAAAACTGGTCCTCCGCCCCGAGGGGTAGGTGGACGGCCAATGGCCTGGCTCCCAAGCGCTCCCGCATCATCCTGAGCACGCGGGGGAAGTCGGCCCCGACCGCGTCCATCTTGTTGACGTAGGCGATGCGCGGCACCCCATAGCGTTCCGCCTGGCGCCATACCGTCTCGGACTGGGGCTCAACGCCCCCCTTGGCGCAGAAGAGGGCCACGGCCCCATCGAGCACCCGGAGCGACCTCTCCACCTCCATGGTGAAGTCGACGTGACCCGGAGTATCGATGATATTGATCCGATACCCTCTCCAGGGGCAGGAAGTGGCTGCGGACGTGATGGTTATGCCTCGCTCTTGCTCCTGCACCATCCAGTCCATCACCGCGGTCCCCTCATCGACTTCTCCCATGCGGTGCACCCGGCCGGTGTAGAACAAGATTCGTTCGGTGGTCGTGGTCTTCCCGGCATCTATGTGCGCCATGATGCCAATGTTGCGCGTAAGAGCCAGTCGATCTTCCTCAGGCACTTCTCTCCCCCCTCTCCAGCGGCGGTCAGGTCTCGCAACCTGCTCACCAGCGATAATGAGAAAAAGCCTTGTTCGCTTCAGCCATCCGGTGGGTCTCCTCGCGCCGCTTGACGGCTCCCCCGGTGCCGTTGGCCGCATCCAGGATCTCCGCGGCGAGTTTCTGCACCAGCGTTCGTTCGGGACGCTGCCGGGCGTACTGCAGGATCCACCGCATGGCGAGTGACACTCGCCTTTCGGGACGTACCTCAACCGGCACCTGGTAAGTCGAACCTCCAACGCGCCGGGCCTTTACCTCTAGAAATGGGGTGGCGTTCTTCAGAGCCGTTTCAAACACGCCGAGCGGCTCTTTGCCCGACTTCTGACCAACCGCATCCATGGCCTGGTAGAAGGCCCGCTCTGCCAGCCCTTTCTCGCCCTTGAGCATCAGCTTGTTGATCAGCCGGGTCACGGTGACACTGGCATATACCGTGTCCGGTTGGACATCGCGCTTCGGAACATGCCCCCGTCTAGGCACTTGGTGCACCTCCCGGATCCTCTGACACACCCGGGGGGCCTCATCCGCCCAGACCCCCCGGCCAACCTGAGGCGACCGTCACCTCGGCCGCCAGTATTCGCTTAGCGCTTCGGCCTCTTTGCGCCGTACTTAGAGCGACCGCGTTGGCGGTTGGCCACCCCCGCGGAATCCAAGGTGCCACGAACGATATGGTAGCGTACTCCGGGGAGATCTTTCACGCGGCCGCCCCGCACGAGGACTACCGAGTGTTCCTGGAGGTTGTGGCCGATGCCGGGAATGTAAGCCGTAATCTCAATGTGATTGGTGAGCCGCACCCGGGCTACCTTGCGCAGAGCCGAGTTGGGCTTCTTGGGGGTCACCGTCTTGACCACGGTGCAGACCCCCCGGCGGAAGGGGTTGGCCTGCAAAGCAGGAGCTTTGCATCGCGCCCTTCCAGCCCTCCGGCCCTTTCTAACCAGTTGGTTCATGGTAGGCATATCGTTCGCTCCCCGCTCAGCTACTCCTCAAGCACCGCGGCTGCCGCCGCCCCGACCTTGATACCCGAAGCCTCACCCAACATCTTCATCGATTCGACATAGGTCACGGTCACGCCCCGTCGCTGGCAGGAGGCCAAGAGATCGCGCAGCAGCCGTGCATCGGCATCCTCAGCAACCACCACCACGCGGACCAGTCCCTGTTCCACCGCTTTGAGGGTTTGCCTGATCCCGACCGTCCTCTTCCTCGCTTTACTGACCGCTTCCGCGGACGCCACGAGGCACTTCCTTCCCGTTCCCGGCCTAGGCCGGCCGCGGACACTTTTATATTTTAGCTGACGGCAACTGGGCTGTCAACGATTACCCTGACACGAGGCGTCCCCCGCCAAGACCTCGAACTCCCCGTCGCCCCCGGAGTCCGGGGCCTTGAGCCTTGCCAGGAGCGGATCCTCCGGTTCGTCGGCCAACTCGTCATAGCCCGGGCCGAGTGCGCGGTACTTCTCCATGCCGGTTCCTGCCGGTATCAACTTGCCGATGATGACGTTCTCCTTGAGACCGAGGAGCGGGTCCCGCCTACCTTTGAGCGCCGCCTCGGTGAGGACGCGGGTCGTCTCCTGGAAAGATGCCGCCGACAGGAAGGAATCCGTCGCCAGCGATGCTTTGGTGATCCCAAGGAGTTGCGGTCGCGCCACCGCCGGCTGGCCGCCGGCCGCGAGTACGCGCTCGTTCTCGTTCTCGAAGTCGTACAGGTCGATCAAGCTCCCGGGAAGCAGGTCGCTATCACCCGGATCGTCGACCTTGACCTTGCGCAACATCTGGCGGACAATTACCTCAATGTGCTTGTCGTTTATATCGACGCCCTGCAGCCGATAGACTCTTTGCACTTCCTGCAGCAGGTACACCTGGACGGCGCGTAGTCCCTTGATCTTGAGCAAGTCGTGGGGATTGACCGGGCCTTCCGTCAACTCCTGGCCCGCGCTCACGGCGTCCCCTTCCCTGACTTTCACACGGGCCGTGAAGGGCAGCGGGTGGACCGACACGTCACCATAGGAAGAGCGGATTTCGAGTTCCTTCCGCCCCCGCGTGTCGACGAAGTGGGCCGTGCCGTCGAGGTCGGCGATCAACGCCTGGCCTTTGGGCTTTCTTGCCTCGAATAGTTCCTCTACGCGCGGCAGGCCGTGGGTGATATCCTCGCCGGCGACTCCGCCGGTGTGGAACGTCCGCATGGTCAACTGGGTTCCCGGCTCGCCTATGGACTGCGCGGCGACGATCCCTACCGCCTCGCCGACCTCAACCTGTCTACCGGTAGCGAGGTTGCGGCCGTAGCAGCGAATGCACAGCCCATGACGGGACTTGCAGGTGAAGACGGAACGAATCTCCACTTCCCGCACTCCTGCTGCTTCCAGGCGGGCGCCGGCAGCTTCGTCTATCTCCTGGTTGGCCGCTACGAGAGTCTCTGCCGTGTCCGGATGCAGGATGTCGGTGAGCGCCGTGCGCCCGATTACCCGATCGACGAGCGACTCGATCAGTTCGCTGCCATCGCGGACTTCAGCCACGCGTATCCCCGAGGTAGTACCGCACTCCTCCTCGCGGATGATGACATCCTGGGAAACATCTACCAACCTCCGAGTCAGGTAGCCGGAGTCGGCGGTTCGCAGCGCCGTGTCGGCCAGTCCCTTTCGCGTACCGTGAGTTGATGTGAAGTACTCGAGGACGTTCAGCCCTTCCCGAAAGTTGGCGCGTATGGGCAGCTCGATGATGCGGCCTGAAGGATCGGCCATCAGACCTCGCATCCCTGCGAGCTGGGATATCTGCTGGACGTTACCCCGGGCTCCCGAAGCGGCCATCATGTACACCGGATTGAAGGAACCCAAGCGATTCATGAGGCGCTCGGTCAAGAGGTCCTTTGCCCCATTCCACACCTCGATGATCTTGAGGTACCGCTCTTCACCGGTGATCAAGCCCCGCCGATACTGCAGTTCAAACTCCTCGACCTGACAGTCGGCCTCTTCGAGAATCTGTCCTTTCTCCGGCGGGATGTCAATGTCCGTCACGCTGATAGTGGCACCGGCCTGGGTGGCGAAACGAAAGCCGACCTGTTTCAAGCTATCGAGGACGCGAGCAGTGCCGGCGCTCCCATACATCCGATAGCAGCGGGCGACAATCTGACCCAGGATCTTGCGGTCCACCACCTCATTGACGAAGCGCATGCCCTCGGGAAGCGCCTCGTTCAGGATCACTCTCCCAACTGTGGTCCGCTTCCTGCCCTGGGGCGTCCCCACGTCAATCCAGCTGTGAAGGTCCACAGCCCCTGCCTCGTAGGCCAGCCCCACTTCTTCGGCTCCGGACAAGACGGCGCCCTCTCCCCGGCCGCCCTCCTTGGCCACCGTGAGATAGTAGCATCCGAGCACCATGTCCTGCGTGGGCGTTACGACCGGCATACCATCCTTGGGGTTCAGTATATTGTGGGCTGACAGCATCAAGATCCTGGCTTCCGCCTGGGCTTCCGCCGATAGCGGGACATGTACGGCCATCTGATCGCCATCGAAGTCGGCATTGTAAGCGGCGCAGACCAGCGGATGAATCTGGATGGCTCGACCTTCAACCAGGACCGGTTCGAAAGCCTGGATACCCAGGCGGTGAAGAGTGGGAGCCCGGTTCAACAGCACCGGGTGCTCGCGAATGACTTCTTCCACAACCCCCCACACTTCCGGCCTTACCCGTTCGACCATGCGTTTCGCACTCTTCACGTTATGCGCATGGCCCAGTTGCACCAGCCGCTTCATGACAAAAGGCTTGAACAACTCCAGCGCCATTTCCTTCGGCAGACCGCACTGATGGAGCTTGAGGTTGGGCCCTACCACGATCACCGAACGGCCCGAGTAGTCCACTCGCTTGCCGAGCAGGTTCTGCCGGAACCGGCCCTGCTTGCCCTTGAGCATATCGGACAGTGACTTCAGGGGCCGGTTCCCGGGCCCCGTCACCGGCCGGCCTCGGCGGCCATTATCGATCAGGGCGTCGACCGCTTCTTGAAGCATTCGTTTCTCGTTCCGGACGATGATGTCGGGGGCTCCCAGATCGAGGAGCCGCTTCAGCCGATTGTTGCGGTTGATGACCCTGCGGTACAGGTCATTCAAGTCGGATGTGGCAAAGCGGCCCCCATCCAGTTGCACCATGGGTCGCAGTTCCGGAGGAATCACCGGAACCACGGCGAGGATCATCCACGACGGATGGTTGCCGGATTGGCGAAATGCCCCCACTACCTCCAGCCGCCGGATTGCGCGCAGCCTCCGCTGCCCCCCGGCTGCTTTGAGTTCAGTCCTGAGTTCCTGGGCCATCGCCTCGAGGTCGACCTCTCGGAGCAACTCCTGGATGGCTTCGGCCCCCATCCCCACGCGGAAGGCGGAACCGTATTTGTCGCGCTTGTCCCGATATTCCTTTTCATCGAGTAGCTGTTTTTTGATGAGCGGCGTGTCACCCGGGTCCAGCACGATATAGGCGGCAAAGTACAATACCTTCTCGAGCGACCGGGGAGACATATCCAGCAGAAGGCCCATCCGGCTCGGGATCCCTTTGAAGAACCAGATATGGCAAACCGGCGCCGCAAGTTCAATGTGACCCATGCGGTCGCGTCGCACCTTGGCGCGCGTGACCTCTACTCCGCACTTGTCGCAGACTATGCCGCGGTAGCGGACCCGCTTGTACTTGCCGCAGTGGCACTCCCAGTCGCGAGTCGGCCCGAAGATGCGCTCGCAGAATAGTCCTGACCGCTCCGGTTTCAGAGTGCGGTAGTTGATCGTCTCCGGTTTCGTCACCTCGCCTCGGGACCACTGGCGGATCTGATCGGCCGATGCCAAACCAATCCGCATGGAGTCGAAATGATTGACATCCATCAAGGACTCGTCCTCCTCCGTGTTCAGCGGATGAATCAGTTGTCCTCGTCCCCGGCATCCTTACGCTCGGCGTCCGCGCCGTCCTCGCCATCTTCGCGCTCGTAGGGAGCCAGGTCTCCGTCGTCCTCGAGGTCAATGCTCAAGTCGATGTCCAGATCTTCGTCAGTGAATTGGGTGGGTACCGGCCCTGTTTCCGGTGCAGCGGTGTCGCCGGGAAGGCTATCTCCCGAGGCGGCGGCCGGCAAGTCGGGCTCGTCCAGTTCATCCGGCACGTGGAGGACCATGTCCTCCGCGATCGGCAACTTGATCGAGACTCCCACTTCTTCTTCATCATCATCCTCTTCCTCGAGGATGCCGCCGACCAGGTCGACTTTGGGCTCCACGCCAAGGTCCAGATCGAGGTCCCGGGCTCTTTCGGTCACGTCATCTTCGGTGTCCAAGATCGCGATTTCCCGCGCGTCCTCTGAGAGGACCTTGACGTCCAGAGCCAGGCTCTGCAGTTCCTTGATGAGGACCTTGAATGACTCGGGGACGCCCGGTTCCGGTATGTTCTCGCCCTTCACAATCGCCTCATAGGTCTTGACCCGTCCGACAACGTCATCCGACTTGACAGTGAGCAGTTCCTGCAAGGTATAGGCAGCGCCATAGGCCTCGAGCGCCCAGACTTCCATCTCCCCAAAACGCTGACCGCCGAACTGCGCCTTACCTCCTAGCGGCTGCTGCGTAACCAGCGAGTACGGGCCGGTCGAGCGCGAGTGTATCTTGTCATCTACGAGGTGAGCGAGTTTCATCATGTAGATGTAGCCGACGGTCACCGGGTTGTCCATGGGGAGGCCGCTGCGCCCGTCGTAGATGATGGTCTTACCGTCTTGGGGCAGCTTCGCCCGCCCGAGCAGCGAGACGACGTCTTCCTCGCGCGCCCCGTCAAAGACCGGGCTGGCCGCCCGCATGCCCAGGGTATGGCAAGCCCACCCCAGGTGAGTTTCCAAAATCTGGCCAATGTTCATCCGCGACGGCACCCCCAGGGGATTCAAGACGATCTCGATCGGGGTGCCATCGGGCAGGAACGGCATGTCCTCCTCGGGCAGGATCTTGGCGATCACGCCCTTATTGCCATGGCGACCGGCCATCTTATCTCCCTGGGAGATCTTCCGCTTATGGGCCACATACGCCCTCACCAGTTCATTGACGCCGGGCGACAGCTCATCTCCGTTCTCGCGGGAGAACACCTTGACATCGACGATGATGCCGCTCTCCCCGTGGGGAACCCGCAAGGAGGTGTCGCGGACCTCCCGTGCCTTCTCGCCGAAGATGGCCCTCAGCAGTCTTTCCTCAGCCGTGAGTTCAGTCTCGCCCTTGGGCGTCACTTTACCCACGAGGATGTCCCCCGGGCGGACCTCCGCTCCAACCCGGATGATGCCGCGGTCGTCCAGATCTCCCAGGACTTCCTCGCCTACGTTCGGGATGTCACGCGTGATGTCCTCAGGACCAAGTTTGGTATCCCGCGCTTCGCACTCGTGTTCCTCGATGTGGATCGAGGTGAACAGGTCCTCCTTGGTCATCTTCTCGCTGATGAGCACCGCATCTTCATAATTGAACCCTTCCCATGGCATGAAGGCGACGAGGACATTCCTGCCCAGTGCCAACTCGCCCTGTTCAGTGCATGGACCGTCGGCAATCACTTGCCCCTCGGCCACGCGGTCGCCGGGGAATACCAAGGGCCGCTGGTTGATGCAAGTTCCCTGATTGGAGCGGACGAACTTGGTCAATCGATACCGGTCTACCTCCCCGGTGTCGGTCGTCAAGTGAATCTCCCTCGCGTCGACCCGGGATACGCGCCCCCCGCGACGAGCATACTCAAGCGCGCCTGAATCCCGAGCAACCTTGGTCTCAATCCCCGTGCCCACCAGTGGAGCCTCGCTTACCAATAGCGGCACAGCTTGCCGCTGCATGTTGGAACCCATCAACGCCCTTCCGGCGTCATCGTTCTCCAGGAAAGGTATCAGCGCAGACGCAACTGACACCACCTGCTTCGGAGACACGTCCATGTAGTCCACTTGCGCCGCCGGTACTGCGAGGATTTCATGGCGGTGGCGGGCAGTGACTCTCGGTTCAATGAACCAGCCGTTTTCGTCCAGGGGTTCGTTGGCCTGGGCAATCACGCAATCGTCCTCGTCGTCCGCCGTAAGATATACGACGTCCGACGTGACCTTGAGCTGTTCCCGATCAACCCTGCGATAGGGCGTTTCCACAAACCCATAGTCGTTGATACGAGCGAAGGTCGACAGGTAGCCGATCAACCCGATGTTGGGACCCTCCGGCGTCTCGATGGGGCACATGCGACCGTAGTGGGAATGGTGAACATCGCGGACCTCGAAACCGGCCCGCTCACGGGACAGCCCCCCTGGTCCCAAGGCGGAAAGACGGCGCTTGTGCGTGAGTTCAGCCAGCGGATTGGTCTGGTCCATGAACTGCGACAACTGACTGGAGCCAAAAAACTCCTTGACGGCCGCGACGACCGGCCGGATGTTGATCAGCGCCTGTGGCGTCACGACGTCGACGTCCTGTATGGTCATTCGCTCCTTGACCACTCGTTCCATACGCGAGAGGCCAATCCGGAACTGGTTCTGAAGCAGTTCGCCTACGGAGCGTAGCCGCCGGTTGCCGAGATGGTCGATGTCGTCCACAGATCCCAGCCCGCTCTGACACGTTATCAGATAGTTCACGGCCGCCATGATGTCTTCGCGGGTGAGCGTCCGGACTTCCGGCGGGGTCTGTCCGTTGCTCAATACCCGGAGAATCGTATCGTCGGGAAGGATCACATCGACGGCGTTGACGCCCGCCGCCTCTAACTTCTCTGCCGTCAGCCGGTCAATCGTTTCCCGCTCTCTCACCAGGATCTCGCCGGTTCCCGGCGCGCGGATGTCCTGGGCGGCGACGGCTCCCAGAAGCCGCCGGCGAAGCGACAGTTTCTTGTTGAGTTTGTATCGGCCAACGCTGGCAAGATCGTATCGCCGGGGGTCGAAGAACAATGACTCCAGCAGGGCCCGGGCACTCTCGACGGTAGGAGGTTCGCCCGGACGCAGCCGCTTGTATATCTCGACCAGCGCCTCATCCTCGCCCTGGCTGCTGTCCCGTTCAAGAGTCTCGAGGATGGGGCGGCTCTCGCCAAGCACTTCGAGAATCTGCTCGCGTGTGCCGTAGCCAAGTGCCCGCACCAACACCGTGACCGGCAGCTTGCGGGTACGGTCGATCCTCGCGTACACGGCGTCGTTGGCGTCGGTCTCCATCTCCAGCCACGCGCCGCGCTGATTAGGTATGACTTGGGCGGACGCCAGCCGTTTGCCGGCGGGATCCATCGCCTGCGAGTAGTAGACTCCGGGCGAGCGGACTAACTGGGATACGATAACCCGCTCCGCCCCGTTGATCACGAAGGTGCCCTTGTCGGTCATCAGTGGGAAGTCTCCCATGAAGACTTCCTGTTCCTTTACTTCCCCGGTATCCTTGTTGATTAACCGGGCCTTTACCCTCAGCGGAGCGGCATAGGTGAGATCGCGTTCCTTGCACTCGCCAACGGTGCAGTTGGCCGCGCCCAGAGTGTGCTCAATGAACTCCAAGACCAGTGTACCGGTAAAGTCCTGGATGGGCGAAATGTCGCGAAATACCTCTCGGAGACCATCCCGGACGAACCAGGCGTAGGAGTCCTGCTGCATCTCGATGAGATAGGGGATCTCCAAGACATCCCGGATCCTCGAGAAGCTGAGCCGATCCCGGGCGCCCGCCGAGCCGGAGTTGGACATCTGGGCCCTCTCCCCCTCAGTAAATCCCAGCGTGAAAACACCAAAAGTACCCGTTCGGTCTTGCTCGTCCCACTGGCTGATCCGGGATGGGCTTCGACCGGGGCAACATGACCGTGCGACTGCAATTTATAATGATATCCCATGGCGCCGACTACCGTCAAGAAGAAAGGGCCGCAGGCTAACGAATCTCTCCATCACGCCTGCGACCCCACCGGTGTCGACGATTACTTGACCTCCGCAGCCGCCCCCGCCTCTTTGAGCTTCTCGACAGCCTTCTGCGCCTCTTCCTTGCTGACCTTCTGCTTTACCGGCTTGGGAACGCCCTCCACGAGGTCCTTGGCTTCCTTCAGTCCCAGCCCCGTCAACTCGCGTACCACCTTGATGACCTGAACTTTCTGGTCACCGAAGCTGGTGAGGATCACGTCGAACTCCACCTTCTCCACTTCGACGGCAGCCGTGCCTCCGGCCGCCGGCCCCGCCATGGGGGCCATTGCCACTTGGGCAGCGGCCGATACTCCGAACTCCTGTTCGATGGCTTTCACCAGTTCCGCCAATTCGACGACGGTCATGCCTTTGACCAGGTCAAGCACTTCCTGAACCTTGGACACGATCTGATACCTCCCCGGCCGGCAGCCTCAGGCCGCCGTTCCCGTTCCTTCGGCCTTACCCGCGCGGACAGCCTCGAGACCGCACGCCAGTGCTTGCATCGGTGCGGCCATCACGACCGCAAGTGACACCAGCGGGCCTCGGAAGCCTCGGGCGACCTGGGCTCGCAACTCGGATGCGCTCGGGAGTGTCGCCAGCGCGTAGATGCGCGCTTGGTCCAGCAACGCTCCCTGAACGAGGCCGCCCTTGAGTTGTAGCTGCTTATGCTCCTTGGCGAAGGCTGCAAGCACCCTCGCCGGGGCGACGGGGTCATCGTAGCTGAACGCGACCGCGGTCGGCCCATGCGCAAGTGCTTCGATGTTGGTGGTGCCCGTCTGCCTCGCGGCGAGTTGCACCAGAGTGTTCTTCACCACCCGGTACTCGACCCCGACCTGCCTCAGACGCCGGCGTAGTTCGTTCATCTCCGCGACGCTGAGGCCCCGGTAGTCTGTGAATACTGCCGCCACCGCCCGCCGGAACAGGTCGGCACATGTATCTATCTCGCGTCGCTTGTCCTGTCGGGTACTCACCTGAGTCTGCGTCCCCCTTCCCGAAAACAACTGCCCCGCAACCTGGGCAGGGCAGACACTTCGTTCGTTCCGCCCTCTGCAGGCGTCCCCGGCGAGCCAGTCGCGCTCGCGGGTCCCTTTAAGCTCCTCTCAGGAGCACCTGCGGTCTCGGGACGGGTCGACCTGCACGGTCGACCGTCGGTTATCGTGCATCAGACACTATACCACGACTTGCTGAGTCAAGTCAAAACGCCCGGCGCGTCACTCAGCCGCTGCGATCCGATGGGGGTTGAGCTTGATGCCCGGTCCCATGGTGGACGAAATGCTGACCCCCTTGAGGTACTGGCCCTTGGCGCCGGCCGGCCGTGCCTTCAGCAAGGCGTCTACCAGTACTCGGAGGTTCTCTACGAGGCGCTCGTCCGTGAAAGACATCTTGCCGATAGGCGCGTGGACTATGCCTGCTTTTTCGGTGCGGTACTCGATCTTGCCCGCCTTGATCTCTCGCACCGCCTGAGTGACCTCAAACGTCACGGTGCCCGTCTTGGGGTTTGGCATGAGCCCTCGGGGACCCAGTATCCGCCCGAGCTTGCCGACGACTCCCATGAGGTCGGGAGTCGCCACGGCTACGTCGAAGTCGGTCCACCCACCCTGGACCCTGGTCACGATGTCGTCCGCTCCCACGAAGTCGGCACCGGCGGCCTCCGCCTCCTTCGCCTTGTCACCTTTGGCGAAGACCAGCACTCGTACCGTTCGTCCCGTACCGTGAGGGAGGACCACTGTGCCGCGGACCATCTGGTCGGCATGGCGAGGGTCCACGCCCAAGCGCACCGCTACTTCCACCGTCTCGTCGAACTTGGTATGGCTGATCTTGCGGAGGAGCGCCACGGCCTCCGGCGCCTCGTATAGCTTCTGCCGATCTACTTGCTTCAGTGCATCCGTGTGCCGCTTGCCCATCTGCTATTCGTACCTCCTGTGGTGCCACCGGGCCCCCAATCGGGTCCCTCCCACGCAACCCACGACTTCAGTCCACGACCTCTATACCCATGCTGCGGGCAGTACCTTCAACCATCCTCATGGCCGACTCCACCGTGTTGGCATTCAAATCGGCCAGTTTCTGTTCGGCTATCTCCCGCACGCGCGCCCTCGAAACCGTCCCGACCTTGACCCGGTTGGGTTCAGCGGAAGCGGTTTCGATGCCGGCTGCCTTCTTCAGTAACACCGCAGCGGGCGGGCTCTTGCAGACGAACGAGAAAGACCGGTCGTCCATGATGGTGACTTCCGCCGGGATGATCAGCCCGACTTGCGTGGCGGTCCGCTCGTTGAACTCCTTGCAGAACGCCATGATATTGACCCCGTGCTGGCCCAAAGCTGGACCGACGGGCGGCGCCGGCGTTGCTTTCCCGGCAGGTATCTGCAGCTTGACCACGGCCACTATTCTTCGAGGCACCGGCCGACCCTCCCCCGACCGCGCGACGGCTTATAGCTTCTCTAACTGCCCGAAATCGAGTTCGACTGGCGTCTCTCTGCCGAACATTGACAATAGCAATCGTATCTTGCCTCGTTCGACATTGGTCTCCCGGACGGAACCTACAAACCCGGCGAACGGACCGGACGTCACCCTGACGTTCTCGCCCACGGCGAACAGGATCTTGGGCTTGGGTTCGTCCATCCCCATGTGTCGCAAGATGCTCTTGACCTCGGAAGGCTGCAGGGGAATGGGCCGGTTCCCCGAGCCGACGAACCCGGTCACCCCCGGAGTATTCCGCACGACATACCAGGAGTCATCCCCCATGACCATCTCCACGAGAACGTACCCGGGGAATATCTTCTTGCGGGTAATTCGCTTCTTGCCGTCCTTGTACTCGTACTCCTCCTCGGTGGGGACCACCACCCGGAAGATCTTGTCCTCCATGAGCATGGATTCAACGCGTTTCTCAAGGTTCGTCTTGACCTTGCCTTCGTATCCCGCATAGGTGTGCACCGCGTACCATTCACGAGGAGAAGCGCGGTCGGCACCCCCCGAATCGAGGGCCGTCGCAGATTGCGCATCGCTGATTTCCGACGAGGGCTTGGTTTCTCTGATGTCCATCCTATTTCACCGTAGCAGCACCCATCCGAAGACGGTGCTGAGTATCATGTCCACGATCCAGATGGTGAGGGCAACCGCTCCCACCGAAGCGAGGACGACCAGCGTATAGATGCCCGTCTCCCGCCGATCCGGCCAAATGACCTTCGTGAACTCGGAGCGTACTTCCCGGAAGTATCGGGTCACCCTATCCTTGACCTTGGCCAGCCTACCCATCTCATCCACCTCAACAAAGCTTTGGCAGGCCCGGAGGGATTCGAACCCCCAACCCGCGGATTTGGAGTCCGCTGCTCTACCAATTGGAGCTACGGGCCTGCGCTTATCGGGATGGCGCCATCATCGACCGCCCGGATCTCTCAACGCGTCTCCCGGTGGAGCGTGTGTTGACCACACCACCGGCAGTATTTCTTGATCTCCATGCGGCCCGGATCGTTCTTCTTATTCTTGGTGGTGCTGTAGTTCCGCCGTTTGCACTCACCGCAGGCCAGAATGGCTTGCTGCCTCACTGCCGGTACCCCCTGCAATCGCGCTAATGACGATATCACAACGCCGGCCCTCAGTCAACGTGAGCCCCCCGCACGAGGACCGCCGTCCTCACTCTCTGATGGCTGAGACTGCTCCGGCACCGACCGTCCTCCCGCCCTCGCGGATGGCAAAACGCAGGCCTTCCTCGATGGCGATGGGCGTAATGAGATCGATCTCCATCCGGACGTTGTCTCCGGGCATCACCATCTC
>DATIKW010000009.1:0-20855 GCA_035477115.1 Bacillota bacterium | reverse complement strand
GACCCAGCGCATTCCGATCCTTCGCGACCGGGTTCCGCTGGTCAAGGCAGTCCTCTTCGGATCTTACGCCCGAGGCGACTATAGCGTCCGCAGCGACATTGATCTGCTGGTGGTCTACTCGGGCGACCCTCAGCCGGATGCCTATTCGGTAGTGCGGCGGTGCCTCGAGCTTCCTCGCCTGGAACCCCACGTGTACTCGGTCGAGGAATACCGTCGGGCTGGCCCCGTCCTAAGCCGGATGGAGGCCGGTGGCATCGTCCTCTTCGACGCCGGGGTCAGGTGACATGATTTTGCATGGACGAAGTCACCTCCTCGGTTCGGCGTCCGGCTCACAGGTGGGGCAAGATCACGCGCCGCATAGATGGGACGGTAAGAAGATGCTGCCCGGTGACGATGGGATTACGTCCCGCGAGTACCTGTCGGCTGTCGATGCGCTTCATCGTATCGTCCCCCCGGATGGAAGGTAGACCTGATCCGATAGGAAGATGCCTTCCCACCGCTTCGGGAGGTGGGCCGAAAAGGGGTAGTGCTGTATGAGGAACCATCTGAGGATTCTGGCGGCCGAGATTCGGAATGAATTGGCAAACCTGGACCGATTGCAGGATGAGTTGGCCGAGTTACTCCGTCTTGAGGTTGCGGATAATCCGTCCTCGACATCGGTACGGGCAATGGGCAGCGTAGTGCACGATTTCTATAGCGGCGTGGAGAAGGTGTTCCGTCGCATAGCTCTGGACTTGGACGCGGAACTCCCCGGCGGCGACGACTGGCAGGCGGATCTCCTGCGGCGAATGACAGTCATCATCCCCGATGTCCGGCCTGCAGCCATCTCTCGGGACTTGGCCGAGATTATGGCCGAGTACATGCGATTTAGGCACCTTTTCCGCAACATATATGGTTTCCAGCTCCGTTGGGAAAGGTTCTCCCACTTGGCGCTGGGCGTACAGGAAACGTTACGGCGATTCCGCGCGGAGACATGTATATTCCTTCAGTTTCTCGAAGATGTCGGCCAGAGCGGATAGACCGAAGCATGGGCCTCTAGCAGCCCGTTGAAGAAGGTACTTCCACGGGGAAACCGCTATGAGACCGGTCGGGAGCCATGGTTAGCCCAAGTGGCCTCTCCGGCGTGGTCTGACCCATAAGGAGCCTTCCAGACCGCCCCATGGCTCGCCACAAACGCAACCGGTCCATCAAGAAGCCATTGTAGTTCTGCCCGTTGTCCCGGCACACGATGCTCGGCGGCTGCTCGTCTCGTGGTAGAGCCTCGCGCCCAGAGCTTCTACGTGACGGGCAGAACCATGCTTGTCGAGGAGTTCGTTCAGCCGCTGATAGGAGGTCGATTTCGTACTTTTGGGCCGCGATCGCCTGCCGATCGCCATCGAGTGTGAATGGAAGGTGGACGGATTCAAGGCGGCCTCCTTGCTAGCGTTCCGGCGCCGATATCCGGAGGGGGCAAGCTGCGGCAGGGTGCGGCGCGGGTCTGACCCCTCCGCTCAGGCGGATGGAGACCGGCGGCAAACAGCCGCCCCGTGTTACAATGTAGACATACGAAACCCCGACCTCGGAGGGCTTCATCGTGGATGCCCGCGTCCTGGATCGGCAGGGATGGGAGGTGCTCGCTCGTCTCGGGGCAGGACCCCTTGCGAAGTCGTTTTATCTGGCCGGGGGCACCGGGCTGGCCTTGCAGCTCAGCCACCACCGCTCCCTGGATCTGGATTTCTTCACGCATAATCCCTCGAGCACGCTAGCATGGTCGGAGATGGAAGGGGCTTTGCGGGAGGAGTTTGGGCTGGTCCAAAGCAACCTCGTTCAACACACCGTCGACCAGGCAACCTGGAGCATCCGCGGGACGAAGGTGAGCTTCATTGCCTACCCGTTCCCGCTGACCGAAGCTTGTGTAGAGGGAAGGACCATATCGGCCGAGTTGCGGGGCATACGCCTGGCCTCCCCGCGCGAGATCGCTCTGATGAAGGCGTACACCCTTGGTCGACGAGCCTTATTCCGGGACTATGTCGATATGTACTTCGTGCTCAGAGCAGGAATGGTATCCTTGGAATACATCCTAAGAGTGGCCCCACGGAAATTCACCCTGGCCGGAGAGTGCCTGTTCTCGGGCCGGCTCTTCCTCGAGCAGTTGGTCTATACGAAAGATACGCCTGACCGTGAGGAATCGCTGCAAATGCTGATCGACCCCAAGCTTTCGGCTGAAGAGGTGGAGACTTACTTGTTGGCCGCGGTGGATCGGGTGGTACAGGCGCAAAGACACGACAAGGGGTCAAGCCGGTGACCCGACTGCCGGAGTCGTTCCGCGACCTCTTCCGGAACTACCGTTTCGAGAGCATGGATGCCGATCGTGCAGCCGGGCTGGTGATCCGCACCACCCTTGCCTACGGGACCTGGGAGCAGGTGGAGTGGCTCTTTGAGCACTACGGGTGGGATCGCGTGCGGGAGGTGTTCCTGGCCGATTACGGCGGATGCCGCGAGTTGCCCGCGCCGAGTCGCCGCCTTTGGGCTTGGGCGTTCGTGGGGGAGGTGCCGCAGGCGGAACCCGGCCTCGTGGCCCGCTGGCGCCCACGGCGCAGGGTGCCAAAGGACGACTGGGGGTAGGCAAGTTGCGGCAGGGTGCGGCGCGGGTCTCACCGTTCCCCTCCAGCGTCCCTTCCCCCCGCTAGACGGAACAACGCCTGGCGGAGGGCCGGCTCATCATGGTCCCGGACGTACTCGGCCAAGAGCTGGAGTTCCCCCTCCAGGACCGGCCAAGGCGACGCCTCCTGCTGGGCGACGAAGATGCGGTCGTGGGCGGTAGCTCCGACCTCCTCCCCGGCGGTAAGCAGTTCCTCGTGCACCTTCTCCCCCTGCCGCAGTCCCACGAACCGGATGGGGATGTCGACGTGGGGCTGCTTGCCCGCCAGGCGGATGACGTTCTCAGCCAGATCCAGGATGCGGACGGGCGTGCCCATGTCCAGGACCAGCACCTGGCCGCCCCGCCCCATGGCCGCCGCCTGGATCAGGAGCTGGCAGGCTTCATCGACGGTCATGAAGTAGCGGGTCGCCGCCGGGTCGGTCACCGTCACCGGGCCGCCGCGGGCCACCTGGCGCTGGAAGATGGGGAGCACGCTGCCCCGGCTGCCCAGCACGTTGCCGAACCGCACCGCCACGAAGACGGTGTTTCCCTCGCGGTTCAGGCTCTGGATGATCAGCTCGCCCACCCGCTTGCTCGCCCCCATGACGCTGGCGGGCCGGACGGCCTTGTCCGAAGAGACATATACGAAGTCGGCCACGCCTGCAGCGAGGGCCGCCAGGGCGACGTTCCTGGTCCCGAACAGGTTGTTCTTCACCGCCTCCTCGGGGTCGTTCTCCAGCAAGGGCACGTGCTTGTGAGCGGCGGCGTGAAAGACCAGGTCGGGGCGGTGGTGTTGCAGGACCCGGCTGATGCGAGTCTGGTCCCTGATGTCCGCGAGCACCGTCTGTCGGGGGCAGTCCGGGCAATCCAGGTCCAGGTCCGCCGCCAGTTCATGCAACTGGTTCTCTTCGTTGCCGAGCAGCACCAGCTTGCGCGGGCCGAACCTGCCGATCTGGCGGCAGAGCTCCGAGCCAATGGAGCCTCCCGCCCCGGTCACGAGCACCACGCGATCCCGGAGGTACGCGGCGGCCTGGTCCAGATCGATGGCGGCCGGATCCCGTCCGAGCAGGTCTTCCGGACGGGCTTCGCGCAGCCGCGCCAGGTCCACCTGGGAGTTGAGCAGCTCGAACATGCCCGGTAAGACCATCAACCGGGCGGGAGTACGGACGCTGAGCCTCACCCACTCGCTGATCGCCTGCCGGGAGGCGGAGGGGATGGCGATGATGATCTGATCGATCTGCCGGGACGCGACCACCTCGCTCAGTCGCGTCCGGTCGGCCAGCACCGGCAGACCCCCGACCACCATGCCTTGCTTGCGCGGGTCGTCGTCGGCGAAGCCGATGGCGACCGCCCCTAGTTCGGGATGGCGGCCGAGTTCCCGGGCCACCAGGCGCCCCGCCTCTCCGGCCCCCACCACCAGCACCCGATTACCCATCTTCCCTCGCCGCCGGGGTAGACCGGTGGCGCCGAGCTTCACCAGCGCCCGGGTGCCCCCGACGAAGAACAGGGCCAGCAAGCCGCTAAGCACCACGGCGCTTCGCGGATAGCCCGCCTGATAACCCTGGTAGATCACCAGCCAGGATCCTACCGTCGCCACGGCTTGGCCGATCGCCAAGCGCACGAGATCCCGGGCATCGGCGTACTGCCATAGCCGGCGGTAGAAACCGAGGCTCGCGTAGCTCACGGCGTGAATGAGGACCACCGGGGGGAGGAGGGTCCAACTCAAGGTCGCGGCCCACGGCGGCACCGCGCCCTCGAAGCGGACCCATAGCGCCAGCATCCAGGCGACCCCGATGCTGGCGAGATCGGCGAGGAATAGCAGATGGGAAAGGCGAACCGCTTGTCGGAAGCGCCCATTAATCGCTATCGCTACCTGACGGGAGCGGGCGGCCGGCGGCTCGTTCACGGCTTGCCGGGGCCGCCGGCGGCCTGCAGGGCGGCCAGCCATGAATTCAGGTCCGCAGCCAGGCGGGGGTCAAGGGCCAGGCCGGCATTGAGGTATTCTTCAGCTCCCGGCAGGCCGCTGAGCACCCGCGCCAGTCCCGTCCAGACCAGCGCCTCCCCCCGATGTTCCGAGCCATCCGGTACTCGCCCGAGCCAGGCAAGGGCGACAGCGAAGTCATCGAGGATACAGTGGGCTTGGCCGGCCGACAGATATAGCGAGGGGTCCCAGCGGCGAAGTACTTCCGGGACGAAGTCGGGGATCCGGTCCCGGGCGGCTTCCGCGACGGCCACCTGCTCCAGCGCCTTTTCCGCCCGGCCGGCGGCGGCTGGGCGATCGGCCCGCCCTAAATCGTGAAGCGCCGTCAGCACCTGGGCCCGAGCCAGAGCGGCCCGGCTGGTAGCCATGGCCGGCGACAACTCGACCGCTCGCTCCAGCGAGGCTATCCCTTCGGCTGGACGGCCCCGCCGGAAATGGAAGGCGCCCATGAGCCCGTGGTAAAACGGATTGTAGCGGTCGAGTCGAAGTCCCGTATCGAACAGCCGCTGGGCCTCGGCGATCAGTGCGGGATCGGACCGCTGCACCCCGAGCGTCTCATAGCAGTTGGCCAGGTCCATGGCGAAAGTAGCCTGAAGGGGATCGGCGGCCCGCGCTCGGTCGAAGGCGTGGCGGGCCTCTTCCATGCGGTCAGCCTTGAGGTAGTCGATCCCCCGCTGTCCCCAGAGAAAGCCTTGCAGGAGCGAGGCGGCGGTCACCGCGATGAGCAAGGCACCGGCCGCGCCCAGAGCGACGACTCCGGGAGGGCGAGGGCGGCGGTCCGGCTGTGCTGTCTGCTCCAATTCCACGCTCCGGGCCAGTCCGACCAGGCTGAACAGGAACAGTCCCATGGCCGGCAGGGCCAAGGTGAAGTCGACCAGGCTGTGCAGGCCGATGGTGGCGCAGGCGCCCAGCAGCGCGGCCGCCTGAACCCGCTCGGCAGGATTGACCCGCCAGAGCCGGATAGCCGTGCGAAAGAAGATGATGATGAGGAAGCCGAGCGCGGCCAGGCCCACCAGGCCGGTGGCTATCCCGTGATCCAACACGAAGTTGTGGGCGTAGGCGGTGAAGTAAGTGAAGGATTGATAGCCGTGGTAGAGGGCACGCCAACCGCCGCCGCCGGCTCCCAGCAGCGGCCGGTCGAGCAGTATCTGGAACCCATCGGCGTTATACGCCAGTCGCTGCAGCAGATTGGCATCGCCGGCAAGGCCGTCGAACCGTGCGATAACGGGAGCCAGAAACGGCTGCCACCGCGGCCAGAGGCCTATGACGACACCCGCGGCCGCCAGGGCTGGCACCAAGAGGAAGCCTCGCCTCGCCCGCAGGCGCGGCCCCCCGCTGATGCGACGGGCTATACCGGTCACGGTCATCGCCGACAAGGCGGCGGCCGCGAGCCACAGCCAGGCCGAAAGCGACTCCCCCTCCCGCACCGCAGCGGCCACGAGCGACGCGGCGACGATGCCGGCCACCAATACGAGCACCAGGCGCCCAGCGCCCCGCAGTCGGCTGCCGGGAGGTGAGGCCCATAGCAGCAGAGCGGCCGCCGGAGGCAGCACCAGCCATCCGCCGCGGGACAGGGTTAGAGTCAGTGCGGCGACGAGCAAGGAGCCGGCGCCGGCCAAGAGCAATCCGGAGGGGGAATTACCCCGGCGCTCCCAGCGGCCCAGCATCAACAGCAGCAAGGCGGTCAGGTAAGCGGCGGTTGTGTTGGGATATTGCAGGGTGGAGGCAAGCCGGCCGGCGACCACGCCCCCCAAGACCTCCGCCACCCCGGTGAAGGCGGCCAGGCCGACCAAGGCCACGCCCAAGCCGGCGGCCAGGAGGATGGAGATACAGGCCTCGCGCCGGCGGTCGCCAATGGCCAGGCGCGATACGAGCCAATATAAGGCAAAGTAACTTGAGAACTTCAGGACTTCCTCGACGGCCTCCCGGGGGTTGGCGGCCACGAACAGGCTGGCCGCGTAGGCGAGGGCGACGGAGAGGACGGCCCAGTCGAGCAAAGACCAGCCGGCCCGAAAGCCGGGCCGGCCGGGCAGGGTCAGCCAGCAGACGCCGAACAGCAGCGCGAGGATGATGGCGGCGCTCAGGTGCTCGGCCGGAAAGTAGATCCCCCGGAGATAGGGCGAGACGGCCAGCAGGACGAGCGCGGCGGCCCACGGGAGAGCGAAAAGGACGCTGGTCAGCGATGGTAGCGGGGGTAAGCGGACGGAAAAGGGCTGCGCGCCGGCCGCATGGCTGGTTCCGAGCGCAATGGGCCGCGGCCTGTCCCCCGCTGCCGGCCGAGCTGCCTTTGCCTTGCCGCCGCGTCGCCTGGCCATATCGTCCTTCCTCCCGGCCGAGTTCGGGCTGGATGATCGCAACGGCCGCAGCGTCTGGCTGCGACAAGGACGCTGGTTCGCCGGATCCGGGAAGTTCTCCTGCCGCAGGCTGGCGAGAGGCGGCTGAACGAGGGTAAGGGCGGGTTCGGAACCCGCCCGTACAACGATGGTCTCTGCGACAAGCGAACCCGCCCCTACAGTGGCTGTGCCGACGTTTTGTCTACGGCGGCCCGCAGATATTAGGAGGGGCGCTCGCGCGCCCCTCCCGGAGGTGAACCGTTTCAGCCTTCGCTACATCGGTCTCAGTCGGTCCAGCGGTCCTGGGCGCGCTTGCGGAAGATGGCCAGGACGCGCCCATCACCTGCAAGCGTACGGAAGTAGACCCGGGTGCCGACCGTTAGGTTAGCTGTGGGTCGGAAGGGGCCGATAGCGCGCGAAGCTGCCACCGCCGACTGGTCGTAGGCCACGAAGTCAGGATGGGTCACGAGGTATTCGTGCCCAAGGCCGGTCGCCTCGCGGTACACCTGGAGGGTGACCACGTTGGCCGCGGCGTCGACGGAGAAGACCTGAGCGCGGTAGGGCTCAGTCGGCGGGTCGTCGTACACTACAGCCCAGAGCGGCACATATTCCGTGACCTCGCCGGTGGCCGCGCTGACCGTGATCCGCCCGATGTTGCCGATCTGGGCGGCCGGGAATCCGCCATAGGTCACATGGGTCACGGCCGTGCCCCGCATGTCGAAGGTGACGCTCGTCCTGGCAGGGGTAACGCCGGGCAAATCGGCCACGGTGCCCACCCGGACGATGTTGGTCGCGAGTACTGCTGCGATCTCGAGCCGGGCGCGTCCATCCCGGTTCAGGGCGTAGGTGATGGTCGAGCCTGGCGTCACCGCCGCGAGCGGTGTCGTCAAAGCATCATTGAACCAGCGTAACTCGCGGGTCGTGCCGTCGGCCAGCCTCAGGGTGATGAAGCTGTGGCCTGTTGGGGTGGGGAGCCCAGTCGTCCACACGTGGCGCTGACTCACGACCGCCCCCGTCAGCAGGGTGCGGTGGGCCTCGATTATGATGGTCGGGGTCGCCTCTGCATGGATACCGCCCCGGGTGGCGATGTACACGACATCGTCCCTCCGGAGGTCGGCCAAGGTCGCCGCTGCACCGTTGAGCGTGATGCGGGTGGCAGCAGGCACGTCGTAGTACACTGCAGGATCGACCAGAGTGATCCGAGGCGTGGCCGCAGCCGGCACCCCGGCAACTCCGGGCACAGTGGTGGCGGCTATAACGGCGCCCGGCAACACGGCCCCAGCCGGCACAGTCGGCCCGGTGATGTTGAGCCGCGTGGCTTCTACGAGGACGACTGCTCCGCCCTCAATGGTGAGGCTGACACTGTCACCCACCACAACTGCACCTGCAGGCATGGCAGCCGCACCTGTGACCGGAATGCCTTCATTCCGCCGATAGTACACCAGGGCTCCAAGCGGGAGGTTCGTGGCATCGGTCAGGATGATGCGGTTGGGGGTCACAGTGGCGTCCACCCGGTCAAACGTGCCGGTACGGACGGTCACCGCCAGGTTGGGCTCGATGAAGACGATCTCGCCCGCGGGGTTCCGGAGGGCGCGGAGTTGTGCCCCCCGCATCTCCGGGAAGCCGGCAAAGCCCCAGAGGTGGACCGTTGGGGCTACACGGCGGGAGACTCCCGCGATGGTCAAGTCCCGGGTCGCCGGGAGGAAGTCCGCGCCAAGCCCGGTAATGGGAACCACAAGCGGGTCTCGCGCGGTCGCACTGAAGACGCCGGTGACCATCCCGCCCTGACGAATGGTCAGGGTGTTGAACACGAAGTGGGCGATCTCGCCCCGGCTGGACGGCAGGTTGGCGAACGCCTCCACCCGGCCGCTGATCCCGAGGTCGAAACCGCTCATCATGAAGTTGAGCGGCCACACGCCCATGATGCCCGGCTCATGTCCGGTAGCCCGGATGAGCATGGCGAGGGCCTCGGCATGGGTCACATTCCGGGTGGCCCCGAAGGTGCCGTCGGGAAAGCCCCGGACGATCCCCATGTTGCTGACGACGTTGACCGCACCCCATGCCCAGGTCGGCACGGCATCGGCGAACGCCGGCTGGAAGGCGCCGAGCGCGCCGGCCAGGCGATCCCGTCCGAGAGCGCGGGTGATGATCACGGCCATCTCCGCCCGGGTGATGGGGGCGTCGGGCCGCACCAAGGTGGTGCCGGCGTCGCCCAGCATGATCCCGAGGGCCCGCATGGCGGTGAGTTCCTTCTCGAACTCATGCCCCACGGCATCGGTGAACGGCCGGGCGGCAACGGTGGCCGCGGCGGCCATGCCGGCGAAGCCAGCGACCATGGTGACGATCATGGTCACCACGAGCAACTTGCGCAAATTACGCATCCACATATCCTCCTTCTGGCTGGATCGGACTTACCGAATGCGAAGACGACTGCCGGGCGGGGTGGCACCTCACCTCCTCGGCCGTACTCGGCCCCGGAACTGGACCGGGGAAAACTGGCTCCGGCTTTTATCTCTCTCAGTACCGCCAGTTTTCGCTGGGAAACTTTCGCCAGGAACGGCCCCGGCACCTGCCGGTCTCCCCATCCTGGCACCTGGTATTTACTGGTCTCCCGGTCTTGGCTTGATGGTACCACAAGCCGCCGGTGGCGTCAACGCCCCGGGTAGACCTGCATGGTGTTCTGCACCGACTGGCAAATTCCTCCCCGGCCCGAAAATTTCTCCGCGTCAATTTTGACGGCCGGGCGGCGAGGGAAGTTCCCCGCCCGATTCAGGCCGGATATACCCCCGCCACCTCGGCCGCCAGCGTCTGATCCACCCGAGTGCGAGCGGCGGTGCGCTCCTCCAGGAACTTCAGCGCCACCTGGGGGAACATGGCGACCGACAGCACGTCCTCTTCCTGTTCGAGATGGGGGGCGGCCTGGCGGCGGGCCTCGGGCAGGCCGGGCTCGAGCAGGTCGGCGGGACGGACGGTCACCGCCGGCTCGTCGCCGATGACCTTGCGGCGCACCTCCGGGTCGACCGGCCCGGGCGGCTTGCCATACTGGCCCTTCAGGTAAGCCCGGGTCTCCTGGGAGACGAGTTTATAACGTTCGCCCGCGAGCACGTTGAGGACGGCCTGGGCGCCCACGAGTTGGCTCGAGGGCGTGACCAGCGGCGGGTAGCCGAGGTCGGCCCGGACCCGGGGCACCTCTTCGAGCACTTCCGGGAGGCGGTCGAGGGCCTTCTGCTCGGCGAGTTGCGAACGGAAGTTGGACAGCATGCCCCCGGGCATCTGGTAGATCAGCATCCGCCCGTCGAGCTGGTGGCCCACGTCGAAGGCGGCGTACTTCTGGCGGACCTTGCGGAAGTAGTCGGCGATCTCCGACAGCAATTCGAGGTCGAGCCCGGTGTCGCGGGGCGTGCCTTGCAGGGCGGCCACGATGGACTCGGCCGGCGGCTGGGAGGTGGAGCCGGACAGCGAAGAGATGGCGGTGTCGACCACGTCGGCGCCCGCCTCGGCCGCTTTGAGATAGGCCATGGAGGCCAGGCCGGTGGTGTCGTGGGAATGGAACTGGACCGGGAGACCCAGCTCGACCTTGAGCCGCGACACCAGTTCGTGGGCGATGTAGGGGGTGATGAGTCCCGCCATGTCCTTGATGGCGAGGGAGTGAGCGCCCATGGCGGCGAACCGCCGGGCCAGGTCCACGAAGTGGTCGACGTCGTGCAGCGGGCTGGTGGTGTAGCACACGGTGGCCTGGACGTGGGCGCCGGCCGCCGCCGCCGCCTCCATGGACACCTCGAGGTTACGGGGGTCGTTCAGGGCGTCGAAGATGCGGAAGACGCCGATGCCGTTGTCGGCCGAACGGCGGACGAACTCGCGGACCACATCATCGGGATAGTGGCGGTAGCCCACCAGGTTCTGGCCGCGGAGCAGCATCTGCAGGCGGGCGCGGGGCATGGCCGCCCGCAGGGCCCGCAGCCGCTCCCAGGGGTCCTCGCCCAGAAAGCGCAGGCAAGCGTCGAAGGTGGCGCCGCCCCATACCTCGAGGGAATGGAAGCCCACCGCGTCGAGCTTCTCGGCGATGGGCAGCATGTCCTCGAGCCGCATGCGGGTGGCGAGCAGGGACTGATGGGCGTCGCGGAGCGTCGTATCGGTCAGGGCCAGCCGGGTCATGGCATCTCACCTCGCAGGGGGGTATTATCGGTGAGGGTAATGGGCCGGGGGACTCCGGCGCGGGCCGCCACCGGCAGTCCGTCGCGGAGATACACGCGGGGAACCCGGGCGTTCACCGTGGCCCGCCGGGCATACAGGGTCACCGGTTCGCCGGGGGCGAGGTCGGGGAAGGCGGTGGCATCCACCAGGGTGTGGGCCATCCCCTGACGGCCGACGCGGTTGACGGGGCGGCCGCGGATCGCCACGCCGCCGTTGGGGGGGGGCAGCGCGTAACCGGCGCGCTGCAGGACGAGCCGGGCCAGCCGGCGCAGGAGCACCCGGGGTCGATCCATGCGGCCCGCCGGCTCGAGGCCGACGCCGTCGGCGAAGCCGGCCGGCACCACCGCCACCCGCGCCGGCCGGCGGAAGCGGTGTTCAGCGCCATAGCCAACCCGGGCGCCCCCGGGCACCTGGCGGACGGCGATCACCCGCGCCCGCAGCCGCCAGGCGTCGCGGAGGTCGAGGACGGACGGGGCGCAGCCCTCGGGGCACACCCCGTAAAGGAGGTTGCCCGCCCGGACCAGGTCGAGTCGGGTGGCAGGCTCGAGCAACAAGGACGAACTGGCGGCGGCGTGGGCCAGGCATGGGCGATGACCGGAGGTCTGCAGCCGGTCGAGGAGCTGCCGGAAGCGGGCGAATCGCTGCCGCAGCTCGGGGAGGTCGAACACCCCCAGGTGGGTGTAGATCCCCTGCACCGGTTGCTCGGCCAGGATGGCGGCCGCGGCCGCGACATCGGCTCCGAAGCGCCCCAGACCCGTGTCCACCTTGAGGTGGCAGGCCGGGGCGAGCCGCCGGGCGGCGGCCAGGTCGGCCACGGTGGCGGTGAGGCGATAGGCCGGGAAGGAGGTCAGTTCGTCGGGCAGCGGCGGGTTGAACACGAGGATGGGGGCCTCGATGCCGGCCTCGCGCAGCTCTACCGCTTCCGCCAACGTCGTGACGCCCAACCAGTGAGCGCCCGCATCGAGGACCGCCCCGGCCACCGCCACTGCCCCGTGTCCGTACGCGTCCCCCTTGATGACGGCCATGAGCGAGGGCGGCCGCTCGCCGCCAGCGGCGAGGAACTCGAGTACCTGCTGGACATTGTGAGTGATGGCGTCGAGATCGATTTCCGCCCAAAGCTGTGCGGGAATATGCAAGTATCGGCTCCTCCCCCGGAGATGGGCTGCCGGCGGGATCGGCCCATCATTCGTCCCAGCGCTCGCCGTCCTCCGGCCAACCCTCATCGTAGACGCCGCGGGTATCGGCGTCTACCGGATCGCCCTCCGTCCGGGGCAGGAACTCGCCTTCCGGCGGCTCAACGGCGGCCGAGGCGCGCCGGGAGTCGCGGTCGCGACGCGGCGACCACTGGCGTAGTCCCCACATGCCGCCCCCCAGGTGGGTGAGCCGGCCGTCCAGGTTGATCTCGGTATGGATGATGGCGGCGGCGCGGGCGGGCGTCTCCGCCCGGACCAGGCCGCTGGCGGCTATGGCGGGCAGGAGTTCCTTGATGGGCATGGGCTCTCCGCGCTCGCGAAGCAAAGCACAAGCAACATCCCCCACGCTTTCCCGGGGTAGCTGATAGCTGAGTTCGCCCAATCGCCCTCACCTCGCTCGGCAGTTTCACCGAAGCCATTGTATACCCGGAAACGCGCGACGGCAAGGACTGCCGCCGAATTTCCGGCAGCGCCGAGCGAAGGCTTCCTACCGGCCGGGGAGGCGTTCCACGCGGGTCCCGTCGGACCGGAACCGGGCCCGCTGCGGTCCGACCAGGACCAGAGCAGCGGACGGGACGGGCTCGGGGGGACTTCCCACCAGCCATACATCGGCGCGATCATCGTCTCCCAGCCAGTCGCGGACGCGGGCGAGGGCGGAGTCGTCGAGGGCTCCCGCCAGGATGACGCGCGCCTCGCCGTGGATCAGCCGGGCGGCCACCGCGTGCTGCGCGGCGCGGGGGCGGAAGCCCCGGGGGCTCAGGAACTCCAGGGTTACGCCCGGTTCCGGCTCCGCCCGCTCGCCCGCCCTGGCCAGACGATAGGGGGTGCCGCGGGCGGCCAGTTCCTCGAGGAACAGCCGGTAGCCGGGAGGCAGGTCGGCCAGGCGGCCGGGGCCGTAGCCGGCGTCCCATACCTCGTCCACGGGCAAGCGCTGCAGCAGCAGACCCAGGTTCTCGGTGCGGCCGGGCTCGGCGGCGGTGACTACGAGGATGTTGATCCTCCCCACCCCCAGATCCCAGAGGGCCTCGGGTGTGACTTCCGGCCCGGCGTCCAGGAGCAGGGAACGGCCGCCCGGGGTGCGGATCAGGACGGAGCGGCCGAGGAGGTCGATCGCGAGCGAAGGCGGTGGCGGCGCCGCGCGCCCTTCCCGGCTCAAGCCGAAGGCATCCATCAAGGTGAACAGGGGGAGATAGAGCTGGCCGTCGAAGGTCCGGGCGCCGGGGCCGGGCCAGGACTCGCCGTCGCGCCATACCTCGCCCGTCTTGAGGTCCAGGGCGAGGGTCGTCCCCTGCCGGCGGAGTTCGAGGCGGTGAGGCTCGGGCCAGGCGATGTTCACGCGCAGGTCGGCCAGGAAGGCACCGAAGCGCAGGTAGGGGCCGTGCTCGGTGGCCCGGAGCGGGGCGGCGAGCGGCAGGTCGGCGCCTTCGATGGTGATGGACCAGCCGGCGGCGGGCGAGGCGAGCAGCGCAATCAGGAGGACCGCGCCCAGCAAGGTTCGCACCGGTCCCACCTCCTCGACCAGTCTCACATCCGCTCGGGAGCCGATACCCCCAGCAGTCTAAGGGTGTTACCCAGAGCTATGCGGGCGGCCTGTACCAGGGCGAGGCGGGTTCCCGTGACCTTCGGGTCATCGCCGAGCACCCGGCAAGTATCGTAAAACTTGTGAAACAGGGTGGCGAGGTCGGTGGCGTACCGGGTCAACCGGTGGACCTCACGAAGCTGGGCGGCGGTCAGCACCTCTGCCGGCAGGTCGGCCAGCTTGCGGGCCAGGACCAACTCCGCGGGGTCAGACAAGGTCTCCAGGCGGGAAGGGTCGGGGGCGCTGGCCCGGCGCTCCGCCTCGCGCAGGATGCCGGCGATGCGGGCATGGGCGTACTGGACGTAGTACACCGGGTTCTCCGCCGCCTTGAGTTTGGCCAGGTCCAGGTCGAAGTCCATGGGGCTGTCGTGGGAACGTAGCAAGAAGAAGAAACGGGCGGCGTCGGTGCCCGCCTCCTCCAGCAGGTCGCGCATGAGGATGGTCACCCCGCCCCGCTTCGAGAGGCGGACGGGGTCGCCGCCGCGCAACAGCCGCACCCACTGCACGATCAGCACTTCCAGCGTGCCGGGGGGGTAGCCCAAAGCCTGCAGCACCGCTTGCATGCGGGGGATGTAGCCGTGGTGGTCGGGGCCCCACAGGTTGATGAGTCTCTCGTGCCCGCGGCGCAGCTTGTCGAGATGGTAGGCGGCGTCGGGCAAGAGGTAAGTGTACTCCCCGTCGGACTTGATCAGGACCCGGTCCTTGTCGTCGCCATAGCGGCGGGAAGCGAACCACCGGGCGCCTTCCCGCTCGTAGGAGGCGCCCCCGCGTTCCAGGAGGTCCAGGACCTCCGCGACGCGGCCGCCGGTGCGGAAGGCGGCCTCCCGGAACCAGGTAGCGAAGTGCACGCCATAGGCGGCCAGCTCGGCGCGGTGGGAGGCGACCATGCGCTCGACCGCGTATTCCCGCAGGCGGTCGCGGCGGTCCGGGGATTCGAGGACGCTTGCTCCCAGGTCGCGAAGGGCCTCCGCCGCCAGGTCTACCAGGTATTCGCCGGGATAGCCGCCATCGGGGATGGCGGCCGGCTCGCCCCGCTGCTGGCGCAGCCGCGCCTCCAGCGATTCGGCCAGCAGTTCCACCTGGCGCCCGGCGTCATTGACGTAATACTCCCGCTCGGCCCGGTGGCCCGACCACTCCAGGGCGGAGGCCAACACATCGCCGACGGCGGCGGCGCGGGCGGCCACCAGTACCAGCGGGCCGGTGGGATTCGCGCTCACGAACTCCACCAGCACCCTTTGCCCGCCCCCGGCGTCGCTGCGGCCGTATGCCCCTTCCTGGTCGAGCGCCTGGTGTACGGCTTCGCCTAGCCACGTTGGGTGCAGGCGGAAGTTCAGGAAACCCGGGCCGGCTACCTCCAGGCAGCGCACCCGGGTGCCGCGGATCTCGAACTGCTCCGCCAGCGTCTCGGCGATCCGGCGGGGCGGCTTGCCCAGACGGCCGGCCATGGCGAGGGCCAGGTTGCTGGCGAAGTCGCCGTGGGCGGGATCGCGGGGCACCTCGACGGTGGCCGCCGCGGCCATCCCCGCCCAGCCGGCTCGCTCAGCCGCCCGCTGCAGGGCGGCACGCAGTTCCCGCTCCACCTCGAAGATGACCGGTACGGCTCCCATCTTCATCCTTTCCCGCCGCCGGCGGGCGACTCCGGCGCCAACAGCAATCCTTCCACGAAGCGAGGCAGGGCAAACGCCGCCCGGTGCAGGGCAGCCGTGTAGTAGCGGGTTGGGAGTTGATCGGCCAAGGGGCCGGGGACCTCCGGGTCCAGGGGGTCGCGGCCCCGGGAGCCCACGGTGAAACTCCAGGCCCAGTTGGCATAGGTGGGCACCCAGCCGGCATACAGGCGGGCCAGGGGGAAACTGCGGGCAATGCCGCGGTAGGCCTTGACGGTGACGGCAGGGGTGAGCCAGGGGCACTCGGTCTGGGCGGCGAACACCCCATCGGCCCTCAGCGCCCGGGCGGCCGCGGCGTAGAAGTCCTCGTGGAACAGGCCGACCGCCGGCCCCACCGGGTCGGGGGAATCGATGAGGATCACGTCGAATTCGGACCGGGCCTGGGCCACGCGGAGGATGCCGTCGCCCACGTTCACCCGCACCCGGGGATCATCGAGACCCTGGCTGATGGCGGGGAAGAAGCGGCGGGCCGCCTCGATTACCCGGCGGTCGATCTCCACCAGTTCCACTTCCTGGACGCCAGGATGGCGGAGCACTTCCCGCACGGTGCCGCCGTCGCCGCCCCCCACTACCATGACCCGCCGGGGCGCGGGGTGGGTGAACATGGGCACATGCGCCAACAGCTCGTGGTATACGAACTCGTCCCGGTCCGAGGTCTGGATGATACCATCGAGCACGAGGACGCGGCCGAACTCGAAGGTGTCCAGCACCGCAAGTTCCTGATAAGGCGTGGTCTCCCGGTGCAGGGTCTCCTTTACTCGGAGCCGAAGGCCGAAATTCTGGTTGTGAACCTCGGTGAACCAGAGTTCCATGGACGGACCTCCGCTGCGCTCAGTCGAAGTCCAGGATCTGGCCGAGCAGCGACTTGCGCCGGCGGCGGGGATCCCGGATATCCCGCGGATCCCGGGAATCCCGGGAATCCCGGGGATCGAACTCCCCACCCGGGGCGCGGCGGCCGGGGCCGTCGTCATCATCGGCGGAACGCTCGATGAGCTTGTCCAGTTCGCCGCGGTCCAGCCACACACCCCGGCACTGCTGGCAGTAATCGATCTCGATGCCCTGCCGATCCGCCATCCTCAGTTCAACCTTGCACACCGGACACAGCATGGCGCACCCTCCTTGGACTGACATCATTCCACCCTCGTCCCCTAGCATACCTCACCGCGGAAACCTCCGCAATGACCGCCAACCAGGCGGGGCGGCCGCGGCTCGCGTACTCCGGAGGGTGCGGCGATGAGGGCCGGGCCGCTACCTCCCACGTTGCCGGGGAAGGTCCGCTCTGCTATCATGGGGCTACGGGCGCGGAGGTTTTCCAGTTGCGGTTGGTACCCGTTTCCTCTTTATACACACGGTGTGGATATCCTGTGGATATGCGGGCCGCCGACCGCCTCAAGCCTTCCTACGTTACCGGTCGTCCGGCGAGTCCGCCTATACAGGATTTGCATGATGGTCAGTTTAGCGGGGACAATAGCCGCCATCGCGCTTGGGCTTGCCGGGACGGCCCGGCCGACGTGGCTTAGCCCGGGGATTTTGGCGGCGGAGAGCCTGTGGATAACCCGCAGGGCCTGGGAGGAGCGCGGCGATGAAACCTCAGCTGTCGGAAATATGGGACCGCACCCTTGAACTGCTGCGCTATGAGCTTCTCAAGCCCAGCTTCGATACCTGGTTACGCAATACGCAGCCGCTTGCCTTGATGGATGACACGATCGTCATCGGCGTGCCCAACGAGTTCGCGCGAGACTGGCTGGAGCGGCGGTATGCCGAGGACATCCGCCGGACGCTCCGGCGAGTCCTGGAACGGGACCTCAGGATCAAGTTCGTCATCCCGCAGCATAGCGGCGTGGCTCCTGCCAAAACACCGCCGAGCGAGACGGAAACGCTTCCGCCCACGGCCCGCCCGGCGCCGTCGCATGCGGGCGTCCTGAATGCGAAGTACACTTTCGACAGCTTCGTCGTCGGCACGCAAAGCCGCCTGGCGCATGCCGCTTGCCTGGCTGTGGCCGAAGCGCCCGCCCGCTCGTACAATCCGCTGTTCATCTATGGCGGCGTAGGTCTGGGGAAAACCCACCTCATGCAAGCTGTCGCTCACTATTCGCTGCAGTTGCGCCCGGACCAACAGGCCCTGTACGTTTCCTCAGAGAAGTTCACCAACGAGATGATCAACAGCATCCGGGACGATCGGATGCCGGACTTCAAGAATCGCTACCGCAGCATCGATCTGTTGTTGATCGACGACATCCAATTTCTAGCAGGCAAGGAGCGGACGCAGGAAGAGTTCTTCTACACTTTTGAGGCTCTACATGGGGCCTCGCGGCAGATCGTGATCTCCAGCGATCGCCCGCCCAAAGAGATCCCGACCCTTGAGGAACGCCTGCGGACGCGGTTTGAATGGGGCTTGATCGCCGATATCCAGCCTCCGGACTTCGAGACGCGAGTGGCCATCCTGCGCAAGAAAGCGCAATATGAGAGGATAGTCTTGCCGGACGATGTTGCTTCTTTCATAGCCGGCCGGGTATCCAACAACATCCGCGAGTTGGAGGGCGCTCTAACGCGCATCATGGCCTACGCAGCGTTCACGGGAACGACCATCGACATCGCGGTGGCCGCAGAGGCCTTGCGGGATCTTGTGGACGATGTCCGTCCCCGGACGATAAGCATCGGTGGAATCCAGTCCGTCGTCGCCCAATACTACGGCCTCAAGATCGAAGACCTGCAGGCGAAACGCCGAACCCGTTCGATAACTTTCCCCCGCCATGTGGCCATCTATCTATGCCGCGAGCTGACTGACGCCTCCTTGCCGAGAATCGGCGACGAGTTTGGGGGCCGGGATCATACGACGGTGATCCATGCCTATGAGAAGATCAAGGGCGAGTTAAAGCAGGATTCGGGATTACAGCGAGTCATCAGCGAGTTGACGGAACGAGTTCAGGGGGCTTGAACGTGAATTTGGGGATAGTCGACGGCAATCAACAGGATATCCTTCGACTATCCACTTCCTCTCCCCGCTGTCCGACACCAAACGGCACGGTTTTCCGGGCTTATCCACATTTCCCCAGCCCTTATTACTACAACTACGGTTTATGATCGATCGATCATAAAAGGATGAGATGTCCCGCCAAGGTGGAGGTGTAGTGGATGCAGTTCAGTCTGCCCCAGTCCCAATTACTGCAATCGTTGAACATCATCAACCGTGCCATCTCCTCGCGTTCCGTATTGCCGATTCTCACCGGTGTCCTGCTGGAAGCACGCGATGGGGCCCTCCGGCTGGTCGGGAGCGATAATGAGACCTGGATGGAGCTTTCGGTCCCCGCCACCGTGGCCGCGGCTGGTTCGCTGGTCGTCCCCGCACGTTACCTGATGGAGCTTGTAAGGCGAATTCCCTCCGTGCAAGTCTCGCTCAATGCGAATATGACGCAGCGCACCTTGAACGTGTCGTGGGGGAGGGGCAAGCTGGCGGTTCACGGGTTCGATGCCGCCGATTTTCCCGGTGTCCCCCAGGTTATAGGAGAAGTGGAGTTCGAGGTAGGTCGGGTGGACTTGTTGCGGATGATACGGCAGACGCATTTCGCCATGTCGAGTGACGCAACGCGGGCGGTATTTACGGGCACGCTGGTGACGCGCGATGACGATCGGCTGACCTTGGTGACGACGGATGGTTTCCGACTTGCGCTTTCCGCGACGAGGGTAGCCTTGCCGGCGGGGCAGGAACTCGGCGCAATTGTGCCGGGGCGGGTGCTTGGAGACCTCGCGGCGATCATTGATGGTGAAGGACCCTCAATCCAACTGAGCCTGAGCAAGCAGTTGATATGTTTCCGAAGCGGTTCGTTACAGGTAGTCACCCGGCTAATCGAGGGTCACTTCCCGCCGTATCGCCAAGTCATCCCCCGGGATTTCCCCACGAGCATCCAAACCGATCGGACGGCGCTGGAGCAAGCCTGCGACCTGGCACTGGCCGCCCTCCGCGAGTCAGGGCAAGCTATGCGCCTGGACCTCAGCCCCGCTAGACTTCTGATCCAGGCTAATGCACCCGAGCGCGGCGATCTCGAGGAGGAAGTGCCCGTCCAGTTCGAAGGCGAGCCCATGAAAGTAGCCTTCAATCCGCGTTACTTCGTCGAGGGGATCCGTGTCATCGAAACGCAGGAAGTGCGGTGTCGGTTCACCGGGTCGGGCAGCGCCGCCTGCGTGTATGGTAAAGGTCAGGAGAACTTCTTGTACGTCGTCTTGCCGGTGAAAGTCGAGTAAGGACGACAAGTGCACGTTCACCGTCTTGAACTGGTTGATTTCCGCAATTACCAGCAGTTGACCCTCGATCTCCCGGCAGGTCGCAGCTTCATCCTGGGAGCAAATGGTTCGGGCAAAACGAATCTCCTCGAAGCGATACGCGTCATAGCTTGCGGCCGGTCCCACCGGGGCGCGCGGGACTCGGACTTGGTACGTCTTGGCCGCCCTGGTTACCGGATATCAGTTGCGGCCGAAGGCAGGCAAGGAGCCCTCGAGCTGGACTTGGTATGGAAGCGCGGCCAAAGCAGGCGCTTGCGCCTCAATGGCGTACCAGTCCAACGCATGGCGGATGCCCTTGGTCGCCTACCGGTCGTCATCTTCTCCCCCGGTGAGCTGGAACTGGTTCAGGGCGGGCCCGCCGGCCGGCGCCGGTACCTTGACCTACTCCTGTGCCAGCTGTTCCCCGCTTACTACGACCGCTGGTTGACGTACCACCGGGTCCTATTGCAACGCAACCGATTACTGATCCAGTCGCGAGGCGATCCTCCGCCCGGCGAGCGGGAAGCATGGGACGGGAGTCTGGTGGAAGCGGGGCTGCCGATCGCGGCGTATCGCCAAGAGCTTGCGGCTCAACTGGCGGGCGTGCTGCCCGCACTGCACGCCCGGCTGGTCGGCGCGGCGGAAGCTTTGAAGGTCGAGTATCAGCCCGGCGTTTCGGGGCCGCCGGCGTCTCTCGAGAAGGGCGATGAGTGGATGGCCGCTTACGGGCAGCAACTGGTTCGTGCCCGCCCGCTCGAACGGCGCCGGCGACTCACGCTCATCGGGCCCCATCGCGACGATCTGGCCGTCAGTTGGCAAGGAGGACGGAGCCTGCGCACCTTCGCGTCCCAAGGCCAGCAACGAATGGCCGCCCTGGCCATGAAACTGGCGGAGGTGCAACTGCTGCGCCGGGAAGGGGGAGAGGAACCAGTGCTCCTCCTGGACGACGTGCTATCGGAACTTGACTCCAGGCGCCGAGCCGCGCTCCTCGACTTTCTCGCCGAGGGCGGCCAAACCTTGATTTCGGCCGC
>DATIKW010000008.1:0-62477 GCA_035477115.1 Bacillota bacterium | reverse complement strand
CTCAGTCGCTGGAGCGGCCTCGACAACAGGGCGAAGCACAGCGCTGTGGAGGCGATGGCGAAATAGCCAAAGGCCGGCGCGTAGTAGACCAGTAATCGAGGAAAGGTATAGGGCATCGTGAATGCGGACGTCTGGGCAAGGGCCAACGCGGTGAAGAAAAGGGCCCCAGCTCCGCTCCGGTGCGGAAGCTGCAGCGCAAGGCGCGAAAATCTGCTCATACACAGGTACGCCACGGCAAGAGGCACTACAATGGGAAAGACCGGCCAGTAAAGTGACTTCATGTACGATATCCCCATGGACCAGGTCGTGCCGGGATAGCCCATCAATGCCTGGGTATCGATATGTTCCTGGTAGAGTCCGATGATCTCACTGGCGAGCCCGTCAAGTACGAAAGTATACCACGCGAGTGGAAGAACGGCAGCAACCAGCCAGTAGGCGATGAACTGCCGAAGCACAGGACTGTTGCGGAGCACCAGGTACGCCTGGTAAGCGAGAACGGCGGCCAAGGACACGATGATGTCTTCCTTAGTCAGAACGCCGACGGAGACCGCCATGGCCGAGAGGGCCAGGCGCCCGGGGGTCGGTGTTTCGACCCACATGAGAAACGATAGCGCGACAGCAACGTGTACGAACAGGCCGAAGCTCTGAGTTAACACGGCCGCACTGGGGACATCACGGAGGAAGTACAGGGTCAGCAAGGTCATCAGGCCGCTGAGGGCCGTCTCCCGGGTGAAATGCCTGAAAACGAAAAACAGCCCCACGAACGACGCCAAGAAGACCGCCATCATTAGCTGGCTGATCTCGGGAAATACCTTTCTCCCCTCACGCCAGTAGACTTGCCAGACTCGCTTGCCGAAATCCGAAGGGCTCCTGCCCTCAAAGACCAGATCGTCATTGGGAAACATGGCCACAACGGGCATCACGAAGAATACGAAGGCCGGGCGCTGGCGCGAACGGAAGAACATTCTCCCGAAGTCGAACCCGGTATTGAGGAGGACCTGGCTATTGCTGATAGCCATTTCGTCGTCGAACTCCTTGTCTCTGCCCCACTCGGGCATGGTCCAAACCCCGGCGGCCGCGACCAAGATGATCAGTAGGAGAGCCATCTTCTCCACACCACGCATGCGAAGGGGTGGTGAGGCTCCTGCGATGCGACGCGGCGGGGGCGGTCTTCGGGGCGAGCCGGGCGGTACGAGAAAAATACCCCGGAACAGGGGCTCCGGGCGCTCGCTCACCTGCGGTTACCCCGGCGCTGCGGTAGCAGATTGTGGCGAAGGATGGCACAGATGGCCCGTACTCCATCCACCCACCGGATCTTCTTCCCCTCTGCATAAGTTCGGCCGTGGTACGAGATCGGTACCTCGTATATCCTCCAGTTACCCCGTGCAACCTTCGCCGTTATCTCGGGTTCGATATTGAAGCCCCTTTCCGTCAGCACAAGCGACTGCAGAACCTCGCTACGGAAAGCCTTGTAACACGTCTCCATATCAGTCAAGTTGACGTTGGTGAGCATGTTGGACAGGGTGGTTAGCAAGCGGTTGCCGACATAGTGCCAGTAGTACAGGACGCGGTGGGGACCGCCCAGAAACCGCGAGCCGTACACGACGTCCGCAATCCCCCGCTCGATGGGCGCCAGCAGCGCAGGGTAGTCATGCGGGTCATACTCCAAATCGGCATCCTGGACGATCACTACCTCGCCGGTGGCCACCTCAAAGCCACGGCGTAAGCTCCAACCCTTCCCGAAGTTTCGCTCATTGAACAGGATGACCAAACCATCCGCAGCAACACTAGGGTCACGCCTTTCTGCGGCCGGCACCTGTCCTGACAGGTTGGCAAGGTACTCACGAGTACCGTCCGTAGACCCGTCGTCGACCACGATAATCTCCTTGTTGTACCCAACTGCTTGGACACGCCTCAACACCTCTTCGATGTAGGGCCGTTCGTTGTAGACGGGAATGACGACCGATACTCTCAGCGCAGATCAACTCCTTATGGCGAGTGTAACGCCCGCGAGGATCAGCAGCAATCCCACCCACTGCACCGGGGATACCGGTTCGCGCAGAACGAAGTGGGCTAATAGGGCTACCCAGACGTAGCTCGTCGCGATCACGGGGTAGAGGACCGACAGCCTACCGTGTCGTAAGGCTACCACAAACAGGATGGCGGAGAGACCGTACAAGACCATCCCGCCAACGATTCGAGTGTTGGCGATCCAGGTCCACGGACTCAGCGTCACCGTCGCCGACCCCAGCCGGAACAGGAGTTGCCCGGCGGACCCCAGCAACGCGCAGATCGCTGCCAACCCGACTGCCCAAAACTGAGTATCCTTAATCGGTGACGACCCCCCTCGCCAGGGCTCGGAAGTAGGCAATCGTCTGTTTGAGACCCTCCTCTAGGGACATCCGGGGTTCCCAGGCCAAGATGGAGCGGGCTAGCTGTATATCCGGGCACCGAATCCGCGGATCATCGGTCGGCAGAGGCAGGAAGGTCACGCGACTCTGACTGCTGGAGATCGCTATGATCCGCTCGGCCAAGCTCAGGATGTCCGTCTCTGCCGGGTTGCCCAGGTTAACCGGGGCAGCGTGGTCAACTTCCGGCAGCTGGCACAGGGCTTCTACCAGATCTGCTACGTAGCAGAAGCTCCGGGTCTGCCTACCATCGCCGTAGACCGTAAGGGGCAGCCCATGAATTGCCTGCCAGCAAAAATTTGACACCACTCGTCCGTCGTCGGGTCGCATGAAAGGGCCGTACGTGTTGAAGATCCTGGCAATCCGGACTCTGGTCCCATATTCCCGGTGAAAGGCCATGGTCATCGCCTCGGCAAAGCGCTTGGCCTCGTCATATACGCTCCGCGGCCCAATCGGGTTCACGCGCCCCCAGTAGGCTTCCGGCTGGGGATGGATTTCCGGATCGCCGTATACCTCTGAGGTTGAGGCGAGAACAAAGATTGCTCTGGTGCGTCGCGCCAACTCAAGCAGGCGATGAGTCCCGAAAGCACCCGCGGCCAGCGTCTCTATCGGATGCCTCAGGTAGTCGCGTGGGCTTGCAGGCGACGCCAGGTTGAAAATCACCTCGGGGCGGATATCCAGGTCAAGGGGCTGGGTTATGTCCCGGCCGATGAACGTGAAGGCCGGGAGTCCCCGTAGACTCTCGATATTCGATTGCCGACCGGTGACGAGGCTATCCAGACAACACACCTCATGGCTGGTAGCCAGAAGCTTTCGACATAGGTTGGCACCGACGAACCCCGCACCGCCGGCCACCAGCATGAGCCCCATTTCGCTATGGCCTCCCGATTCCGTAGTACTTGAACCCGAGCCCCCGCACCTGAGCGGGATCACAGATGTTTCTTCCATCGAAGATGACGGGGGATTTCATGGTCCGACGAATGAGGGCCAGGTCTGGTTGTCGAAAGCACGGCCACTCAGTGATCAGGATCAGGGCCTCGGCGCCCTGCAGGCCCTCGTACATCTCCTCCGTGAACTTGACCGCTCCACCTAAGACCGCTCGGGCAGTCTCGTTTGCCTGTGGGTCGTGGGCGGTGACCAGTGCTCCCCGTTCCAAGAGACCCTGGATGATCGTGATGGAAGGCGCTTCGCGGATATCGTCGGTACCAGGCTTGAAGGCTAGCCCCCATATGGCGACCCTTCGCCCTTTAAGGTCGCCGCCAAAGTGCCGGTCGATCTTGCCCAGGAACCGCTGCCTTTGCCCCTGGTTCACTAGGTCGACGGCCTCGGCCAGGCTGAGCCTGCTTTCCTGGCTTCGACCGGCGGCAATCAGGGCTCTGAGGTCCTTTGGAAAGCACGATCCCCCATACCCCAGCCCCGCGAAGAGAAAAGCTGGACCGATCCGGTTATCGGTACCGATTCCCCGTCGGACATGCTCAACATCCGCTCCGACCCGCTCACAGAGGTTGGCGATCTCGTTCACCAGCGATATACGAGCCGCCAACATGAGATTCGCGGCGTACTTGGTCATCTCGGCACTCCGCCGATCCATCACCAGGATCGGGTTGCCGCTGCGGACAAAGGGTACGTAGAGTTCCTTGACGGACTGCACCGCCCGCTCATTGACGGCACCCAGAACCACACGGTCGGGACGTAGGAAGTCATGAAGAGCAGTCCCTTCCTTGAGGAACTCCGGATTAGATACCACGTGGATATCATGAGGGGTCCGAGTGCGGATGAGTCCCTCAATCCTGTCGGCCGTCCCCACGGGTACGGTGCTCTTTATGACCACGACCTTCCGATCCATGGCCATCGCAGCTATGCTCTCTGCGACGGCCATGACCTGAGACACGTCAGCACTGCCATCGGTACTTGAGGGAGTGCCGACCGCGATAAACAGCACCTCCGCATGAGCGACGGCTGAGCCGAGGTCTTGAGTGAACTCCAAGCGGCGCGCCCGGAGGTTGCGGTCCAGGAGTTCCTGTAGCCCCGGTTCGTATAGATATAGCCGACCTGCCGCGAGTTCGGCCACCCGTTGCGTGTCACTGTCCACTCCAATGATCCTATTGCCGCTATCCGCGAGGCACACAGCCGCAACCAATCCCACATAGCCAGTGCCAATGACTGCCAGATTCAGGGGAGCGCCCTCCTTCCCGCAAGCGACCTACAAACCGAACACTCGCGGGCGTTAGTCAATCACAACCTCAGTTAATTGGCGGTAAATCACGTGTATGCAAACAAGTTCTAGGTCAAACGGGAAATGCCCTTTTTTGGTTGTCTTCCAGTCTTCATCGATCTCGATTCCCGCAGACCCTGTGTCCGAGCGCAGCACGTTCCGATAACCGTCTTCCAGCATCCCGATGGCGAGCACCAGACCTACTGACACCAGAGGACCGCTCTCCGCTTCACTCCGAAAGGCATTTGTCCACATAGTCTCAGGCCTTGCCTGACGAGGAGGCTATCCGCGTCTCCGTCGAGAACGTACATGGCGCCACGGCACCAGTCAATTCCCGTCAGTCAGGGTACGGTCCCCCAAGTCTGCACCAATACAGTGGCGCGAATGACCGGGAGCAAGTCAGACGGCTGGTCATACACGAAGGGGTGATCATCTGAACCGGCACCGCAATCCGGCAGTGACCTTTCTCCTGACCGACCTCGCCCGTGGAGGTGCCGAGACCACGGTGGTAAGCCTCGCTACCTGGCTGGCCCGGCGCTGCTGGGAAGTGGGCGTGGTATCCATGCTCGCTCCCAAGGATTACACCGATCTTTTGGGCGCTAGCGGCATTCCTATCGCCTCGCTGGGGATGCGGCGCAAGGTTCCTGACCCCAGGGCGGTATTCGGGTTGGCGCGTATTCTCCGGCAGTGGCGAACCCAAGTGCTGCATTGCCACATGGTTCACGCGAATCTACTGGGCAGGGTTACGAGGATGGCCAGCCCGGTGCCGGCGCTGATCTCAACCGCCCACAGCATCAACGAAGGTGGCGTTTGGCGGGAGTTTGGCTACCGCCTTACCGATCGACTGAGCGACCTCACCACCCACGTCAGCCGGGCCGGAGGTGATCGCTATCTTCGGGTCAGGGCTGTCAGCCCGGCCCGACTGTTGGTCATCCCCAACGCCGTAGACCTCGACCGGTACCGCCCGGATCCGGCCATTCGCCAAGCCTTGCGTGACCGGCTCGGGCTCAAGCAGCGATTCATCTGGCTGGCAGTGGGGAGACTCGAGCCGGCCAAGGACTACCCGAGCCTGGTCAAGGCTTTCGCCAAGGTCGGCGACCAGCACCCGACCTCCGTGCTGTTGGTTGCCGGTGAGGGTTCTTGCCGCCCACAAGTGGAGCGAATGGTGGCAGACCTCGGCGTTACCGGCAGGATCCGTCTTCTCGGGCTCCGGGACGATGTGCCTGACCTGATGCGGGCCGCTGACGCTTACGTGATGTCCTCCGCCTGGGAAGGCATGCCCCTGGTCCTGCTGGAGGCCTCGGCCAGCGGTCTGCCCATCGTCGCCACCGATACCGGGGGCAACCGCGAGGTGGTTCGCGACGGCAGTAGCGGTTTTCTGGTACCCCCCAGCGACCCGGACTCCCTGGCGCGCAAGATGCTGGACCTGATGGGGTTGGGCGAGCCAGAGCGATGGCAGATGGGCCAGGCGGGGCGTGCTCGTATGGAATCCGAGCACGCCCTCGATCGGATAGCGGCGCTGTGGGAGAATATCTACCGCGAACTGGTGGCGGGCAACACCCAGCGTCGGAACAGCTAGATGCTGCGAAACAGACCCTACGTCGAAGCCGCACCCGCGTGCGGCATTCTTGTAAGGGATGATATCTCCTTGAGACTGTACCGTGAGGCGCCGGAGGGATTGTCTCTGCTCAATCGGTATTACACGGTTCTCTCGCTGCTGGTCGGCCCTGGGCTTAGCGGTGGCTTGCCGCGCAACCGCTAGGCGGGGCGGCAAGATCCCGCCAGCTGTTACATATACTCCCTGACGACCCGGGAACAATAGCCGGCAGGACATGAAGAGGGGGTTGTCAGGTTGGCTGTCAGCACGCTTCCCCGTCCGCGCAAGCGCAACCTCTGGTCGGCCGGGACCGAGGAGCAACTCTGGACCCGCATCCGCGATCGGGATGACCGTCCCATCTCCGCCGTGATCCGGGATTTCTGCCGGGAAAGGGGGTTGTCATTCCATACCGCTCGGGCCAAGTACTATCGGCGGCAACGCATCGGGCAGGCGGGAGCCGAATCGCCGGCCGACACCGCCCTCGAAGACCTCGGCGCTTTCCTCCGCGATGCGTCCCAGGTGTCCGGAGTGGACCTTGCAGGCCTGCTCAGCGGGATGAAGACGCTGGCGGCCCTGGCGGCCGATGGGCAGCGGCGGGGCGAACGGGCGGAAGAGGTCGAAGCCCTGCGGCGGGAGCGCGAACAACTCGCGTCTGAGGTGGAGGAATACCGTAAGCGACTCGAACTCCTCACCGGAGAACTCCAGGCCCTCGCCGCCCTCGTGGAAGAGTTCACCGGGCTGACCAGCGTGGCCAAGGTCGCCGGTCTGGGCGAGTTCGCGCGCAAACTTCGCCATCAGCTGGAGCAGGCTGTCCAGGCAACGATCTGAGGCGAGGAGGCTTGAGGGATCATGGGGAAGGACCAGGATGGTCACCTCCTCAGCCCCGCCTTCATAGCACGGCCAGTCCCCGGCCCAAGAGATCAGACCCCGGGAAGCGGCAACCCAGTGCAGCCAGCTCGGCGAGCGCCTCGGGGAAACCAGGCGGCACCACTTCGCCGGGGAGCAACACGGGAATGCCCGGGGGGTAGGGACATACCAGTTCGGCGCATACCCGGCCCGCGGACTCGGCCAGCGGCACCCGGGAAGGCGGCAGGCGCACCGCTTGAGCGGGCGGCAAGGCCGTGTGGGGAAGGGTACCCCAGAGCAGGGCGGAAAGGGCGCTGAATCCCCCGTCCTCCGCGGGTGGCAGGGAGGCCGTGGCCGCGACCAGCACCGCCAGCCAGGCCGGGTCGTCCGCCGGGGACACCAGGGCCAGGAAATTGGCCGGGTCGGCGTATTCCACCTGCACGCCGGCGTGCCGCAGGTGGGCTTCCGCCCGGTACCCGTCGCCCGCCTTGCCCGCGACGTTCACCAGCAGGCGGGTGGGGTCATGGCCGACTACCCCCCGCCCGGAGTAGTCTCCCCCCGGACACGGGAATCCGAGATCCTGGATGGCCTGCCGTGCGGACTGGGCCAGGGCCAGGGCTCGCCCCAGGTCCTCCCGGCCGCGGGTGGCCAGGCGGCGGCGGGCCGCGTCCAGGGAAGCCAGCAGGGGATAGGAGGGGCTGGTCGTCTGGACCAGGCGGGCCATCAGCCGCACCCGGTCGCGGTCGAGGCGGGGGCCCCGCAGGTGCAGCAGGGCGCTGCCCGTCAGCGAGCCGCCCGTCTTGTGCAGGCTCTGCACGGCGGCATCGGCCCCTGCGGCCATGGCCGACCGGGGAAAGTCGGGATGGAAGCGGAAGTGCGGGCCGTGGGCCTCATCCACCAGCAGCGGGACGTCCCGCCGGTGGCACGCGGCGGCCAAGGCGTCCAGGTCCGATGCGAATCCCTGGTAAGTCGGGCTGACCACCAGCGCCGCCCGCGCGCCGGGATGGGCGGCCAGAGTCTGCTCGAGGCGCGCCGGATCCACCGCCACCGGCAGGCCCAGAAGGGGATCCACCTCGGCCGGGAAGAAGGCCGGCGTAGCCCCCGACAGCACCAGACCGGCGTGAGCCGACCGGTGGCAATTGCGGGCCAAAACCAGGACATCGCCGGGTCCGACCGCGGCCAGGATGAGGGCGAGCAGGCCGGCGGTACTGCCGTTGACCAGGAAGAGGGTCTCCTCGGCCCCGAAAGCCCGGGCGGCCAGCCTCTGGGCCTCGGCGATGGGCCCGGAGGGGGAATGCAGGTCATCGAGTCCCGGCAACTCCGTCAGGTCGAGTTCCCAGGGGCGGGACCGCACTAGATCGGCGAACTCGGCATCGACCCAGCGCCCTCCCTTGTGCGCCGGCATATGCAGCCGGGCGGGGGAGGCGGCCACGTGAGCGGCCAGGGCTTCGACGAGCGGGGCACGCTCCTGGGGCACGGACATCCCTCCCCGGGGACATTTCCCGGCGGGAAGGCAATTCCCTTTGGCCGGCAGGTGCTCATTCGCCGGACGGCGAAGCCCCGCCGCACCAGCGGGAGGTGATGGCGATGCGGATCTCGCGCCGGCTCGCTTTTCTTCTGTGCCTTGTCCTCGTGGCCGGACTGCTCTCCCTGCCCGGCCGGGTTGGCCAGGCGGGTCCCAACCCCGAGTACCGGTTCCAACTCCGCCGCTTCACCGAGGTATTCGACCTGATCATCCTGGCCAGCGTCCAGCAGGTCAGCTTCCGGCAACTGATCGACGGGGCCATCAGCGGGATGCTGGCGGTCCTGGAAGACCCTGCTGTGCAGCATTTCACCCCGCAGGCCTATGAACGCCACATTGAGCAACTGCAAGGAGTCTTTGGCGGCATAGGCATCGCCCTGACCGTGGAGGACGGCGCCCCGGTGGTCCAGCAGGTCTTTCCCGGCACGCCGGCCGATCGGGCGGGCATCAGGCCCCGGGACCTCATCCTGGAGGCGGACGGCCGGGGGCTGATCGGCCTCGGGCTGGACGCGATCGTCACCCTGATCCGGGGAGAACCGGGCACGGCTATCACGCTGCGGATAAGCCGCCCGGGCGTGGATCAGCCTTTCACCCTGCAACTGCATCGGGAGATCATCCGGATCCGCACCGTCGAGTCGCGCCTGCTGGAACCGGGGGTGGGGTACCTCAGAATCACCGGGTTCCAGGACGGGACGGCCGCCGAAGCCCGCGAGGGCTTGCAGTCCCTCCGGGACCAGGGCATCCGCGGCCTCATCCTCGACCTGCGGGACAACGGGGGCGGTCTCCTGAGCGAGGCGGTCGAGACGGCGTCCTTGTTCCTGCCCCAGGGGCCGGTGGTCCGCATACGCGGGCGGGCGGGCATATCCGAGTTCCGCCATGGCCACGGGGCGGGTTTCGCCTTGCCCCTGGTCGTGCTGGTGAACGGGCGGACGGCCAGCGCCGCCGAGATCGTGGCCGGAGCCATCCAGGATTACCGGGCGGGGTTGCTGGTGGGCACCCGTACCTTCGGTAAAGCCACCGTCCAGTCCCTCTTCCCCTTGAGCGACGGCGGGGCGCTGAAGTTGACCACCGCCAACTACTTCACGCCCATCGGCCGGGCGATTCACGGCCAGGGCCTGCAGCCGGACGAAGTGGTGCCGGAGGCGGAGAGGGCCGCCATGCTCCCCGAGGCCGCGATACTGCTGCAGTATCGTCGGACCCTGACCCGGGGGATCGTGGGGCTCGACGTGCTCAGCCTGCAAGAGCGGCTCAACCAGCTGGGCCTGGCCGGGGGGGAGGAAGACGGGGTGCTGGGCGAGGCGACGGACCGGGCGGTGCGCGAATTCCAGCGGTCGGCAGGACTGCCCGTGACCGGGGCGGTCGATGCCGCCACCGTCGACGCGCTCAACCGGGCGCGGATGCCCCGCCCTGAATCGGCAGTCGTACGCGACACCCAGCTGGAACGCGGTACAGCCATCATCCGGGGGCAACTTCGCTGAGGGAGGCACGAGCGATGGAAGGGCAAGGGCGCTCCAACGCCGTCGAGGAGGGCATGCGCCGCATCGCCTGGGCGGGGGAGAATATGCCGGTCTTGACGGGAGTTCGCCGGCGATGGGCGGCAGAGCGGCCGCTCGCCGGGGTGCGCGTGGCGGCATGCCTGCATGTGACCACGGAGACCGCCAACCTGGTGTTGGCCATCAAGGAAGGGGGAGCGGAGGTCGCCTTGTGCGCCTCCAACCCGCTTTCCACCCAGGATGACGTGGCCGCAGCGCTGGTGCAGGAGCACGACTTGCCCACTTTCGCCTGCCGCGGGGTGGACCGCGACGGCTACTACCGGCACATCCGCGCGGCCCTGGAAGTACGCCCCCATTACACCCTGGATGATGGGGCCGACCTGGTGGCCGCATTGCACGACGACCGCCGCGACCTGCTTCCGGAGGTGCGGGCTGGTTCGGAAGAGACGACCACCGGGGTGATCCGGTTGCGGGCGATGGCGGCGGCGGGGCGGCTGGCCTACCCCATCGTGGCGGTCAACGATGCGCGCACCAAGCACCTGTTCGACAATCGCCACGGTACCGGGCAGTCCACGCTGGACGGGATCATGCGGGCGACCAACCGCCTGCTGGCAGGTTCGGTGGTGGTGGTGGCGGGCTACGGCTGGTGCGGAAAGGGCGTGGCCATGCGGGCGGCGGGCCTCGGCGCCCGCGTCATCGTCACCGAGGTCGACCCGGTGCGGGCGCTCGAGGCGGTCATGGAGGGTTTCGAAGTTGCTCCCATGGTGGATGCGGCCGCCCGGGGCGATGTGTTCGTGACCGTGACCGGCAATCGTCACGTGATCGATCGACCCCATTTCGCTCGAATGAAGGACGGGGCGATCGTAGCCAACGCCGGACACTTCAATGTGGAGATCAACCTCGAGGCTTTGCGAGAGTTGGCCGCCGAGCGTCGAGCGGTGAAGCCGGGCGTGGAAGAGTTCTGTTTGGGCAGAGGTCGGAGGATCCTGGTCCTGAGCGAGGGCCGATTGGTCAACCTGGCGGCGGCGGAAGGTCATCCCGCTCAAGTCATGGACATGAGCTTCGCCAATCAGGCGCTGGTCCTCGAGTGGCTGGCCCGGGAGCGGCCGGCGCTCGAGCCCCGGGTCTATCCGGTGCCGGCGGCGATCGACGAGCGGGTGGCCTGGCTGAAGTTGACCAGCATGGGCCTGGGCATTGACCGGCTTACCCCCGAGCAGGAGGCATATCGCAAAGCCTGGGAGCACGGCACGGAGTGAACGCCGCTGTGTTGGGGGCGGGTTCCGAACCCGCCCCTACAGCCATCGCCCCTGCCCCGATCAGTCCGTCGTGTCAAACGATCAGGCTTGACGCCAGCCGGCGTGCGCGTTAGGATCCAGGCAGAACAGCAGTTCGCCTGAGAGTCAATCTGGCGGTGAAGGGTGGGAGTACGATGCTGATGACCGATGTCGAGGTGCAGGAGGCCCTGAGGCAGGGTAAGCTGGTGATCGAGGGGTTTGAAGTAGCATGCCTACAGGGGACCAGCTATGACGCCCGCATCGGATCCCAGATCCACATAAGCAACGCCGAGGAGTCAATCACCTTCGACGGGAAGACGAAGACCGCCCGGCTGCAGCCGGGGGAATTTGCCCTCTTGATCACCCACGAACGGCTGCAACTCCCCTTGGACATGGCGGCCAACATCGGCCCCAAGACGTATTTCACCCGAAAAGGTCTGATCTTGCTGGCGGGCCTCCAGGTAGATCCCGGATTCAAGGGAGCACTTGCCTTGGCGGTTTTCAACTCGTCTCCCAAGACGATCGTGCTGGAGCACATGCAAGAGATATGCAGCTTGCAGTTCTTTCAACTCAACTCGGCCGCAACCGCGGCGCCGCCGGTCAACCGGGATCTCGAGCAAGGCCGCATCCCCCGCGTGGACAAGGACTACTTCCGCGAACTGGAGACACAAAGTCTCACCGAAGTCGGCAAAGACCTTCGGAACTTGGCGGCGAACGTAAATCAGCTCACCGAGAACGTGGAAGCTCTCTCCAATAGGCTCAGCGAGAACGTGGCGACCCTCTCCGGCAGCGTCGCTGAACTCCGCCGGTATTTCTTCTATTTGGTGTTAGCACTGATCCCGGTGCTGTTAGGTGTCGCGTTCCAGCTGTTCTTCCGTTAGCGGAGGCAGGTGGCACTTCACCTGACGGGCGAACTCGTCGAACTGCCCCAGCCGCCGGGATACGCTGTCGTATACGGCAGCGAGGTCAAGCCTCCAGTATACATGCACGATCGCATTCCTCATCCCGGCCATCCACTTGATGCTGAGGGCATAAGCCGGTGCGTCCCGGTCTGCCTGGAAGTCCTCATAGGATGGCACCCGCCGCCGGAGTTCGGCCAGCCGGTCAAGGGCCTCGTCCAGTTGCGACAGATAGGTCTCCACGCGATTCCGGTCCATCTTCCGTTCCGCCATGGACAATCCCTCCCCGAGGCGTCTTTCGAGCTCGCGACGGAACTCTCGTCGGAAGCGCTGGAAGTCCTCGTAGTCGAACATGGCATCCTGAAGGAAGTCGTCAAGCAACCGGCGGTCGGCAATATACAAAGGGAAACCCGCCAGGACGACCTGGAGCTGCAGCAGGGGACCGCATCGGTCGAGCAAGACCAGGTCCAATCGATCTTGCGGAGCAGTCAGGATAGTGTGCAACCGCTCTTGCAGATCCAAGTAAGCTGCGAAGTCATAGCGTTCAAAGGACACGGCAATGTCCAGGTCCCGCGGCTGGACGGCTGAGCCACCATCCAGGACCGACCCGAAGAGGAATGCCAGCCGCACGCGGGCCGCCCGGAATGCTTCCGATAGCCTATCTGTGCTGGCCAGTACCGCCTCGCGAGTCAACGCCATGTCGGTCTTGACGCCTCCCTGGACCTGTTGCTCCGCGTGAGGACGCGAGTGCCTCCGCCGGTGAGATCCTGCTCTGCCTTGGCGACCTCCTCCGGTCCGCTCCGGGGAACCCCCGCAAATCGCCGCCGTCTTTCGATGTATTAGAAGGCCGGGGGAGAGTCCCCGGCACGCGGATCATGGGGAGTGATGAATAATGCGCCGTACCATCGCCGTTATCGTGGTGGCCAGCCTCCTGCTGTCACTGGCCGGAGGGTTCGCGTTTGCCAGAGATGATAGGGACCGGGACCGCATACCCCCCGGGCATGCCCGAAGGCAGACAGCCCGGGAGCGGACCGAGTTCCGCGACGCCGGCGAGGCGGAATGGGCCGACAAGCACATTCGCAAGCTGGCCCTCAAGGGAGTCTTCCGGGGGTTCGAGGATGGCACCTTCCGACCCAATGGCGCCGTCAAGCGGGTGGAACTGGTCACCCTGGCGGTGCGGACGCTGGGGCGGGAGGCCGAGGCCCAGGCCCGCATGGATGAGCGGCTGGACTATGCCGACTGGGCCAGCGTGCCCGAGTGGGCGGTCGGTTACCTGGTGGTCGCGCATGAACAGGGCCTGCTTCGCGATCTCCTACGCGAGGGCGGGCAAGACTTGCAGATGAATGCGCCGGCTACTCGCCTGGCGGTCGTAGTGACCATGATCCGGCTCATGGGCCTGGCGGACCGGGCGAGGGAGTTCCCTGGCGGCAACCTCCACTTCCGGGACCTGGAGGCCATTCCCGTCTGGGCCAGGGGATTCGTAGCCCTGGCCATTGAAGAGGGCATACTGCGGGGCTACGAGGACCGCACTTTCCGGCCTAACCAGCCGGTGCGCCGATCGGAGATGGCCGCCCTCCTTGACCGCGTGGAGGATTGGCTTGATGACCGGGACGACGAAGATGAAGATGAAGACGACGATCGGGATGACGAGGACGACGAAGATGAAGACCGCGAGTTCCAGGGAACTATCGTCACGGTAGTGACCGGCGCGGAGCCGAAGATCACCATCGCCAATCGGCGGCATCCCGACGGCAAGACTTTCCAGGTGGCCGAAGGGGCGCTTATCTTCCTCAACGGCCGGCGAGCCACGCTCGACCAGCTACACCCCGGAGACAAGGTCGAAATCATCCTTGACGACGACGAGGATGATCTCGCCGTGTTCATCAGCGCCGAGTTCGAAACCCGTGAAGTCGACGGCATACTCGAGACCGTGGCGGAGGGCAGGCTGACGCTGCTGGTACAAGGCAAGTCGCACACCTTCCCCTTGGATCCCGCGGTCAAGGTCTTCGACGAGCACGGCAAGCTCCGCGACTTGGCCTACCTGAAGGCCGGGCAGCAAGTGGAGGTGACGCTGGTCCGGGGCGCTGTAACCAGGGTGGAAGTAGAGGAAGCCGACGAAGAAGCGAAACTGGCGGGCATCGTCGAGGGAGTCGCTGCCGGCACGCTCACGCTACAGGTGGCCGGAACATCCCGGAGCTTCCCGCTTGACCCCGCGGTCAAGATATTCGATGAGCAAGGCACCCGGCGGGATCTAACCTACGTGCGGGCCGGGATGCAGGTCGAGATAACGCTGGTGGGCGGCGCGGTGGTGGAGATCCGGGTCAAGAAGATCGAGATCACCGGCATCGTCGAACGGGTGGCCGATGGCAGACTCACGCTACGGGTGGGCGCTGCGTCGCAGAGCTTCCCCCTGAGTGCCACGGTCAAGGTCACGGATGAGCAAGGCAACCGGCGGGACCTCGCCTACGTGACGGCCGGCCAGCAGGTGGAGATAACGCTGGTGGGCGGCGCGGTGGTGGAGATTGAGGTCAAGAAGCTCGAGATCACCGGCACCGTCGAGCGGGTGGCCGATGGCGCGATAACCCTGCAAGTAGGCGGGGCATCGCAGACCTTCCCCCTGAATCCCGCGGTCAAGGTGTTCGATGAACAGGGCAATCGGCGGGACCTCACCTACGTGCGGGCCGGGATGCAGGTCGAGATAATGCTGGTGGGCGGCGCGGTGGTGGAGATCCGGGTCAAGAAGATCGAGATCACCGGCATCGTCGAACTGGTGGCCGATGGCAGGCTCACGCTACGGGTGGGCGCTGCGCTGCCGAGCTTCCCCCTGAGTGCCACGGTCAAGATCACGGATGAGCAAGGCAACCGGCGGGACATCACCTACGTGACGGCCGGGATGCAGGTCGAGATAACGCTGGTGGGAGGCGCGGTGGTGGAGATCCGGGTCAAGAAGATCGAGATCGCCGGCGTCGTCGAGGGAGTCGCTGCCGGCGCGCTCACGCTACAGGTGGCCGGAACATCCCGGACCTTCCCGCTTGACCCGGCGGTCAAGACATTCGATGCGCGGGGCGTTCGGCGGGATCTCACCTATGTGCGGGCCGGCCAGCAGGTGGAGATAACGCTGGTGGGCGGCGCGGTGGTGGAGATCCGGGTCAAGTGATAGGTCCTGTAGGGGCGGGTTCTGAACCCGCCCCTACAACCGCCTGCTCTTACCCCCCCCACCATGCCCTCCTGCCGCTGTCCGCCTCAGTCTCCCGGCGAGTCGACTCGCCCACCTTTCAATGCGGCAGGAAACGGACGCGCCGGAAGCGAAAGCAAAGAAACACCAGTGACGGGTGGGTTGTGAAGCGGTCATGATCGGCAAACTGCAACGGCGAGGTCTGGGAACGCTCGGGGGCCTCATCCTCCTCACCACCATCGTGGTTGGCTGCGCGTACCCGCCTCCCGCCGGCACACCGCCACGGGCTGACCCCGTGGCTTTGCCACCGATCGCCGATGGGCTGCGCCTGCTAGAGACTGACTGGAGTGCCGTGCCGCTTCGGGAAATGGCACCAGCCTGGGAGCAGGACTATGCGCAGGCGGTGACCGCTTCCCTGGCCGAGGACGGGCGGTCGGTGGCCGTCGCCGTGGGGTTGCCCGACGGCCGCCCAACGGCACTGGGGTACGAGTTGTTTGATGATGCCGGCCAGCTCATTTCCCGGGTCACATTCGCCGACCGCCGCTATCGGGCTTCCTCGGTCCGCCTGCTGGGAGAAGGGCGGTGGGTGGCGGCCACCAAGACGGAACTGAACCAGGAGGGACACTTCAGCCTGTATGACCCGCGAGGGCGAAGGCTGCTCGTCCTGCCCGTGCACGGTTGGGCCATGGCGTCAGGCTCCCGGGACGCATCGCGCGTTTCGGTCCTCCAGCAGCCCCGCTGGGGGGCATCCGCCCGCCTCCACTTGTTCGCCGCTGACGCTTGGCGGGAGTTGACTTCGTTCCGAGTGCGCCCCGATGCGACGGTGAAGTTTGCGACGACCGGGCGGATGCTGGTGACCGACGCTGACCGGGTCTTCCTCGTTGCACCGGGTGGCGAGGTATTGGCGGAGTACCCGGTGCCTGCACGGCTCCGGCGCGTGGTTGCCCTGTCGCCGTCGGGGGAAAGGGTCGCGGCGACTACCGGCGGGGCGGATAGCAGGCTGTACGTGTTCAACCAGGCAGGAGAGCGACTCATCGATTCGCTGTTGTTCTTCGGGGGCACCAATGGTCTGGCCTTCTCCGAGGACGAACAACGGCTGGCGGTGTACGATGTCGGCGAGCGGGGCGGGATATACCTCTTTGACCTGGCTTCCGGCGAACTCGCCTGGCGGTCGCTGTTCCAGGCCATGGAGGGGACGGAGATCCGCATTCGCAACGTTGCCCTCGATCCTGCCAGCCGGCGGACGGTGGCCCAGGTCGTGATCTCCAGACCCGGACCACCACCCGTCGAGGAGCATTTCCTGTATGTGGCCGAGCATGACGGCCAACCCTTGGCCCGCATCTTCCTCGGTACAAACGTGGAAGTCGCGTTGGCCCTGTCCGGCAGGGTGGCCGTGGTCACCACCAACAACGTGGCCGACTGGAGTGGCCGGGTCCGAAACTACGTCAGCTGGTACGATCTTGCAGCGCTGTTCCCCCACGAGCCACGCTGATGACCGGCTGGGGGCGGGCATGGGCGAGTTGAGTCACGGCACTATATTGCAGGACCGCTACCGCATTGTCGGCCTGCAGGCCGAAGGCGGCACCGCGTCCGTATACCTGGCCACCCGGCTGGGCATGGATCAGGAGGTGCGGCTGGCGGTCAAGCAGTTCCCCGCCGGGACTGTTCCGCCCGCCGAGTTCCTGAACGAAGTCCGGGTGCTCTTCCGATTGAGCCACCCCAATCTGCCCAAGGTGTATGACTTCTTTCAGGAGGGCGGTCACTACTTCCTGGTGACCGACTTCGTGGACGGCCAGACTCTTGCCGACCTCGTGCAGGCCCGCGGCGGATCGCTGGACGAGGACGAGGTCATCGAACACGGTCTCGCGATCTGCGCTATCTTCCGTTACCTGCACGAGACGCCGGAGCGCGTGGTACATCGCGACCTGAAGCCGGGGAATCTCATGGTGGACGCCGATGGCCGGTTGAAGCTGATCGACTTCGGCATTGCCCGTGCGCTCCGCGGTGACGGGAATGCGCGGGGCGTACATGGCTTTACCGAGAGCTTCAGCTCGCCCGAACAGCGGCTGAATCTGCCGGCCGACGAGCGCAGCGATATCTACAGCTTCGGGGTGACGCTCTATTACCTGCTGCGGGGCGTGCCGCCCGAGCAGGAGTTCCGCCGGACCCTGGGGGGCACGCGAAGGCGAAGCGTATCCCGCGGCCTACAACGGATCGTCCGGCGGTGCCTGGAGGCCGACGCCGAGGCACGCTATCCTTCCTTCGCCGAGCTGGAGCGCGATCTGCAGGCTTATCGCCGACTACGACAGACTACGCTCGGGCGTCGCTTGAAGGCCGGGGTCGGCCTGGCCGCCGTGGCACTGGTGGCCCTGCTGGCCAGGTCGGTCTTGGCTCCGGCCGAATTCCCCCTGATCGGCGACAGCCATGCCCTGCCGGGAAGCCGGGTGGCGTTGCACCTCGCCTTGCCGCCGGCTCGCCTGGCCGCCACCGAGCCCCGCCTGCAGTGGATCATTTACGATCGCCAGGTGCCCGGAGAGCCCGTGGCCACGTTCAAGGGACGCGCGGGGATCAGCTTCGAACCTCCGCGGCCGGGGATATACCGGGTCGAGGTGCGGGACGGCAACCGGCGGATCAGCGAGGTGCGAGAGTTAGTCGCTTACCAGGTAGTATCGGTCCCGGCGGAGGTGCTCCTGGGTCAACCGGTCCGCCTCGAAGTCAGCCCGCAAGTGCCCGAGTCTCCGGGTCGCAGCCACCGCTGGCGATGGTCGATCGCCGACCCGCAAGGGCAGACCCTCGAACGGGTCACCGATGTCCCGTGGCTGGAGTACCGCTTCCCTGCGGCGGGTGGCTACCGCGTCAATCTGGCAGTGCTCGTGCGGGTGGAAGGGGCTTTCGATGTCATGGTGGCCAGCCCGCCTGACGCGGCACGGCTGGTTGAGGCCGTCCTCTATCACAGCCCCCGGCCCGAGCGGATCGTGAGCCAGTCCGGATTCGAGATTGCCGAAAGGGGCTGGCCCATCAACTGGACCCTCGTCGGTCCGGGAGTGCGCCATGACCCTGGGGAAGGGCGTGACGGGCCGGGAACCGTCCGGCTGACCGATGTGCTTGACGAGCGTACCTACGCCATCACCACCCTGCCCGCCGCGGGCGGCCGCCGCTATCGGGTGACGGTATGGACGCGGGGACGGGGAGTGGCCCCTCTCGGGCAGCAGATCCTGGAAGTGCAGTTCCGATCGATGGTGGACGACCGGTTCGTATTGCCCCCCCGGCGGGTGACGCACGCCCGGTCCGCCGACTTCGAGTGGGGGCAGATGTCGCTGGAGTTCGTCCTGCCCGACGGCGTGGCCGCCAACCTGGAGCTGTACCTCAAGACCGTGGGACGGGGGACCATCTGGTTTGATGATTTCACCGTGGAAGTCCTGGATGATTAGGCGCGCGGCCCTGATCGCGGCGATAGTCCTGCTCGCCGTGGTCGGGGCGGCTCGACCGCTCTCGGCCGCTCCCTTCCCCGACCTGGCCGGGCACTGGTCGCGGCAGCAGGTCGAGGTGCTGTGGGCGCGGGGGATGGTCCTCGGTCTGCCGGACGGCCGTTTCGCGCCGGATCGCACGGTGACCCGGGCCGAAGTCGCCCGCTTGCTGGTCATGGCCCTGGGGGATGCCGAGGAAGCACGGATGCTGGCCGGCTCACCTTCGAGCTTCCTCGACCTGGGTCCCACTCACTGGGCCAACGGATACGTCGAAGCCGCCTTCGAGCGCCGCCTGGTCATGGGCTATCCCGACGGTCACTTCCGTCCCGATCACCCGGTGACCCGGACCGAACTGGCGGTGATGCTGGTGAGGGCCGGCGGCTGGGCGGAAGAGCCTCGGGCCGCAGGTGGGGGTGCCGCTGAGCTGCCCTTCGCCGATCACGGCGCCGTACCCGGCTGGGCGTTCGAGCATATCCTCAGCGCCTGGCGCCGGGGGCTGGTGACGGGGTTCCCCGGGGGAGACTTCCGCCCGGGCGAGTTCACCAGCCGCGGCCAGGCGGCGGCCATGATCTCCAGATTCCTGGAGTTTCGGGGTACCCTGCATGATCTCCAGGGCGAACTGGTTCGGGTGGACCCCGGCGGGTGGCTCACGCTGGGCCTGCCAGGCGGACGCACCCGAAGGGTCAGATTGACGGCGGCCACTGCCCTGTATCGTCAGGGGGCGCCGGCCACGATCGCCGATCTCAGCGTACTCGATGAAGTGCGTGCCGTGGTGTCGCCCGAGGGCGAAGTCCGGTATCTGGAAGCGCTTCTCGCCGACGCGTCGGGCCGGCTGGCCTCCCTGGACCCAGGAGCTGCCGTGCTGGCGTTCTTCCCCCGGGAGGGCGGCGAACGCCGGACTTTGCGACTCGCCGCGGACGCAATGCTGGTGCGCAATGGCAGCAGCGCCCGACCGCAGGACTTCCACCCCGGCGATGAGCTGTACCTGGTGTTACGACAGTCGACCGGCGAGGTGCGGCTGCTATGGGCGACCCGGATCGACCTCGCGGGGCGGGTATTGGCGGTTGACCTCACGGGGTGGAGGCTGGACGTCAGCCTGGCAGGAGATCGGCGCCGCCTGTTCAGCCTGGCGCCCTCGCCGATTACCCTGATCGACGGACGCCCTTCGGGGTGGGAGACCATCCAGCCGGGGGACCTGGTACGGTTGGCCCTGGGAGAGGACGGGATGGTCACTTTCCTCGATGTGGTCCGCGCGGGCGGCACCGGGGCGCCGGGGCAGTCGCCATGAACGGCCGGCGGATCGCCATCGGGTTGCTCCTCCTCCTGGCTTTGGGGGAGCTGGCGGTGTCGCGGCCGGTCGGCGCCCCCGAGGAGGCCGCCGGCGGCGAGCGGCGGCTGGGCGCAGCGGCGGCCGTCCCGGTACCCGTGCCCGATCGGGCGGCCGCCAGGGAGGCCATGGCCGTCAGCTTACGGGCCATGGGCGCCGACAGCTTCGTAGACGCCACTGCCAGCAGCGGCCGGGGAATACTGGTCGCGGTCATCGATACCGGGGTCGATCCGGATCACCCGGACCTCCAGTTCACCCCGGACTGGGAGCGCAAGATCGCCGACTGGGTCGATTTCACCGGCGAGGGGGACGTGGACATCACCGTCAGCATCCGGGCGCCCCGGGGCGGCTGGGTTGACACCCCGGTAGGCCGGGTGAACCTGGGCCGTATAACCTCGCAGAGCGGCCGCTATCGCCTGGGAAGGTTCTCGGAACGCCAGCTTGCTCCGGGAGGTCCCCTGGGGCAAGACATCAACCGCAACGGCGTGGCGGGAGATGCCATCCTGGTGCTGGTGACCGACGGCCTGCGTTCCGGAGTGTACGATACGGTTCATGTCGATACCAACGGCAATCGAGATTTCACCGACGAGACCGCCTTGCGGGAATTCCGCGTTGGGCATGAGGTGGGTCACTTTGCCGGCGGGACGCCCGGCGCGCGCGACGAGCGGGTCCCCTTTGTGGCCGCGCGGATAGCGGCGGGTGGAGATCACGTCAGCCTGGGATTCGACGCCAATGCCCACGGCACCCACGTGGCCGGCGTGGCGGCAGCATTCGGCGCTCATCGCGGTGGGATGGATGGGGTGGCGCCCGGGACTCGGTTACTCGTGCTGAAGGCCCTGGACGCGGCGGGCGACGGCTACTGGTCAGACATCGCCGGGGCGATGTCCTACGCCGCCGAGCAGGGCGCCCACATCGTACTCCTCAGTCTGGCCGGCGGACACGCTCCAGGGTCGCTCGTGGCCGAAACCCAACTCATGCGGCGGCTGGCGGAGCAGTACGGCACGGTTTTCGTCGTGGCGGCGGGGAACCTCGGGCCGGGACTGGGCAGTTTCAACGCCCCGGGCGACCCGGAACTGAATCTGGCGGTCGGTGCTTACATGTCGCCCGCCATGTGGCGGATCCAGTATGGCTACGACGTGCCGGTCGAGGGCGTATGGCATTTCAGTGCCAGTGGTCCTGGTCCCGACGGCAGCCTGGGTCCGGTGACCCTGGCGCCTGGCTCCGCGATCGCCCCGGTGCCGGAATGGCTATCCGCCTCCGGTTATGCCCGCTTTGAGGGTACGAGTCAGGCCGTGCCCCACCTGGGGGGCTTGCTGGCGCTGGTGATGGAGGGAGCGCGGGCGGAAGGCGTGGACATCACGCCCCGCGCCATTCGCCGGGCGGTCGAGGAGGGGTCCCGGGCCATCCCCGGGGTGCCGGCCGTACGCCAGGGCCATGGGTTGGCAGAGGCGACGCGGGTGTGGGCCGCCCTGGCCCGAGGTTCGGCGACCGGCATTCGGGCCCGGCAAGTCGGCCCCGGGGCCGCGGTCGCCGGCATCTACTCGCGGGGCCCGCTCGTGGCGGGCGCCTCGCTGCAAGTCGGCAACGACCTGGAGGTCTTCCGGCGCCTGATGGTGAGCGGACCGGCGTGGATGGCCGCCGACCGCCGTCACTTGAGCTTGCCCGCCGCAACCGCGCGTAACCTGGAAGTGCGGTTCGGCACTCTCCCGGGCCCCGGATTGCACAGTGAGATACTGGTGCTTGACGACCCGGCCACCCCCGGGACCGATCTGCGTCTCCCCTTGACCTTCGCGATACCGCATGCGTTCCCCGGCGACGGCCTGCTCCGCTTCGCCGGCGACCTGCTCCCGGGCGGTTCCGTCCATTACTATCTCGATGTCCCGCCCGGCACCGCCATATTGAACATACGCTTGAGCGTCCCCGCCGCCCGGGGGCAAGCCCAGTTGCACCTGGTGCGACCGGACGGGCGCGAGCTATGGGCTACCGGCCCGGTGGGCCATCCCGAGGAGCCCGGAGGGGCGCCTGTCGAGCGAGCGGAGTGGAGCGTGCGCTCGCCCGTACCCGGGGTGTGGGAACTGGTAGTGATGAGTTCCCCCGCCCTCTCCCGGTACGGTCTCAGGTCGACCGGCTATAGCCTCGAGGCGGCGGCCCGAGGGGTGCGACTCGAACCCGCGCGGCTGCACCTGGGCAGCCCGGTAGGGGGCGCCGCCCTGGAGTCCACGCTCACCGTACGGCCATGGCCGGATACCGTGCGGGCTCGGGCACTGGCCTTCGCGGTGGACGGCGGGGAGGATCTCCCGATCCCCGGCCTGCATCAGGTGGAGGGAGGCCACAGCCAGGCCATCGCCCTGCGCCCGGTGGAGTCAGGCGTGACTTACCTGCGGGTGGAGGTCGGAAATGCGCCCGTGCCCGGCGCCGACCTGTCCCTCACGCTCTACCACCGCGACCCGCTGACCGGCCGATGGACGGAACTCGCGAACGCCGCCTCGCCGGGGACGGCCCGGGAGGTCGTGGAGTTGTCCCATCCCCCGCCGGGCGAGCTGATCGCCTACGTAGAGGCGGCCGGCTTCTCGGGGCCGACCAGCTTCGAACTCATGGAGCTGGCCTTATCCGACTCGGCCTGGCTGGCCGTATCGGACTTGCCCGGGGAGATCCGCCCCGGGCAGACGGCGGAGTTGTCGGTGATTGCGCTTGCCCCGAAGCAGCCGGGCGAGCACCGCGGCCTGATCCTGCTCCGGGATGACGTGACCGGCGACCTGCTGGCGGCGCTTCCCGTGCTGGCTGCAACCCGGCCGGAACTGGAAGTGCAGGTCCTGGCACCGCCCCTCGTCCCCGGCCGGCGCGACCTGGTGATGGTTCGCGTCCGGGACGCCGTTACCGGGCACCCGGTGGCGACGTCCGTCGAGATCGGGGGACGCCGCTTCAGCGCCCCGCGGGGCGAAGTCGCGTATCCGGTCACGCCCGTCACGGCGGGGGAACTGGTGGTGGACATAGCGGTGCGCGACCCGAGATACGCTCCGCTCGCGGCCGTGTTCCGGCTCTCCGTGTCCGCCGAGCATCCGGTGGCGCTATCGGGGGAAGCCAGGGCGAGCGACGTCGACCGGGAGAAGGTCCGTAACTTCCTGACGAGCAGGTAGGGCGATGCCGAGATCGCAGATGGGTAGGGGCGGGTTCCGTACCCGCCCCTACAGAGAAGAGGGGTGCTCCCCCTGCGAGACGAAGAGGATCAACGAGTTGAGCGGGCGAACTAATTTCTCGACCGGGATTCGAGGTGGAGCCCTTGACGGCATTCAGCCTGCCCGTACTGGCGGCGGTTCAACTTCCGGCCGCGGCCGTGCCCGGCGAAGCGGACTTTGAAGACTTCCTGCTCAAGCCGGCGGTCGAGGCTGGAGAGCGGGGAGCGGAGTTGGTGCTCTTCCCGGGATACCTGGGACTGGCGTTGCTCGGGGCGGGGTGGCGGTTCGAAGACGACCTCCGCCGTGCCGCCGACCTGCGGTGGCCGTATATCGATGCCTGCGCCCGGGTCGCGCGGGCCGCCCGCGTCCATCTGGTTCCCGGGACCATGGTGGAACCGGGGCCGGAGGGACTGGTGCACGCCGCCTACCTGTTTTCGCCGCGAGGGGAGATCCTGGCGCGCCGGCTTCAGGTGCACCTCGTCCCCCGGGAACGCTCCTGGGGTTTGACCGGTGGCCATGCGCTGGAGGCCGTGGATACGCCGTGGGGTAAGATCGGGCTCTTGCTGGGGTCGGATGTCCGCTACCCGGAAGCGGGGCGAATTCTGGCGCTGCAGGGGGCTCGTCTGTTCCTGGCTCCGGCGGCCCATGCTTTCCCGACAAACTCCTGGCGCCAGGCGGCCGGAGTATGGCGGGAAGCGCAAGCCAACCAGGTATATGCAGCCGAAGCATGCCTGCAGGGGGAAATGGGCGGCCTAGAGTTCGGCGGCTATAGCGGAGTATATGCTCCCAATGAGATCACCCAAGGCCAAACGGGAGTGGTGGCCCGGGCAGGCGAGGGACCGGACCTGCTCATGGCGGCGCTGGACGGGGGATTCGCGAGCCGAATACGCCGTTACCGCGTTCTGGATGTGATGGCCTGGCGTGTCTACGCGAGGGAGATGCCCCTCGCCTATGCCCACCTCGAGGGAGGAGGGACGGCATGAGACGCCTGGGTCGCATCAAGGGCGATGTGCTCCGCAGGTATCTCGAGTGGCGAGGCCGCCAGAGCACAGTCCAAGGGTACCTGTCCGGGTGCACCTTCCCCGATCCCCCGGCCCGGCCGACCGTCGAGCCCGGGCAATTGCGGGTCGCCGCCCTGCAGGTTGCCGCACGGCCATTCGGCAGCCCGCGTCGGTTCGTCCAGGCCATGTACGAGGCCATGTTGCCGGCGGTGGAGCAGGGCGCCCGCCTGGTAGCCTTCCCCGAAGACGTGGCGACGGGACTGATGGGGATGTTGCCCGGGTCCTCCCGGCTCTTCAAGGCCGGGCTGTCCGTCTTCCGCGACGGGTCGGCCGTCCGGGTGGCCGACCTATATGCCCTGGCCGACCCCGCGGTGCGCGTCATCTACCACGAGACCTTCTCGGGGCTGGCCCGGCGTGCGAGGGTATGGGTAGCCGCGGGTTCAGCGAACCTGAGCGGCGAGGACGGCAAGGTCTATAATGAGGCAAGGCTGTACGCTCCCGATGGCGGTCTCGCCGGCGTACAGCGCAAGCTCAACCTCATGGCATTGGAACGGGAGTGGGGTCTGCGGGAGGGCGGCCAATTGCGGGCCTTCAATCTGGACGGGACCAGGGCATTCCTCCCCGTGTGCAACGATGCCGGCTACTGGGAAACTTTCCGGTGGGCGGTATTGGCCGGGGCGGAGATTGCCATCGTGCCCCAGGCTGACCCGGACGAGTACGTGCTCGCCAATCATCTCCGGGGGGCCTGGGCGCGGGTCCAGGAGAGTCCGGCCTACGCAGTGGTCAGTTGTCTGGTGGGCGAGCTGGCGGGCGTTCGCTTGAGCGGGAAGAGCGCCATCTTCGCCCCGTTGGAGATCAGTCCCCGAGGGGATGGCGTGTTGGCCCAGGTTGAGGATCCCCGGGCGCCGGGCATGGCCATGGCCGACCTGGATCTGCAGGTCCTTCGCGCCTACCGGCGGGAGAGCGGCGTATTGGCCGGGCTGCGTCCCGATGTCTACGCCCACTATTTCCCGGGTCTCTACTGGTCACGGAGGGCGGACGGCGATGCCGGATAACCTGCGCCTCCTCACCGTGCCCGAGGAAGTAGACAGACCGGTCACCGTCTTCCCCACCGGCAACGAGTATGTGAGTCTGCCCTTGATCGGGCCGGTCGCGGGGGCCGTCGACCGCCCCAACTGCCTCAGTCTGGCGGCCGCGGGATTGGTGGAATTCGCCGGGGCTCCCGGCGAACCTCTGCTGCGGCCCCGGGTCGAAGTCGATGGGGAACCGGTCGCCCTGGACGCCTGCACCTGGGAACGCCTCGATCACTGGTTGCCCCGGTTCCGAGCGACCGATCCTCGGACTCGGGTCACGGTCGAAGGTACCCTGTTCGCGCCGCCCGGGCACAAGGGTTTCGTCTACCTGCTCGACGCATGGTGCATGGAAGGAAGGCCGCGCTCATTGCGAGTGGGGTTCGATGGATGCTGGGCGGAGACCCTCCAGACGATCTACACGTCCCGCCGCGTTCACGGCGTGCGGGCCATCCGCCGGGATCGCTGGACCGGCGCGCCCGTACTCGAAGCCCGGCCGGGAGTGGCTCTTGCCGCCCTGGGTTTCGCCAGTTCCGCTTCCCCGATCGAGTGCCGGGGCGATGGGGGTGCCGAAGGCCGAGAACTCGCGGGAGAGCAGCCCCTGTACTTCGGACTCTCGGTGACGCTGCCCGGCCCGCGGGCCACCGTCGCTTTTTATGCCGGCATGAACCGCGACGGCGACGGCGCTCGCACCACCGCGGTGGATCTTGCCCGGCGGGGCTGGCAGCGGCTGCTGGCGGACACCCGGGAGTGGCTAAGCCGGCGGACCATTGCCCTGTCTGATCCGGCGCTGGCGCGGGTGCTGAACCTCAACGGGTTCTTCAACTACTTCTATGCCCTCGGCCAGACCATTGACTCCGAAGACCTGGTGTTGGTAACTTCCCGGAGTCCGCTATATTACGTATCCGCCGCCTTCTGGGCCCGCGACGTCCTGCTCTGGAGCTTGCCGGGCGTCTTGTTGTTTGACCCCGGACGAGCCCGGGACATGTTGGTCACCGCTTTCACCCGCTACCGCCGCCATGCGGGCATTCACAGCCTGTATCTCGACGGCAGCTTGCTATACCCTGGCTTTGAACTCGATGAGCTGGCGGCCTATCCCGTGGCCCTGCAGCGTTACCTGCTGGCAACCGGGGATCGGGACGTCCTGCAAGACCCGGGAGTGCGGGGAGGACTGGCCCATGTCGAGTCTCGCTTCTGGGAGTGGCGGCACCCCCAGGTGGACCTGTTCGGGACCATGCTGTGCCCCTCCGACGACCCGGCTACTTACCCGTACTTGACCTACGATAACGCCCTGGCCTGGCGGGCGCTCGGGTTCCTGGCGGAAGTGGGCGGGGAAGCCGGCCTGCCCGGTGAGGCGGTCGAACGTTGCCGCCGGACGGCGCCTCGGGTGCGCCAAGCGATCTACGAGCATCTCGTCGCCGATGGCCCCCTGGGCCCCATGTTCGCCTGGTCGGCCGATCTCCAGGGCAACCGGGAGATCTACGACGAACCGCCTGGCAGCCTGCAATTGCTCGCCTACTACGGTCTATGTGATCCTGCCGACCCCGTGTACCGCAACACCGTCAACTGGATCCACTCAACCCACAACCCCCACCACTACCCAGGCGCGCGATTTGCCGAAGTAGGCTGTCCGCACGCTGACCATCCCTTCGTCATGGGCGTGTTCAACAGCCTGTTGTCGGGCAGATGGGATATCGCTCGCGACATCCTGCTGAACGCGCCGCTGGATGGCGGCCTGGCGTGTGAGAGCTTCGATCGGGACACGGGGGTGGTCAAGACCGGCCAGGCATTCGCCACCTGTGCCGGCTTCCTCGCTTACGCCATCCAAAGGGCCCTCGGCGGCTCGGTGCCGAACCCAGTGTTTGGGAGGGATGAAGGTGCACGGCCGTACAAGTAAAGGGTGTGGACTGCCCTTGTCCGTGGAAGTCAGCCTGACCGTCCTGACCATCCTGGGCGCGGTATGGGTGGGTGGGATGGGCGGTGACCGTTTTCTTGCCGCGTGCCTGGGTCTCATAGCTTTGTTGGCGCTGGCCATGGCGCGCGGCATTCGCCTGGCGGCGGAGTGGCCGGGACCACGACCGGGTACGATTTGGCCCGATCTGGCGGCCTTCGGCCTGACCGCCTGGTACCTGCTGTCCGCCGGATTCGCCCTGAGCCCCTCAGGGGCCGTGGCCGGGGCGCTCGGCATCCTGCTGGGGCTGGGCATGTACTTCCTCGGCCGTTACCTCGGATCGCTATGGGTGCCCGGACGGGAGGCGGCCGGCTGGGATCCCCTGATCGCCGGCACGGCCCTGCTCGCCCTGGTGGGCGTGGTGCTGCATGCCCTTGACCTGACTCCGTCGGTCGCCTGGCCCGGCGCCCCGCCGCTGGCGGCCATGGGCGACCTCGTGGTACCGCCGCCGTCCGCCCAGTTCCCTGGCCCCCGGTTGCCCGGGCTGGCGGACACCGGCCGGCTGGCCGCCGTGCTCCTCTACCCTAACGCGGCCGCTATCCTGTTCCTGATTGGCCTGGTGGGAGCGGCCTGGTCGCTCGGTCGGGCTTGGCTGGGCGATGGCGGCGATCCGGGCGCCAACTCCCATCCGTGCTGCGGGGGCAGGCTGGCGGGACCCGGACCGCGGGCTGTGGCCGGCTTCCTGCTGGTTGCCGGGCTGTCACTCACCTTCTCCCGGGGAGCATGGGCCCTTTGGCCCGTGGGCCTGATCATCCTTGGGCTCACACTGCCCCGAGGCGAATCCACGCGCACGGTGCTCGCCGGCGCCCTGTTATGGGTGATCGGCCTCGCCTTCGTGCTCCTTTACCTGCCCGCCCTCGCGGTGGCGGGGGCTGCCGGGGGCCTGGCGGTCGTCGCCGCGGGATGCGCGGTCGCCTGGTTCGCCGTACAGCGCTTGCGCCCGGCCGCTCTGGGCCGGGTAACCAGCCGGGAAGGCAAGGAGGTCGTCCTGCTGACCGTGGCCATCCTGGTGGCCCTCACCATGCTCACCGGCTTCCTCTTGCCCCGCGAGGCGGCACTGCGCCTGGCTTGGCCCGTGGTCTCCGGGGACGAAGTGGCCGGGTGGTTTGCCAGGCTGGGGGATGGGGCGCAAGCGAGCCTCGCTCGCCCGGTTCTGGGAGCGGGGCCGGGTGGCTGGGCAGCAGTCGCCTCGACCTTCCGCCACGCGCCCCTGGTGTCGCTCGCGCCCCCGAACCTCCTGCTGCATGCCGGGGTGGAGGCCGGCCTGCCCGGACTGCTGCTGCTCGGGCTGTTCGTCTTCGGTCCCCTGGCGGCTCTGGCCCCGGTGATGCGAGCGGGGCGATCGGCCGGGCTCACCGCCGCCTGGGTCGCCCTGGTGCTGGCCGCGGTGCATGGGCTCTTCGATCATGCCCTCAGCCACCTGCCGGCGATGGTCCTCCTGTTCTTCTTGGTTGGGCTGGCTTGGGGGTTGGGCGTGCGCTCACTGCTTGGTCCCGAACGTAAGCCCCCGCCGCCCCCGCTCGTGCGACCCGGCCCGGCGCAGACAGCATCGCGGATTGTCCTGGGGATGATCCTCCTGGTGCTGGCCGTCGCGATTGCCGGTCGAGCACTGGAGGCAGTTGGCGAGGCCCAGTTACGGGCAGGCCGAGCTGGAGCGGCCCGGAACACCTTCGCCCGGGCGGGCCGACTGAATCCCCTGTCGCCCCACGCTTCTTGGGGCTTGGCCCGCGCGCAGCTGGCGGAGGCGGTCCCCGACGACCTGGAAGACGCCTCGCCGGCGATTGCCGCGGCCGGCGAGACCTTCCGACTCGATCCCGGGAACCCTTCCTATCAGAGCTTGGCCGGGCAAGTGACCATGCTGTTCGGGTTCGTCGATGTCGGGGTACGCGCGCTCGAGAGGGCCCGGGAACTCGACCCCCTGGCCCAGGGGCACTGGGAGAATCTGGTTTGGGGCCATGCCCTGGCGGGGCAGCGGTTCGAGGAGTTCGGCGACCGGGGACGGGCTGAGACCGCCTACCGGACGGCCATCGCCTGGGCGGAAGAGACCGTGGCCTACTTCGGGCCGATTGAGCAGGGCAGGACCAACCTGGCTCTGGGAAGAGCGCACATGCAAATGGGACAACTCAACCCCGCGCGGGAGGCATTCCGCCGGGCGCTTCAGGATCCGCGGACGGCTCCCGAGGCGGCCGGGTGGCTGGACGCGCTGGGACAGGACTGACGGGAGGCGGCAGGAGTGAGACTCTTCATCGACACGGCCAGCCCAAAGGAGATCGAGGAAGCGATGCGGTGGGGTGTGGTGAGCGGCGTCACCACCAACCCTACCCTCGTGGCGAGGGAACGCTTTCCCGACTTTCACGCCGCCGTCCGATCGATCGCGACCATGGTGGACGGACCGGTGAATGCGGAGGTGATCGCCCTCGAGCGCGAGGCGATGGTCGAAGAAGCTCGCGAGCTGGCCGGGTTGGCGCCCAACGTGGTCGTCAAGATCCCGCTCACCCCGGATGGTCTCGCCGCCGTCCGCCAACTCGCGCGGGAGAAGATCGCGACCAATGTGACCCTCGTCTTCTCGGCGGCGCAGTCACTACTGGCCGCCTTGGCCGGCGCCGGCTACGCCAGCGTGTTCGTGGGGCGGCTGGATGATGCCGGCCACGAGGGCATGGAGGTAGTACGCCAGACTACCGCCATCTTCGATCGACACGGGATGGAGACGGCAGTGATCGCCGCCAGCATTCGGCACCCGCTGCATGTGGTGGAGGCGGCGCTTGCCGGGGCGGACATCGCCACCGTGCCGTTTGCCGTATTGCGGCAGCTCCTGCGCCATCCCTTGACCGACCTCGGGATCGAGCGTTTCTTGGCGGACTGGCGGCAGGTGTCGGGTAACCGCTAGCAGGATGACGAGGGGTGAATGGCGAAGTTCTCCAACTGACGTGCATAAGCTGAGAGCGTGAGTGGTATCGTTTCCGTCAGGGGCGGCCGGAGGCGCCAGTACATCTTCCGGTAACGCCCCGACCGGCCAACCGCCAGTACATGCCGCGCGATAAGGCCGGTTCCCATCCGGGCAACAGCCTATTGCCATTTCCTTTCCCAATCTCCAGATCGAGGTGGTTCAGTCGGGATGAACATGCAAGAGCTAGAGAAGATGACCATGCGAGAGCTGTACGTGAAGGCACGGGAACTCAATGTCTCGGGTTACTCCACGATGCACAAGAAGGAACTGGTCCTCGAGATCATGAAGGCTACGATCACCAAGGACGGTTCCTTGTTCGCCGAAGGCATCCTGGAGATCATGGCCGAAGGGTACGGTTTCCTGCGGCCTATCGGTTATCTGCCCACCCGCGAGGACATCTACGTTTCCCCTTCCCAGATTCGCCGGTTCGAATTGAAGACCGGCGACACCGTGTCCGGGCAATCGCGGCCGCCCAAGGACTCCGAACGCTACTTCGCCTTGCTGCGGGTGGAACTGATCAACGGGGAGTCGCCGGACAAGGCCAAGGAGCGCGTGGCTTTTGAGGCCCTGACCCCTCTCTACCCCTGCAAGCGGCTGAAGCTGGAGAACAGGCCGGAAGAGACCTCAACGCGGCTCATCGACATCATCGCCCCCATCGGCAAGGGCCAGCGGGGCCTGATCGTCTCGCCGCCCAAGGCCGGCAAGACGGTGTTGCTCAAGAACATCGCCAACAGCATCACCGCCAATCACCCGGAAGCCCACCTGATCGTCTTGCTGGTGGATGAGCGCCCGGAAGAGGTCACCGACATGGAGCGGTCGGTGAAGGGCGAAGTGGTCAGCTCAACTTTCGACGAACTCCCGGAAAACCACGTGAAAGTCGCGGATATGGTACTTGACCGCGCCAAACGTCTGGTCGAGCATCGCAAAGATGTGGTAATCCTCCTCGACAGCATCACCCGGTTCGCGCGCGCCCACAACCTGGTGGTGCCGCCGAGCGGGCGCACCATGTCGGGCGGCCTGGACCCCGCCGCGCTCAACAAGCCGAAGAAGTTTTTCGGAGCCGCCCGCAACATCGAGGAGGGCGGGAGCCTGACCATCATCGCTACCGCCTTGATCGACACCGGCAGCAGGATGGATGATGTGATCTACGAAGAGTTCAAGGGAACGGGCAACATGGAACTGCACTTGGACCGCCGCCTGGCCGATCGCCGCATCTATCCCTCCATTGATTTCAAGCGCTCGGGCACCCGAAAGGAAGAACTCCTGCTCAATCCACAGGAACTGGAGATGAGCTGGGCATTGCGGCGCGCTCTCGACAAACTAGGTTCGGACGAAATCATCGAACTCCTGAACAAGCGGCTGCGCAAGGCCAAGACCAATCACGACTTCATGCGCCAAGTGCTCAAGGGACTCGACGAAGTAGCCAGCCAGGTGCCTGAACTCATGGCGCGGGAACGCTAGCTCGACCCTGGCCGCGCAGATAGGCCAGGGGGTCGCGCGGGCGCCCGTGGACGATCACTTCAAAGTGCAGGTGAGGGCCGGTAGAGTTGCCGCTCGACCCCACGCGCGCGATGATCTGGCCCTGCTCGACGGTTTGCCCCGACCGCACCAGCAGCTTGGACGCATGAGCGTACAGGGTCAACGTGCGGTCCTCGTGGCGCAGGATCACCGTTCGACCATAACCGGCCAGCCAACGCGAAGTGGTGACCACTCCGGCGGCCGCGGCCCGAATGGGCGTCCCCGTCGGGGCGGCGATGTCCAAACCGGTATGCAGGCGACCCCACCGTGGCCCGAACGGTGAACTGATTCTCCCGGCCACCGGCCAGATGAATTGCACTCCAATGGCGGGCGCCACCCCCTTTCCTCGAGGGATGACCAGCACCTGCCCAATCCGCACGTGCGAAGGATTGCGGAGCCCGTTGGCCCGGGCGATCGCTTCGGCGGATACGCCGAAACGGCGACTCAGGTCCCAAAGGGTGTCGCCCGACCGGACCCGGTGAGTTGCGCTCTCATCGCCGGCGCCCGGGATGGTCAGTCGTTGACCGACCCGGATGAAGTGCGGGTTAGTCAAACCGTTGGCCCGGGCGATCACGGCGGCGGTGAGGCCATGCCTCATCGCCACCAGCGAAAGATTCTCCCCTGGCGCCACGATGTGGGTCTTCGGCCCGGCGGGCGGGCTGGCGATGGGCGTACTTGGCCCTCCCTGGCCCAGGCGCTCGAACCCCGGCGACCCGACAAGTGCCCGCTCCGGACCGGGAGAGCCCGCGGCCAGAACCAGCAGTAATGTTGCCAGGCCGATCAGATTCCGGATGGGATGATCAGTACTTGACACGGCGCTGCCGTCACCCCTACTTGGAGTAGTCATCCTTCCCTTCTCTTGCCGGGAATGGGACCGCATCAAGGACAAGTTCGCCCCTAGCATGGCATGGTCGGGCGAAGGCTATTCTCACGGCGAGAGAGCGGTGCTGGCGCATGGTCGACAGAAGTGCAGTAGGGCGGGGACTTTCGTACTGGGGGGATCAGCTTTGGGGGGGAGCTATGGCGGCGTACAACCTCATCCCTTTGCTGAGCGCTTCCTGTGCCAGCGGATTGCCCTGTTCTTCTACCGTATACGGGAAAACCTCCACCGGGAAGTCGAGGTCAAACTCGCCCAGCCACTCGTCAATCCTTTCGGGAAAGGGCCTATCGTCTCTCCACAGCACAATGAGCAGATCGGCATCGCTCCCCGGTACTCCTCTTCTTTGGACGAGGGACCCGAAGAGCACAATCTCTTTTACAGCCGGATTCCGTGTGCCGACCTCTTCCGCCAGTTTCCGAATTTCCTCAATCAGTTTGTCCTGTTGAAGCCAAAAGACCCGTACAGAATGGGTTGCCGAGCGGATACCCCCGTGCTATAATGGACGCGCGTTTTCCAGGTGACGAGCGAGGTGTCGGCCTTGAAAGAGAAGATCCATCCCGCCTATCATGAAATCACCGCGACTTGCGCCTGCGGCGCCAGTTACCGGGTCGGTTCCACCCGGAAGGCCATCCGGGTGGAGATCTGCTCCCACTGCCATCCCTTCTACACTGGTAGCCAGCAGCGGATCGTGGACACTGCCGGACGCGTCGAGCGGTTCAAGCGCAAGTATGGGATGAAGTGAAACCTTGAACCAGGCACCCTTATATGGTGGGCAGGCCGTCATCGAAGGCGTCATGCTCCGCGGATCCCGCGCCATGGCCATCGCCGTGCGCCGCACGGATGGGAGCCTGTTCGTGCACCGCCAGCGGCTCACGCCGGCCGGCGAGCGCTGGATCGGGTGGCGCCTGCCATTCCTGCGGGGTGTAGTTGCCCTGGTAGACTCGCTGGGTCTGGGCGTGCGGGCATTGCTCATCTCCGCCGAGGCCGCGGGCGAGGAACGGCTGTCTCCTTGGCAAGGCGCCACGATCATCGGTCTGGCCTCGATAATGGCCGTAGGGCTTTTCATGCTCCTACCCACGGTTGCGGTCGGCGGCATCTCCGCCTGGCTGACCTGGCCCGCCGCCCGGAATCTGGCCGAAGGGGTACTGCGCCTGACCATTCTGGTGGGCTACGTCGCCGCCATCGCCCGGATACCCGACATCGGGCGCATCTTCGCCTACCATGGGGCGGAACATCGTGTGATTCACCTCGTGGAGAGAGGCGGCGAGCGCACCGTCGCCGCCTCCCGGGGGCTGCCGATACTTCACCCCCGATGCGGCACGAGTTTCCTCCTCTTCGTGGCGGCCGTCAGCGTGCTGGTATTCGCCTTCTTCGGCTGGCCTTCGCTGTGGCAGCGACTTCTACTCCGGCTGGCTTTGCTGCCGGTGGTGGCCGGCATTGCCTACGAGGCCATCCGCCTCTCCGGGCGCTCCCGGCATCCGCTGGTTCGCGCCATGGCCTTGCCGGGCCTATGGCTCCAGCGGCTCACCGCCCGGGAGCCCGGCGATGACCAGGTGGAAGTGGCTCTGGCCGCCCTGAAGGCGGTCACAACGGAGGACTGACCGCCGTGCTGCCCGTGCTCTCCGAATTTGAGGCGCGCTACGAGGAAGTGGGGCGTCTGCTTGCCGATCCCGCGACCATCGCTCGGCAAGATGAATGGCGCCGGCTGGCCCGGGAGTATCGGCGGCTGGAGGAAGTAGTAGAGGCGTACGCCCAGTACAAAGAGGCGGTTCGCCGGCGGGATGATACCCGACAGGTCGGCAAAGAGACGACCGACGAGGAACTGCGAGCCCTGGCCGAAGCCGAGTTGACCGATCTGGAGCAAGAATGTGCCGCCAAGGAAAGCCGGCTGAAGGAACTCCTGGTGCCCCGCGATCCGGCCGACGACAAGAACGTCATCGTCGAGATCCGGGCAGGCACGGGTGGCGATGAGGCTGGCCTGTTCGCTGCCGACCTGTACCGCATGTACTCCCGCTTCGCCGAGCGGCATGGCTGGCGGGTGGAACTCCTGTCCTCCAACCCCACCGGCATCGGCGGCTTCAAGGAGATCATCTTCATGGTCCAAGGCCACCGGGCTTTCAGTTACCTGAAGCATGAGCGGGGAGTCCACCGGGTACAACGAGTGCCTTCGACCGAGGCATCCGGGCGGATTCATACCTCGACCGCCACCGTGGCCGTGCTGCCCGAGGCGGAAGAGGTGGAGGTGAGCATCGCCCCCGACGAGTTGGCGATCGAGACTTTCTGTGCCAGCGGGCCCGGCGGCCAGCACGTCAACAAGACGGAATCCGCCGTCCGCGTCACCCACTTGCCCACCGGTCTGGTCGTATCCTGCCAGGATGAGAAGTCTCAGCACAAGAACAAAGAACGGGCCATCAAAGTGCTTCGGGCTCGCTTGCTCGAGCTGGCCACCCGGCAGCAAGACGAGGAACAGGCCCGTGCCCGGCGCGCGCAGGTCGGCACCGCCGAACGCAGCGAGAAAATTCGCACCTACAATTTCCCCGACAGCCGGATCACCGACCACCGCCTCAAGCAGACCTGGCACAAAGTGGACGCCGTCCTGCAAGGCGACCTCGATCCGTTGATCGAGGCGCTGATGGCCCGAGAAGAGGCCGAACGATTAGCCCGGGCCACCGCGCAGGGGTGACCATCGCCGACGCCCTCCGCGCCGGGCTGACCGGTCGGGACGGGAGGGACAGCCCCCGGTTGGAGGCCGAGTTGCTGCTCGCCTGGGCCATGGGGTGCTCCCGGGCGCAACTCCTGGCGAAACGGGATGATGAGTTACCGGCCGAAGTCGAGGAGCGTTACCATGGAGGTCTGGTCCGCCGGTTCAGGGGCGAGCCGATCGCTTACATCTTGGGCCGGCGCGAGTTCATGTCCCTGGAGTTCGAAGTGGACCGGACGGTGCTGATACCGCGACCCGAGACGGAAGTCCTGGTGGAAGAAGCCCTCCGCCGGACCGATGGACGCCCGGTCACCTTGGCGGAGATGGGTACGGGGTCGGGGGCGGTGGCCGTGGCGCTGGCGTACTACGGGCGCGGATCGGTGATTCACGCGACCGATTGTTGCCGCAGCGCGCTGGCGGTGGCCCGCCGCAATGCGTCAGGCCATGGCGTTGCCGACCGGGTAGTGCTCCGGCAGGGCGATCATCTCGAACCTCTCCTCGCGGCCGGGCTGCACGGCAGCTTCACCGGGGTGGTGGCAAATCCGCCCTACGTGCCGGCCGGCGATCTGGGCCGGCTTCCCCTTTCCGTGCGGGACTGGGAACCAACCCTGGCCCTGGACGGAGGCCCGGATGGGCTGCGATCCTATCGCATACTGGGCCGGCAAGCCGCCGCGCTCCTCGCGCCGGGCGGGTGGATGGGCGTGGAAGTGGGGGCAGGTCAGGCAGGCGCGGTGACGGCGATCCTGGCGGCCGCCGGCTTCGACCGGCTGGTTTCGCTCAGCGATCTTGCGGGGCATCGCCGGGCCGTATTCGGCGAGTTGCCGGGATGACGCGCGTGTGGTACGTCAAGCCCGAGCATCCCGACCCGGCGGCACTGGCAGAGGCCGCAAGCATCCTGCGCCGGGGAGGGCTGGTGGCCTTTCCGACCGAGACCGTGTACGGTTTGGGTGCCGATGCCACGAGTCCTCGTGCTGTGCATGGCATTTTCCAGGCCAAGGGACGGCCGCCGGACAATCCCCTGATCGTCCACTTCGCTGCTGCCGGAGACCTGCCTTCCTTGTCCGCCACGGCTCGGCGCCTCGCGGCCTCGTTCTGGCCCGGTCCGCTCACCCTGGTCATCCCCCGGGTGCCGGCCATCGCGCCCGAGGTATCCTGCGGGCTGGATACGCTGGCCGTCCGCGTGCCGGACCACCCGGTGGCGCAGGGGCTGATCCGGCGGGCCGGCGTGCCCCTGGCCGCTCCCAGCGCCAACCGGTCGGGGAGACCCAGCCCCACCACCGGCGACCACGTGTTGGCCGACCTGGATGGGCGAATCGACGGCCTGCTCGATGCCGGCCCAACCCGGGTGGGTCTCGAGTCCACCGTCCTCGACCTCACGGTCGATCCTCCAGCGGTATTGCGGCCAGGCGGCATATCGCTTGAAGATCTGCGGCGGATCTTGCCGGAAACGTGCGTGGCGGGGCTGGCGGCCGGACCCGCTCGCTCGCCGGGGATCCGCCACCGCCATTACGCCCCCCGGGCTCGGGTAGTGCCGGTCGAGGGGGCCGGCAGCGGCGCCCACGCCGCTTTGAAGGCGATGGTGATCCGTCTGCGCGCGGAAGGTCTCCGGGTGGGTGCCCTCCTCACCGCCGAGCTGGCCGGAGCGGACCTCGGTGCTGACGTGGTGAGGTCCATGGGGTCCCGGGCGGACCTAGCAGCCGTCGCGGCCGGGCTATACGCGGGGTTGAGGGCCGTGGATGAGGCGGGCGTGGATGTGATCCTCGTCGATTGTGACTTCCCCTCCGTAGGGCTGGGCCGGGCCATCCGCGACCGCCTGGCGAGGGCGGCCGATCTGATTCCTGGCCCGCCGCCGGGATCTGGTGTACAATAATGGCGATGGACCGAAACGCCCAGCCCTGCCCGAAAGTCCTCCTGGTATGTGCGGGCAACACCTGCCGCAGCCCGATGGCGGCCACCCTGCTGGCCGCGCGGCTGGGGGGTGATTGCCCGGTGTCCTCTGCCGGCACGGCGGCACGGGCGGGCGACCCGGCTGCCGCCCCGGCGGTGCAGGTGATGGCCGAACGCGGACTGGATCTCAGCGCCCACCACGCCCAGCCCATTTCCCAGGAACTGGTGGCCCAGTCGGATCTGGTGCTGACCATGACCCGATCCCAGCGGCAAATGGTGATCGACCTCGTTCCCGGCGCAGCCGACCGGGTGTTCACCCTCGTGGAGTACGCCACGTGTCCGACCTGCCTGCCCGGTGCCGAGGGACTGGATATCCCCGACCCGCTGGGCATGGGGATTGATGTCTATCGAACCACCGCCGACCATCTCCAGCGGTTGGTTGACCGGGTTGCGGATAAGCTGATGGGATGCCACCGAACATGAGACTGGCTATTGCCTGCGACCACGCGGGTCTGGACCTCAAACGGACGCTCATGGCCGCACTCCCCGGCGAGACCTGGCAGGATCTGGGCACGTTCGAGAGCGGTCCGGTCGATTACCCGGACCTCGCGGTGGCCGTGGCGGAAGCCATCCGCCGGGGCGAAGCCGACCTCGGCATCCTGGTATGCGGGACCGGCGCGGGCATGGCTATTGCCGCCAACAAGGTGCCCGGCATACGGGCGGCGGTGGCGCACGATACCTTCACCGCCCGCCTGGCTCGAGAGCATAATGCCGCCAACGTGCTGGCACTGGGCGCCCGAGTCATCGGCAGCGGGCTGGCGCTGGAGGTCGTCCGGACCTGGCTTAGCGCCACCCCTCAGGCCGGCAGGCACCAACGCCGGGTGGCCAAACTGTCGGCGATCGAGGAGCGCTACCGGCATTGAGCCCGAAATCCCGTCCGAGCTGGGATGCTTATTTCCTGGGAATCACCCGGGCGGTGGCCAGCCGTTCCACCTGCCTTCGCCGCCAAGTCGGGGCGATCGTGGTCCGTGACAAGCGGATCCTCACCACCGGCTACAACGGCGCCCCGGCTGGTTTGGAGCACTGCAGCCAGGCGGGATGCGTGCGGGAACGGCTGGGCGTGCCGTCGGGAGAGCGGCATGACCTGTGCCGGGGACTGCACGCGGAGCAGAATGCGCTGGTGCAGGCGGCGCTGCATGGGATAAGCGTGCAAGGGTCGACCCTGTACTGCACGTCCGCCCCTTGCGTCATCTGCGCCAAGATGTTGATCAATGCGGGCGTCAGGAAGGTGGTATTCATCGACTCCTACCCCGACCAGCTCGCCCATGAGCTGTTGGAGGAGGCGGGCGTGGAGTGCGTGAGAGGAGGGGACCATGTTGAACTCCGTGAACACCCGAACCATCGCTCTGCCACGACTCAACCGCTTGGAGCCGACCCTGGAGGGCACGGCCCTGAAGCTGATGGAGGAAGCGGGCGAACTGGCAAAGACCATCCTGACCCTCCGGGCGGAGAATGAGCGGGGACCGGCCCTGGGCCGCGTCGCCCTTGACCTCTTGGACGTCGCCCAGACCGCCATCACCATGATGTACGTGCTTGAGGAGCAATACGGGGTGGACACGGCGGGGGCGCTCGAGCAACACCTGGCGAAACTCCTCGATAAGGGATACCTGAGCCTCGGGCCGGCTCGGGGAGGTTGACCGATGACCGAAGACTTTTCGCCAAGGGGAATGGGCTCTGCGCTCAAGGCGGCTTCACTCCCCTTCAGGGTCATCGGGGCTGCGGCTTTTGGCTCGCAGGTCAAAGGCCTCGCTTCTTCATCATCCGATCTTGATGTGCTCCTCGTTGCCGAGGGCATCCATCCCCGGCGTCATCGGCGCGGAGCGGAGATAGTCGCGATCAAAAGGGCCCTCCCCGGGCTGCATTTGGACCTGCTCCTGCTCACCAGGGAGGAGACGGTGTCCAATTTCGAGAACCATAATCCCCTTTTTCTGGATATTGCCGAGGAGGGGGTGGTCATCCTCGACGAAGCCGACTTCCTGAAAGACCTCATGGCCGAGACGAGGGAGTATGTCAGACAGAGAGGCATCAAGAAGCTGAGGGATGGATGGGCTTTCCCGGTCCGGCAGGGCGTAGCGACGCCTTTATCCAGGATCAGCAATAGGGACTTTGCCTCGGCCATGCTCAAAGACGGGGAGCGAGACCTGGCCATCGGTGAGTTATTGGCCCACGAGGCTTTCTATGACAAGGCCGTCTACCATTTTCAGCAGGCGGTCGAGAAATGTCTCAAGGCAGTGCTGATGGCCAAGGGGATCTTCCCGAAGACCCATGCTGTCGGAGAGATGCTGATGAAGATGCTCGACAACGGCGATTTCCCTGCCAGTTGGCAACCGGACCTCCTTGAGGCGGCCACGATATCGGCAAGAATGGAACCCGAGGTCAGTCTCAGCCGCTACCCAGGCATAGCCGGTGACCACTTGTGGATACCGGCTGAGGAATACAAACGAGACGACGCTGGCCAAGCATGTCAAGCGGCGACCAAGGTGGCGGCCACGGCAAGGGCGTTCGTGGCCGAGCCGGCCTCAGGCGATCAGCGCTTCGATTCGCTTCATGATGGTGGATATGTCCTTGCTGTATTCCGGGGAGCCGTCCACCACCAACATCCCCCGTCGCATCGCCTCGACATTGTCCACTTGGCCGGCCAACACCAGGAAAGCGGCGTCGACCGACGCGAACCGCATGTGGACGAAGGGCCGCCGCCCCAGATAGAGTCCTTTCCCCGCTTTGGTCTTGCCCTGGCACACGCGGAGATAAGCCGCGGGGCCGCCGGGCTCGACCGACCACTGGAAGATGCGATCCGGCATCTCCGCCGTGAACCTCCGCATTCCCGGATCACCTACCCGATTTAGCTGCGAGAGGGCCACCGTGATGAAGTACAGGAGCAGTCTCACTTTGAGGGCGCGACCGGCGGGGTCGCGCGGCCGCTTGCCGGGCAGCAGGATGGTGAGGCCGAGCAGTAGCGGGAGCACGCCGAGCAAGGTTCCCGGGTCGCGCAGGACGCCCCGGATCGCCGGCAGGGCGGGCCTGCCGGTGAGCAGGGCATTGAAAGTCGCCGGCCGGCGGAACCGGAAATCGATGGTTGGCGATCGGTGTCGGCCCCGGACGAACGCCAGTTGCCCATCCGTGAACTGAAGATGGCATGCCAGATCGGGGTCGCCGACCACCTGAAATTGCACGGCGCGGTTCCATCCCCCGTAGCGGCGGGCGAGACGAGGTCGCTCCGCGAGCAACGTCCGGGTGAGGGGGAGGGCCGCGTTCATCAACAGGGCCGCCAGAAGGCGTTCGCTATCCGGCATGTGCCACCTCGCCTCCCTGTAATTCTATAATTCGTCCTCCCAGTCGGCTTCCGCTTGCACCTCGACGCCCAGCAGTTGGGCCGCCGCTCCCTCGATCCCCGCCGCGTCGATCTTGTACAGGTGATAGAGGTCGTCGGTATACCCCACGATGGCGAATACGTCGGGGACGCCGAGGCGAACCAGGCGGCAGGGAAGCCCCGATTCGGCGAGGACCTCAGCCACCGCGCTGCCCAGGCCGCCGATGATGCTGTGGTTCTCGACGGTGATGATCCGGCGCGTTTCCGCCGCGGCGGCCAGCACCGCCTCGCGGTCCAGCGGCTTGATGGTGTGCATGTCTAACACGCGCACCCCGGCCCCCTGGCCGTCCGCCAGGGCCTTGGCCGCCTCGACCGCGTGGAGGACGCAGGGTCCACAGGCGATCACCGTCAAGTCGGCGCCGTCCCTCATGGTCACCGCTCGCCCAATCTCAAAACCATAGTCCTCTCCCGGGTGGACGGTCTGCTCAAATCCCCGGCCGATGCGGATGTAAACGGGGCCCGGTCGATCCAGGCAGGCCCGTACCGCATTGGCCGTCTCATAGCCGTCGGCGGGCGCGAGCACGGTCAAGTTGGGGAAGGAGCGCATGACCGCCAGATCCTCCGTACAGTGGTGGGTGCTGCCCGCCTGGCCGAAGGAAATCCCGGAATGGGTGGCGATGATCTTGCAATTGAGGTTCTGGTAACAGATATCGGTACGCACCTGTTCGGCGGCTCGCAGCGCGGCGAACACGGCGAAAGTGGACACGAAGGGGGTGAAGCCCGCCAGGGCCAGCCCCGCGGCGATGCCGAACATATTCTGTTCGGCTATGCCGACATTGAAGAAGCGCTCGGGGAAACGCTCGCCGAACTTGCCGATCTTGGTGGAGCGCGCGAGGTCGGCGGTGAGAGCCACTATATCCTCTCGTCGTTCGCCGAGTCCGGTGAGGACCTGGCCGTAAATCTCGGCTGGAGTCATGTGATTGACGTCATAGACGTGATAGGTGAGTCCGGTGCTGCCCATAGTACTCTCCTCCCCGGTCAGGCGGTATCGGAATGCCGATCAATCGACTTCAGGGCGAGCGCCGCCCGTTCCGAATCCAGACCGCCGTAATGCCAGGCGGCCTCGTCTTCCATGAAGTCCACGCCCTTGCCCTTTATGGTCCGAGCGATGATCGCCGCCGGCCGCTCGGTCGATCGCCGGGCGGCCTCGATCGCCCCGGCGAGTTCCCGGAAGTCGTGACCGTCCACCGTCGCGACCTCCCAGCCGAAGGCTCGCCACTTGTCGGCCAAAGGCTCCAGGGCCATGATCGCTTCGGTCGTCCCGTCGATACACAGGCCGTTGCGATCGATGATGGTGGTGAGGGTGCCCATGCGGAAGTGGGCGGCCGCCATAGCTGCTTCCCACACGCTGCCCTCGTTGCACTCTCCATCACCAAGGATGCAGTAGGTCCGCCAGGTCGCACCCTTCAACCGCGCACCCAGCGCCATGCCGACGGCCATGGGCAGGCCGTGGCCGAGCGAGCCCGTGGATGCGTCCACCCCCGGCACTTTGAGGCGGTCAAGGTGCATGCCGAAAGGAGATCCGGTGTGGTTGAACTCCTCCAGAAGTTTTTCCGGGAAATACCCCCGGTCGGCGAGCAAGGGGGCGTACCCGATCCCCCCGTGACCCTTGGATAGCACTACCCGGTCGCGGTCCGCCCAGTCCGGGCGCTCCGGGTCGATGTTGAGGAAGTGATAGTATAGCAGGACCATGATTTCCACCTGGCTCAAGGCGCCTCCCAGATGGCCTCCGCCCGCCCAGACCACGGTTTCGATCGTCTTGCGGCGGAGCTGACGCGCCTTCCGCTTGAGGGCGGCTACTTCACTGTCGGTAAGACCCATCGATCCCAGCTCCCCTGGTCGAAAGACTACCGGCGGGCATGGCGGGCGTAACTGCTCCGCACTGCTTTGAACCCTTCCTCGGCATGGGTCAGGGTCTCGGCCACATCCACCGGGCTGTGGGCCGCACCCAGGAACCAGTTGTGGTGCGGATGGAAGAAAGACCCCCGCCGCGTCACTTCCGCGCAGAACATCTGGGTCAGGTAGAGATCGCGATCGTCCGTGAACCGCAAGTAAGGCATTGTCTCCGGCCCCGACACGGTGACTTCCATCCCGTGGCGCAGGCCCATTTCGCGGAGTCCGGTCGCCAGTTCGCGTCCGGCGGCCTGCATGCGGGCCATGGCATCGGTGTCCCGCAATTCCTTCAAGGTGGCAACCGCGGCGGCCATAGGCGCGGCCGCAAACCAGTAGGACCCGGTATAGAATACCCGCGAGGCGGCGGCCATCAGTTCGCGCCGGCCCACACAGGCCGAAATGGGGTAGCCATTGCCCATTGCCTTGCCAAAACAGGCCAGGTCGGGGCGAAAACCGAAGTGCTCTGCGGAGCCGCCCAGGTGCAGGCGGAAACCGGCCCGGACATCGTCGACGATCAGCACGATGCCTTCGGTCCGGCAGAGTTCAACCACGGCTTGCCAGTAGCCGGGGGCGGGCATCACCTGGTCGCCGAAGGTGGCATGGTGGTAAGGGGTGGCAATGAAACCGGCTACCTCCCCCCGGTGTTTCCCGACCAACGCCTGCAGGCCATCCAGGTCATTCCATTCTACCAGCAGTACGTTCAGATGGTCCTCGGGAGTTATGCCGCCGTGACCCAGGGAGGTGCACCAGGGGGCTACGCCATGGTAATGACCTCGCACGCGAATGACCTTCTTGCGGCCGGTATGGGCGCGGGCGACCAGCAGCGAGAGCGTCGTGGCATCGCCCCCGTTCTTGACGAACACCGCCCAATCCGCCGCCGGGACCAGTTCCACCATCAGTTCGGCCAGTTCCACCATCACGGCCCCGGGATGATTGGCGCAGTCGAGCGCTGCCGCTTGGTCCGCCGCGGCCTGTTCCACGGCCGGATGGCGGTAGCCGAGGACGATGGGGCCGTAACCGCACATGTAATCGATGAACTCATTGCCATCTACATCCGTATAGCGGCAACCCGATGCCCGGGCGGCGAAGTACGGGAAGGACCCGGGGACGGTGAGGACGGGGGACAAGTGGCCGTATATGCCCCGGGGGATGACGGCGGCAGCCCGGGCGAACAGTTCCTGGGATCGGTCAAAGCGATAGGGCTCGCGCTTGCCGCTCATCGTGCCCGGACCTCCTCCCCTCCCCTGCCCGGCGGGGTGGCCAGGCATGCCGCCAGGCGGTCCATGAGCGGGTTGATGCCTTCGAGCAAGGGGATGAACCCGCTCAGGCGAATATCCCCCCGGCCCACCGCCGCGAAGACATCCAGACGTCCTTGCAGCAGATCCCAGGCGGTCGGCAGATCGCTCATGACCATAAGGGCATTGGGCCGGTCAGCCCTACCCCGGCCGGGAAAGAAACTCCCCCTCCGGACGCCGATATGGGCGGCAGGACCATCCGCCACCTCAATGCCTAGCACTCCGTCGGGGATGAACCGGGACAGGGGAGCCAGGACCGGGTCATGTTCGCCTACTTGCCTGATCCCGAATGCCAGTCCATATAAGGCGAGCTCAACACAGAAGGCAAAGTCCTCTGGTTCGAGCAGCCGCTCGGGCGGGGGCCGGAGATAGGCTTCAAGCCGGCCCAGCACACGGTCGAGGCTGAGCACCGGCCGGAGGTGGCCGATTACCAGCGGATTGGGCCGGGGACGCGCGACCGCGCATCCCCGAAACGAGTCGTTGAGGTGCCCCGGATCGCGAAAAGTCAGGGTGGGCAACAGGCTGCGCGTTGGCTCGATGCGGACCTGCAGTCTCCCTTGACGGAACTGCAATACGGTAGCCGGATCGCCTCCCGGCAACTGCAGCCGCAAGGCGAGATTCCACCCGCGCACCGCTCCCTGCGCGGCCGAATCCCATGCCACTACGTCTTCGAGCAGCGGCAAGACAGCTCCCAGATGAAGTCTGGCCAGCAGCAACTCATCGGCGCCCATGCCATCATCCCGCAAGCGGCGAGTAGTCGCACCGCCGAGTTTGAACAGGGAATACTTCGGGGGGGGTCCCCCCTCTCCTGCTGGACCCACCAGGGCGTGAGCCTGCCCGGGCGGAGAGTTTCGTCTCGGGCAAGCCGACAGGATTCAGGCAGGTAAAGCTATGAGGCATGTCGAACGTCGAGACGCACTGGAGATGGAGGAGGGCCGAAGACTTGCTATCGTACTTGATGGGCTTCCTCGTGGCGGCGGCGGCTGGGTTCGTCGTGACACCCTTTGTCCGCCGGATGGCCATCCGCCTGAATGCCCTGGACCGGCCGGTCGGCCGCAGCGTCCATAAGCGCGCCGTCCCTCATCTGGGAGGGTTGGCAATCTACCTGGCTTTCGCCGCCGGAGCGCTGGCGACTTCCGGCATCGGCAGCCGGGACGTCCGTGCCATCCTCTTCGGCGGCCTGCTGGTACTGGGTCTGGGCATGATCGATGACTTCCGCAATCTGCGACCGGTCCATAAGTTCCTGGGCCAGGTGGCCGCCGCCGGGATCGTGGTAGCCATGGGCGCGCAGGTCCAGTTCGTCAGCCACCCCCTGGGTGAGGGCATGATCTTCCTTGGAAGCTGGAGCGTGCCCATCACCATGTTCTGGATCGTGGCGATGATGAATGTGGTCAATTTCACGGACGGCCTCGATGGGCTGGCGGCAGGCGTGGCGTCCATCGCCTCGCTGACCCTGTTCGTGGTATCGCTCCGCGCCGGCTACACTCCCACCGCGCTGCTCATGGCCGTGCTGGCCGGCAGCACCCTGGGTTTCCTTCCCCACAACTTTCACCCGGCCAAGATCTTCATGGGCGACGCGGGCGCGCTTTTCCTCGGATTCACCCTGGCGGTGCTGGCGATCGGCGGCACCGTCAAACAAGCCACCGCCATCGCCTTGGCCGTGCCGATCGTTGCCCTCGGCCTCCCCATAGTCGATACCGCCCTGGCCATCACCCGGCGGGTGGCCAACGGACGTCCCTTCCACCAGGCCGACCGCGGCCACCTGCATCACCGGCTGCTGAGCCTGGGATTGACCCAGCGTCAGACGGTCACGGTGCTCTATGGCGTCAGCGCCTGGCTGGGTCTGAGTGCCATCGTCGTCGCCGAGGCTCCCGGCCTCCCCGGCCTTGCCCTCCTGTCCCTCGTCATTGTCGCCCTGTTCTACGGGGCGGTCAAGCTGGGCGCCCTGGAGGCGTGTACCGAAGGCGAGCAACATCGTGGCTGACCGCTGTCGGGTACTGGTCGCCTTCGGTACCCGGCCGGAAGCGATCAAGATGGCTCCCGTGATCCGGGAACTCCAGGCCAGGGCCGACCGATTCGAGACGGTGGTGGCGGTCACCGGGCAGCATCGTACCATGTTGGATCAGGTCCTGGCGCATTTCGGCATCGTGCCCGACCATGACCTCGCGATCATGACCCCCCGGCAATCCCTGACCGCCATCGCCGTCCGCGGGCTGGCAGGTCTGGACGGCGTGCTCGACGCGAGCGCCCCGGATCTCGTGCTGGTACACGGCGATGCCGCGACCTCCTTGCTGGGCAGCTTGGCCGCATTTCACCGGCGAATCGCCGTCGGCCACGTCGAGGCCGGCCTCCGCACCGGCCGGCGGCATTCGCCCTTTCCCGAGGAGATGTACCGGCGGCTGGCGGACGTCCTGGCCGATATCCATTTTGCCCCCACCTGCGGCGCCCGGACGAACCTCCTCGGCGAGGGAGTCGACCCCCGGTCCGTACACGTGACCGGGAATACCGCCATCGACGCCCTGCTCTGGACCGTACGGGCAGACCATCGCTTTGCCGATCCCGATCTCGAGGCGGCAGCGGGCGGCCCCGCGCGTCTGGTGGCCGTCGAGTGTCATCGCCGGGAAAACTGGGGCGAACCGCTCCACCGCATTTTCCGGGCGATCGCCGCGATCGCCGAAGGCCGCTGCGACGTGCGGATAGTGGTATCAGTACACCGTAATCCTGAGGTGATCGAGGCGGCCGGTCGATGGTTGGCCGGTCGCCCCGGGGTGATCCTGCGCGACCCTCTGGCCTATCCGGAATGGGCCAACCTGCTTGCCCATGCCCACTTCGCCATCACCGATTCCGGCGGGCTGCAAGAAGAGGCTCCGGCGCTGGGGGTGCCGGTCGTGTTGTGCCGGGAAGACACCGAACGCCCGGAAGCCCTGGAGGCGGGCACGGTCCGATTGGTCGGCTCCGACCCCGACGCCATCCAGAATCTGGCCGCGACCTTGCTCGATTGTCCCGAGGAGCACGCGCGGATGGCCCGGGCAGTCAATCCTTACGGCGACGGTCGAGCGGCGAGCCGCATCCTCGATGGTCTGGAGTACTTCCTCGGATTGCGGACCCAACCGCCGGATGAGTGGCGGCCCGACGTGCCCCTACCCTGACACGGCGGCCGGTGCAATGGGCTGAATAGTAGCCCGGGCTGGTGCATAGGCATCAGTTCGGGGGTAGGTCCGTGCGCCGAATGCTCATCACCGCGTTCCTCTTCGTGGTGTTCCTGGTCCTGATCCTGCCCGCGATCGTAGTGCGGGCCTGCCGGCCGCCCCGTTCCGAGGCCATGCCGCACACCTGTGCCGAGGATCTCGAAGTGCGGCTACTCGTCGACCCCGAGGGCATCGTGCTCCGCTTGCCGCTAGAGGAGTATGTGAAAGGAGTGGTGGCCGCGGAGATGCCGGCCACCTTCGCTCGCGAAGCCCTCAAGGCCCAGGCGGTTGCCGCCCGCACCTTCGCCGTGCGCCGTTTGCGGGACCGGGGAGGGGCGGGAGTCCCGGGCGGCGCGGATGTACGGACCGGCGTGGAACAGGGGGGGCAGGCCTGGCTGAGCCGGGAACAGCTCCTGCAGCGGTGGGGACCGTTTGGGTTCAACCTGTACTGGCCCCGGATCCAGGCCGTGGTCCGGGCTACCCGCGGCCTGATCCTCACGCATCAAGGGCTGCCCATCGATGCCCTCTACCATTCCACCTGTGCCGGCCGCACCGAGAACTCCGAGGACGTCTGGCAGGAGGCGCGGCCTTACCTTCGGAGCGTCGCCTGTCCCGCCTGCCGGCACTCGCCGCACGCTCGCTGGAACACCCGGACGCTGTCCCTCGCGCTGATCGCCGGGCGCCTGGGGGAGGACGCGGCCGCCGTTTCGGCCGCTGCGGCGGGGCGGCCGTTCCTCGAGACCGTGTCGACCACCGCCGGCGGGCGGGCCGAGACCATCCGGGTGGGAGATCGGGCCTGGCGGGCCAATGACTTCCGATTACGCCTGGGGCTGCCTTCCACTCGCTTTACCGTTGAACTGCACGGGGAGCAGGTCCGACTGCGCACCATCGGCTGGGGTCACGCCGTCGGCATGTGCCAGTATGGCGCAGACGGCCTCGCTCTTCAGGGCCTCGACTTCCGGGCTATCCTACAACACTACTACACGGGCGTGGACATCACCCCGCTCGCCGACTACTGACCGAGGCTGGGTCCGAATAAAGGCGCGCGACCTGGCGAAAACTGGGATCAGCATCGGCGAAGGGGTGGTAAGGTGCCGGGGAGAGGGAAAGGGAGGACAACGGTCCGGGAGTGGCTTCGGCTGTGCCGGGACCAGGCGGCGACCATGCGACGCCGGCCGGCAATGGCGGCAAGAGCGATCCGGAGGCATGGCCCTCAGTTGTGTGTGGTGCTACTAGCCATCGCCACCTTGTTTGCGGTCGACTTGGCCAGGGAAAACCGCGTGCTCCGAACCAGGTTGCGCTGGCACATCGAACGGGAAATCGCTGCCGCCGAACCGGTCGCCGAACCGGACGGGGCGACCGAGGGAGTAGACCCCCATGCTCCGCAGGGCACCCCGGGGTGTGAAAGCGGCAGGCTGCCCGATGAGGGTAGGGGCGGGTTCGGAACCCGCCCCTACCAGGACAGTGGTCGCGAACAGGATCGCAGCCCCACTCTCGCAGCCGAGGCCGAACCAGCCGTGGCGGCCGTCGCCGCCCGGCCGGAAGATGCCGAATGGCCGGCGATCGGGCAGCGACTGCGGGGCTTTGGCTGGCACTGGTCGCCCACCTACGGAGACTACCGTCTTCATACCGGCATTGACCTTCGGGTGCCCGTTGGCGCGGAGGTCCGGGCAGCCCTGCCCGGCCAGGTAGTCTCGGCGGGCCGCGAGCGGCTGTGGGCCTATCGAGTGGTGATCGACCACGGCGGCGGCCTGCAGACGGTATACGCTCACCTGAACGATGTTCACGTGGCGGCCGGCGACTGGGTGATCGCCGGCCGGATCTTGGGGAGGATCGGCTCCCCCGGTGAAGCCGAACTGGCGGATGGGGTCTTGCTCCACTTCGAGATGCGTCGGGATGGGCATCCCGTCGATCCCGAGAACTACTTGCGGTGAGGTGGAGCAAGCCGAATCTCCGCCCGGGTTCCCTCATATGGGAAGTGACAGGGGGGTACCCGTTGAACGAGCGAATCTGGCGCCGGGTAATTCGCCTGGGCCGGCATGTTGTCGAACGGCGAGCCACCGTACGGGAGGCAGCCCGCGACTTCGGCGTGTCCAAGAGCACCGTGCACAAGGATCTCACCGAACGCTTGCCGCGGGTCGAGCCGGGTCTGGCCCGCGAGGTGCGCCAGGTGCTCACCGACAATCGCTGCGAGCGCCACCTGCGCGGGGGTGAGGCAACCAGAAAAAAACACCGGCGGCAAGCGGCAGCGCCCCCCACTCAGCAGGATTCGTCAGTCTGAGCAGGGAAGCCTCCCCCGCATCCGACAAGCCAGCTAACATGGGCCGGCAGGGTTGCTGAGTTGTCCTCACTCTCGCCGGAAGGATGAGGGCGCCGTGCTTTCGTTGTCCACCGACATAGGCGTCGACCTGGGTACGGCCAGCATCAAGGTGTTTGTGAGGGGGAAGGGAATCGTCCTCCGGGAGCCATCAGTGGTCGCCATCCACACCGAATCGGCGAAAGTGGTGGCCGTCGGCCAGGCGGCCTGGCAGATGCTCGGTCGTACTCCCGGGGGGATTACCGCCGTGCGACCCATGCGCGACGGAGTGATCGACAACTTCGACTTGACCCTTCACATGCTCAAGCATTACATCTCACGGGTGGTCGGTCGGGGGATGCTGGTCCGGCCGCGGGTCGTCATCTGCGTTCCCTCCGGCGTGACTTCGGTCGAGCGCCGCGCGGTCGTAGAAGCCGCCACGCAGGCCGGGGCCAGGCATACGTACCTGATCGAGGAACCGCTGGCCGCCGCTCTGGGAGCGGGTATTGACATCTGGCCCCCTTCGGGCTCAATGGTCATCGACATCGGCGGGGGCACCACCGACGTTGCCGTCTTGTCGCTAGGGGGAGTTGTGGCAAGTGCCTCGATCCGAGTAGGCGGCGACCGATGCGACGAGGCTCTCATCCGCCATGTTCGCCGGGATCACAACTTGCTGATCGGCGAGCGCACGGCCGAGGAATTGAAGATCGCCGTGGCCACCGCTTACCCGGGCGGCCGAGACCTGAGAATGGAAGTTCGGGGCCGGGACCTTGTGGCCGGATTGCCGCGTACGGTGACCATGACGTCTGAAGCGTGCCGGCTGGCCCTCGAGGAGCCGCTCCAGGCCATCAGCGTCGCCGTGCGTGGGGTGATGGAGGCGACACCCCCGGAACTGGCCGCCGATATTGTCGACAAGGGCGTCGTGCTCACCGGAGGCGGGTCGCTCCTGCATGGTATGGACCGCTTCATCAGCGACGCGACCGGCGTGCCCGTACTGGTGGCCGAAGACCCCATATCCTGTGTGGCTCTGGGCACTGGCAAGGCTCTGGAGTCGGTCGAGGTACTGAAAGCCCTGGCTGGTAACCTGCGAGGGTAAGCCGCCGGCTGAGGAGGCAGGTTTACTGGACGCTGATGCCATCTGCAAGGTCCTCCCCCATCGTTATCCGTTCTTACTCGTGGACCGGGTGGTCGAGCTGGAGCCCGGCCAACGGGCGGTCGGGCTGAAGAATGTCACCATCAACGAGCCGTTCTTCGCCGGTCACTTCCCCGGCAAGCCGGTCATGCCCGGAGTGCTGATCGTCGAAGCCATGGCCCAGCTCGGGGCAATAGCTTTGCTGGCGGTCCCCGAAAACCGGGGCAAGCTCGGACTACTGGCCGGACTAGACCGGGTGCGCTTTCGGCGAATGGTCAAGCCGGGAGATAGCCTGCGCCTTCAGGTCGAAGTGCTCCAGCGTCGCGGCTCAATGGGGCGGGCCGCCGGCACGGCCGAAGTTGAAGGTCAGGTTGCGGCGACAGCCGAGATCTTGTTCGCACTGGTTGACCCTTGACCACCGGGGTTCCCGGTGATATGGTGACTTTGACAACTGCATAAGACCACTGTTTCTTATCAAGAGCGGGGCGAGGGACTGGCCCGAAGACCCCCCGGCAACCGGCCCGCAGGGCATCGGTGCCAATTCCAGTCAGAAAGTGGTTATTCGGGCTTGGAGCCCGCGTTTCCAGTTCTGGAAGATGAGAGTGCAGCCATCGCGGCCTCCTCCAGGGTTGGAGGAGGCTCGAGTCTTTTTGGAGGGCGGTGAACGATGCGAATTGCCCTGCCGAGCATGTTGCCTACCGCCATAGGCAGTCTGCCCCACCGTGACCCGGTGGCCGCGGTGGCAGCGGTCCGCCGGCACCTGCCCGCCTGTCCCGTATGGCCGCAAATGCCGCGGCGAACCTGGCGAGAGCAGATGAGCGCGCAGTTCAGCGAGGGCATTCCGGGGATGATCGACGGCGAAGCGGGGATGCGTTTCGATCCGGAAGCAGATCAGGCATCCGCGGGCTCAGCCATCCTGCAACTGTATCTGGAGACCCCGGGAGCGGCCATGTCCATCGGTCGCGACCGAGCCGCGGGCCTATACGCCCTCGCGGAGGCTCCGCCACCCGCCGCACCGCCGGTTGCCGTGAAAGGGCAGATCACGGGCCCGCTCACCCTCGGCCTGTCCCTGACCGATCCGTCCGGACTGCCGCTCTTGCACCGGGAAGCGGTGATGGACTCGCTGGTCAAAGTGTTGGCCATGCGGGCCCGTTGGCAAGAACGTTTCCTGGCCAGGCTCAGCCCCCGCACCATCATCTTCCTCGATGAACCGGCCCTGTCCACTTACGGATCGGGCTTCGTCGCCTACGATCGCGGTCAGGTGGCGGGTTGGCTCACCGAGGTGCTCGGGGCCCTGGAGGGGTTGCGGGGAGTCCACTGTTGCGGCAGCACCGACTGGAGTTTTCTCATGGCGCGTCCGGTCGATATCGTCTCCTTCGATGCCTGGGGGTTCGTCGAAGAAGTGGCCTTGCACGCAAGCGCGATCCGCGGCCTGCTGCGCCGGGGAGGCCGTCTAGCCTGGGGGATAGTGCCCGCCGCCGGTGAGGAACTGGCCCGATTGACCGGTGGGGAGTTGGCCGACCGCCTCGAGGCGGCGATCGAGCGAGTGGCGGCAGAGGGCGTTGACCGGGGGGCGCTGCTCGAGCAATCCCTGGTCACCCCCTCCTGCGGCTTGGCTTCGCTGGATGAGGATGCCGCGACCTGGGCGATGGAACTCACCGCCCGGGTCTCCGCCATCCTCCGCGAGCGGTACGACTTGGAGGGGGAGGTGTGATCGTGGAAGAACCACGCATCTTCACGTCGGAGTCGGTCACTGAAGGACACCCGGACAAGATGGCCGACCAGATTTCCGATGCCATCTTGGACGTCATCTTGGCGGATGACCCTGACGCCCGGGTGGCCTGCGAGACGCTGATCACGCGGGGCCTGGTGATGGTGGCGGGCGAGATCACGACTACGGCCTGGGCGGACATACGGCGGGTGATCCGGGATACGGTGACGGCTATCGGTTACGACCGGGCCAAGTACGGTTTCGACGGCGACACCTGTGCGGTGGTGACGGCCATCGAACCCCAGTCGCCGGACATCGCTATGGGTGTGGACCGGTCGCTGGAAACCAAGGAAAGCGCGGTTGCGGGCGAGGATGCCATGAGCCGACTCGGCGCGGGGGATCAGGGCATGATGTTCGGGTTTGCCTGCCGGGAGACGCCGGAACTGATGCCGCTCCCCATAGTCCTCGCTCACGGCCTTGCCCGCCGGCTGGCCGAAGTCCGCAAGACCAAGCTGCTGCCATATCTCCGTCCTGACGGCAAGACTCAGGTGAGCATCGAGTATCGCGGCCGCCAACCGCAGCGTGCTGCCACGGTGGTGGTCTCGGCCCAACATTCGCCCGAGGTAGACCTGGTTAAGCGCCGCGAGGAAGTCATCGAGGCCGTGGTCAAGCCCGTGGTCCCCGCACATCTGCTGGACGCGGCAACCCGCATCCTCATCAATCCCACGGGCCGCTTCGAAACCGGCGGGCCCATGGCGGACACCGGCCTCACCGGCCGGAAGATCATCGTGGACACCTATGGGGGCTATGCGCGGCATGGCGGAGGCGGCTTCTCCGGCAAGGATCCCACCAAAGTGGATCGCTCCGGAGCCTACGCGGCTCGCTGGGTGGCGAAGAATGTGGTTGCCGCGGGCCTGGCTGATGCTTTCGAGTTGAGGTTGGCCTATGTGATCGGCGTGGCGGAACCGGTGACGGTGGAAGGGGACAGCTTTGGCACGGGACGTCTGCCCGATCCCGAAATCGGCAGGCTGATCAGGAAGGTGTTTGACCTCAGGCCCGGCGGGATCATCCGCGACCTCGAGTTGTGGCGGCCCATCTACCGGCCAACGGCATGCTACGGTCACTTCGGGAGGTCCGACCTCGACCTGCCGTGGGAGCGGCTGGACCGGGTGGACGCGCTTCGGCGATTGGCCGCCGGAGAGCGAGCCGCCGGCGGACGGTAGCCTCTCCCGCCCCCCGACTCATATCCTGGGACGGGGAGAGGGGGCGGTCGCGGTTGGCCGTGCCGGCCTGGTTGCCGCCGATCCTGCTACTGGGCTTGATGGCGGCCCTGGTCATCGGCTTGGGGCTGTCTGCCCGCGGCTGGCCCGCCAGCCCGCGGCGGGTGCGGGCGCGGCTCGGCGTGATCATCCTGACCGAAGACGCCTCAGCCTGGCTGGAGGGGCTGGTCAGAGAGGCATACCATCTGACAGGAGAAGCCGGCTTGGCCTTGACGGTCGTGACCTCCGGGGAAGTCGGAGACACGCCGATGATCCTGGAGCGACTGCAGCGGCGATATCCGGAGCTTCGGGTGGCAACGCGGGGATTCCCCGACTCGCTGCTCATCGAGGAGGCTCAAAGGGAGCATCCGGCTTCCCGGCTCCTCGTGGTGCGCTGTGGCGGCCGCGAAGACTGGCGCGCTCTCCTTCGGGCCATTCACTGCCTGTCAGGGATGCGTGAGCTTCAAGGGGAGGAGAACTCGGGCGAGCGGTAGAAATCGGGAGCCGGGGAGCCGGCCCGGGCCGGGGGAGGTTCACGCGTGTCCGAGACCCTCCAGGGGATCGTGGAACGGATAACCTATCACAACCCCAGCAGTCATTACGCCGTGGCCCGACTGATGCCTACCCCGCCTTCGGGTAGCGGCAGGCGGCAGGCTCGAGCCCAACCGGGTGCGGTCACGATCGTCGGGTACTTTCCCGTGCTGGGCGTGGGAGAGTCGCTACGCATCCTGGGCGAGTGGGTCGTCCACCCCGAATACGGCCGGCAGTTCAAAGTTCAGGCTCATGAGTTGCTCGCTCCCACTACCGCGGAGGGCATCGAGCGTTATCTCGCTTCGGGAGCGGTCCGGGGAGTGGGGCCGGTGACCGCCCGCCGCATTGTTCAGGCTTTCGGGGTGGATGCTCTGACCGTGGTCGAGTCTTCCCCCGAACGGCTGACCGAGATCGAGGGGATTGGTTCGATCCGGGCGGAGACGATTGTCCGGGCCATGGCCGAACACCGGGATACCCGCGACATCATGATCTTCCTGCAGTCCCATGGGGTGACGCCGGGCTTTGCCGGTCGGATCTACCGCCATTACGGCCGGCAGACGGTCAGCGTAGTCCGGGAGAATCCGTACCGTTTGGCCGACGAAGTCCATGGCATCGGCTTTCGCACGGCGGACCGGCTTGCCGCGAACCTCGGTGTGGAGCCCACCTCGCCTTATCGGGTACGGGCGGGACTGCGCTACGTGCTGACCGAAGCTTCCACCGAGGGCCACGTCTACCTGCCAAGGGATGTCCTGGTGGAACAGACTTGTTCTGCGCTGGGCATCGACAACCTGCATGTGGATAGCACGCTGGCTGCCATGGCCGATGACGCAGGCGTGGTCATCGAGGAGACGCCCCATAATCCCTGGCCGACCGGGGACGACCCTACGCCTGCCGCCGTGTACCTGGGACATCTGTACGAGGCGGAGCGGGGGGTAGCGGATTCCCTGACCACCCTGGTAGCCGATTGTTCCGTGCTGGACGACGCCGAGACCATCCGGGGAGAAATCCGCCGGCTGACGGCTGCGGAAGGCCAGCACCTGGGGCCCGAACAAGCGGACGCCGTCGAACTCGCCTTCACCTCGGGGGTAGCGGTGATCACCGGCGGTCCCGGCACGGGCAAGACCACCTGCATCAACTGCTTGCTGAAGTTGTTCGAGGGAGCGGGCCTGCGGGCGGCGCTCGCTGCTCCAACCGGGCGAGCAGCCAAGCGGTTGGCCGAGGCCACGGGCCGCGAAGCCCGCACCATCCACCGGTTGCTCGAGTACGCTTATTCTCCCGATACCCTGACCCTTCACTTCGGGCGCGACGCCGGCGATCCGCTGGACGCTCAAGCCGTCATCGTCGATGAAGTATCGATGGTCGATCTGCCCCTCCTCGATCATCTGCTGCAGGCATTGCGACCGGGAACCAGGCTGGTGATGGTGGGTGATGCGGACCAGTTGCCGCCGGTCGGTCCGGGGAATGCTTTGCGGGACATCATCCGTTCCGGCACGGTGCCGGTCGCGACCCTGACCCACATCTTCCGCCAGGCGCGGGAGAGCTTGATCGTCGTGAACGCCCACCGGGTCAACCGGGGGGAGATGCCCCTCCTGAATGCGCGAGACGGTGATTTCTTCTTCGTGGAGCGCGACACGCCCGAGGCGATCCTCGAGGAACTCATCACCTTGTGTTCTGAGCGATTGCCGTCCCGCGTCGGGCTCGATCCTATGTCCGACATCCAGGTGATTACGCCCATGCGCCGGACGCTCATCGGCGTGGACCATCTGAATCAGGAGCTTCAGCGGGTCCTCAATCCGCGGCGGGCCGGCCACCCGGAGTTGACCCAGGGAGGCACGACTTACCGGCTGCAAGACAAGGTAATGCAGATCCGGAACGACTACGAGAAAGGCGTATTCAACGGCGACATCGGGCAGATCGCCGGGGTCGACCTGGAATCGGGGGAACTGACGGTCAGTTTCCCCGATGCGACTGGTCCCCGGGAGATCGGTTACGATCGGGCCGACCTCGAGGAACTCGTGCTGGCCTACGCGATATCCGTTCACAAGAGCCAGGGCAGCGAGTACCCCGCCGTGGTGATGCCGGTATCCACCCAACACTACGTGATGCTGCAACGTAATCTCTTGTATACCGGCATAACCCGGGCCCGTCGCCTGGTGACGTTGGTCGGAACCCGCAAGGCCCTGGGCATCGCGGTCCGAAATTCCCGCGTTGACCAGCGTTTCTCTCGTCTGGCCGGCAGACTGGCGGCCCCCCGAAGGTGAACCTCCTGCGGGGACTGATCGATCTGGTCTATCCCCCTTCCGGCTGCCCGCTCTGTACCATCCCCTCGTCCGGGCTATGCCGCCTGTGCAGCCTGGACATCTCGTGGTTCACCGGGAACCGGTGCGCCCGCTGCAGTCGGCCGTTGGCCGCCGCGTCGCCAAGGCGCGGAAAAGAAGCGGTGCTGCCCGTCCCCGCCCTCTGCCGCGACTGTCTCGTGGCGCCTTCCTCTTTCTATCTGGCCAGGGGTCTTGGGGTATACCGAGGACGTCTCCGCCGCGCGGTCGGCCGTCTGAAATATCGGCGGGAGACCCACTTGGCCCGGCCGCTCGGCCAGCGGCTGGGACGTGAGGTGGCGGCGCAGCAGTTCCTACCCTGGCTGGACGGCCGCGGCTTTGGACTGGCGCCAGGTCGAGGCTTCCAGGTAGTCGTGCCGGTACCCGCTCATCCCGCCCGCCTGCGTTGGCGAGGCTTCAACCCGGCGGCCCTGCTCGCTTGCCAGGTGGCCCAAGTCCTCGACGTACCGCACCGCCGGCATTCGCTCGCCCGAACGCGCAGCACGCCTCCCCAGGCGGGCCTGACTCGGGCGCGACGCCTGGCCAATCTGGAAGGGGCCTTTGAGGCGAACCCCGACGACGTGGGCGGGCGTCGGGTTCTGCTGGTGGACGACGTCTTGACCACGGGGGCCACCGCCGGCGGGTGCGCTTCCGCGTTGATCAGGGCCGGGGCCTTGCGGGTTCACGTGGCGGTCGTGGCGGTCCGGGGGCGGACCGTTGCTCCCCGGCGATCCCCGGCGGCCGTTCGACATCCCGCCGGCCGTGTCCGGCGGCCTCCGACATTCCCCAAGTTTGTCCACAGGAGCAACCCTTCCCGCACTGGTTATCAACAGGCTTATCCCCAATACCAACAGGTCGGGCAGTCCCCAGGGGGGGAATAGTGTCGACACGCTTAACGAAGAGGATTGCGTTCGTCGACCTCACGAAGACACTGCTCGTAGAAGGCGAGGATGTCCGGCCGCTCAAGCACGCGGCTGAACTCCTCCACGATCGGGTCAAGGTAGCGCCGATCCAAACTCCTAGATGGAGCGGCCGGCTACATCCACGGGCCGCGCGCGGCGAATTGCCGCCTCCTCATATGGCAGTCCGGCGAGCGCGAGGTCGACGCGGACTTCACCTACCTGCAGAGGAAGAATGCTGTGCTGGTGCACGAACTCCAGCGGTTCAGGAGGGAAAACGGTGAACCGCTGCCGCAAGTCCTCCACCAGGGGTGCCAGCCGCTCTTCGGGAAGGCTCACCGTCAGGTCAAGGTCCCGCGTCAGCCGAGAGCGGCCCCAGAAGAGATTGGCGAATCCCCCGATGACCATGTAGGGGACCTCCCGGTCCTCGAGAAAACCTACGACTTTCAGCAGGGCTTCATCGAGGCGCAAGGAGGTCACTCCCCAGCCGTGCGAAAGCCTCGCGAATGCGGCGTAAATGAATTATCTTGGCCATGTCGACGCCCGCATCCTGCCAACCGGGCGAATGCCGTCGTGAGAGATCCCAGGCTTCCGAGTACCAACGGATCAGGGCATCCGCCGAGGCGGGCAGTTCCCCGTACTCCCGTTCCCAACGGTTGAACGCGCGCCATCGCTCGAGCCGCTCGCGCACCAGCACCGGGGCCACCCCTTCGTGGCTTTGGACTGCGATTCGCTGTCACTTTACCACGTACACCTGCCTCGAGCAAGAACACGCGGGTCGAATCAGTGCTGCGTTTCCTCACGTTGACAGCCGGCAGAACGCATGCTATATTCAGCCTGTGCGGTGCCTGAAGGGCGCGGCGCAGTACTGTCCAAGGGTAGGAGGAATGGCAAGAAATGCTCGGTCGCGTAAAATGGTTCAATCCGGAGAAGGGGTACGGCTTCATCGAGCGCGAGGACGGCGGGGGAGATGTATTCGTTCACTTCTCGGCCATCCAGATGGAGGGTTTCAAGACCCTCAACGAAGGAGATGAAGTTTCCTTCGAGATCGTCGACGGGGCGCGGGGTCCTCAGGCGTCGAACGTAAATCGCCCTACTTCCAACTGACGGCGAGCTACTAGGGCATATTGGATCCCACCAGACCCTCGGGCGAATCGGCCCGGGGGTCTTGATTTGCGAAGGATTCCTGCCGCGGCAAGGGAATATTGGCTGGTGAAGGCGATCGTCAAGCGATGGAGAGAGGTGAAGCGAGGTGGAGATCCGCATCAGCGGTAGGAACCTCGAGATTACCCCGGAACTCAGGCAGTATGTGAGGAAGAAAGTGGGCAGACTCGAACGCTACTTCGAAGATGGACTGGGTTGCCAAGTCACGCTGGCCATCGAGCGCGACCGCCACATCATCGAGGTGACCATGGCGCTCGACGGCATTATCTTGCGAGGGGAAGAGGCAGCCGGCGATATGTTCAGTTCCGTGGACCTGGTAGTCGAGAAACTCGAACGCCAGATCCGCAAGTACAAGACCCGCCTCAATCGCCACGGGCGCAAGGTGACGCTGCCCGATGAAGTGCCGGCCGCCCCGGAGCCGGACGATCAAGTCGTCAAGGTCAAGCGTTTCGCCATCAAACCCATGACCGTGGAAGAGGCGCTGCTGCAGATGAACCTGCTCGGCCATGACTTCTTCGTGTTCGCCAATGCGGACGGCGACAGCATCAACGTGGTCTACCGGCGAAAGGATGGCGCTTACGGTCTGATCGTCCCCGAGTGGCGCTGAGCAACTCCCATGCCGCTGCCGCGGGCCGAAATCCACTCCGAGCCGGTGACGGCCATCCTCTTCGAAGGAGGTCAGCCTCGTCCCGGACCGGATCACGTGCTGGCCGAGTTGCGTAAGCTGGTGGTCCTCGACAATCTCGAGAAACTCGCCCGGGTGCCGGAGATCGATCAAGCGCTGTTGGTCACGAACTACCCCGATCTGGCCGCTCGGGCGAAGGAGATGGCCGTCTCGGTGGTGACGTCGCCGCCGGGCCCCTTCCACTTCGGCCGCACCCTGCAGGCGCTGATTCGCGAGCGGGGACTGACCAACGTCATCTGCATGGGGGGGGCGTCCGCGCCGCTTGCGCGGCCTCGGGAGTTCGCGGGCCTTGCTTCCCTGCTCAAGGAACGCAAGAACATCGTGGTCGTGAACAACGCTCAGTCGGCGGACATCATCGGGTTCACGCCCGCCTGCGCCATCGACCGCATCCAGCCGCCGCGCGACGACAACTTCCTCGGTCACTTACTCAGCGAAGCCGGGCTGCATCGTATCCTCCTCCCCAACTCGGCCTGGATCAATTTCGACTTAGACACGCCCGCCGATCTGATGGTCATGTCGCTCCTGCCGCGCGTGGGGCCGCGGGCGCGGGCCGGGCTGCGAGAACTCCAGTTGGATCTCGCCCGAGTGGAGGGCTTTCGGCGGTTGCTGGGAGTGAAAGGGGCCGAGCTGGGGCTGATCGGCCGGGTGAGTCCGGTGGTGGTCGCTTTCCTGAACCAGCACTTTCAGGTGAGGGTGCGGGTCTTCTCCGAAGAGCGGGGGATGAAGGCGCTGGGGCGGCTCGAACGTGGCGAAGTGGTATCGCTGGCAGGCCTGATTATCGAGCGACTGGGGCCGGCCGAATTCTTCGGCTTCCTGTCTCGAGTCTGCCACGGCGTGCTGTTCGACACCCGGCCCGTCCTGGCCCAACTCGCGCCCGGGATCAGCGAGGCCGACCGGTTTCACTCCGACCTGGGTCAGTCCGACCGCATCGCCCATCCCCTGGTGCGGGAACTGACCCGGGCTGCCGGTCAGGCTCCAATACCGGTGGTGCTGGGAGGACACACTCTGGTGTATGGTGGATTGTGGGCCCTGGCTGAGACAGTCCTCGAAGGAGAGAGCGAGGAGGGTGAGCATGAAGATTGAAGGCAAGACCCCCATCGGTCCGCTGCTCGAGCAGCATCCGTTCTTGATCGAGACGCTGGCGGGACTGTCGCCGGCCTTCGCCCGGCTACGGAATCCCGTGCTGCGCCGCACGCTCGGCCGGGTTGCTACCCTCGAGACCGCGGCTCGACAGGGAAAAGTCGATCTTCAAGTGCTGTTGGCCACGTTGAACCAGGTCGTTGCCGAACGAGCCGCGGCTGGGGAGTTGCCGGCGACGGCCGACCGGTCCGGCAGACTCGAAGCCCTCAAGCAGATCATCCGGGAACTGCATGCCGGCGGCGACTTCTCCGAACTGACCCGGCGCTTTGCGGAAGTGGTGGGCGACGTCAGCCCCCGGGAAATAGCGGAAATGGAGCAACAACTCGTGACGGAAGGGCTGCCCGTGGCCGAGATCAAGCGGCTATGTGACGTGCATGCCGAGTTGTTCCGCCGTTCCCTGGAGACCCAGCCGGCGATGCCCGTACCCCCCGGCCATCCCGTGCACACCATGCGCGCCGAGAACGCCGCGCTGGCCGCTGTCGCGGCCGACCTCCGCGCCCGCCTCGATGATCCGGAGCTGCGCGGTCATCTGGCCGAATTGCGGCAAGGCGTCGAGAAGTTGGCGGAGGTCGAGCGGCATTACCGGCGCAAGGAGTACCAGCTCTTCCCCGGGCTCGAGCGCCACGGCGTCGACGCGCCGCCCCAGGTCATGTGGGCGGTGCACGACGAGATCCGCGGCTCCTTCAAGCGGGTGCACGCGGCTATGGAGGCCGGCGACCTCGATGCGGCGGAGCCCGAGTTGCGCGACCTGCTGGGCCGGGTGGAAGACATGTTCTTCAAGGAAGAGAAGATCTTGTTCCCCATGTGTCTCGCTCTCTTCACGACCGCCGACTGGGATGCCGTCCGCTCCGGCGAGGGTGAGTTCGGATACGCCCTGATCGCCGCCCCGGCTGGGGAAGCGGGCGTCGCCTCCGGGGCGCCGGCCCCCGGTCCGTCCACCATCCCGCTGGGTGCGGGCGCGCTGACCGCGGGACAACTCCTCCTCTTGTTCTCGCGCCTCCCCGTGGACCTCACTTTCGTCGACGAACAGGACGTGGTGTGCTTCTACTCCGAGGGCGACCGCATCTTCCCGCGGAGTCCCGGCGTCATCGGCCGCAAAGTGCAGAAATGTCATCCCCCCGACAGCATACACGTGGTCCAGAAGATCCTCGAGGCGTTCCGCAATGGCACCCGCGATCAGGCCGAGTTCTGGCTCGAGCGCGGCGGCAAATTCGTCCACATCCGGTACATCGCCCTCCGCGACGACGGCGGGCAGTACCGGGGAGTGCTGGAGGTCGTGCAGGACGCCACCGCGGTCCGCGAGCTTACGGGAGAGCGCCGGCTGCTGGAATGGTGACGAACGGCGGCGATTGGTGTCGCCGGATCCCATGCCCTTTCGCTGAAGACTGCCATGGTTCTGGAAGGATCTGCCCAGCAGATGGCGAAACAACGAAGGACGGCGAGAGGAGGCCGGCGTTATGGCCCGGACCGCCGATATCGCCGCATATGAGAGTATCCTGCGGCAGATTCGGGGTGTGCTGGCTGCTCAGGTTGTAATCGCGCCCTCGGGCGAGGTCGACGAAATTCACGTGCTGGCCGGCCCCGGGCGGGGCGCCAAGCAGATCGTGCGCGACGTGGAGTCGGCCTTGGCCGCCCAGTTCGGGGTGAATGTCGACCACAAGCGGGTCAGCGTCGCCCATCTCCGCGGGCCCGGCGAAGGCTCCGCCGAGGGACGCCTGAAACTCAAGGGAGTGCAACTCGGCGTGGAGGGCGTCCGGGCGCTCTGCCGGGTGGAACTCGAGTGGGACGGGCAGGCGCTCGCCGGCGAGGCGGAGGGCCCGGCGTCCACCACCAACCGGCGCCACCTGCCGGCGGCCGCCACCTTTGCCGCCCTCGAGCAGCGCTTCCGGATCGGCGATGCCCTGGTCCTGGAAGATGCCACCTTGTGCCAGGTCGGCCAGCGGGCAGTAGCGCTGGTGAGCGTTAGCGTGCTAGGACGGGACGGCGAGCAGGTCCTCGTCGGCTGCTGTCTGGTGCGCGGGGATGAGCGGGAGGCGATCGTCCGGGCGGCGCTGGACGCGGTGAACCGCCGCCTGGCCAGAGGGCAGCGCCCGCCCGCGGAAGATAGTTCCGGCAGCACCGAAAGGATGGCCGGCCAGGCCGGCCAGCAGGACCCGGGAAGGGTGAGGCGGAACGAGGACGGAGA
>DATIKW010000007.1:0-16239 GCA_035477115.1 Bacillota bacterium | reverse complement strand
TCCGGTGGCTATGGCGGAGGGGTCCAACCCGTTCCCATCCCGAACACGGCAGTTAAACCCTCCAGCGCCCATGGTACTCGGCGGGTAACCGCCCGGGAGAGTAGGTCGCCGCCGGAAAGTTTTCCTCTTTGTCGACTTGCCTCCATGCCCCTCGTGGCACCACAGTCCCCTTGTAGGGGCGGCTTCCGAAGCCGCCCCTTCCCCTACCTCGACTGCCCCCGGCATCGGGTGGGCCGTGTGAGCGGCCAACCTGCGGGAAACACTGGTTCACGGGATCCGGGGCCAGTAGCCGCAAGCAGGAATCCATGCTGGGCCGAGCGAACCCCATGACCGGCCGGGAACCTGGGAAATGCGATGTTCTGTTTCTTGGGTCGGCCCATGGAAGGGAGAATCATTCGTGAAGCGCTACCCTGCGCACAACCTCCGCAACTGCGCCCTCGTCTCCCATAGTGGTGCGGGAAAGACTTCGCTCGCCGAGGCGATGCTGTTTGACGCCGGAGCTATCGATCGGCTGGGGCGTACCGATGAAGGCACGTCTACCCTGGACCACGAGGCCGAGGAGGTCCGGCGCAAGCTCTCGATAAGCACAGCCTTGGCGCCTGTGGAATGGGCCGAGCACAAGCTCAACCTCCTCGACGCCCCGGGGTACTTCGATTTCGTCGGAGAGGTCCTCGCCTCCCTGAGGGTGGTGGAGTCGGCGATCATCGTCGTGGACGGGGTGGCCGGCGTTGAAGTCGGTACCGAACTGGTCTGGCGATATGCCGACGACCGGAACTTGCCGCGGCTCGTCGTGGTCAACAAGCTGGACCGGGAGAACGCCAGTTTCGAGCGAGCGGTCACCTCCCTGAAGCAGACATTCAACGTGGTCTTCTTGCCGGTTGCCCTGCCCCTTGGGGAGGAAGATGCCTTTCGGGGCGTGATCGACGTGTTGGGCGACCAGCAGCTCGTCCAGGCCGGCCGAGATGCCGCAGGCAAGAACTACCGCGAGGAGCCGATCCCCGAGAGTGAGAAGGACCAGACGTTGAAGGCGAGGGAAGCGCTGACCGAGGCGGCGGCGGAAGCCGACGATGACCTGCTAACGCGCTACTTGGACGGAGAGGCGCTCACGGCCGAGGAAGTTCGTTCCGGCTTGCGGGTCGCCACCCTGAAGCGGCGGATAGTCCCCGTCGTGCCGGCAAGCGCCCTGCGCAATATCGGCGTACAATTCCTGGCCCGCACCATCATCGACCTCCTGCCGTCGCCGGTTGACCAGGGGCATGTCGCCGGCGAGGACCCGAGAAACGGCCAAGTGACGGCCCGGAAGCCTTCGGAGGATGAACACCTCTCTGCACTGGTCTTCAAGACCATGGCCGACCCGTATGTGGGCAGACTCACCTTGTTCCGGGTGTACTCGGGAGTCCTGCGTTCTGACTCCACGGCCTACAACCCTCGCCGGGACAGGAACGAGCGCATCGCGCAACTCTTCGTCAGCAAGGGCAAGTACCAGGAGTCCGTCCCGGCCATCGGTCCAGGAGACCTCGGCGCGGTTGCCAAACTGCAGGAGACGGTTACCGGCGATACGCTGACCGAAGAGGCTCACCCCGTGGTCTACCCGCCTTTGGATTTCCCGGAGCCCGTGTTCGCCGTGGCAATCGTGCCCAAGAGCAAGGGCGATGAAGAGAAGATATCCTCAGGTCTCAGCCGGCTGGTAGAGGAGGATCCCACTTTCCGGGTGCGCAAGGACTCGGGAACCGGGCAGCTGCTGATCGTCGGCATGGGCGACATGCACCTTGACATCGTGACCGATCGCCTCAAGCGGAAGTTCGGGGTGGAGGTCAGCCTTCACGAGCCCCGCGTCCCCTACCGCGAGACCATCCGCACGGCCGTCAAGGTGGAAGGCAAGCACAAGAAACAGACCGGCGGACGGGGTCAGTTCGGCCACGTGTGGATCGAACTGGAGCCTACGGGACCCGAAGTCGAATTCGAATTCACCGAGAAGGTTTTCGGCGGGTCGGTGCCTAGGCAGTATATTCCCGCGGTGGAGAAGGGGATCCGCGAGGCGCTCGTCGAGGGAGTACTGGCAGGTTATCCGATCGTCAACCTTCGCGCAATCCTGTACGATGGCTCCTACCATACCGTCGACTCTTCGGAAATGGCCTTCAAGATCGCGGCCTCAATGGCCCTCAAGAAGGGAGTCCTTCAAGCACAGCCCATCCTGCTTGAACCGATCATGAAGGTGGATGTAATGGTTCCCGAGCAGTTCATGGGGGACATCATGGGTGACCTGAACCGCCGGAGGGGCAGGATTCTGGGCATGGAGCAGATGGGCACGACTCAGGTCATCCGCGCCCACGCCCCGATGGCCGAGCTATTCGACTATGCCATCGACCTCCGTTCCATCACCCAAGGGCGTGGGACCTACCGGATGGAGCCATCTCACTATGAGGAAGTACCCGCCGCTATCGCTCAGCAGGTGATCGAGGCGGCCAAGAAGGTCAAGGAGGCGTGAGTTGACTGCCCCGCCTGGCCTTCATTGACATACGTGATAGTATAGTAGTGGATAAAGGTCAGATAAGGTCAGGCGGGGTGGAGGACCGGTGGCTAACCTCTGCGATCGCGTAGAGCGTCACCTGCAGTTGTTGCTCGATCAGGGACGCGGACAACCCCTGGACATTCAGCGGCGCGAGTTGGCGGTACGGTTCGGGTGCGCGCCGTCCCAGATAAGCTACGTACTGGAGACCCGGTTCACCTTGGAATGCGGGTACGCTGTTGAGACCAGGCGCGGCAGGCATGGTTACATCAGGATCTATCGCCTGCTCTTCGATTCGCCCTCCGATCTGCTGCGAAGCACCTACCAGGCCGTTGGGGAAGCCCTCAATCCCGCCACCGCTCACCACCTGGTGGCTCGGCTTCACGACCGGGGCATGCTGAACCGGAGGGAAGCAGAACTGATGAAAGCGGCCACGGCGGTGGGCGCGGCGGACATCAGGGACAGCGTTCGCGCTCGCCTGCTCCGTTCAATGCTGCTCTGCCTGTTGCGGGAGGGTGCCAGGGGAGGCTCATCGGGGCACTCGGCCAGCTTGCCCTGAAGGAGGTGGAGGCGGCGTGTTGTGCCAGGAGTGTCGGAGGCGGCCGGCCACGGTACATGTGACCCGCATAACGGACGGGCAGCGCACGGAAGCCAACCTTTGCGAGAGTTGCGCGCGGGAACTCGGAGAGGTGAACATCCTCACCGAGCCGCAATTATCGCTGCAGAATCTGCTAGCCAGCCTGCTGGCTCACGAGGTTGGAAAGCCGGAACGACCGGCCGTCGCCGGCGACCGGTGCGCGCAATGCGGCCTGTCCTATGCCGAGTTTGCCAAGACGGGGCGTTTGGGTTGCGGCCACTGTTATACCCAGTTCGAAGCCCGGCTGGAACCCCTTTTGCGGCGGATTCACGGGGCCAGCGTTCATACAGGGAAGATCCCCGCTCGGACGGGCGGAACCCCGCGCCGGGAAGACGAACTCGCCGCCTTGAGACGGGAACTCGATGGCTGCGTGCGTCGCGAGGACTTTGAACGGGCGGCGGAAATTCGCGACCGCATTCGCAACCTGGAACGACCATCCGGGGAAGGTTGATACGCTATGGCCGGCATCGAAACCAACCGCCCTGCCAAGTGGATGGAGGGCACCGGTCCGTATTCGGACATCGTGATCTCCAGCCGAATCCGGCTGGCCCGTAACATCCACGACTTGCCGTTCCCGCACCTGGTCACGGAAAGCCAATTCGCGGACATGTTGGAGCGACTGAAGCCATTTGTGACGAATCGGCCGGCGCGTTCCCCCGGGCAGCGCTTCGCCATGCATCGGCTCAGGGACCTGCCGCTTCTAGATCGGCAGGTCCTGGTGGAGAAGCATCTGATCAGCCCCCAACATGCCCGTAATGCGGAGCATGCTGCCGTGATCCTGCGGGGAGACGAGGCGGTCAGCATCCTCGTCAACGAGGAGGACCACCTGCGGATCCAGTGCCTCTACCCCGCCCTGCAGTTGGATGAGGCCTGGCACCTTGGCAGCAATGTGGACGACCTGCTGGAGCGAAGCTTGGACTACGCTTTCAGTCCCAGTAGGGGTTATTTGACGGCTTGTCCCACGAATACCGGGACCGGCTTGCGCGCTTCGGTAATGCTCCATCTGCCGGCTCTGGTCATGTCCAACCAGGCTGGGCGGCTGTATTCCGACATAGTCAAACTGGGTTTCATGGTAAGGGGGATCTACGGCGAAGGCACCGAAGCTCTGGGCAATATCTTCCAGTTCTCCAATCAGGTGACCCTGGGTCGGTCCGAGCCGGAAATCGTCGAGAACCTGAGGACCATAACCGAGCGGATCATCGAACAGGAGCGCACCGGCCGGGATGCTTTGTTACGGGAGATGAAGGACCAACTGGAGGACAGGGTTTGGCGCGCCTACGGAATCCTCACGAACGCCCACCTGCTGTCATCATCAGAGGCCGTCCAACTCCTTTCCGACGTTCGCCTGGGAAGGGATCTGGGGTTACTGAAGGGACTGACGTCGTTCGGTATCACCGAAGTGTTGGTCATTACGCGGCCCGGCTATCTTCAGAAACTCGCCGGCCGTGCGCTGTCTGCGGCGGAGCGGGATGCAGAGCGGGCCCGGCTTGTACGAGACAAGCTCAAGGGCCCGGCGACCTGATGGCGTGGAGAGGAGGATGAACATTCGTGCCCAGTCACTACATGTTCGGGCGGTACACTGAGCGAGCGCAGAGGGCCATTATCCTTGCACAAGAGGAAGCGAGAAGACTCAACCACAATGTTGTCGGCACCGAGCACCTGCTCCTGGGGCTGATCCGGGAGGGTGAGGGAGTCGCAGCCAAAGTCCTGCGAGCCATGGGCGTCAGTCTCGATAAGGTGCGGGCTGAGGTGGAAGGGATTATCGGCGGCGGCGAGCCACAGGCCGCGGGAGAGACGCTCAACTTTTCGCCGCGGGCCAAGAAAGTGGTTATGGAGCTGGCCCTCCTGGAGGCGCAGGCCCTGAACCACAACTACATCGGCACCGAGCATCTCCTGCTCGGACTCCTTCGCGAGGGGGAGGGCGTGGCGGCAAGGGTACTGGAAGGTCTGGGAGCGGACCTGGACAAGACCAGGGCGCAAGCGATGCAATTGCTGGGGGGGCCTGGTCCGGCTTCTCAGCCTGCCCCTGGCGGAGTTGGCGTCCCTCGGCGTGCTCGCAGCAAGACGCCAACACTCGATGCATTTGGTCGCGATCTCTCCGGGCAGGCCCGGGAAGGGAAGCTGGATCCGGTCATCGGGCGGGAGAAGGAGATCGAGCGCGTCATCCAGATCCTGTCGCGGCGCACCAAGAACAACCCGGTCTTGATCGGCGAACCGGGTGTCGGTAAGACGGCAATTGTGGAAGGACTGGCGCAGAGGATAGTCTCTGGGGAGGTCCCCGAGACCCTCAAAGACCGGCGGGTGGTGACGCTTGACCTGGCCTCGGTGGTCGCCGGGTCGAAATACCGGGGGGAGTTCGAGGAGAGGCTAAAGAAGGTCACGGAAGAGATCCGCAGTTCCCGCGACATAATCCTGTTCATCGACGAGATGCACACCATCATCGGTGCGGGCGCGGCCGAAGGGGCGATCGATGCCTCCAACATCCTCAAGCCGGCCCTGGCCCGGGGTGAACTCCAGTGCATCGGGGCGACGACTCTGGATGAGTACCGCAAGCACGTTGAGAAGGACCCGGCCCTGGAACGGCGGTTTCAGCCCATCATGGTGGATGAGCCGTCGGTCGATGAGACCCTGGCCATCCTGAAGGGGCTGCGCGACCGCTATGAGGCTCACCACCGAGTTCAGATAACCGACGAGGCCTTGGACGCCGCGGCCAGGCTATCGGATCGGTACGTTGCCGACCGGTTCCTGCCGGACAAGGCCGTCGACCTGGTAGACGAGGCTGCTTCCCGGGTCCGGCTCCGCTCCTTCACCGCCCCGCCTCAGCTGAAAGAACTCGAGGAACAGCTTGAAGGGATTCGGAAGGAGAAGGAAGCAGCCGTTTCCGGGCAGGAGTTCGAGAAAGCGGCGCGGATGCGAGACCAGGAGCACAACATGCGAACCCGGCTCGAGGACGAACGAACCCGGTGGCAGCAACAGCAGGTGACCGATAAGCCCGTGGTGACCGGCGAAGACATCGCCTACATCGTCTCCACGTGGACGGGCGTACCCGTCACCAAGCTGGCAATGGCCGAGACGGAACGCCTGCTCAAACTGGAGGAAGTGCTGCACGCGCGGATGGTGAACCAGGAAGAGGCGGTCAGCGCCGTTGCCCGGGCGGTTCGGCGCGCCCGCTCCGGCCTCAAAGATCCGCGGCGCCCCGTAGGTTCATTCATCTTCCTCGGCCCTTCAGGCGTCGGCAAGACCTATCTGGCCAAGACATTGGCGGAGGCCCTGTTCGGCGACGAGGAAGCCATGGTTCGGGTGGATATGTCCGAGTACATGGAACGCCACAACGTCTCGCGGCTGGTGGGGGCGCCGCCCGGCTACGTGGGCTACGAAGAAGGCGGCCAGCTTACCGAGGCGGTCAGGAGAAAGCCGTATTCGGTCGTGCTCCTCGACGAGATCGAGAAAGCCCACACGGAGGCGTTCAACCTGCTCCTCCAGATCCTGGAGGACGGGAGACTGACCGACGCGCAGGGCCGGGTGGTCGACTTCAAGAACACGGTGGTCATCATGACGGCCAACGTCGGCGCCCACCTCTTGAAGAAGGACTCGGCCATCGGCTTCCGTGCGACGGTCGGCGAGGCCGGCCACTACGAGGCCATGAAGGAGAGAGTCCTCGGTGAACTCAAGCGAACCTTCCGTCCCGAGTTCCTCAACCGGGTGGACGAGATCATCGTGTTCCAGGAACTCAGCGAGCCCCACCTGCGTCGGGTCGTCGACCTGATGCTGGAGGAAGTCGGCAAGCGGCTCAAGGAGAACAACCTGGGGTTGGAAGTTACGGACCGCGCCCGGGAGCGGTTGGCCCGGGAAGGCGCGGATCCGCTGTACGGAGCCCGGCCGCTCCGCAGGTCGATCACGCGCTTGGTGGAGGACCCCCTGTCCGAAGAGGTGATCAAGGGCGCCTTCCAGCCCGGAGACACGGTGGTCGTGGACTTTCAGGATGAAGGCTTCACCTTCGAACCCCGGCGGCCATGAACCACTGAAGGACGAAAGGATGGGGTAGCGGCATGCCCAAGGCGCTCCAGGACGAGCAACTACTCGAAACGCTGAGGATGGTAGCTCCGGGCATGCCGCTACGGGAAGGGCTGGACAGCATACTTCGGGGCCGGACCGGGGCCCTGATCGTCGTCGGTGACAGCCCTGAGGTGGTTGCCATGAGCGATGGCGGTTTTCGCCTGGACACTGCATTTCACCCCACAAGCCTGTACGAACTGGCCAAGATGGACGGCGCCATCATCCTGTCGACCGACGGCAGGAAGATTGTCCGAGCGAATGTCCATCTGAACCCCGATCCAAGCCTCCCCTCATCGGAGACGGGGATCCGCCATCGGACGGCGGAACGCGTCGCCCGACAGACGGGGACGCTGGTGATAGCCATCTCTGCACGACGGAACGTGATCTCGGTCTACCGTGCGAGTCTACGTTACCTGAGCCGGGATGTCGCGTACCTGCTCGCCGTCGCCAACCAGGCACTGCAGACTCTCGAACGCAGTCGCGACTCCCTTGACAAGGCGCTCCTCGCCCTCGGAGCGCTGGAATTTGAAGACCTCGTGGTGGTGGCCGACGTCGTTCGGGTGCTACAGAAGGCCCATGCGACGCTCAGGGTTGTCGCCGAATTGGAGCGGTATGCAACCGAACTCGGCGAAGAGGGCCGGCTCGTTGCCATGCAGCTCGAACGATTGTCGAGCGGGGTGGAAGAAGAAGCCATTCTGTCGGTGAAGGACTACTGCCGGCAACCAAGCGATGAGAACTGCCGCGAGGTGCACGATGAACTGAAGGGGGCTTCGCGTGAGTTGCTGGCCGACGGAGCTTACCTGGCGCGACGACTTGGGTTTGGTTCCGGCCTGACGGTACTGGATACGCCCGCTAGTCCTCGTGGCTATCGATTGTTACGGCGGATCCCGCGACTACCCTTCAGCATCATCGACAACCTCGTCAAGAAGTACGGGCTCCTATCGCGGATCATCGCCGCCACGCCGGACGAACTGGACGGCGTCGAGGGAATTGGCGAGGCAAGGGCGCTCGCCATCCTGCAGGGACTGACCCGGCTCCGGGAAGTGCTGCGCCGGAGTCCCGACCGGACCTCCGGATGACCGGTGTACGATCAGCAGAACTTGTATATGCCGAGAGCCGATAGTCGTTGGCGTTCCTTCAAGAAGAGATCGTACAGATTCAGGTCAAGGAGGTTGCACAGGCCGACTACATAGAAAAGGTGGTTCCCCAACTCCACCTCCAACGTTTCACGACAATTGTCGCAGAGAGAACCGGCCAGGTGTGTGTCCATGTGGGCCCGCAATTCCTGTAAGGGAATGTCTTCGGGCACCCGCTGGCGCGCGGCGGTTATGCGGAGACATCCGCAAGTCGTCACCGACTTGGCCAAGGCGCGATTGACTCGCGCTTCCGACTCTTGCAGCTTGGTCATCACATCCAGTATGCTCCGGTGACGGACCAAGCAGCGTTCCACCGAGTCCTGAAACTCACTCCATAAAAGATCCTTCATTACCCGGCGCCCCACCCCTTGCGGCCCGAATTCTTAGCGGGAGAAGAAATGGTGGACGTACCGGGATTCGAACCCGGGACCTCCGGCTTGCGATGCCGGCGCTCTCCCATCTGAGCTACACGCCCACAACGCACACCATCATTCTACCCCGGGATGAACCCCACCGTCAACGTCGTGGTGGCGGCAATCATATCCGGGAGGCCCGGCTGAATTATATGTTGACACTGTCGCAACAGCATGATAAAATTACATTCTTTTTGACATACATCTTCCGATCTGCTAAGATGAAGTCGTCGAGGACCGGAGACAGGAGGGCAGTCCGGTGTTCAACGTGGGCGACAAGGTTGTCTACCCCATGCACGGTGCCGGCATCATTGAGGCTATCGAGGAGCGAGAGATCCTGGGCGAGCGGCAGCAGTACTACGTGATGCGCCTGCCCATCGGCGAGATGAAAGTGATGATCCCCACCCGTAATGTCGATGGCATTGGCCTCAGGGGGATAGTCGATGACGCCGACGTGGCCAAGGTGTTCGACATCTTGCGGGGAGAAAAGACAAGTATGTCCACCAATTGGAACCGCCGCTATCGGGCGAATCTCGAGAAGATAAAGAGCGGAGACATCTTCGAGGTGGCAGAGGTCGTACGCAACCTCATGCTGCGAGACCGAGAGAAGGGCCTGTCTACCGGAGAACGGAAGATGCTGGATAATTCCAGGCAAATCCTCATAAGTGAACTGGTGCTCGCCAAGGCCATCGATGAGGCTCAGGCCAAGCAACTGCTAGACGAAATGTTCCCCTGATTCCTGGACCGGGAACGGGATTTGCCGACCGCGCGCGTCAGGTATCGTGACCTGGCGCGCCGTCTATTTCCGGCGGCCGGGGCGCGATTGGTTGAAAGCCCGGGCCGGGATGCACTATAATTACCTTTGAAGGGAGGTGCGGCTTGCTGCGAACGGTGTTTCGCGTAGGATTGGTGATTGCGGGCGCAGCGGCAGGGTTTTCTGGGGTCACCTATGCCTGGCGGCCAGTGCAGGATATCCTGGGGTACGAATTCGCCTTTTCGCCGCTATGGGCCATCGGTGCGGGAACGCTGGCCGGTGGATTGTTCGCCTTGATCGCTGTGCCGCGGATCTGGCAAGCTATCCGGAGTCTGGCTTCCACGCTGGAGATCCGACTCCAACGGGCATCTCTGTCCGAGATCTTGGCGGCAGTCATCGGACTCATACCAGGTCTGGTCGTCGCCCTATTACTCGCCTGGCCGTTGTCTCGGGTTCCCCTTGCCGGTCGTTACGCTCCGTTGATCGCGAGTTTGCTCCTGGGTTACGTAGGCGTGAGCGTGGGTCTCAAGAAACGGGAGGAATTAGCGTCGCTGATCCCCCTTGGGCGAAAGGATCGCCCCCTGCCCCTCGGTACCTATAAGCTCCTGGACACTAGCGTCATCATCGATGGGCGCATCGCTGACGTATGTAAGGCTGGCTTCGTCGAAGGAACGCTCACCGTGCCCTCTTTTGTGCTGGAGGAGTTGCGGCACATAGCTGATTCCACTGACGTACTCAAGCGGAATCGGGGGAGGCGGGGTCTGGACATCCTGCGCCGTCTTCAGAATGAACCCACCGTTCAAGTGCAACTCTGGGAACGCGATAGCGGTGGGCCGGCCGAGGTTGATACCAAGCTGGTGCGACTCGCTCGTTCGCTGGGCGGCAAGATCATCACCAACGACTTCAACTTGAACAAAGTGGCCGAACTCCACGGTGTCCCCGTGCTGAATATCAACGAGCTGGCCAATTCCCTCAAGCCGGTAGTCCTGCCCGGCGAGGACATGACCGTTCACGTCATCCGCGACGGCAAGGAGTTCGGCCAAGGAGTCGCCTACCTCGATGACGGTACGATGATCGTGGTGGACGGCGGCAAGAAGCATATCGGCGACCATATCGACGTGCTGGTGACCAGCGTGCTGCAGACCGCTGCCGGCCGGATGATCTTCGCCAAGCCGAAGCCGCTCGAAAGGGTGATGGAGGGCTGAACGCCGCCGGCCTTCCCATCCGAGTCAACGCCCTTGTGCCTGCGGCGGGCCAGGGCCAGCGAGCAGGCTATGGGTTGGGGGATAAGCTGTACCAACACCTGATGGACCGGCCGGTATTGGCGCATACTCTGGGGCGCCTCCAGGACTCGGAATTCATAGAAGAGATCGTCCTCGTGGTCCGCTCGGAAGACCGGGAACGTTGTCGGGACGAGGTCCTGAAGCCGTTTGCCTTGACCAAGGTGACAGGCATACTGCCGGGCGGAGCCACCCGCCAGGAGTCGGTTTACCTGGGCCTGCGGTTCATGGGGCGAAGCGGTGACTGTGTCGCCGTGCACGACGGCGCTCGTCCTCTGGTCTCTCCGGAGTTGATCGTTCGGGTTGTAGGGGCCGGCCTCGAGTCAGGTGCGGCGGTGCCGGGGATTCCCGTGAAGGACACTCTGAAACAGGTTTCGGGAACGAAGGTTGCCGGCAGCGTCGATCGGACGGGACTCGTTCAGGTTCAGACACCGCAAGTGTTCTGGAGAGAGCTGATCTGGATGGCCCACAACCGTGCTCGAGAAGAGGGGACGATGGCGACCGATGACGCCGGGTTGGTGGAGCGGATCCGCCATCCCGTACTCGTGGTTGCGGGCGAAGAGGAGAACATCAAACTGACAACGGCATTCGATTTCCTTGTGGCCAGGGCCATCCTTGACCAACGGGCACGAGGGGCCCGTTCGCCGGGATGACCTCCCCGGGCTGCCATCGAGTAGGCGTGGGGTATGATGCGCACCGCCTGGTTGAGGGAAGGCGGCTCATCCTCGGAGGCGCGGTCATCCCTCATCCCGCCGGGTTGTCAGGCCATTCCGACGCGGACGTCCTGACGCATGCCGTCATGGATGCCACACTGGGGGCTGCCGGTCTGGGCGACATCGGCCGTCACTTCCCCCCGGGGGACCCGCGGTACAAGGACATTAGCAGCATGATATTATTGCGGAACGTGGTAGTCCTGGTCGGGTCCCATGGATACACTATCGGCAACATCGATGCTACAATTCTGGCCGATGAGCCGGCGCTCGCACCCCACATCGAACTCATGCGAAATAACCTGGCGCAGGTGCTCGGGGTCGCGGTGGAGCAGGTGGGCGTGAAGGCCACGACTTCAGAGGGTATGGGGTTCATCGGCAGGAGAGAGGGTATTGCGGCTATAGCCGTCGCCGCCCTCATCCGCTCAGCGGGGAGGGATAGTCCGTGAGACGGCTTGCGGGTCTGGTGCTCGTAGCCCTGACCCTCGTGAGTCTCGGCCGAGGGTCCGCGGCCGCCCCCGAAGCAGTGCGCCCCTACTTCCGTGTCCTGGACTCGGGTGTTTCCGGAGAAGCCGAAGTGCTGCTCGGCGGCCGCGTCATCATGCGCCTCAGCGCGCCTGCCGGAGGCATGTCGGTCGAGGAGCGAGCCATGGTTGTGGTCGCCCGGCTGACCAGCCTGCTGTTTCACGGTCTGGATCCCTGGTCGATCGGCCCGACGGTGGCGGAGGACGGCAGTATTCTCATCATGGCAAGCGGTCTGCCGGTTGCGACCGTCGATGATGAGACCGGTCACCGGCAAGGCGTGAGCCGGACCGACCTGGCGCTGAACTGGGCCAACAACCTCCGGGAAGCCCTCGGGGCGCCGAGCCTCGAGTTCCACGACGAAACCGGGCTGGCGTCGTGGTACGGTCCGGGGTTCCACGGGCGCACCACCGCGAGCGGCGAGGTCTTCGACCAATACGAACTCACCGCAGCCCATCGAACTTTGCCTTTCGGGACGAAGGTGACCGTCACGCGACCGGACACCGGACATGCGGTGACGGTGCGGATCAACGATCGGGGTCCGTGGCGGTCGGGCAGAGTGATCGATCTTTCCCTCGGCGCGGCGCGGATGCTTGGCATCGTCGAGCGCGGACTCAAGCGGGTGACGATCAGCGCCTGGATTCTCCCTCGAGATGGCGGCAGATAACCGGCAAGATTCAGGGACCGCTGGCGCCATTCCCGCCCCAATCCTGGCTCTGGTGGGCGATGCGGTCTTTCATCTCCACGTCCGGGCCAGGTTGGCTGCGCTGGGTTGTCGCAACCCGGACACCCTGCATCGGAGGGCCTCCCGTTGGGTGAACGCTGCCGCGCAAGCGACGCTGCTCAGGGCAGTGGAGACCACCTTGAGTCCTTCCGAGAAGGATATCGTTCGCCGCGGGCGGAACGTCACTTCGGGACGTGCCCCGCGCGGGACCTCAGTAACAGCTTATCGTGCTAGCAGTGGACTGGAGAGCCTCTTGGGCTACTTGCACTTGGCCGGCCACCAGGACCGACTGCAAGAGATACTGGAGGCCCTCTGGGATGCGACCCGGGAGCTTGGGGAGGATCCGTCATGATCGTCGAACTCATCGCCCATACCCCGGATCCTGAGCGCCTGGTAGCGGTAGCGGCTCGCCTCTGTTACTCGGAGGTCGGTCTCGAGGGGATTCGCGCCCGGCTGTCCAGGGAGCAAGTAACCGGCTTCATCTCGCTGCTGCGCCGGAGCGGCCACCTTTCCCCCTTTGAGCACGCCGTCTTCTCGTTCTACCTGGAGGGGTGGTCTCGAGTGACAACCCATCAACTTGTCCGGCACCGTATAGCCAGCTACTCACAGCAAAGCCAGCGATACGTGGCCGCCAATCCCGAGGAGTTCGTCGTTCCCCCCTCTATCCGATCGATACCGGCCGCCCGCGAGGAGCACGCGCGCGCTCTGGCGGCGGCAGGGCATTCCTACCGGCGACTGGTCGACCTCGGGGTACCCTCTGAAGATGCACGTTACTGCTTACCCCAGGCCGTCACCTCCCGTCTGATACTCACCATGAATGCCCGGGAACTCCTCCACTTCTTCGAGATCCGGACCTGTCGACGCGCCCAATGGGAGATACGGTTTCTAGCGCTGTCGATGCTGCGCCTGGTCCGGAAAGCCGCTCCCGCCATCTTCCGCCCGGCAGGCCCGGAATGCCTCGAGCGGGGACGTTGCCGGCAGGGCAAGCTCTCATGTGGTCGCTTGAAGGAGGGCGCTGGCTACCCTGGGACAGATTGAAGGGTTCAACCCGGTAGTGGAAGCCTTGCGAGCCGGTAGACCGCTAACGCGGATCTTGGTAGCCAAGGGCCATCGGCAGCCCCATTTTGACGAGTTAGCAGCCATGGCTCGCCGGCAAGGGATTTCCCTGCAGACAGTGCCCCGCGAGCATCTCGATCGCCTTTCGCGTACCCGAGGGCATCAGGGGATCATCGCCATCGCCGTGGACTTGGGTTACGTTGAACTGGACGACGTCGCCCAGCGGTCAAGCATGCCCTTCCTGGTAGCCCTCGATGAGTTGCAGGACCCGCAGAACCTGGGTGCTATCCTGCGTTCGGCCGACGCAGCCGGAGTTGACGCCGTGATCTGCCCATCGCGGCGCTCGGCCGGCCTGAGCCCCGGAACGCTGAAGGCCGCCGCGGGAGCAGCCGAACATGTGCCCGTGGTGCGCGTGGGAAATCTGGCCCGTACCCTGGGCATTCTGAAGCAGCGCGGCCTGTGGGTGGTGGGGGCCGACCCGGCCGCCGATCGGCTTTACTGGGAGGCCGATCTGTCGCTGCCCTTGGTCATGGTAGTTGGGGGCGAGCATCGGGGTCTGCGAAGACTGACCCGCGAAAACTGCGACTTACTTGTGCGCATCCCCATGGTAGGGAGACTCAACTCGCTGAATGCCGCCGCCGCCGCCGCCATCCTCATGTTCGAAGCGCACCGCCAGCGGCGCAGGCCGCCCGACTCGCCCAGTCCTTGACTTGTCCAAGATAACTCGACTATAATGGATTTGAAATTCCCCTTGAGCATAACTTGAGACGACGTCGACTTGAGTAGCCGGCCGGCGGGTAGTGTTCAAGAGTGCCAGGGGACCCTTGCGCAAGTCATGCATCGCCGCTGAGGAGGCAGGCCGCGGGAGCGCCGGCAGCGGGAGAACGGTGCAATCCGCGAATCCCACTTTCGCTTCGGTCAGGGCCACTATTTTTGGGGGCTTCAACCCAAACGCCGGAGGCGGTGTTCGGTGAACGTTGAGCTCCGCAGAGACACTCTGGGGTACGCATATGATGCGATGGTGGACGAGGAAGTTGTTGAATCCGCGCGTGAGGGCTGCGATCTCGCTCAGGAATTCCTCATCAACAAGTACCGTAATTTCGTGCGGGCGAAGGCCAGATCGTATTTCCTCATTGGAGCGGATCGCGAGGACATCATCCAGGAGGGGATGATCGGTCTATATAAGGCGATAAGGGATTTCCGCAGTGACAAGTTGTCTTCTTTCAGGGCTTTCGCCGAACTATGCATAACCCGACAGATCATCACCGCCATCAAGACGGCGACGCGGCAGAAACACATACCGCTCAATTCCTACGTTTCGCTCAACAAACCCATTTACGATGAGGACTCGGATCGTACGCTCCTCGACGTAATATCCGGCTCCAAAATAACCGACCCCGAGGAGTTGATCATCAGCCGCGAGGAGTTCGGAGACATTGAGGAGAAAATGGGCGAGATCTTATCCGAACTCGAGTGGAAGGTCCTGATGGCTTACCTCGACGGCAAGTCATACCAGGAGATTGCGGCCGATTTGAGACGACACGTCAAGTCGATTGACAATGCCTTGCAGCGGGTCAAGCGCAAGCTCGAACGCTATCTCGACCATCGTTACCATGCGGAGCAGCGGGAGGCCCGTCAGTCCGGCTACTCCTCAGGCCCTTGACCCCGTGCCGGTCGAGGGGTATAATGAGCAATGTTGGCTGGCGTAGCTCAACGGTAGAGCAGCTGATTTGTAATCAGCAGGTTGCGGGTTCGAGTCCCACCGCCAGCTCCAAGGGCGGAATCGCAAGGGCGCGGAGAGGTACCCAAGCGGCCAAAGGGGGCAGACTGTAAATCTGTTGGCTGACGCCTTCGGAGGTTCAAATCCTCCCCTCTCCACCATAGTTAGGATCGGAGCAACGCGTCGGCGCGGGGTGGAGCAGCCAGGTAGCTCGTCGGGCTCATAACCCGGAGGTCGTAGGTTCAAATCCTACCCCCGCAACCAGTACATTACCGTCCCGGGGCCGTTCGACGGCCCCGGGACGGATTGATGAAGCTGCCATAGCTCAGTCGGCAGAGCGGCGCCATGGTAAGGCGTAGGTCCCCGGTTCAAATCCGGGTGGCAGCTCCAGATGTCGAACCTCCGCCGGGGGGTTTTGCTGTCTTCAGGCGGACAGGCGAGGGGGAGGATTCCCCGGCTCACCGACGAAGTGAACTCAATCGCCTGACGCAGGTTGCCTGAGCAAAGGGAGGATCGGGCTGATGGGCAAGAAGAGATTCGAGCGGACGAAGCCGCACGTAAACGTAGGCACGATCGGGCACGTCGATCATGGCAAGACGACATTGACGGCGGCGTTGACGCTGCTTTTGTCCAAGGAAGGGTTGGCGGAGTACGTTCCGTTTGACAAGATTGACAAGGCGCCCGAGGAGCGGGAGCGGGGCATCACCATTGCGACGGCGCAC
>DATIKW010000006.1:0-4905 GCA_035477115.1 Bacillota bacterium | reverse complement strand
ACCACGGTGCGCGGCCCTCGTTCGGCCACAAAGGCGCGGCCAATGCGCCAGGCGAGCGCCTCGTTCAGCTCGTCGGGCACCCGGCCGCGAATGTCATAGGCTTTGAAACAGCTGGGGTTCATGGCTTTTCCCCTTGAACCGCGACAACTGGCTCGCGGCTTGCCGGCAATGCAGCCTTCTTCTGCGCCGGAGAAAGCGGGCCCTCACCTACGGGCTTCTCGGCGGCAAAGGGCTGTGCTTATCGGCTCTCTGCGGGATTGGAGTTAGGCCGTTTCCGTGGATTTCCCATCTGACACGCCGGCTTTGGTTCGGTGGTTCCGCGTGAGCCCGGCTCTTTCCTTTCGTACTCGGCGTCGGATGTAGGGGCGGGTTCTGAACCCGCCCCTCTCGTGTTTGGCTCTATCCATCAGCATAGAACAGCGCGCTAGCGGGATCATGCATGAGTTTTTGGCACTTCGCTAGCACCTGTTGGCGTTTGATGAAGTCCCCGTAATTCCTTACCCCCAGGGCTCGGCCCCACAGCTGTGCTCTTAGGGTGTTGATTGCCTGCTGGGTGGTGCACCGCTGGTCCGGGCGCGGCCTGTGCCAGCGTGGCCGGGGCAGATGAGCGATGCCGTTGCCGTCAGATGAGGACTTGGTCAAGGCCAGGTGCATGAAGCTGTAGGCGGCAGCGATCAGAGCGGGTACGCGCTCAACACCGGCAGACGTACGCACTTGGGCTTGGCCGCTGCCCAGGAGGGTTTTCTGGTCGCGAAAACCAACCTCGATCTCCCAACGCCACAGGTAGGCCTGGATCAACCGGTCCAAAGCGAATTGTGGATCAGTGCAGACAAGGTATACCGGGTCACGGTAGAGCAGATGCCTTCCGATCGCCGGACGGTACGCCAGGGGCCGGACGATTACCAGGCGCAGGTTGCGTCCGCGGGCGGCCCGCCAGCGCAGGGGCCCCACGTCTTTGCACTCAATGTCGATACACTGGCCCGCAAGAAACGCCTTGACTTGACGCCAGGGGATGGAGCCGTCTTGCCGCAGTTGCTCTGGGGTAGGCAAGACGTGGCCGTAGAGACGGCGCCGGCCTCGGCCGGTGGATTGCTCCGGTAGCGCGAAGAGCTTGGCGTCTTTGCGGATCCGGCCAATGAACGCCGTGCGCTCCGGCAGTGTTCGCATCATGGCGGCATTGGTAAAACTGCCGTCGGCCGATACCACCAAATCGCGATCGCCGTGGCCGTCAGCATCCATCGCCGACCTCAACGCAGCCACGCGTTCAGCGCCACGAAGACTGATGCGGCTCGCCTGCGCGTCACGTCGGTATTGCTCCCACTGGGCTTCAGGGGCGTTTCTGCAGGGCTTGCGTGGAGAAGGGCAGTGCAGCATGTCGATAGGAATCGCTCGGGCGCGTGAGGGGCCAGGGCCCTCAGGCAATGCCGCGGCAACTTGCACAAAGCGTTGCGCCCAGATGAAGTTGTTGCAAAACGGTGGACCCAGGGGGTCGCGTCGCCAGCCGGCGCCAGCGATCTTCCGGCCACGTTTGCGCAGCAAAGTGTCGTCGAGCATGGCCACCAACGGCTGGCCGTCGCCTAACCTGCCGAGAACAGCGCGGCGGGCCGGCGCCAGCAGTGCGCCTGTATCGAAGCGCTCGTGGGCAAACACACGATATGCGGCCGACCAATCAGCAAACTGCTGACCGCTGGCGCTGAGCATTCCGCTGATAGTGCGACGACCGAGCGCCACTAGAACTCCAAGCGCGAGAGTGCGAGCCCTCTGCCATGGACGGTCCTGCTTGAAGGCAGGACGGGTCTGGTCCCACAGCAAATCGAACACCTCGATCATTCCGGCTGCAGTTTTTTTTTCAGCGCTGAGGGCGGGGCGCTGAGGCGACGCAACACCAACTGCTCCCTGTCCTCGATGATCCACTCGACCACCTCGCCCCGCACGAATCCCATCGCCTGGGCGATAGCTGAAGGGAAGTTGATGTACCACTGTTCACTGTTCTTCCGCCGGATGAGCTGAACCTTAGTGGGAACACCCATGCCACAGCCCCCTCAATCCTATCTAGTCATATAACTAGTATATCACGGAACACAAAGGCCGAGGACAGCAATCTTCCACGGCCAAGCAACATGAAGACTATCTAGTCAAGGGCCAAACACGAGAGGGGCGGGTTCGGAACCCGCCCCCACAGCAAAAAAGTGGAGCCTAGAACAATCCCTTCACCTTGCCCGTGTTCACATCCACATCGATGCGGCGGTATGCCGGGTCGGACGAGGTCCCCGGCATGAGGCTTATGGCCCCGGCCACCGGCACCACGAAACCCGCCCCCTGATAGGTCATGATGTCGCGGATGAACAGCCGCCAGCCCCGGGGGACACCCTTGCGCACGGGGTCGTCCGACAGGCTGAGATGGGTCTTGACCATACAGGTGCCGAGCTTCTGCAATTCGGGGTCGGTCTCCATCCGCTTGGCCTTATCCAGGGCCTCGGCGGAGTAGTCGACGCCGTCCGCACCGTACACCCGGGTGGCGATGAGGTTGATCCGCTCCCGGAGCGGCGTCGTGAGTTCGTAAAGGTACCGGAAGTTGTTCTGCTCGGCGGCGGCCTCGATCACGGCGTCGGCCAGTTCCAGGGCACCGTCGCCGCCCCGCAGCCAGTGCTTGGACAGGGCGGCCCGGGCTCCGGCTGCCTCGGCAGCGAGGCGGATGGCCTGGATCTCGTTATCGGTGTCGGTGTGGAAGTGGTTGATGCATACCACCGGGTTGACACCCGACTGCTTGATGATCTTGATGCAGTGGACCAGGTTCTCGCAACCCTTCTCCACCCATCCCACATGTTCCCGGGAATAGGCGGCATCAAGGGGCTTGCCGGGGACGGGCAGCGGGGCGCCGCCGTGGGCCTTGAGGGCCCGAACCGTGGCCACCAGTACCGCCGCGTGGGGTTTGAGCCCCGACATCCGGCACTTGAGGTTCCAGAACTTCTCGAAGCCGATGTCGGCGGCGAAGCCCGACTCGGTGACGACGTAGTCGCCCAGCTTGAGCGCTACCCGGTCGGCGATGATCGAAGACTGCCCGATGGCGATGTTGGCGAACGGGCCGGCGTGCACGAATACCGGCTGGCCCTCGATGGTCTGCAGCAGGTTGGGGTTGAGGGCCTCGACCATCCAGGCGGTCATCGCTCCGTCCACTTCCAGGTCGCGGGTGGTCACCGGGTTGTCTTGGCGGTCGTAAGCTACGACGATGCGGCCCATGCGCTCGCGGAAGTCCTTCAAGTCCTTGGCGACGGCCAGGATGGCCATGACCTCCGAGGACACGGCGATGGCGAACCCCGACTGCATGAGATAGCCGTCCATCTTGCCGCCGAGGCCGATGACGATGCTGCGCAGCGCCTGGGCGCAGAAGTCGATGACCCACTTCATCTCCACGTTCCGGGGATCGATGTTCAACCGCTTGAGATCCCGGGAGGCGAGGAACTTGTCCCCGTAGTTGGCCTCGTGCTGTATCCGGGAGGTGAGGGCTACCATGGCCAGGTTGTGAGCATTGATGATGGCGTTGATGTCACCGGTCAGCCCGAGGGAGAACGGGGTGAGCGGGATGCACTGCGACAAACCTCCGCCGGCAGCCGACCCCTTCACGTTCATGGTCGGGCCGCCGGAAGGCTGGCGGATGGTGGCGATGACCCGTTTCCCCCGCTTGCCCATACCCTGGGTCAGCCCCATGGTGGACGTGGATTTGCCCTCGCCCAGGGGAGTGGGGGTGATGGCGGTCACATCGATGTACTTGCCGTCGGGACGGCCGGCCAGGCGCTCGAGGACGGTCTTGAAGTCCACCTTGGCGATGTGGTGCCCGTGGGGGAGCAACTCCCGCTTTTCGAGTCCCAGCTCATCGCCGAGCTGGTATACCGTTTTCATCTTCGCTTCCGCAGCCTCGGCGATCTGCCAGTCGGGATGCTTGGTTGGATCCAGTGGCATGCGCGAACCTCCCTGCCTTTTCGGTTGGTGCCCGACGCCAGGATTTCTATGCGGCCAGGCTTTGTCCTCCCCGGATCCGGCCGCGAATACGAGGTCGGCCCGGGAGGACGCTGCCTCCCGGGCCCTGACTTCATGCGACTTCCCCGGCGAAAATCACCCGGGAGCGTCTTTCCCTCCGACACAGATCAGTATCCGCCCGCCGTCGGTCCGATATTCGTACGCGTCAGGCCCGCAAGCGAGCAGCACGGCATATCCGGGTGTCAATACCTGCGCGTACATCCGGTCGGGTTCCGGGCAGCCGAGGCTCGCATCGGGCCAGGTCATCGGGGTTATCTTCTGCAGGGATATTTCGCGCCGGTTCACCTTCAGCCGGCGGGCCAAATCCGCCGCCGCCCGGCGGGCCGCCCGGGCGGCGCCGGCCCGATCGCACGGCGGGAGATCGCCGAGATCGTACCGTTCACCGGAGCCGCCCGGAGCGTGACCCATGATTACTTGGCCCCGACGGCGCGGGCCGCGTTGATCCGGCCGCCGATGGGCTGATCGGTGACGATCGGGTCGACCGTCGCCTGGATCCGGTCGCGGACCGCGGTGTTGCTCGTCCCCCAGGCAGTGGTCCAGACCAGTCCCGCCAACCCGGCCACGAAGGGCGCGGACATGGATGTCCCGCTCATCCAGCCATACCTGTCATTGCCTCCCCGTCTGTGGAGAGTGGACAGGATATCGACGCCGGGGGCCGCCACGTCCACCCAGGTGCCGAAGTTAGAGAAGGTCGCGCGGGCATCATTACGATCGGTCGCGCCCACGGCGATCACGTTGACATAGGCGGCCGGGTACGTCAGGGTGCTGGTGTTGCTGTTGCCCGCTGCCGCGACCAGGACGACCCCTCGTCCCCAGGCGTAGTTGACCGCATCCTCCACGGTGGCGGAGTGGCTGGTGCCGCCCAGG
>DATIKW010000005.1:0-1592 GCA_035477115.1 Bacillota bacterium | reverse complement strand
GGCGGCCGGGTACGTCAGGGTGCTGGTGTTGCTGTTGCCCGCTGCCGCGACCAGGACGACCCCTCGTCCCCAGGCGTAGTTGACCGCATCCTCCACGGTGGCGGAGTGGCTGGTGCCGCCCAGGCTCATGTTGATGACATGCGCGCCGTTGTCCGCCGCCCAGATGATACCGCTCGCGACCCATGACCACGTCCCGCTTCCGTTATCGCCGAGGACCTTGCCGTTCATGAGCACGGAGTCGAAGCCCAGCCCGGCGATGCCCCGGGCGTTGTTGGTGACGGCGGCGGCGATGCCGGCCACGTGGGTGCCGTGGCCGTTGCGGTCATTCACCGTGGGGCTGGTGGTGAAGTTCCGGGCGGCCACCACCTTGGGGTTGATGTCGCCATGCCCGGCGTCGATCCCCGTGTCGAGGATGGCGATGCGGATGGCGGAGCTGCCGCGGGTTACCCCCCAGGCCAGCGTGGCTTCCACCCGCGCCAGGCCCCACTGGTCCGGCAGCATGGGATCGTTGGGCGTGAAGCCGAGCGCCCTCACGATCCCGTCGACCTCCGCGAACGCCACATTGGGGTTCGCCCGATACCTGGCTACGGCGCGAAGTTCATCGCCTGCCGGCACCTGTACTACGTGGACGCCGATCCGGTCGAGCACCTTCAGGGTCTGACCCTGGCCCGACCCATGAGCCACGGCAATCGCGGCCGCGGGCGTTCCCGGACGGAACTGCACCAGGATCTGCCCGGACGCGAACCCGGCCGGCGGCGAAGCCTCGACTTGCGGCGACACCGCGGCGATTCCGGCAAGAGCAAGGATCATGACGAACACCAGACTGACCGCCACCAGCCGTACTTGCATTGTCACTCGCCATACCTCCCGGTAACAGATTTATCGAGCGGCAGCAGGGCGGACGAGAGCGACGCCGACTCCCTTCCACCTCAATTGCTTGCCATGAGTTTAGCGCATTTGGATAATTACCTACAATGGCCGGCGCGAGGTTATCACTCGAAGGCGGCGGCCGCCTCGCAGGTCGCTCCTTCGTGCAGTCAATTCGCAAGCCGGGCGGCCCCGGCCCGATCGCGCGGCCCCAGACCGCCGAGATCATACCGTTCACCGGAGCCGCCCGGAGCGTGACCCATGATTACTTGGCCCCGACGGCGCGGGCCGCGTTGATGCGGCCGCCGATGGGCTGATCGGTTGCGATCGGATCAACCGTTGCCTGGATCCGGTCGCGGACCGCGGTGTTGCTCGTCCCCCAGGGAGTAGTCCAGACCAGTCCCGCCAGCCCGGCTACAAAGGGCGCGGACATGGATGTCCCGCTCATCCAGCGATAGCGGTCGGCCCCCAACCACGACCGGGGGAAGGTCGACAGGATATCCACTCCCGGGGCCGCCACGTCGACCCAGGCGCCGAAGTTGGAGAAGGTCGCGCGGGCATCATTGCGATCGGTCGCGCCCACCGCGATCACGTTGACATAGGCGGCCGGGTACGTCAGGGTGCTGGTGTTGCTGTTGCCCGCTGCCGCGACCAGGACGACCCCTCGTCCCCAGGCGTAGTTGACCGCATCCTCCACGGTGGCGGAGTGGCTGGTGCCGCCCAGG
>DATIKW010000004.1:0-27366 GCA_035477115.1 Bacillota bacterium | reverse complement strand
TACGACCAGCTCTAACTCACCGGCTAGCTAGGGCCCGGCAACCACGCTGGGCCCCTTGCTTTCAACGACGCACATTCTGAGCGTTCTCTCACCGCCACCCAATGTGGGCGATTCACCGACAAATAACGTGGGCTTCAACAGTAAGCATCGGCGGCAGCCTTCCGCTTGATTTCCCCCGGCGTGCCGGAGCTTAGAATCAACCTTTGACCGTCGAGGACGACATCGATCTCCTCGCCTTCTCTCATCCCGGCCGCCTCCCGCAGGAACTTGGGGATGACCACCTGCCCCCGGCTTGACATCTTCGTTCGCCCGCTCACTACAGCCACGGCGGACTCCTCTCGGCGCTGTTCTTACTTCAATTTTATTCCCTACTTACCTGGCGGTCAAGGGGTTGCGACCTGGTGGCTATTCTATCCCCATGTATTTCGCCGTTGACAAACCAAACCGGCCGAGGATCGCGCGCAATGGACGTGCATGCCTGAATTCACTATAATGGGAGGTGAAACTCGGTAATGGCGAAGAAAATCATGACGCAAATTATGCTCTTGGGGCTGCTGGCGACCATGGTGGGTCGAAGCCTCTGGGCACGTGTCGATCCGATCCCCGGATTGCCCTGGTTGATTTAGACCGCAACTCGTAGGTGGCCGACTCAAGGCGGAAAGGGGGCTGCCGGCCTTGACTGCCGGCCGCCAGGTGCTCGGGATCGGGATGGGGCTGGCTCTCCTCCTGGGATTGCTGGCCGCTGCGCTGCCCGGCGCCCATTTCGGCGATGCCCCGGTCGTTCCCGCCCCAACCCCAGAGGCGCCGAGGAGCATTGGAGGCGCGGGGTTGACCTGGCCTGTCCCGCCAATCGGCATCTTCACCTTCATCATGCTGGCCGGCGTCGCGGTCGCGTTGCTCAGTCGGGCAGTTCGGCGAGAGGTGTATGGCCGCCTGGCGACCGGTCTGTTCGTGATCGCCATCGTGGCGGCGGCGATTCCGCTGGCCGTCCCGCTAGAGGGGCGCATCCTGACGGGAAGTCCAGGCGGGGTGCCGGAGTCTCCCGCTGCGGGACCTGCGCGAGCGCGACCTGAGGCTATCCTGGAGCTGCCGCCGGCGGCGGCGGCCTCGCTGGCGGGCTTGGCTCTGGTTGTCACGGCCATGGCCGTTGCCGGGGCCGGGCTGCGGGGCAGGCGTCGTCGCCGAGCCACTGGTGCGGAAGAAACGCGATCGCCAGCGCCACCCGTAGCCGAGGCGCCGCCACCCGCGCCGGACGCGATGGTACCGGGAACCGTGCCGCTATGCTGGACGCAAATGGCCCGCCTGCTGTCGCGGAGGAGCGGGGTGGCCCTGGGGCCGTCGGTCACCCCGAGGGAATTCTGCAGGCGGTTGGAGTCTAGAGGGTTTCGCGAGCCCGCCATACAGCGGCTGACCGGTCTTTTCGAACAGGTTCGCTACGGGGCCGCCGATGACGAGTCGCGCCGCGAGGAAGCCGCGGCCGCTTTCGCCAGCCTGGAAGCCATGTATGGGGAGCCGGCGGCCGGTCCGGACCGCCGGGCCGAGGCCGGTTCGGAGCCCGCCCCGGCGCGATCACCGCCATCATGACCGGACTGCTGGACCGCCTGGCAGGCTGGCTTGACGCGCTTCCCCGGATGCCCGTGGTCGTCGCCATCGCCGGGATAGGAGCCATCGCCGGCTATATTGCCCTCGCCGGATTGCGTTGGGACAGAGCCCCGTCCGGCGAACCTGCCGTCCGTCCCCCCGGACGCCGCGAAGCGTTGGCGGAGTTGATCCGGGCCGCCGAGACCTCTCCCACGGCGCGGAGGGTCCTGGCGGCGCGGCTACGGGAGGTGGCCGCCGCCTTCCGGGCGGCGCCCCCCGCCCTCGATGCCGTACTGCAGACCTGCCCCGGCGTCCCCGCGCGGGAGTATCGGGCGCGACTGGCGCAGGCGCTGGACGAACTGGAAGCTCGAGCGGAGGGGGGAAGGCGATGAACGGCCAGGAAGTGGTGGCGGCGGCGGAGGACATCCTCGATGAGGTGGAACGGGCCATCGTCGGCAAACGACCGGTGCTGGAGATGATCCTGGCAGCGGTGCTGGCTGGCGGCCACATACTGCTCGAGGACCTGCCGGGCGTCGCCAAGACGTTGGCCGCCCGCAGTTTCGCCCGGGTGCTGGGACTCAGTTTCAAGCGGATACAGTTCACGCCCGACCTGTTGCCGGCCGACATCGTCGGCGGCCAGATCTTGCAGCGGGAGGACGGCGCTGGCGTCCTCTCGTTCCGTCCGGGACCGCTGTTTGCCCAGGTAGTGCTGGCCGACGAGATCAACCGCGCCACCCCCAAGACCCAGTCGGCCCTGCTCGAGGCCATGCAGGAGGGACAGGCCACCGTGGAAGGCGAGGCCCGGCCGCTCCCGCGGCCCTTCGTCGTGCTGGCCACCCAGAATCCCATCGAGTACGAGGGGACCTTCCCGTTGCCCGAGGCGCAGCTTGACCGGTTCATGGTGCGACTTCGGCTGGGGTATCCGGATCGGGCGCAGGAGGTGGAGATCCTCGCTCGCCGTATGGAACGGCGCACCGATGAGGTGGTCCTCGCGCGGGTGGCGGATCCATCCGTGGTGCTGGCGATGCGGGCGGCGGTCGAGGAGGTGTTCGTGGATCCCGTCCTGCTCCAGTATATGACCGATCTCGTTGCCCGTACTCGAGGCCATGCCGCCCTGGCGCTGGGGGTGAGTCCCCGGGGGACGCTGGCCTTGCTGCAGGTGGCCCGCGCCCGGGCCGCGCTCGCCGGCCGCGGCTTCGTGATCCCCGACGACGTCAAGGCGGCGGCCTTTCCTGCCCTGGCGCACCGGCTCATCCTGTCACCCGACCTGTGGACCCGTCAGCTACGAACCGACGACGTCCTGGCCGAGATCCTGGAGCAGACGGCGGTACCCCGGACCGCTGCGGACACGGGGCCATAACATGGCAGCGGCGAAGATCCGGACCGAACTGGTCGGTGCCATCGCCTTGCTGGCGCTGGGGTTCGGGCTCCTCCAGCCCGGACTGGTGCTGCTATCCGTCGTGCTGGTAACTCACCTGGCCATCGGCATGGGGCTCGCCCGGCCGCCGGGGGAACCCGTGCTGCGCGCCAGCCGGCGGCTGTCCGCGCCCACGCTGTTCGAGGGCGACGGGTTGCAGATCGAGGTGGACCTGGAGAACCTGGGTCCCGACCTCGAGGTGGTGGCGCTGAGCGACCGGATGCCTGCCGGGTTCCAGCTGGAGGAGGGAAGTCCCTCCGCCATCGGTCCATTGCCAGGCGGGGCCAAGCTCTCCCTGCGTTACGCAGTGCGGGTCAGACGCGGGCGCTACCAGCTGCCCGCGGTCGACGTGGTGGCGGGGGACCTCCTGGGTTACTGGAACTGGCAGGGCAGGGCGCCCTGCCCGGAAACGGTCGTCGCCATGCCTCGCAGCCAACCGCTGCAGGGCATCGGCATCGGGCCGCGCCAGACGCTGGCCGTTCCGGGTACGGCCCGGGCCCGGCGCGGCGGGTCGGGCACGGAGTGGTTCGGCACCCGCGAATACCAGCCCGGCGACCCCATTCGCCGGATTCACCGGCAAGCGCTGCTCCGGTGGGGCAGGTTGGCGGTCGTCGAGTTCGAGGAAGAACACGCGGCCGATGTGATGCTGGTCCTGGATGTCCGGCGGCCAGCCTATCCGGACCATGGCGCCGAGGATCTCCTCGACGAGGCGGCCCGGGCAACGGCCTCTCTGGGCGACGGTTTCCTCTTGCAGGGCCACCGTGTCGGATTGTTGTTCTACGGCACCTATCTGAACTGGGTATTGCCGGGCTACGGCCGCCGGCATGCGCTCCGCCTGCGCCGGGAGTTGGCCCGGGCCGCGCTTGGCACGTCGGCCGCGTTCGATCGGCTAGGGGGGCTGCCGGTGAGGCTGCTTCGCCCGGGGTCGCAGATAGTGTTGATTTCCCCCTTGGCGGCCGGCGACGAGGAGGACCTGGCAAGGCTGGCCGCCTGCGGCTACCAGGTCATGGTGGTGATCCCCGAGCCACCCTCGGCCGCCGGCGGCAGGGATAGGCCGGAGTTGACCTCAGCCTCGCGGCTGCTGGCGCTCGAGCGGAAGTCCATGGTGCGGCGACTGCGCCATGCTCACATCCGGCCCGTGGTCTGGCATACCGCCTATCCGCTCTTTCCGCAGCTAAGAGCGGCCTGGCAGCGGTTGCCATGGCGCTGAGCGCGCTGGCATGTCTCGGCGCCTGTCTGGTGCTCTGGGCCGGCGTGCGGCCGCTGGCGGGACCGTGGTGGATGGTGCTGCCGATCGCGTTCCTCGTCTGGCTAGGCGGTCTGGCCCTGAAGCGGGCCGGGTGGCTGGTGATGGCGATGTACCTGATGATCGGCCTTGCCGGCGTGGTCATGGTGAGTGGGAAGACGGCCGGCGGGCTGGCCGCCACGGCTCTGATGCTGTGGGGATGGGATCGGGGATGGCTGGAGCTGGCTCGCGGCCGCCGGGGACCCGTCGACCGACAGTCCGGGCAGCGGCTCCCGTCAGGTACGGCAGCAGTGAAGGCCGCAGGCACGGTGGCCGCGGCTACCGCCGTGGCTTTCGGGTTCAGCCGACTCAGGGTGGCCATCCCTTTCTGCTGGCTGGCGGCTTTAGGCGTGGCAACCTGGGCCGGGCTGGTCCTGCTGATCCTCGCGATTCGCCGCCGAACACTCCACGATCCATCTAGTGGTAGGGGCCGGGTTCGGAACCCGCCCCTACAAGGACCACGGTCGCCACCCTGACCACGGCGGCGACCGCGCCCATGACCGCGGACGCGATCCCGATCGCAAGTCAACTCCCGTAGCAGGGGCAATTCGCGACTTTGCACGATGAGCCGACTTAGGCTATAATGAACTTGGTCGAAATGTGTGCGCCTATAGCTCAGCGGATTAGAGCACCGGCCTCCGGAGCCGGTGGCGCAGGTTCGAGTCCTGCTAGGCGCACCAAAAATTCGGCGTTCCGGTTGTGAATGAAGCTCAGTGGGTGGCCGAAAGCGTTGCCCACCGAGTTTTTTGTTGTAATGCCGAGGTCGGCTCCAATCCAAAGGTGAATTCGACCATCTCGCCGCGCGGCAGCGTGGCCGCGTCGGCGCGCTTGAGCGTGCGATAGGGCATCCCCGTCCGGTATGGCGGGGGCTCGCTCGACAGCCCAGGGGAACAGACTGGACGTCTTGTTGTTATCCAGCCGCTTGTTGCGGTCACGGGCTGGGCGGCAGTTCAGGTCGCGACTTCGCCGTAATCGGCGATCTCCTCTGGTGTCCAGGGATGGCGGCTGACACCAGTCGAAGCGCCCGTGCCCCGCACATCCACGACGACCATCGCGAAGCCGCGGGGGATCAGATAGGCGGCAATGGACTCACGCGCGCCCAGGAGAGCTTTGTTCGGCGGATCGGGTACTCGAAGCTCCATGCTGCGCCAGTAACGCTTTTCGGAGGGATGGGCATGCTCAAACCCGGGTTCACGTTCTGCAGCAAACGTGAAGCGCCTTCCGCCCGTCGCCTAGAGGTGATCCAGCAAGAGCGACGCGAAGCCGAAGTAGATCAACAGCCCGGTGATGTCCTTGATCGCGGTGACGAAAGGCGAGGCGGCTACCGCCGGGTCCACCCGCAGCAGGCGCCAGACGATGGGGACGCCGGCGCCTACCATTGCCGCCAGGGTCAGCGCGCAGAAGGCGGACAACGCCACGATGACGCCCAGTACCGGTTCGCCCTTCCACAGGGCGGCCACTGCGCCTGCCAGCAGCCCGGCCCCCAGGCCCAGAGCGCTCCCGACCTTGAGTTCATGTAGGAGGAAGCGGCCTACATCCCGGAACGCCAGATGCCCGGTGGATAGGGCCCGCACTACAATGGTGGAGGACTGGGTGCCGACGGCGCCGCCCATGTCCATGATCACGGGGATGAACACCGCGAGGGTGATGACCGATTGCAGGACGCTCTCGTAGGCGCTGATCACCCCGCCGGAAAGCGTCCCGCCCACGACCGATATGAGCAGCCAGGGGAGTCGCCGGCGCACCAGCGCGGTGAAGGGCATGGCCAGGATGTTGGTGATCTCGACGCTCCCCGCCCGGCCGAGGTGGAGGATGTCCTCGGTGGCCTCTTCCACCATCACGTCGAGCACGTCGTCGACCGTCACCACGCCCAGGAGGCGCCCATCCGCTGCGACTACCGGCAGGGCGAGCAGGTCATAGCGGGACACGAGCCGGGCCACTTCCTCCTGATTCATGTCGACGGGGACGGTCATCGGATTCCGCCGCATGACCTCGGCCAGAGGCACGTCATCCCCGGTGGCGATCAGGTCGCGAAGGGACAGGACACCCGTCAGCCGGCCGGACTGGTCCACCACGTACACGTAATAGGCAACTTCCGCGCTGGGCGCCAGTTGCCGCAACCGGTTGAAAGCGTGTTTGATCGTGAGGTTCTCGGGCAAGGCGATGAACTCGGTGGTCATCAGGCCGCCGGCGGTGTCCTCGGGGTAGCGCAGGAGTTCCTTGATATCCTGGGCTTCCTCTCCCGCTACCAGGTTCAGGAGTTCCCGGGCCTCGTCCGGGGGCAACTCTCCCACCAGGTCGGCTGCGTCATCGGCAGCCATCTCCTTGAGGATTGCGGACGCCCGATGCCGGGTGAGCAGTCGCAGCACGGCCGCCTGGTCGAAGCCCTCCATCTCCTGGATGATGGCCGCGGCCTCAACATCGGATAGGAGCAGGAACAACTCCTGTTTCTGCTGGTCGTTGAGTTCGTCCACCAGGTCGGCGAGGTCGCTGGGATGGATGCCGGCCCGGACTTGCTGTAACACGCGTTCGAGGGTCTCTTGGATGGACACGGTTCCCCTCCTTGTTCCAGTACAAACAGGAAACGGCCAGGTCGTCATAGACCTGGCCGTCGCGGTTCAGGACCTGGACGGGGTCTCAGGCGGCCCGAGGGGGTGCCGGCGCCCTACCCGGCCTCGTCCTCGGCAGTCACCCTCGACTCAGGCGACAGGGACCGGGGAGACCGGGATTGGCCGGTGATGACTCCCGCTACCGTCCGGACTGTCCACCGTCCCCACCTCCCCGGCCGGCGCGGGCTTGCCGCGCAGCCTCCTGCATTATACTCCCGGAGGGGGCGAAACTCAACGGGCGTTGGGATGACGCCGATGGTCCCGGATCCAGCGCATCGCATATCCGTCGCGGCCGCGCAGGAGGTCGGCCGCCAGGACCGCCCGGCGTACCGCGGCGTGGGTGGGATCGGCGATGGGGCAGCTGAGTCCCTCCCGTATGGCCAGCACGAGGAACGCAGCCGTCAGGTCCACGCGGTTGGGGAGACCGAAAGATACGTTGCTCGCCCCGGCGGTGGTATTGACCCCGTAGGTTTCGACCAGCGCGGCGATCGTGTCGAGGGTGACGGCGGCGGCCCCGGCATCGGCGCTCACCGCCAGGACGACCGGATCCAGCACCAGGTCGGACACGGTCAGGCCTTCCCGCTCCGCCCGGCGGATGATCCGTTCGGCGAGCGCCATCCTCCCGGCGGCGGTGGCAGGTATGCCGGCCTCGTCGGTCAGGAGGCACACCAATGCCGCGCGATGCTCCCTGGCCAGCGGGATGAGTCGATCTAGCATGGCGGGTTCGGCGGTCGTGGAGTTGAGCAGCGCTCTACCCCGGTACACCCGCAACGCGGCCGCGAGGGCGCCAGGGTCGGGGCTGTCGAGACACAACGGGATGTCCACCGTATCCTGGATGGCCGCGACTACCCGGGGCATCCACTCGATCTGGTCGAGCCCAGGCACTCCCACATTCACATCCAGGACCGCGGCCCCGGACTCCGCCTGCAATCGTGCCTCCGCCAGGACCGGTTCCAGATTGCCGGACTGGATCGCCCGCGCCAGTGCCCTGCGGCCGGTGGGGTTGATGCGTTCGCCGATGATTACCGTGGGGCCGCCTCCGCCGATGGTGACCTGGCGGCCCCCGGAACTCAGGAAGGTCGTGACCTGCGCATGTGCCATGGGACTGCCCAACCTCCCGAACACCCTATCACGTTACCTGCCCTTGAATTGAGCTGGCCGCTTCTCGACGAACGCCATGCTGCCTTCCACTGCGTCCTGGCTTGCCAGCACCTTGACCATCCGGTCGAGTTCCGCGCTCATCCCGTCATCGATGCCCCGATCGAGGCCTTCGTTGACGGCTTCGATGATGTAGCGGGCGGCCAACGGAGCCAATCCCGACAGCTTGCGGGCCAAAGCCATCCCCGCCGCCACGCACTGCTCGAGCGGTACGACCTGATTGACCAGTCCTGTCCGCAGGGCCAAGTCCGCCGAGATATTCTCTCCGGTGAGGAGGTATTCGAGCGCGAGACCGCGTCCCATGAGCCGGGGTAGGCGCTGCGTCCCGCCATAGCCGGGGATGATGCCAAGCCGGATCTCCGGCTGCCCCAGCCAGGCCTCGGCCGCGAGGACGCGCAAGTGAGCGGCCATGACCAGCTCGCAGCCTCCTCCAAGCGCATTGCCGTTGATCGCTACCACCACCGGCTTGGGGAATCGCTGCAGGCGGGTCAGGATAGCCGCGCCTCGCTGCACCGCCGCGCCGGCGCGCCCGCTGAAGAAGGTCTCGCCGAACTCCTTGATGTCGGCACCGGCACAGAAGAACTTGGCCGACCGGGTGCGGATGTCCTCGCCCGCGGTGAGCAGGATCGCTCGGACCTGCGCGTTTCCTTCCATAGCGTCGAGCACCCCGGCGAACTCCTCCAGCAGTGCGGCTGACAGCGCATTCACCGGCGGCCGGTTCATGACCACGACCCCGACTGCCTGGTCGTGAGTGACCTCGAAAAACGACTGCGCCACGGAGCTATCACTCCCCTCAGCTAGTGTCCGGGCCGTTCGTGGGAACCTTATTCGGGCCCTGTCGCTCCCTGACCTCCCGGCGCGAGCGGCTTCCTCCCAGAGGTGATGGGCGCCGTCCTGCCCGGCCATCATCCGCCGGCGGGCGGCGCCCTCCTTTGCAGCGAGTGTCCGAGAGACCTAGAAGAACCCGCGGCCGGTGATCGCCCGAGAGATGACCAGGCGCTGGACTTCCGCCGTACCTTCCCAGATCTGATAGATCTTCGCATCCCGCATCCACTTCTCCACGGGGAAGTCCTTCATGTAACCGTAGCCGCCGAGGATCTGCACGGCTTGGGTGGTCACCGCCATGGCCGTATCGCCCGCGAAGAGCTTGGCCATGCTCCCCTCCGCGTTGCGCATCGGCAGGTTCTCCCGCTGCAGCCATCCGGCACGCCAGCACAGGAGCCGGGCGGCGTCGATGTTGGTGGCCATGTCCGCCAGGACGAATGATATCGCCTGCTTGGTGATGATCGGTTTGCCGAACTGGACCCGCTTCTGGGCATAGTCCAGCGCGAACTCATAGGCCGCCCGGGCGACGCCCACCGCCGCGATACCTACCCCTGGTCGAGTGTGCTCGAGCATCTTGAGGGCTCCCAGGGCCCCGAACCCGGAAGATCCCGAGCCGGGGGTGAACCCGAGCTGGTTCTCGAGCGGGATGCGGCAATCATCGAGGAACAACTCGGCGGTGTGCGATGCCCTGACCCCGAGTTTCTTCTCTTTCTTCCCCATGGTCAGGCCGGGCGTTCCCGCCTCGATCACGAAAGCCGCCAGCCCCGCCCATCCGAGGCTTGGATCGGTGGTGGCGAACACCACATGCAGGTCCGCAATGCCGCCGTTGGTTATGAAGCACTTCTTGCCGCTGAGCACCCAGGAGTCGCCGTCCTGTCGGGCGATGGTCTTCACCGCCTGGGCATCGGACCCCGCTTCCGGCTCGGTGAGCGCCATGGCCCCGATCTTCGCGTCGTCGCCGCAGAACATGGGAATCCACTTCTTCTTCTGCTCTTCCGTCCCCATGCCCATGATCGCCGCGGCCGCCAGTCCCGTTCCCGCGATGCACGTCTGAATGCCCGCGCAACCCCAGGCGAGTTCCTCGTTGATTATGAAATAGGTGATGGGGTCCAGCACGCCGCCTCCCCCGTACTCCTCGGGGAAGTAGAAGGTGGTGAGCCCTAACCGATGGGCCTTGCGGATTACCTCCCAGGGCATATCCTCCGTCTCATCGTAGTGCTCGGCCACAGGACGGATCTCCTTCACCGCGAAATCCCGAGCCAGTTTCTGGAAGTCGCGTTGCTCCTCGGTGAGTTGAAAGCCGATCATCGCGCCACGATCCCTCCTCAAGGGAGCAGTCCCTCAACCAACCGTTTGGTCTGGAAGCAATTCAACGGCTGTTGGGAAAATTCCTTCCGCTACCGGTGGCCGGAGCAAGCTCGCGGACGGCGGCCGTCGCCGTTGACGAACAGGCGAGAAGGTTGTTACAATTGAGCCAGACGTTTGGTTGATTGGTTGGGTGGATGGCATTTGATCGGTGCGAGGGCGAAGGCGATTCATGAGACGGCAGTGCGCCTGTTCCAAGAGAAGGGCTTTCATGCCACTTCGGTGCAGGACATTGCCGATGCGGTTGGCCTTCAGAAGGGAAGCCTCTACCACTACATCTCGAGCAAGGAGGAACTGCTGGGGCGGATCGTCGCCGAGGGGATGCTGGGCTACGCTCACGGACTGGAGCAGATCCTCTCCCGCCCGGGGACGGCCCGGGAACGACTCGAACGCGCGGTGCGCCATCATGTCGCCCTTATCGCCGAGAACACAGCCATCTACGCCGTGTTCCTGCGCGAGTGGCCTGCTCTCGAGCCTGACTTGCGGCAGCGCGTGGGGGATAGCCTGCGGCGCTACCAGAGCTTGTTCGAGCGGACGATCGAGGAGGGGATAAGGCGAGGGGAGTTCCGGCCGGCGAACCCCCGGCTGGCCGCCATGGCGATCCTCGGCGCAGACAACTATATTTGCCACTGGTTTACTCTGGGGGGTCGGCTGACGCACGAGGACGTAGCCGCATCTTTCGTCGAGCTGTTCCTGTGCGGTCTGGATGCAGGGGAGGTGGCAGGAACTTCCGCTGGGGAGACGAAGTCTAGTCCGTGACTCAGACGGGATGGAGGAGGGGAGAGTCGTGACCGTGAAGGAGATTTTCGCCGACCTTGAGACGCGGGTGGCCGCCAATTCGGCCAAGCTGCAGGGGATGAACGCCGTCTTCCAGTTCTGCTTGTCCGGAGATGAGCCGGGCTGCTGGCAGGTGAAGCTGGAGGCAGGCAAGGCCCAGGTCGTCGAGGGAACGCCCAGCACCCCAGGAGTCACCATCAACATGAGTTCCGCGGACTTCCGGGACATGGTGGGGGGCAAGGCCAATGCCACCCAGTTGTTCATGTCACAGCGGCTGAAGCTGCAGGGAGACATGGGACTGGCCATGAAGTTGCAGAACCTCTTGGCGTAATCGGCCGGCGACCACGGCCCCGGCCCGTGTAGGGGCGGGGCCGTGGTCGCCCTTACCCCAACAACAAGGCCTGCCGCCGTAACGTTGTCGTCATGCCCCGCGGTGGCCCGAGGGGCACCGCGGTTGCGAAGCATACTCCGGCCGCCCACCGCATAACCCCGGGAGAGACCCTCCCGCGAGGTGTGCTGCTTGGCTCGTGGCCGATGGCTGCTGATTGGTCCGCCCGGCAAGGAGGCCGCCACAGCCCTCCTCTTCATAGTGGCCGTATCAGCCTTGTTCGGCTGGACACTTCCGTCCTATCGCGCGTTTGCCCCCGCCACCCCCGCCGCCGATCTCGATGAAAGCAGGGTCCACGTGAGCCTGGGGCGCATGGCGTTGGGGTGGGTGGTCAGGGCGCAAGACCATCCTTTCGCCGCCGCCCCGCCGGCGGTCGCCGTTTCGGCAATCGTGATCGACACCGCGCGGCGCACCCTGACCCTCCTCGTCGAGGGGGAACCGGTCCGCATCTACCCCTGCGCTGTGGGCCGTCCTCGGACACCCAGCCCCCCCGGGGAATGGAAGATCGTGAGCAAGAGCTATAACTGGGGGGGAGGGTTTGGCTCCCGCTGGCTCGGCCTGAACGTCCCCTGGGGCATATACGGGATTCACGGGACCAACAAGGACTGGTCCGTCGGGCGCTCGGCCAGCGCCGGCTGTATCCGCATGTTCAACCGGGATGTCGAAGACCTGTTCCGCCGGGTCAGTTTGGGCACCCCGGTGCGGATCATCGGGCCCCGCCCCGCCCTGCGGCTCGGCCACATCCTGGCGGCGCCGTCCGCCGGCCCCGGGGTGGTGGAACTGCAGTTGCAGCTACGGGAGATGGGGTTCGCCTCCGGCTGGGCCGACGGCCGCTTCGGCCCGCGCACCTTGGCCGCCGTTCAGGAGTTGCAGGCCTATTACGGACTGCCGGTGGATGGGAAGGGAGACGGGAATGTCCAAGCCATCACCGGGTTGCGTTGACCGGCGTGAGCATTGGAGGGTGGCGGGCGCCTGCTTGGCGGCGGCCGTGGTCGTCAATCTGTCACTCGCCGCCTGCATCCGTGACGGGCCGCGGGCGGATCCTCCGATACGCTTTCGGCCGGTCGCGCTTGATCCAAAAGTCGAGTATCGCATCCGACTGTGGGACTTCCGTTATCCCCTTGGTCCGGTAGGGCCGCTCGAGCGGGGCGGCGAGCGTTATGAAGAAGCCCTTGAGGTCAGTCTCGAGGAGTTCAGGGCGGTCTTCCCGAACATACAGGTCGAGGTCACGCTCCTGGATTTCGCGCGGGGGGACCAGGCGCTACTGGAGGCGCTGGCCGCCGGCGATCCCCCCGACGTGTTCGCGAGCTGGTGGGAGTATCCCCGTCCCCGGCACGAACTGGTGGTGCCGGTCGGGCCCTATCTCGAGCCCGCCGATGACGTCGGCCAACCGGCATGGCAAGTGACGGGCGGCTCCGCCTGGCCGCGCTGGCTGTTCCCCCTGTCCGTGCTGGCCCGTGCCGACCTGCTGCCCCCGGACTTCGATCCGGCGGTTACGCGGCAACAGGGATGGACGTGGGAGGACCTGGCGCGCCAGGCCAGGGCTGCAGCAGCGGGCACCAGAGCAGGGCGTCCGGTCCGAGGACTGATGGCGGTAAGCGCCGAGGCGGCGGTCAGCTGGCTGCTGGCCAGCCAGGGTGCAGGCCTGTTTTGCGACGGGAACTACCTCGAGCGAGCTTTGGCCTGGGTGCGCGAGGCCTGGGCCGCGGGCGCGCTGGCGGCCGGCGAGGCATCGGCGGCGAACGCCGTCGAGCACTTCCTGGCCGGGCGCGTCGCCTTCTTGCTCGGCGTCAATCCCGCTCTCACCGGGTTGCTGGCCCGCGATCCGCGCGTGGAACTGCTGCCCGTGCCGAGCTTCCCCGGAACTCCCCCGAAGACGCCGGTAGCGGCGGCCCAGTTGATCGTACTTCGCCGGCGGCAGTTCCCGGGACTGGAGCACACCCAGGCAGCGGTGGAACTCGCCCGCTGGCTCAGCCAGCGTAGCGGCCTTCCACCGCCAACCCCCACGCTCCCCATTAGCGGTGCCGGTCAGGAACTGGTATTGTACCCCGTACATGGCGGTCGTCCTGAGGACTACTCAGCCCGGGAGGCCGCCCGCGGGCCCTTGACCGATTGGTGGTCCGGCCGGATCGACGACGCCGGCCTGTTCGAGCGGCTGAACCTGCTCCTGCCCGTCCTGGCGCCCCGGTAGGGTTTCGGGGTACTATCGCGAAAGATGCGATAGCGATCTCGAGGCTTCCGGAGGCGATGGCGGTGAAACTGAGCGCAAAGGAAGTGGTGGTCGGAGCGTTACTGGCGGCGATAGCCCTCCTGATCCCCTTGGCTTTCCGGGGATGGCTCCAGGTGGTGATCCCGCCGTTCTCCGCCACGCTTGCCGCGCACGTTCCGGTGATGCTGGCCATGTTCGTCGGGCCGGGGGTAGCGGCGCTGACCGGACTGGGCTCCACCCTTGGCTTCCTGGTGACGCTGGGAGCGGTCGTGGCGGCCCGGGCCTTCGTGCACGTCTGGTGGGGCGTGCTGGGAGCCATTCTATATCGCCGGGGCATGTCACCCCTGGCCGTACTCCTGTGGATGTTACCCTTGCACGCTGCGGGCGAGGGCGCGATCGTCCTGCCCCTGGGAGTGGCGCCGGCGGTAGCCCTGGCGATCGCCGGCGGCACCGCCTTCCATCACCTGGTCGACTCGGGGATCGCTCTCATGCTCTATCCCTTGCTGACCCGTTACTTCCCCCTCCGCCCCGGGGGATGATAGGGGCGGGCAGGGAGGTGAAGCCCGCGTACGTCGTGGCGATCGTCGGAGCGGCCCTCACCGCGTTTTACACCGCATCCTTCGCCCTGCAAGAGTGGCGCGAGGGCAGACGGCTGGCGGCGGCGGCCGTCTTCTTCCTGGCCGCGGCGGCGGTGGTAGCCCCGCTATACCTGGCCTTGCGAAACGGCTGATCTCAGCGGGGGATGGGAGCGGGATGCGCCAGACCCGGCTGAGCCACGCTGGCCCGGACGGAAATCGCGATCCGAGCCTCGGGGTAGCGGGCCGGCCAGTCGAAGGCCAGCCATTCGCTCAGGTTGGCGAAACCAGGGCGTAACCGGCGGCCGAAGCCGAAGCTGTCCGCCCGGAAGTCCGCTTGGCTGAGCCGGACCACTTCTTCCAGACGCGGTTCCAGCCATCCCTCGAGCGCCCGCCCGACGACTTCCATTTCGGCCTGGGTCGCGGGAGGCATACCCGGCCGATACACTTCCCGCAATTCGCCCTCGAGTTCCAGGCGGACGGCGAGCGCCACCTGGTCGCCTTCCCGGCGGGCGCGCACGGAAGTCTCCACCCGGCGGACGAACAGGGACAGCGGCAAGTCGCGATCTTCGGGGTCGGGAAGGGTGAGCGTCCCCGGACTCCACTCTCCCCGCAGCATCTGTGCCATCCGGGCCTGCTGGAGGTCGAATTCCGCTGCTAACCGGTCGCCACGGAAGACGGCCATGCCGATGAGGAGGGCCTTACTGGGGGCGCCGAGAAGGATTCGCGGGCGGCGGCCGCCCCCGGCGCCCGCTTCCACCCGCTCCAGCAAGGGGGCCACCGGTTCGAGGGCCGGATCTTCGAGGGCTATGAGGAAGTCACTCACCCTTATCAGCGGGGTCTTGCCGGCGGCGTGGTTGATGTGGATTAGCCGTTCCAGATATCTTGACGGCCGCGGTTCGACGAGGGGCTGGATGGTCAGCAGCGAGCTGGCCCTGCCTCGTGCGACCAGCAGCACCACGTTGCCGCGGAAGTCGGGAATGTCCTCAAGGCCGCCGACCGGTCCCGCCAACCCGCGGCGCGCCAGTTCTTCGCCGACGACCAACACTTCCAGATGGATCAAGGTGGGACGCCGGGCGAAATTCGCGGTGAGGTGGTCGATGGCTTCGCTGACGTTACGTGCCCGGACGGTGAGGGTCTCGAAGCCGGGTTGCCCCCCGCCGGTGCCGCCTCCTCCAGCGCCGCCGCCTGTCCCTCCCCCCCCGCCTGCGCCCGGCGCCCCCGCGAGGTTCCGCGGCACGGCGATCTGGAAGGTTACGTCCAGGTGACCGCGCGGGGCGAAATCCATGCCCAGGGCCAGGATCAGGGCGAGGTTGTTCACTTCCTCCGAATCCCAGCAACCGGCCGAAGCAAGGCTCAGGCCGACGATCAGGACGAGACCCAGCCCACGGTCAACCCGGTGCTTTCTGAACATTCGCGGTCCTGCGCTTTCCCCTGCGTACCAGGGTCAGGATGAACAGCAGAAGCGGCAGTCCGATAACCACCACCGAGGCCTCCAGCCGCAGTGCCTCGAAATCCAGTTGGGCGGCCGCCGCGAGCGACGGAGGGAAGAAGGCCAGGCTAAGAGCGATGGCGGTCAGTGCCGGGACCAGCGGTCGGTGCTGCTCGATATCGAAAGCGTCGGCGACGATCAATACGGCCGCCATCAGCGTCGCACTCTGCTTGATCGCCGCGGCCAGGAACCAGAGGAAGATGAAGATCACTTCCACCCGCTCCACGAACTCCCCGAAGATGATGGACCGCGCGAGGGTGAAGGCGGGGAAGGTGAGCCGGGCCGCGCCGGTGGCGGTGAATACGGCCACGGTGAGCGAGGCGATCGCCGCCATCGCCAGCCAACCGATGCCGATGGCGATGGTGCCCGCTCGCCACAGCTCACGGCGGTGCCGAACATACGGAGCAACCAGGCCCAGGATCAGGAATTCGTCGTAGAGCGCGCTGTCTTGCCAGCCCTGGGCCAGCACCGGGTATAGCCCCGGCCCCAGCAGAGGGAAGAGGTGCCCGAGGTCGGCCGCCGGCAAGGCGGCGACGGTAAGCGGGACGAAGAACAAGGCGATCACCAGGCTGAACAGCATCGCCATCCGTACGAGGGTTTCGAGGCCCAGGGATACGGTGAGGCCGGCAAGCAGTAAGAGGACGGCGGCGAGCAGTTCCACCGGGGTTCGGGGGAGCACGGCTACCTGAAAGTTGACGGCGAACTGCCGGGCCGTGAGAGCCGTATCGGCCAGGAACAGGAGAAACAGCGGCAGCACCAGCAAGCGGCCGGCGACCGGTCCGGCCAGCGCCCGGGCAGCTCCGACCAGGCCGGAATCGGGGAAGCGGGCCAGCACCGCCATCACCAGGAACAGGGAAAGGATAGCTACGGCCGCCCCGACGCCCAGGGCAATCCAGCCGGCCCCGCCCATCCTCACTGCCAGGAAACTGGGGAGGGCGAGGAAGACCTTGGCCGAGATGGTCAGGGACAATAGCACTGCCAGGTGGGTTCCGTCGATTTTGCCGAGTTCGGGCCGCATCGCCTTCACCTTGTCGAGCGGGGCGGCCGATGCTCAGGCCGACCCGACTCCTCTTCGAGTTGGGCGGTGACGGGATCCCAGGGACGGATCAAGCGCCGCTGGGCTATCAGGTCAAGGGGGCGGAGGAAGCGCGGCCGCTGATGCATGAGAAACTGCGCTCCGTGCAGCACGACGTCGGGGCTGCCGCCGCGAAAGGGAGCTACGGGGCTGAGGAGGGGTACGCCGAACGATTTCGTGGCGCACAGCATCAGGGCGATGAGATATATGCCGACGGCGATGCCGAAGAACCCGGCGATTGTCGCCAAGGCGATGAAGAAGAAACGGTAGGTGCGCAGGAGCATGGCCGCCGAGTAGTTGGGGATGGCGAAGGAACCGAGCGCCGTCAAGGCCACGATGATCACCAGCAGGGGACTGACCAGATTGGCGGCCACCGCGGCCTGGCTGAGGATCACCGCGCCGACGATGCCGATGGTCGGGCCGATCACGGAGGGTATGCGGATGCCCGCCTCCCGGATCAGCTCGAATCCCACCTCCAGCCCGACGATCTCCACCAGGGAAGGGAACGGCACCCGTTCCCGGGCGGCGGCGATGGCCAAGACCAGTTCGGTGGGGATCAGCGCGTGATGGAAGTTGACCAGTGACAGGTAAGCTGCCGGCAACAAGAGGCTGGTGAAAGTACCGATCAGCCGTACCAGGCGCAAGGCGGTACCCAGCGGCCAATTGAGGTAGTAATCCTCGGGATTGTGGAGGAAGCTCTGAAAGGTGGTCGGCGCGATCAGGGCATGGGGCGAATCGCCCACCAGGATGGCCAGATAGCCATCGGCCAGGAAGGCGGCCGTCCGGTCCGGCCGCTCCGTGGCCAGCATGGTCGGCACGACGGGGAAGGGTATGGGTTGCGAGGGCGACTCGATTATCCGCTCCAGGATGCCCGCGTCCAGAAGGCGGTCGACGTCGACGCTGCTGATGCGGCGGCGGGTCTCCTCGACCAGCCAGGGATTGGTCAGCCCTTCGATGTACATCAAGACTACCTCGGTGCGGGTGAGCCGGCCCAGGGTCCAGCTCTCGATCACCAGGGAGGGGCAGCGGATCAGGCGCCGCACCAGGGCGGTGTTGACCCGCAAGTTCTCGGTGAAGCTGTGTTTGGGACCGCGAACCACCGTCTCGCTGGTTGTCTGCTCCACCGCCCGGTAGGCGTGGCCTCGCGCCTCTACCACCAGCCCCTGGGGTGCGCCGTCGATCAGCAAGACCGTGTTCCCGGCCAGAATCGCATCGACCAGATCGGCCAGGACTTCGTGTTGCCGGACCTGGTTATGCGGCAACAGCGTTTCGGCGACCATCTTGAGGCGGCCGCGACGCGGGAGGGACCGGCCCAGCCTCGACAGCAACATGAGCGGCTGCAGCACCGTCCCTGTGAGCTGGTCGCGGGCGACCAGGCCATCGATGTAGATGATGCCGGCGCGGATGGCGGGCGAACTCCCGATGCGGAACTCGCGGACCACCACGTCCGAACTCCGGGGCACGTTGAACAGGCCACGGAACCGCTGGAGATTGGCCTCCAGTCGGCTGCGGATGCGCTCCCGTTCCAGTTCCTCACCCGTGACGCGGCCGGGAGGGCCGGCCGGCTGGTCGGCCCGCGTTGGCGGCGGTCCCCGATCCGCCCCTTCCGGGGTATGGGTCCGAAAGGGACGCCTCCAGCCAAGCGAGAAGGTGCGTTTCACCAGATTGGCGGTCGGGCACAGTGCCGCTTTGATCTTCTTCAGCCATAGTCTGGGCACGGGACCGGTGGCTCCTCACGGGGAATCCTGAAGGATAGCTTGACCGCGGCGGCGCCGCTTTATGGGGCTCCGGGGAGGGTTACCGTCATGAGCAGTAGAGGGGCTTCGTGGCTGGGCCGGGCTCGCGCCTGGGTGAGAAACGCCCTGGCGGCGGGCGATGACGGGGACACGGCGTCCGACGCCTATCGCCGTGCCCGGCGACATCCGGCCCCCACCGCGGGCGGCCGATTCCGGCAGATGGCCCGGCTCATCTTCGAACGACAGCGCCATCGCGAACTCGAGGCCCTGCGCGCTTACGACCGGCTCATCCGCCGGCTCCGGCGCCGGGGTGATTGCGGGGAGTAACAGGACCTGGCCGGCCGGCGGCGAATAGTCGCTGGTTCCGCCGGCCGAAACCCGGGGAGGTGCAGTCTTGAAGGTCGACGTGTTCCCCACGGTCCAGGCGGTACGCGCCGGGGAGTTGTCCGGGCGGGTTGCCATTGCCATCGATGTCCTCCGGGCCACGACCACAGCGGTCACGGCGCTGGCCAACGGGTCGGCCGGTGTGGTGGCGGTCCGCGATCCGGAAGAGGCCCTGGCCCTGGCCGCAAACCTGCCCGCGGGGAGTTACGTCCTGGGGGGAGAACGGGGCAGCTTGCGGTTGCCCGGGTTTCATCTGGGCAACTCGCCCGGGGAATACGCCGCGGAGGCAGTGGCGGGCCGCCGGGTCATCCTGGCCACGACCAATGGGACGGCCGCGATCCGGCTGGCCGGACAGGCCCAGGCGGCCGGTGCCGCCTGTCTCTTGAACGGCCGGGCTATCGGCGCTTGGGCGGCGATGACCGGCCTCGACCTCACCATCCTCTGCGCCGGCACCCAGGGCGAGTTCAGCGTCGATGACGTGGTCTGCGCCGGCCAGGTGGTTGACGCCTTCTGCGAGGCCCGCGGCGAAGACGCCGACCTCTCCGACCTGGCCCTTTGCGCTCGCGAGCTGTTCGTGGGCGCCCGCCATCGCCTGCTGGATATCCTGCAACGGACGAGACATGGCCGGCGCCTGACTGCCCTGGGGTTCGGAGCCGATCTCGAGTATGCAGCCCGGGCTGACAGCTGCCGTCTCGTCAGCGTACTGGAGGAGGGAGTACTCAGGAAGGTCGCCGCAGGTTATGAGCAGCGCTGAGCGAGTCCCTTCCTCCGGGGCGGGGACGGCGCTGTCAGGGGGAGATAGCGATCATGGCTGGCGCCACCGTATTGCTGGTGGAAGACGAACCGCACCTCCGGGAACTGCTGCGCGTGTATCTCGAGGCGGAAGGTTTCCGGGTGATCGAAGCCGCCGACGGTCCGACAGGGCTCGAGTCGGCCCGCGGGTCCGCCCCTGACCTGGTGATCCTCGACCTCATGTTGCCCGGCCTGGACGGCCGGGATCTCTGCCGGCGATTGCGCGAAAGCTCCCGGGTCCCCGTCATCATGCTCACCGCCCGTTCCGACGAGGTCGACCGGGTGGTCGGCCTGGAACTGGGCGCCGATGATTACGTGACCAAGCCTTTCAGCCCCCGGGAACTCATGGCCCGGGTGCGGGCCGTGCTCCGCCGGGCGGAGGGACGCGACGCCGCCTCGAACCAGGAGGCGGCACGCCTGGAGTTCGCCGATTTCGTGCTCGATCGCCGGTCGAGGGAGTTGCTGGTGCGGGGTTCGGCGATACCCTGTCCGCCGAAGGAGTTCGAACTCCTGTGGATGCTGGCCGCCCACCCGCGGCGCGTCTTCACCCGGGAAGAACTCCTCAACCTGGTATGGGGCTATGACCATTTCGGCGATTTGCGCACGGTGGACGTCCACATCCGCCGGCTGCGCGAGAAGATCGAACGCGATCCCGCGGCGCCACGGCTCCTGAAGACGGTGTGGGGCGTCGGCTACAAGTTCGAAGAGGAGCTGGGATCTTGAGTTCGTTGCAGGCCAGGCTAGTGCTCAGCTACGCACTGGTCATCGCGTTGGCCCTGACCATCGCCGCCGGATCCCTGTATGGTTTGGCTGCTCGGAGGGACCTTCAGGAGTCCACCGCGGCGCTGCTGGAGCAAGCCCGGTCGCTGGCGGCGTTCGCCGCGCGGAGCCCCCGCGCCCTGGGTAACGGCGCCGCGGAGGATGCCAGGATTCCGGGCCTGCTACGGCTGGCCGGCGCTGTGACTGACGCCCGGATCGTCGTGCTGGGCGCCGACGGCCAGGCGGTAGCGGAAGTCCCCGCCGCCGCCGGACCGCTGTCGCCGGCACTCATCCGGCTGGCGCAGGAGGCGGTCAGGGGTCGCCGCGCCGTCTCTCGGCAACTGCGCCTGGCCGGCAATCAGGTGCTGCTGGCAGCGGCCGTCCCTCTGGCCGTCGCCGCCGGCGACGGTCCGGTCCCGCCCGCGGTCGAGAACCTGACCCTCGTGATGGTCAAGACGATGCCGGGCTTGCGCGCGGGAGCCGGATGGATGGTACGCCCGCTGGTGGTGGCCGGCCTGTTTGCCGGCGTGGCGGCTCTGGCCCTCGGGGCTGGACTGGCCCGGGGCGTGGCCGTGCCCGTCCGCCGCATGGGCCGGGCTGCCCGGAGACTGGCTGCAGGCGACTTTTCCGCCCGGGTCGGCGGCCCGCCTGCCGCCGGCGAGCTTGGCGAGTTGGCCGGCGCCTTCGACCACATGGCTGCGCGCCTGGGACAAGTCGTCAAGGAACTGGCGGGGGAGAAGGCGCTCCTGGAAGCGATGGTGACCGGCCTGGGGCACGGGCTGCTGGCGGTGGACAAGACGGGGAAGATCGTGCACCGGAACCCCCGGGCGGCAGCCTGTGTCGGGGTGGATGAGCGACTGGTCGAACTGGCCGGCCAGGCAAACCGCGAACGGCGGCCCACGGCCGTCGAGTTGGAGACCGCCGGGCGATTGCTGCAGGCGGTGGCCACACCCCTCGCCGACGGCGGCGCCATCATCGTGCTGCAGGATGTCACCTCCACCCGGCAACTCGACCGCATGCGCAGGGACTTCGTCGCCTCGGTCTCCCATGAGTTACGCACCCCCGTCACCGCCATCCAGGGCTTCCTGGACGCGATCCGCGAGGGGGTGGCCCGGGATCCGGAACAGCAGGCTCGATGTCTGACCGTGATCGGCGAGGAAACCGCCAGACTGCGCCGATTGATCGACGACCTGTTCGACTACGCGAAGCTGGAGTCGGGGCAGACCTCGTTCCGGTTCGAGCCGCTGGACCTCGCACCCTTGTTGCGGCACGCCCTGGGTTCCGTAGCACCGCTGGCGGCACAGGGCAAGATCGTGCTCGCCGCCGAACTCCCCGCCACCCTCCCGCGCGTCATCGCCGACCGCGATCGCATCACTCAGGTGGTGACCAACCTCCTGGCCAATGCCGTCCATTTCACGAGCGAGGGGGGACGGGTCACGCTCCGTGCCTGGCAAGAGGGCGATGCCTGTCACGTGGAGGTGGCGGATAACGGCCGGGGCATTCCGCCTGAGCAACTCGAGCGGATCTTCGACCAGTTCTATCGCGGACCCGACCGGGAGACTCGCCGGTCCCGCGGCGCCGGCTTGGGACTCGCCATCGCCCGCCATCTGGTGGAAGCGCATGGTGGCCGCATCTGGGCGAGGAGCGATCTCTCGCAGGGTTCCACTTTCACCTTCACCCTGCCGCTGGCCCCGTCTTCTCCTGCGCCAAGCACATTAACGAAAAGTTAATGGCCGCGTGACGGCGGGTTAATAGGTGTAGCCGATAATGGGGATGGGAAACCCATCCGGGAGAATGCGAAGGGAGGAGAAAGACCGTGATGCGACCGATGCAAAGGACAGCCCTGTTCCTGGTGCCGATCCTGCTCATCCTGAGCGCGGGACCGGTGCTGGCGGAAGGGACGCCGCCGGCCGATCCTCAACTCGAGGCAGCCCGCCAGTTGCTGGCGGAGATGGAGGCCACCCTCAAGGGCGCCCTGGCCCACGCGCAGGGTGACGAGCCCGACCTGGCGGTGGCCGGCGTCGGATCTTACCTGGTACTGCTTCGCCAGCTCGATGGGATGTTGCCCGCTGCCGAGCAGCCGGCGGGCGAAACACCCGCGCCGGGTCAGGGAGAGAAGCGGCGGCAGAAACCAGTACTCCGTGCCCTGACTCGTGCCTTGCAGCAGCATGGCCGATTGCTGGGCCAGACAATCGCCGCCCTGCCCGTCGATGCCCGCAACCAGGTGATCGAGCTGTTCCGGGCTGAGCAAGCGGCGGGCTATCAGCATGCCGCCATCGCCCAGTTAGTCGCCAGGATAGCAGGCCGCACCGTCCGCCAGATCCGCGAGCGCGAGCGCGACCGCGACCTGAAGGGTGCCCTCGAGCGGGCCAGGAACCGGCTCGCCAAGGTCACCGAGGCGGTTACGCGCCTGGAGGCGAGGGTAGCGGAACTGGAGGCGCGGATACCGGAGATCACCGACCCTGCCCGCAAGGCTCTGGCCGAGAAGCGGCTCGAACTGGCGCGGCTGGACCTGGAGATCGCCCGCAAGACCGTCGTTCGGTTCAACTTGCTGATCGAGATCCTCGAGACTCGTCTGGCCGAGGAAGCAGACTGACCTCGCCAGGTCGGCTTGAGACCTGCCGGGCATAATCTCCGGACAGGCCGCCCGTGCCGCCGCATCAGCGCCGGGCGGCTTGACCTTCCGGACGGGAATCGCTATACTCAGTAGTGCGGAGCAGAAGGGCGCATAGCTCAGCTGGGAGAGCATCCGCCTTACACGCGGGAGGTTCGCAGGTTCGAGCCCTGCTGCGCCCACCAGATAATGTTGCGGTGACCACGGAGGCGTGGTGTAGTCGGTTTAACACACTGCCCTGTCAAGGCAGAGATCGCGGGTTCGAGTCCCGTCGCCTCCGCCAAGCTTGATCAATATGGCGCGGTAGCTCAGTTGGTAGAGCAGCGGACTGAAAATCCGCGTGTCGCCAGTTCAACTCTGGCCTGCGCCACCAGAAAAACCCCAGCACAAGAGCCAAGTGCCTGACAGGTGCTGGAAGCGATGGAGCAAGAAAAACCTCTATGTACGGAACATGTCGGGAACCAAATAAAGGCAGCTCGGGAAGACTGGACCTGGGGCGTACATCCCCGGGTCCAGTGGTGTCCGACTCCGCGATGAGAAGTCCGGTCTAGTCACCGGGCCTCTTCACCTTTGTCCCGTCCAGGAGGGCCTCCATCCTCGAAGCGGCGGCCTCCCGCATGGATGGGAGCACGTGGCTGTATGTGTCCAGGGTGAGGGTAACGCTGGCATGGCCGAGGAGTTCCTGAACAATCTTCGGATGCTCCCCGGCGGCCAGCAGGAGCGTGGCGCAGGTGTGCCGGAGGTCGTGGAACCGAATCCGGGGGACGCCCGCACGAGCCATCAGCGGGTAAAACGACCACCTGAGAAGCGTGTTGTGGCCCACGGGTGTGCCTACTTGGGTGGTGAACACCAGGCTCCGCGCGTCCTGCCACGCCTCGCCCAGGGCCAACCGTTCCTCCGCCTGCCGCTTCCTCTGGGCCCGAAGCGCGTCGGCCGCTTGGCGGGTCAGGCTGACGCTCCGAGCCCTGCCGGTCTTCGTCTCGGTGAGTTCGTACTGTTTCGCCTGGCGGTTCCACTGGAGCTGCCGGCGGACGACGAGCCTGCCGGCATCAAGATCCACGTCGCTCCAGGTGAGTCCCAGGAGTTCGCCCTGCCTCATACCCGTGCTGACCGCCAGGACGTAGAGCGCATGGAAGCGGTCCTCCCGTGAGGACTCAAGGAACTGCCTGGCCTCTTCCGGGGTGAGGGTCTTCATCTCTTTCCGAGCCGCCTTCGGGCGGTCAACCGCGTCGGCGTCGTTACGGAGGACCTGACCCCACTTCACGGCCTGGGCAAGCGCCCGATGGAGCACGGCGTGAATCCGGTGAACGGTCCGGGGCGAAAGCCCTTCCGCCAGCTTCTTCGCATAGAGCGCTTGGATGTGGCCCGGGGTGAGCTTGCGGAGCAGCACGTCCCCGAGCCCGGGGACCAGGTGCCGGTTGATGATGGTGGTGTAGCTGTCCAGGGTCCGGGACTTGACCGAGGGGGTGACCGAATCCCGGAGCCAGCGGTCGAGGAACTGCCCGACCGTCTCCCTGGCTGGCTCGGCGAGCATCCCCCGGAGCCGGTCGGCGTTGGCCCGGGTGAGCCAGGCCAGCACCTCCTCGCGGCTCTTGGCCGAGTGGCGGAGGATCCGCTTCCTGCCGTCCTGGCCGCGACCGAGGTAGACCTCGCCGTGCCAGTAGGTCTCCCTGGTACCGTCCCGGAGCGCCCTGGTCCGCTTGTAGAGCGACCCCTCCTGCGGGCCGCGCTTCTTCCGTTTCGTGTGCCTCGCGCCCATGCTCCTTCCCCTCCCGAACGGCTTGCCGCCGCGCCCACACCCCCTGCTCAGTCTCATCCTCGGTGAGTGGCCGACCACCCAGAATATCCTCTGCGGAGGTCTGGACGAAGGGCATCCGACCGGTCTGCGCCTCGAGCGCCGCCGTCTCGGGCGACGGGGTGGCACAGGCTCTGCAGTCCGAAGGGTCCGCCTCGCTTGCATGGACACCGCCACCCCGGCGGGGGTGTATTCCCTCCCGCCGTGCTCTGTTCCTTCCCCCGCCAGTTCTACAGTCCAGGACTACCGGCCCGCGTTCAGTCCAGGGGTCTTGAACGGCACAAAGCTCGGATGGGGGCGACGTGTGCCTGCTTCCCCTGGATGCGGGTGAAGAACCTGGCCAGCCGGGCATTGGTTTTGGCCGCCCGGCAGATGAGCGGGGACTGGTTGGTACACTACGGCTACGCGCCAGTGCTCCTGGAGACGTCTGTGGATGGGTCTGGATATTCGGGAGCCTGTTATCGGGCGGCGAACTGGCTGGCACTTGGCAAGACGGTCGGGCGGGGGTGGATGGATCGCCACCACAGGGTGGATCGGTTATCCTAACTTCACCCTCCTGCCCAGCTTGGGCCATCATTTCAGCTGGGGCAGGAGGGTGAAGTTAGGATAGCGTGTGAATCGTGCAAGACAGCCATGACGTACCGGCTGGGTCCTTGCGGCCCCAAAGGGTCTTGGGGTTGCTCGAATTGTGGTTGCGTCTATGGTCAGGATGACGGGCTCCGTCTTTGGAATGAGGGCAACACTCGGCAACTAATATCAACGGGAAGAGATATTCCCTTCTGATCCCGGAAGTCGCGGTCGCGCCCCCGGGAAGCCGTCTGGCGCAACCGTACGCCCTTCGCGGCATGACCTAACCAGGGCTGCGTCAAGAGGTGAAGAAAACCGGTATTGATGCGGGTTAGTCAAGGGTCTGGCTTTTTTGTGTCAAGGCTGTCGTTGCTATACGATCATGACAGTGGTCAACTGATAAGGGAAAATGTCAGTATGGGAGGACTGACATTGACCCAAGAGGAGCAAGCCAGGTTGAGGGTGCTGAACTTCGTGCTGCAGGATCAGATGGGGGTCAGGGAGGCGGCTCATGTCCTTGGGTTGAGTGAACGTCACGCGTGGCGAATCCTTGCGGCCTACAGGAGAGATGGCGCCGCTTCACTCACCCACGGAAACCGGGGCCGTCAGCCGGCCAACGCTATCGGCGAGGGGATCAGGCGACAAGTGTGTGCGCTCGCCACGACGAGCTATCAGGGATTCAACCATTCCCACCTCACCGAGATGCTAGCGGAAAGGGAAGAGCTCACTCTATCCCGCTGCACCGTGCGCAACATTCTTCTGAGCGAAGGCATCAAGAGCCCGCGCTATCGCCGGCCTCCGCGCCATCGCATGAGGCGGGAGCGGATGGCAGCAGAGGGAATGCTCTTGCAGGTAGATGGAGGCTTGCACGACTGGCTCGAAGGCAGAGGGTCCTGGCTGACCCTGATCTTGGCGGTGGACGACGCTACCGGGAAGGTCCCTTACGCCATCTTCCGGCGGCAAGAAGACACCCGGGGCTATCTGCTGTTGTTCAACTCCATAGTAAGACAGCACGGCATTCCTTTGGCCATATACAGCGACCGCAGCACTATCTTCAAGGCAGCAAGAGAACCTCGGGGGGCGGCGCAAAGAGAAACGCAGTTTGGACGGGCGCTCGGGGAACTGGGAGTCACGCAGGTTTTCGCCCGGAGCCCTCAAGCCAAGGGCCGGGTTGAGAGGATGGCCGGGACCTTTCAGGACCGGCTGGCATCCGAACTCCGCCTGGCCGGGGTCTGCACTCTGACCGATGCTAACCGTGTCTTGTGGGAGTTTCTGCCCCGCTTCAACCAACGCTTCGCTGTCCTGCCCGCCAATGCCAGCCCTGCCTATCGATCGCTTGACCCTGCTGTCGACCTGGAAGCTATCCTCTGCTTCAAGGATACCCGCAAGGTTGCCAGGGATAACACCGTGAAGTATCGCTGGCGCACTTTCCAACTACTGAGCAGACCCGGCGAAGCCAGCTGGGCTGGCGCCGTGGTGGAGGTGCAAGAGCGCCTGGATGGAAGTGTTGTCCTCCACGCCGGCGGCCGGATGATTCCCACGCGGGAAGCACCGCCAAGGCCGGGTCTTTTGCGGATGGGCGCTGCCAGCAAGAGCGATGCGATCGCGCTGGAGCTACTCGATTGGGCATATGCTGAGTCCGCCGTGGCGGAGCATCAAACAGCCCGGGGGCGCGACGCGTGTCGGAAACGAAGCGCTATGCGGCATCAGGGGCCCACCCCTCGTCAGGTCGCTCGCTGGAACGCTGTCCAGGCGGCCAAGATCCAGGGTCTATCCCGCCGCGCCATGGCGGGAGTTCTTGGCATCAGCAGGAACACGGTGCGCAAGTACCTGCGTGCCGCAAGTCCGCCCGCCAATCGGGCTAGACCGCGGGCCAAGGCACCCGGCCCGTCGCCGGAGCCGGAAAAGGTTACTGACATAATCGCTCATCACTAACACTGACATTTTCCCTTGACGTCGACAG
>DATIKW010000003.1:0-64425 GCA_035477115.1 Bacillota bacterium | reverse complement strand
GACCACCCAGGGACAGGCTCCCGCGACCCCGCGAGGGGGCCGTTGCATGATCATCATACTGGAGACAGCCGTTTCACTCAAGAGCTATCTTCAGGAATACGCGGTCAAGTCGCCAACTGAAAAGCGGAAGTGCCCGATTTGCGCGCGCAGCCTCAGAAGGCATGGCCGGTACTTTCGCTCTTTAGTCTACGGCCAGGTGCTTCAGCTTTTACCCGTGTACCGCTGCCTATGCCCGCGATGCAAGAAGACTTTCAGCCTGTTGCCCGCATTTATGAGGCCGTACAGTCATTTCGGGTTGTGTGTTCGGGAGGCAGCGGCGCGACTGCTCGCAAGTGGCGGGAAGGTGGACGTCCTTGCCGGCCGCCTCTGCCGGAGTAGCAGCGCGGGCGGAGTCTCGGTCCGCACTCTTCGCCGGTGGCTGCGTAGCTGGCGCCAGAGAGCCCGGGCGCTGGCCGAGTCGATAATCGAGCAAGTCCTTCACCTTGCCCCCGGGCTGGACGTGACTTCGTACCTGCCCAAGCCCAAGTGCCTGCGCGGGTGGCTCCTGAGCGTAATCACGCTGGGAGAAATCCTCCGCACCCTGGTGTGCGGCTCTGGCGTCATGCCCCTTTTCGTGTTCCTCAACGTTCATTACCCCACCCACCTGAGTCTGTGAGCGACCCCGACATCGGCGTGGGCGCTGTAAAAGCCAATGCCGGGAGGGTAAAGCCGCGCCCGCAGCCGGCAGCCCGATGACCATCGCGTGCCCGCATCTGCTGGTACATGTGGTTCTGCCGGTAGCCGGTCCGGCTGCCATAAAGCCCCCACAAACCTTGTCACTTTCCCGTATGCGCCCTGGGCTGCAGACTTAGGGTGGGAGACTGTCCCAGGGGAGGAAAGGCCATATGACCGAAGAGCAAGCAGAACTCATCGCCAACTTCCGGTACGGCGTCATCGCTCCGCTGGTGATAGAGCGCCTGCAGCGGGGGGAGCAGGCTCGCCTTCTGAGGGAACTGGCGGCCAAGGAATACAGTACGCCATTTGGCCAGGCCACCAGGGTGCACAGGCGCACGCTGGAGCGTTGGCTACGGCATTACCGCCAGGGCGGGCTGGAGGCCCTAAAGCCTGCCGGGCGGTCCGACCGGGGGAACTGTCGAGCGTTGCCGGCAGCCATACTGGACAAGGCCATAGGTCTGAAGCGGGAGCTTGGGTCCCGGAGCGTGCCGCAGATCATTTCCATGCTCGAACTCGCGGGGGAGGTCGAACATGGCCGGTTGAAGCCGAGCACGCTCAGGAGACAGCTTTCCGCGCTGGGGATGAAAATGCCATCCCGGCAGAGGAGTCACCGCAGGTTTCAATCACCCCACCGGAATCATACCTGGCAGGGGGACTGCCACCATACCCTCTACCTCCCTGACCCTGAGGACCCACGCCGCAAACGCCAGGCCTACTTAATCGCTTTTCTCGACGACTACTCGAGATTGGTGCCGCACGGCGAGTACTACTTCGAAGAACGCCGGCCCAAACTCGAGGACGCTTTGAAAAAAGCCATGCTGAAGTACGGAATCCCCAGCCGTCTTTATTGCGATAACGGTGCCATCTACTCCGGGCAGCACCTGGACCGCATCGCGGGCGAACTGGGATTCCAGCTCATACACTCCCGGCCGGGCAGGCCGCAAGGACGCGGTAAAGTGGAAAAGTATTTCCAGTATGTGGACCGCAGTTTCAAGCCCGAGGCCTACGCGCTGATCGCCGCTGGCAAGCTCATCACCCTTGAGCAACTGAACGAATACTTCTGGGCTTGGCTGGAGGTAGCGTACCACCGAAAGCTCCACGGGGCCTTGAAGCAAACTCCCAAAGACCGATTCGAATCGGACGCTACCCCGCTGCGGAGGCTCGACCCCTTCAGGGTGCGCCAGGTTTTCCTCTGGCACCAGCAGCGGCGGGTCGACAAGACGGGGTGCTTCACGCTTGATGGCAATACCTACGAGGTGAGCGCGGCGCTCGTGCGCAGGACCATCACTGTCCGCTACGACCCCTATGACCTGTCCCTCATTCAGGTATGGCTTGGAAATGAGCAATACCCCGATGCCCAGCCGCTGGACCTACAAAGACCGCGGCGCCGAGAAGTTAGTCCGTCCCCACCTCAGGTCACCACGCCGGCCATGAGCATGAGCCTGCTCGAACTGGCCAAGCGCCAGTACGAGGAGGAAAGACGTACAAAACTAGGCGAGATGCGCTTCCCTCGCCTTGAGGAGGAGCAAAGCCCATGATCCAGCGCTACTTCGGCCTTAGCCGTCTGCCGTTCGACCGGGCGCTTCCCCCGGCTGAGCTGTACTTGAGCCAGGGCCTGCAGGAACTATCCGCCAGGCTCGATTACATCGTGAAGTCCCGTGCGTTCGGCGTCATCACCGGCGAGATAGGAGCGGGCAAGTCCACGGCCATACGCGCCCTGGCCGCAAGACTTGACCCCGTACGCCATCCCTTCCTTTACATCGCCGATTCCAACCTGGAACCCCGAGGTTTCTACCGGGAGGCCCTTGCCCAGTTCGGCATCGCCCCCGCCTTTCATCAAAGGGACGCATGCCGCCAGTTCGACCAGGCCTTCCTGGACGCTTATGAAAACCAGGGGAAACAGCCGGTAATCGTCATCGACGAGGCCCACCTGCTGTCTCCCTCCATGATGGCGGAAGTGCGCTTCCTGACGAGTTTCCGGTTCGATTCGCTGTCCCCGTTCGCCCTGCTCCTCGTGGGCCAGGCGGAACTGCGCGCTACCTTGCGCCTACGTACCTTCGAGGCGATACGGCAACGGGTAGGAGTACGCTATCACCTCTTGGGACTCGAAGAACCGGAAAGCAAAGCCTACATCGAACATTCCCTCAAACACGCTGGCGCCACCCGAACCTTCTTTACTGACGCGGCCATCTCCCAGATCCACGCCATCACTCGCGGCATCCCCAGGCTCATAAATACCCTGGCCAACGCCTGTCTCCTCGATGTCTGCAGCCAGAACGGCCAGGTGGTCGACACCGCCAACGTCCAGCGCGTCCAACTCGACTACGACCAGCTCTAACTCACCGGCTAGCTAGGGCCCGGCAACCACGCTGGGCCCCTTGCTTTCAACGACGCACATTCTGAGCGTTCTCTCACCGCCACCCAATGTGGGCGATTCACCGACAAATAACGTGGGCTTCAACATCATGGGTTTAGCTTGAGCTACGCAGATCTATTACACCAGGCGGTGTCGAAGTCGGGTCTTAATTTCAACTTCCAGTATTTCCGGCGGAACTTCCCGACCGTCGTCGACAAACGGGATGTGAAGAAGTTCCATCTTGGCGTTACCCAGAAATTCAAGCCGCCACCGCTTCTCCATGAAATTAAGCAACGTCTGACCGCGCTCCAAGATGTTTTCTGCTGTCCAGTCCTGCTCGGCGGCAACTTCAATCTCTGAATGCGATCCGTTACTGTATCCACGCCGCCCATTGCTTGAAGGGTTCTTTTTATCCGGAAAGCTGTCGTTCTGCAACGACGAATTAATGCTCTGCGAGAGCGGAAGCAAGTTTCCGAGCGAGGCGGACAGCAGTTTTATCTCCTCGACGGTATAAGCCCTGAACATATTACGCCAGTACCACTTTGACGGCGTTTGCGGCAGGATATGTTCAATGGTGACTTTGTCTTTTTCTACCCTCGTGAAGAGACTCCAATTTACCTTTTCAATGTTGTTCATGACCGATTTCTCATACTCGTATTCGAAGAGGAAGTAACGCAGGTCGCGCCAACCATAGAAACCGTCTCCCGCATCGAAACGACGGTTTGTGCGAGCAATAAAGGATTTCATCGCTGAGTCCATATCGCCATCAACTGTATTGTCCAAATCCGTAGACACGGAATCAAGGGTGGCTGTCCCGCTTAATACGTCCCGTACCTTATTGTAATAAACGCTGCTTTGGTAGCTTGACTGGAAACCGCCAATACGGAAGGACACAAATATAAACCGCTCGATAGACTTGAACAGAGTGACCCGCTCCGCCGCTGTTGTAGATTTTTCAGCCGATAAAGCCGCGACGACGATAGGACGAAAATAGCCTATACCTATGCGGTTCAGTTTATCAATCCAAATCTTCTCGTCGTTGCTAAACCCGCTGTCATATGGGAAGAAGCTATAGTACCAGTATTTAGCCAGAGCCTTAAGGCTGTTGACATAGTCGCTTATTTCCTGTGGCGCAAGTTTGCTGACAAGCACCGCTTCGGTTTCAGGCGTTGCATCTATTTCGTTATCAACCTCATCCTGTTCAAAGTCAGACGGAATTTCCGTTTCCTCTACGGCTTGGGTAACGGTATGCTTTTCGAATACGTTCTTTGCCGAGAATTTTCCAAGCAGGAATCGGATATAATCGTCCCCGGCTTTTCGAGAGTAGCGGAAGTAGGTAATCCAATGGGCGCGGAGGAAGTCGTCATCCGAGAGCGGGGCATTCTGATTGCGCCCAAGCTGATAGTAGACTTCTTTCCACGCATCATTTATATTCCTGCGTAGTTGTTCCTTATCAGCCTTATCAATTTCGGAATTGTCGAATAGCGTGGTCAGATATATTAAGCGGTTTTTTAGAAGTTCAAGGTTCGTCAACTTCTTGCCGCGATTATTCATTGTTTCAAAGGCGACGAAAACATCGTAGTCGTCCTCTATCTCGTGGAGATTAAACATCAGGCGAAGGGTCAGCTTTTTGTAAAGACGTTCGATGCCCTCAATGCCGTCGCTCTCGTACATTAGCGCAAGATTGTCGACAAAGAAAGTCTTGGCGTATTTGAGGTTTTTGGTGTAGTAGGTTTCAAACACCGTGCTGCCGAACGGCTCGTTAAACACCTTGTACTTCAGGTAGTCCGCGCTGGGATTGTCGGTCTCATACCCAAAAAGGTATGTCGTGATATAGTTCTTTTTGCGCCTGCGGAGAATGTATCTCTCCGAAATTTCTTTCAGTGACTCATCCCCAAGCAAAATATCGTCGTAGTCCTTGGCTTTGTTTTCGGGCAGGTTTTTAACGAACGCAATAATTTCATACATTAAGATGGAAAACGTGGTTAGACGTTGCTGCCCGTCCACGACGTGAAAGGGCTTGAATCCGATGTCCAAAATCCACTCGTCACCGTCCCAAGCCTTGACGCTGTCGCGGTTGACCGCTTTAAGAGAAAGCAATCCCGTATAGTGATACCTGTCCTCGTGAAGGTTAAGCAAGTCATCCCAGAAATCGGCAAGCTGCTCGTGCTTCCAAGCGTACCCGCGCTGATAATCGGGTATCCTGAAAAGCCTGTTCTGAAACAGGACTGATAGCGAATATAACTCGTTAGCCATTGCGTTTTCTCCTTACTTTCGGCTTAATCAGGTCGTAACTGTCGCCGACCATTCTCCTTATCTCCTCCTCCGGTGCGCATTCCGGCGAAATCGATCGCCCGTTCCGAGCGAAGCCGATCGGTCATTCCGCCCAAATCGATCACTTGAGCATGTGCTCGGAGCGTAGCGACGCCGGGTGTCTTTCATGTCATGTCCGGACGGTTTGACAGGTCGGCTCTCATTACCTTCCGCATCGACTCCCCCTTCAGCACGATCTTATAGGCTCCGTGGACGAGACGGTCGAGGATCGCATCCGCCAGCGTGGGGTCCGCCATCGCAGCGTGCCAGGCATCGAGCGGGAGTTGGCCGGCCACCACGGTCGAACGCCCTGGACTGCGGTCGTCAACAAGTTCGAAGACGTCCCGGCAATCCCCCGCCGATAGCGGTGTGATGCCCCAGTCGTCCAAGATCAGGAGCTTGGTGCCGGCCAACTTGGCAAAAAGCCTGGCGTACGAACCGTCTGCCCGGGCGAGGGCCAGGTCCTGTAGCAGGCGGGGCACCCGGTAGTAGCGGGTGGAGATGCCCTGCCGGCAGGCGGCGTTGCCAAGGGCGCAGGCAAGGAAGGTCTTGCCCGCGCCCGTCGGGCCGCTGATCAGGACCTGGTGGCCGTCGCGGATCCAGTCGCACGCAGCCAGGCGCAGGACAACGCCACGGTCAAGACCACGCCCTGGCCGCCAATCGAGGTCCTCGGTGCAGGCTGCAAGGCGTAGCCTGGCCTCCTTCAGCAGCCGCCCGAGCCGCCGGTCCTGGCGGCAGGCCCACTCGTGGTCGACGATGAGCCCCAGTCGTTCCTCGAAGGCCAGGCCGTCCACATCCGTCTGCTGGAGTTGTAGCTCGAGGGCCTGGGCCATGCCGGTCAGGCGCATGGTCCGGAGCTTGTCAAGGGTGGGTTGTAGGAGCACTCAGCGCACCTCCCGGCTCTGGTAGTAGGCGGCGCCGCGCACGTGCTCGTGTGCGTGGACGGGCTGTGGGACTGTCTGCTCCAGCGGTACTCGGTCGAGTCCCGTCTCCAGGATCGACTTGACGCTCCGGTAGGAAACGGCCCCGGAGGATAGCGCCCGGCAGCACGCGGACTCCAGGCGCTCCGGGCTGAAGTGCCGCCCCAGCCGCATGAGCCCCAAGCAGGAACGGTAGCCCTGCTCGGGGTGGGGCCTTTCCTCAAGCAGCCGCTCCACGAACTGTCCTGTCCCCGAGCCGAAGGTCTGGGCCCACCGGACGAGGCGTGAGGGCGTCCATTCCAGGTGGTTCCGGTGGGACGGCGGACGGTGGGCCGGGTCGGTGATGTAACGGCCCTGATCGTAGCACCGGCGGTGGCTGGCTACCCGCTGACCGCGGTGGAGGAGTTCCACCGTGGTGCCAGTCAGGCGCACATCGACCCTCTCTCGGACCAAATGGAAGGGAACGCTGTAGTGGCTTTTGTCCACCGTGACGTGGTAGTCGATGTTGACCTTTGCCTTCTTCCATTCCGCGAACTCGTAGCGCCGGGGGGGCAGTGGCTTGAGGGCCGGCCGCTCCAGCGTCTCGAACAGGGACTGCCGCGACCCGGCAAGCTTCTGAAAGGGGCGCTCATTGAGCCGTTTCAGGGCTGCCCTGACGGCGGCGTTGACTTGGTCCAAGCTGAAGAAGGTGTGATTGCGCAGGGCCGCCAGGATCCAGCGTTCCACCAACTGTACGCCCGCTTCGACTTTTGCCCTGTCCCGAGGCTTTCGGGGCCGGGCGGGGATGACCACGGTGCCATAATAGAGCGCCAGGTCCTGGTAGGTTGGATTCAGGTCCGGCTCGTACCGGCAGGCACGCCGGATGGCGGTCTTGGTGTTGTCGGGGACAACCACTTCCGGGACACCGCCGAAGAACTCGAAGGTCCGGCAGTGAGCACCGATCCAGCTGGGGAGGGTCTGGTCTGCCGTGGCCTCGGCGTAGGTGTAGTTCGACGCGGCCAGCACGGCGATGAACAATTGGGCCTGGCGCACCTCGCCGGTCTGGGCGTCGGCCACGGATACTGTCTGCCCGGCGAAGTCCACGAACATCTTCTCGCCGGCCCGGTAGGATTGGCGTAGTACCACATCCAGCTTCTGTGTCCATCGCCGGTAGCCCGCACAGAACTGGCTGTACTGGTACCCGTCAGGGTGGGCCTCTTTGTACTCCAGCCACAGGAGCTGCAGGGTGACGCCCTTGCGCTGGCGTTCCCTGTGAACGTATTCCCAGTCAGGTTGGGGCCTCGGCAGGCCTGCCGCGGGCTGGCCGGGATAGAGCCTGGCCTCCAGGCTGGCCTCCCCCAGGTCCGGTGGCAGGGGCCAGGACAGACCGACGGCCTGAAAGCGGCCAAACAGGTCGCTCACTGTGCTGGGTGAGATGCGGAGACTGCGGGCGATTGCCCGGTTGCCGAGTTGGTGCTCGAACCGTAGCCGCATCCTTTCTTGAAGCTTGCGCATGGACGTCCTCCTGTTCGCCATGGCGGTCCACCTTTCCTCAACCTGCTTGAGGTCTTCGACTTTCGGGTGGACCGGCCTCTGGCCGGATGCTTCGCCCAGCGTGGCTACGCTCCCAGATTCAGGTGATCGATTTCACCGGAATCGGTGATCGACTATTGCTACAACACAAAACCAGAAAACGCAAGAAAGCCCGCATATAGCGGACTTCCTGACTACAAGACAAACCACCTATTGACCTCACAGAGTTTGTCAATAGATGGTAGATTATTTGGTGGAGCCGAGGGGAGTCGAACCCCTGGCCTCTTGAATGCCATTCAAGCGCTCTCCCAGCTGAGCTACGGCCCCACATCTCATCAATTGTCGCCACCCCAAGCCCACCTGATTATACGTCCCGTCTACGCGGGAGTCAAGGCGAGGGCAGGCTCGGCGAGGGCCCGCTCGCCAAGCGCACGGGGCGCCGCCATGGCCGGTGCAAGACCTCGCGCCGGGGGTTCAGGCGTTATGAACCAGGAGCACTTCGCCGGCCGGCCGCAACACTGGGGCATCGCCCCAGAGGCGCTCCAGAGCATAAAAGGAACGCTCGTGCGGGTGGAAGACATGGACGAGGAGATCGCCGTAGTCCAAGAGCACCCAGCGGCCGACCGCGTACCCCTCGCGTCGTAACTGGATAAATCCCGCGGCTGCCAGGCGATCCTTTACATGATCGGCAATCGCCCGGATCTGAGGCGAAGACTCCCCGCTGGCCAATAGCATGTAGTCGCAGACCAGGGTGAGTTCGCGCACATCGAGGATGAGGATGTCATTAGCCTTCTTGTCCTCAGCCGCCCGGGCGGCAAGTTGCGCCAGTTCCCTCGAGCCCAGCAGTCCGCCCCCTCTCGTTGACCCTATCTCCCGTCAGCCCTATCAAAATAGTCTTGGCCGACGATGACCCGCACATCCGCCTGCTCATCGACCGCGTTCATCCGGAGGAGGTTCAGTTCCGACAGATCCCGGCGCACGGCCCGCACTACCAGGCGATGCTTCTCCGCGTCATCGGCCAAGTTGATGACCTGCGTGGTCTGAATCCCGGTTCGGGGGGCATTCGCGATCCGAACAACATTAAAGCCCTGTTCCCGCAGGGATGCGGCCATCCTGCCGGCCAATCCCTCATTGGCCGTACCGTTCAGTACTTCCACCCGCACCTCGGCATTCTTCTCGGGGACGATACCCCACATCATCCGTTGGACCATCGCTCGGACGGCGGGGAGATCCGGTTCCCAGTAACACACGCCGCCGATCCAGCGTTCGTTACCGGGCAGAGTGGCTACCGTCAGTTCCACCTGGGCTGTGCGCGCGGCGAGCCAAGCGTAGCTGAGGATCTGGTCAGGAGCCAGGTTGGTGTCGACGTATCGCGCCAGTTCGCCAGCCAGTTTGGGCAGTCTGAGGATGGTCCCGAGTTGGAACAACTCGTCTTGGAGGGCTTGAAGGAACTTCTGCTGGCGCGTGACTCGGGCGAGGTCCGAGTCCTGGCGGTAGCGGGTGTACTGCATCGCCTTATCGCCATCCAGGACCTGCAGGCCCTGTTTCAGGTCAATGTACAGGTCTTGATAGGGATCTTCATAGAACATGTCCTTTTCGACGTCGATCTTGACGCCACCCAGGATGTCGACCATCGCCGCAAAGCCGCGCGGGTCTGTCCGCAAGTAGTAGTGTATGGGGATGCCCAGGAAGTTCTCTACAGTGCGTACAGCCATCCGGGGGCCCCCGTAGGCGTGGGCATGGGCGACCTTCTCGTAGCCCTTGGCTTCCCAGGCGATCTTCACCCGTGTGTCCCGGGGGAGAGATAGGGCGGCCACGTCGTGCGTTTCCGGATCGACACTCACCACGATGACCGTATCGCTTCGCGACCAGTACCTCGACTGGCGGAAGTCGCGGTCGACAACCGCCCCGGTGATCGGGTCGATCGGGAGGTCCAGCCCGAGTATGAGGAAATTGACGCGCTGCCCTGGCGCGGGGACGGGCATGCCGAACTCACGAGACTCGGGGGACTGGAAGTTGTAGAGCAGACGGTAGGAGTTGTAGGCGGCAATCCCCGCGACCAATAGGAAGCAAAAGGACGCCGTTAGCGCCACGTTCTTCCATCTGATCCTCAGCCGTCGCCTACGCGCGTTCCGGGTTGCGGGAACTCCCGTTCGCAAAGTCCTTCGCCTCGCTGACACCCGGTCTAGCCCTGGTGGGATATGGCTATGCCTTCCCTCAATAGGTGGTTTCTAGCGTCCACCGTCCGGGGATGCACGAGCCGGTTCTCTCGCAGGAGGTGCTGTAGAGCACCGTTCATGGCCAGTACCACCGAGTGGGCCAAGTCCTGCCCTGCCGCCCGGCGCACTTCGTCCACGCCGGGGAAGTCCCTGCCGGGTTCGATGTAGTCCGCAACGTAGACGACCGCGTCCAAGGCCGTCATGCCTGGCGCCCCTGTAGTGTGGCGCTCGACAGCTTGCAGTACCGCCTCATCTTCAATGCCGAGAAGCTTGCGGCCCATTGTCGCCCCAACCTTGGCATGGAGAAGAAGTGGCTCTCTAGCTTCTATTTCATCGATCAGTATACCGTACTCCGAGACCCGTTTCAACAACTCCGATGTCTCCATGTCCCGAGCTGCGTCGTGCAGGAATGCTGCAAGGCGCGCTTGCTCCCTGTCGACGCCGTACCGGGCAGCGAGGAGTTCCACCGCAGCTACCACACCCAAGGTATGCGCGAAGGTGGTGGTGCTCTGCTTGGCCCGGAGTTGCACTCTCAGCACATCCAGGTCAACCGACAATTGGGTCACCGCTGCTCAGAACCTGCCCTGCCGAGGCCGCGCCTCGTTCACTACCAACTCCCTGCCACCCACGGAGAAGCCGTTCATGGCCTGGACTACTCGCTCAGCATCTTCATCGCCGACTTCCACGAACCCGAACCCCCGCGATCGACCGGTCTCGCGGTCGGATATGATCCGACAGCTCTTGACCTCAGCGTGCCGTGCAAACTCCCGGCTGAGGTCCTCTTCGCTCATCGACCACGGAAGATTCCCGACGTATAGGGTCTTGCTCATCCCGCGTCCCCTCCACTTACCGCCCGAAACTAAAAAACGACAACCAACCCGCCGCGCGCGGCTCGCCTTCGCGCACGTTTCGCACCTCGGCCCCGCGTCTCCGACCCCCCTGCATATGGCTTAAACCCAAGTATACCACTTCCTGCCGATAAATCAAGGGGTAGCTGCCTCTCGTCGATACAGACGGTGCTTGAGGATGTAGTCCCGGACTTCGCGGGGAACCAGGTACCGCAACGACTTGCCCTCGGCAACCCGCTGTCGCAGGTCACGCGAGGAGATGGCCAGGGCGGGCGCCGCCAGTTCCTCGATATGGCAGGACATGCGCCGCTGGAGATCGGCCGCTTTCTCCCGCAAGCGTTCGCGATCGCACCCGGGACGGCTGACGACAATCATATGGCACAGCCGCAAAAGCTCCTCGGGATCCTTCCAGGTATCGAGTTCCATTAATGCGTCGGCACCGGTGATGAAGTACAGCCTGGCCCGAGGGTGGGTAGCGCGGAAGAAGCGTAGAGTGTCAACGGTATAGGATGGGCCCGGTCGGTCGAGTTCTACCCGGGAGGCGACGAACCGGGGGTGGTTGGCCGTGGCCAAGAGGACCATGGCGTGTCGCTGTTCCGCCGGGGTGATCTCCCGGTCTTGCTTGTGAGGAGGCAAGCGGGCGGGCACGAACAGCACTTGCTCCAGATCGAACTGTTCCCGTGCAGCCTCGGCTGCCACGAGGTGCCCCAGGTGGATCGGGTCGAAGGTACCGCCCATGATACCCAGGCGACACGGGTCCAGCGATTGCTGCACGGCTCAACTCCTCCTCGCAGCCGTCAACGCCGCATGCCGTCAGGGGCGAGTCGCCGCCTCAAGGCATCTAACAGCTCTTTCACTCCCTCACCGGTAGCGGCGGACAACGGGTAGATGTCCTCGATCCCCCGCGAGGCCAGTTCCCGTCGAAAGGAGGGCAGTTCAGCGCGGGCCTCCGCAAGGTCGACCTTATTAGCCGCCACAAGTTCGGGGAGACTGATCAAGCGTTCGTCGAATTCGGCTATCTCCCGGCGGACAACCTCGTAGGCGGCGAAAGGTTCCAATCCCGATTGCCCCGACAGGTCCACGACATGAACTAGAAATCGCGTTCGACTGACGTGCCGGAGGAATTGGTGACCAAGCCCCGCTCCCTCATGCGCCCCCTCGATCAGGCCGGGAATATCGGCCAGGACCAGGTTCTCCCCCGGCCCGAACGACACGACGCCAAGCACCGGTTGTCGGGTCGTGAAAGGATAGGGGCCAATGCGGGGGCGAGCGGCCGAGACGCGGCTGAGGAGACTGCTCTTCCCGGCGTTCGGCATGCCGATCAGTCCCACGTCGGCCAGCAGGCTCAATTCGAGCCGCAGTGTTCGCTGTTCACCCTTGCCGCCTGGCTCAGCGTGGCGCGGGGTCCGCAGGGTGGGGGTCGCGAAACGGGCGTTGCCCCGGCCACCGCGACCTCCCCTGGCGACCACCACCTGCTGGTCGGGTCGGATGAGATCGGCCAGCAACTCGCCGGTATCGGCATCGAAGACCTGCGTCCCCAGGGGAACGAGGAGCATCTTGTCCTCACCCGCCGGACCGTGCTTGCAGTTGGGCCCGCCATGTCCGCCGCGGCCGGCGGCAAGGTGACGGCGGTGCCGGTAGTCAAGCAGGGTGGTGAGGCCGGGCGTGGCCGCAACCGTGAGGTCACCGCCGTCCCCGCCGTCACCTCCGCTCGGACCGCCGCGAGGGACGTGCTTCTCGCGCCGGAAAGTCACGAGGCCGTCGCCGCCATCGCCGGCCTGCACCTGGATGACTGCAGTATCCACGAAGGAGTTGCTCATGGCATGACCCGCGGCCAGACGACCCCGGAGTCCGTTTTCGCGCCCGACAGGCGGAAGTGATATGCGGCGGAATCCTCGGCTACCAGTAGACTGAGGGCAGGGTTATCGGACCCGGAGACGTGAGTCACTGCTGCCCGCAAGAGGTCGGCGATCGCCGCGGCCAGGGCCGGTTCGTCTTCCGGGGGCACCCCGGCGAGATCCGAGTCGATCTCTAACTCGAGGACCACGCCGCTCACTTGGGCTCGGCTCCTCTCCGTCAAGAGGGCCAGAGCGAAACCTGGGGCTTTCAAGGTGAACAGCCTGTCCAGGCGGCGAAGGCGGGCACCGACTTCGAGCGCTCTTTCGAGCGCGACCGTGGGCTGTCCAAGTTGCAGGTAGCCGGATATGACCTGAAGTTCATTCGCCAGTTCATGGCGCCAGGCACTCAACGTTGCCAGTGTTTCAGCCTGAACGCCGCCACGCATGCACGGTCCTCCTCAACCCGGTATAACAGGCAAAAGACCTCGCGCCGCCATAGCGCGAGGTCTCGTCTCTCGAAATGCTTCAGGACTCGACGGGCGTTACGCTGACCCGGCGGCGATCCGAGCGGGTGCGGTCAAAACAGATGACGCCATCGATCAGCGCAAACAGAGTGTGGTCGCTGCCCATGCCCACATTGCGGCCGGGGCGAACGGGCGTCCCCCGCTGCCTCACGATGATGGAACCGGCGGACACCAACTGGCCGTCGTGACTCTTGACGCCAAGCCGCTTCGGCTGGCTGTCCCTCCCGTTTCGCGAACTCCCGACACCCTTCTTGTGTGCCAAGTGTGCACCTCCGCGGCGACGAGTTAGGCGTGAATCGCTTCGATCAGCAACTCAGTGTAGGGCTGGCGGTGGCCGCGTTTCACCCGGTAGTTAGTCTTGGATTTGTACTTGAACACGATGATCTTCCGGTCCCGGGCTTGATTCACCACTCGTGCCATGGCATGCGCCCCGGCCAATACCGGCGTCCCCATCTTCAGTCCGCCGTCATCGTTCAGGACCAGAACTCGATCGAGTCGGATCTGGGATCCGACTTCCGCGTTCAGTTTCTCGACGCGGACTCGCTGTCCCGGACTCACCCGATATTGCTTGCCCCCGGTCTCCACGATCGCATACGTCACTGGTATCCGACCCCCGCCAATGCTCGCGCATCCTGCCCCTGACAGCTTTTTATTCTAGCACAAGCGCTGAATAGCTGTCAACGACGCCGTCTCGCCGGCTTCACCCCACAACCTTTGCCCTGGCGAAAGTCCGGTGGGTCCGAGTTATTTCCACCTTTATCCTCCGGCCCACCAGCTTGCCGCCCCCCTCCACGTCGACGACGTACCCTTCAACGCGTCCGATGCCATCACCCGCGTTGTTGGCATGGGGCTCCTCAACGGTCAACTCGATGACTTGTCCTGGCCTGACCGGCATGGCTCTCGCCTCTACTTCCTCCTGGGTACCATGGCGGATCAGCCGCATGGCTTCCAGGTGACAGTCGTCCGCACCGCGTACGAAGATGGTCCGCCCAGTTTCCCGCTCCAGGGCTTGTAGGTTTGCTCCGCCAGGCCCGATGAGCATCGCGGCCACCGCCGGGTTGACCTCGACCAGCAAGGCTTGGGCTTCACTGCGCCGGAGGATCGCCTTGATTTCACGGCGAAAGCGTGCGGCCGCCGATTCCTCCGACAGCACTTTCCCCCGTCCCTCGCAATAGGGGCATGGCTTCTGCATCCCCTCGTCCAAAGGTACGCCGGCCTTCTTGCGGGTCATCTCCACCATGCCGAGTTCGGTGATGCCGAGGACGGTGCTGCGGGTGCGGTCCTTCTTCAAGGACTCGCCGAAGGCTTGCAGGACTTTCTGGCGATCGCGTTCGGCATTCATGTCAATGAAGTCGACGACGATGATCCCACCGATATCTCTAAGGCGTATCTGCCGGGCGATCTCCCGCGCCGCCTCCAGGTTAGTGCGTAATACGGTGTCCGCCAGGTTGGTCGTGCCAACGAACTTGCCCGTATTGACGTCGATGATGGTCAGGGCCTCTGCGTGGTCGATCACGAGATAACCGCCGCTCCGCAACCATACTCGCCTTCGGAGGGCCCGCTCGACCTCCTCCTCCAACCCACAGCGATCGAACAGGCTCTCTTCCCGGCCGTCCACGCAATGCACCCGGTCCTTGAGTTCGGGCGAGATGTCGTCCAATAGTTCCAGGACGCGATGATACTCCGCCCGGGAGTCGATGAGCAGGCGGTTTGTATCCGGGCCGAAGGCATCGCGGATCACCCGCAAGATCAGGCCGAGGTCCTTGTGCAAGAGACGCGGGCCGGGTCCTTCGCGGTATCGCGCCCGGACCTTCTCCCACAGACGGTTCAAGAACTGGAGGTCGGCGGCAAGATCGGATTCGTCGCGACCTTCGGCCACGGTCCGGACGATAACGCCCGTGCCTGACGGGCGCAGCTCGCCGGCCAACTTGCGCAGCCGGTCCCGCTCCGACTCGTCCTCGATCCGGCGGGACACCCCGACATAGTCAACACCGGGCATGAATACCAGGTAGCGCCCGGGAAGGGTGATGTGGGTCGTTACCCGCGCACCCTTACCCCCGATGGCTTCCTTGGTCACCTGCACCATCACGTCCTGGCCGACCCGGAGCAGTTCCCGGATCGAAGCCCGGCCGGCAACGGCTATCTCTTCCCCATCCTCATCCCTGGGACTGATATCGGCCACGTACAAGAAAGCGTTCCGTTCGAGGCCGATGTTGACGAAAGCCGCCTGCATCCCCGGCAAGACGTTCTCAACCTTGCCCCGGTAGATATTACCCACTATGCGTTCGCTTGCCGGTCGTTCGTGATGGATCTCGACGAGCTGCCCTTCCTCGAGAAGGGCAACCCTGGTCTCCCAGGGTTCTACGCTCACGATGATCTCCTTGCTCACGAGCCACCACCTTTCCAAGTCATGGTACAGTGCAATGCCATTCGATGAGTTAGCACGGCTCCCGGCGCCAGGCTAATCGGTGCCGTCTCGGCCAGTGCGGCGACTACCTCTTCCGGCTTGACCGTGCCCCGCGGGTCCAGGAGTATGTCCATCTCCAGCTCCAGGAAATCATGTCCCTCGGTCACTTCCAGCCTCTGCACCAGCGGTCTGGCGTCTACCAGGCGCGTCTTCCCCTCCCGTCGCCGGGACAGGAGGTGGGATGAAGACTGCATGAAGCGAATGGCCGCCCCGCGAAGCGCGGACCGATCGCCGGTCTCGGGCAGACGAACCGTGACCCGATAGGTGGCCGCCTTTACCCCGGCAGCCAAGGGACGGCCGGCTGGTGGTACCTCGCAGACTTCCCGTATCTCCAGTCCGGGCGGCATTTGCGCTTCTAGAGCGGACTGAAACTGGGTTGGGCTCATGGGTCGAGCGAGGTCGACCTCAAAGTACTCGGCCTGGCTGGTTGCGCCAAGGGCGAGCGCGGACGCGAAAGACAGCCGGGGAAGGGGATTGTATCCCTGACTGTGAGCGACGTCGATGTGCGCGCGCCGCAAGGCCCGCTCAATCGCCCTCGTCAGATCGAGGTGCGAGATCCAGCGAGCGTCGCCCAACTTGGCCATCTTCACCCTGATCCGCTGGACTGGTCCTCGCCTCCCCCGGTACTCCGCCATGCCCCGCCGTTCGCCGCCGCCGGCGGGTGGCAGGCGCCGCAAGCGGTACATGACGCCCAGCGGCAGTCCGGGGTCGGGAGGCCGGCAAAAGCCCGCTCCCGCTCCCGCCACAGGAATTCCTTGTCCACACCGCAGTCAAGATGGTCCCAGGGCAGTAGTTCGCCCTGATCCCGCCGTCGCTCGGCGTAATGGGCCGGTTCGATGCCGTTCCGGGCGAAGGCTTCCAGCCATCGCCGATAATCGAACTGCTCCGACCAGGCGTCGAACCTCGCACCCATCTCCCAGGCCTCGCGGATGACCGGGGCCAGGCGGCGGTCGCCGCGAGCGAATACTGCCTCAACTCGGCTCACACGGGGGTCATGCCAGCTCAGCTTGACCCGCCGCGGAGTGTGCCGTCGCAGATAGGACTGGCGCTCCTCCAACTCCGCGAGGGAGCATTGCGGCTCCCACTGGAACGGAGTGTGGGCCTTGGGCACGAACGGCGAGATGCTCACCGCTAACTTGAGTTGTCGCCCCTTGCCGCCGGTGGTCTCCCGGTAAACCCCTTCCACACCCCGAATCAGCTCGACCAGGCCGTCGAGATCCTCCTGCCCTTCCGTGGGCAAGCCGATCATGAAGTACAGCTTGAGGGCATGCCAGCCGTTCCGAAAGGCGCTCTCCATCGCTTCGCGCAGGTCCTGCTCGGTCACACCTTTGTTGATGACATCGCGCAGTCGCTGGGTGCCGGCTTCCGGGGCGAAGGTGAGGCCGGTCTTGCGGACCCGCTGCACCTGGTGGGCGAGCGCAACCGAGAAAGCGTCCGCACGTAGTGAAGGCAGGGAGATACCCACCCCTCTGCCCCCTTCCTGGTCCACCAGCCTGCGCGCCGTGTCCTCGACGGCCGAGTAGTCGCTGGCGCTGAGCGCCGCCAAGGACAGCTCCTGATGTCCCGTGGCGTCGATCAACCATCGGGCCAATCCGCACACGCCGGCGGGCGATCGCTCCCTGACCGGGCGGTAGATGGTGCCGGCCTGGCAGAAGCGACATCCCCGCGTGCAGCCGCGGAAGATCTCCAGCATGGCCCGGTCATGGACGATCTCCAGATAGGGGACCACCGGACGCAATTGGTGATGCGCTCGATCGAGATCGGCCACCCACCGGCGGGAGATCCGCTCGGGTACCCCCGGCACCGTCGGGCCGAACGTGGCCAGCTTCCCGTCCGGCCGGTACGTCGCCTGGTAGAGGGAGGGGACATATATCCCGGGGATGGCGGCAAGCCGTCGGAGCAAGGCCCCCCGGCTCCGGGCCCCACATCGTTTGTCATCCCGGCAAGCGTCCACCACCTCGTGGATGACGTCTTCCCCCTCGCCGAGGACAACGGCATCGAGGAACGGGGCGAGCGGCTCCGGATTGAAGGCGCAAGGCCCTCCCGCCAGCACCAACGGGTGGCTCGCGTCGCGCTCAGCCGCCGTCAGTGGGAGCCTCGCGAGATCGAGGAGGTTGAGCACATTGGTGAAGTTCATCTCGTACTGCAGGGAAATGCCCAGGATGTCGAATTCGGCGACCGGCCGCCTTGACTCCAGGGCAAACAGGGGGAGGCCGGTCCGCCGCAGTTCCGCCTCCATGTCCACCCAGGGGACGTAAACCCTCTCGCAAGCGGTGTCCTCCCGCCGATTGAGCCGGTCGTACAGGATGATGCTGCCGAGGTGAGACATGCCAATCTCGTATACCTCGGGAAAGGCCAAGGCAAACAAGACATCTACGCTCCGATGGTCCTTGCGGACGGCGTTCCACTCGCCCCCCGTGTACCGGGCCGGTCGGGTGACGCGGGGGAGCAGACTCTCCAAGGTGTCGGGCACGGGATTCCGGCCAAGGGGCATGTTCCCCACCACGGTCCTGAAGGAAATCGGCGGTCGCCGGTCAGCCGGACGCGGCGACTCCGCCGCCGATATTATACCTCAACGGCGGCGCGTGTTCCAGTTCCTCGGGAGAAACGTGCGGCAGGAAGGGTGAGCGCGACCTGCGTCGAACGTGATCCTCTATCGGGAGGTGGAGTGGATGACCGGAACCAACCCGCTCCGACCGGAGACTCTACGGCTGACCGTGGACCCATCGGTGTTCCCTTTCCGCACCACGGAGGAACTCCCCCCGGTTGAGGGGCGCATCGGGCAGGAACGAGCCGTCGAGGCGATGGAGTTCGGGTTGCGGATCACGAGTCCCGGCTTCAACATTTTCATGGCCGGGGCATCCGGCACGGGGAAGAGCACCTACGCCCGACAACTGGTAGCGGAACTGGCTCGCGGCCAGTCTGTGCCGGATGACTGGTGCTATGTCCACAATTTCGAGGAGGCCGACCGTCCCGTCATCTTGCGCCTTCCGCCGGGACGGGCGACGGTCTTCGCCCGCGACTTGGAACAACTGGTCAACGACTTGAAGGACTCCATCCCCCGGGCCTTCGACAGTGAAGATTATGATCGGCAACGCAACGAGATCATCAAAGCGGTACACGAGCGCCAGCAGCAAGCTTTCGCGGAACTGGAGCGGGCGGCCGGCGAGCGCGGTTTCGCCCTCAAGAGCACGAGCACCGGCTTCGCCACGGCGCCGGTGGTGGACGGGCAAATGCTCTCGCCGGAAGACTATGAGGGCCTCGACGACGCGACCAAGCGCCTGATCGATACCCGGCGACAGCAGCTTCAGGAAGTCATGGCTGACAGCATCCGGCGGGTCCGGGGAGTGGAGCGCGCCGCCCGCGAGCAGCTTGCCCAGCTCGATAACGGGGTGGCGCTGTTCGCAGCCAAGCCGCTTCTGGACGAACTGCGCGAAGATTACGGGGAGTTCCCTGCCGTACTCCGCTATCTCGACCAGGTCCAGGAAGACGTGGTCCAGAATCTGAGCGACTTCCGGCAGACGGAGGACAAACCGGCCGCGGTCAACCTGCTGGGCGCCCGTGTGGGCGGAACTCCCGACCTGTCGCGATATCGCGTGAACGTCATCGTGGCTAACGGCGGAACCGAAGGCGCACCGGTGGTCTTCGAGACCAATCCCACCTACTACAACCTGTTCGGCAGCATGGAGTACCGGGGCGAGTTCGGCATGATGACCACGGACTTCACCATGGTCAAAGGGGGCTCGCTCCACCGCGCCAACGGCGGCTATTTGATCTTGCAGGTCGTCGACATGTTCACCGACCCCACCGCCTGGCTTGCGCTGAAACGAGCCCTCAAGACGGGGGAAGTGAGGATCGAGAATATCGGCCAACAATTCCGTCTGGTGCCGACGGCGACCCTCAAACCCGAACCTATGCCGTTGCAGGTCAAAATGGTGATGATCGGCAGCCCCATGCACTACCTGTTGCTGCAGCACTACGACGAGGACTTCCGCAAGCTGTTCAAGATCAAGGCGGACTTCGATGTGGAGACCGCCAGTTCCCCGGAGAGGATCGCGCAATACGCTGCCTTTGTGGGATCGGTGTGCCGCCAGGGCAACCTCCTCCATTTCGATCGGGAAGCGGTGGCCCGGGTAATCGAGTTCAGTTACCGTCTCGCGGAGGACCAGAGCAAGCTCTCGACCCGGTTCAATGACATCTCCGAACTGATCTATGAGGCCAGCGCGGTAGCAGCCCTGGAAGGCGCCGTCAACGTGGGCGCGCGGCATGTGGTTGCGGCCTTGCGCGAGAAGATCGACCGCTCCAACCGATTGGAGGAGCGGGTTCAGGAGTTCATCGCCCGAGGGGTGATCCTGGTCGATACCGAAGGTGAAGTGATCGGCCAGGTCAACGGGGTTGCCGTGCTGGATCTGGGCGACCATCGCTTTGGCAAGCCATCGCGGATCACGGCGACGGCGGGGCTGGGCCGGGCCGGGATCGTGAACATAGACCGCGAGTCCAGGCTGTCAGGCCGGATCCACAGCAAGGGAGTGCTGACCCTGGGCGGCTATTTGCTAGGCAAGTTCGCCCGCCGTCAGCCGCTGGCCCTCTCGGCTACCCTGGGCTTCGAACAGCTTTACGACGAAGTCGAGGGCGATTCCGCCTCCGGAGCCGAGCTGTGCTGTCTCTTGTCGGCAATCGGGCGGATACCCTTGCGCCAGGGGCTGGCCATGACCGGGTCGGTGAACCAACGGGGCGAGATCCAGCCGGTCGGCGGCGTGAATGAGAAGATCGAAGGCTTCTTCCAGGTGTGCAAGGCGCGTGGCTTCCGAGGTGACCAGGGGGTGATCATGCCCTCCCGCAACGTTGCCAACCTGATGCTCAAGGAAGAACTGGTTGATGCGGTGCGGGCAGGCCAGTTCCATGTATACGCGGTGGACACCATAGGCCAGGCAATGGAGATCCTCAGCGGCGTGCGTTTCGGCGAAGAAGACGCTGACGGCACTTTCGAGCCGGGATCAGTGTGCCAGCAGGTGGAAACCGGCTTCCGCGACCTGGCCGAGCGCATGGCGCGCTTCGGCAGGGAGCTGGCAGGTCCGTCGGAGAGCGAGCTTCGGACTACGGCGCCCAGCCCGGCCAGGCCCCCCGGGGAGCCAGGACTACCCCCGGGCCCGGAGGATGGCGACAAGCCGCCGGAAAAGCCGCCGGCATCCACCTGGTAAATCAGAAGAGGATGGCGTGGCGGCGCATTCTTATGCTTTGCAGGAGGCCGATGCCGGCGAAGTTGACCATGAGGTTATTCCCGCCGTAACTCACGAAGGGCAGCGGCAGCCCGGTTATCGGCATGACGCCCAGGGCCATCCCCGCGTTCACCAGGACGTGGAATGCCATCATGGAGACGATGCCGGCGGCCACCAAGCTCCCATACGGGTCGCGGGCTTCGACCGCGATATGGATGCCCCGCCAGAAAACCAGAAGATACAGCGAGAGCAGGAGAGCCACGCCGGCCAGCCCCAGTTCCTCGCCGACGACGGCAAAGATGAAATCGGTGTGTTGTTCGGGGAGGAACTTCAGCCGGTTCTGGTTGCCGGAGAACAACCCTTGTCCCCAGCCTCGCCCGCCGCCGATGGCAATCAGCGATTGGCGCAGATGGTAACCCGTGCCGAGGGGGTCAACCTGGGGATCCAGGAAGGCAGTGAGTCGTTGGACCTGGTGTCTGCGCAAGGGCAGGGGCATGTCGTGCGCAAGGTGCAGGTACATTGCCAGGCTGATCACCAGGATACCCACCCCCGCAACCAGGGCGAGCTTCTTCACGCAGGCGCCGGAGACGAAGAGCATGCCTATCAAGATCCCGGCGAATACCAGTGATGTCCCCAGGTCGGGCTGACGGATAATCAGCAACATGGGGATGGCCACATATAGTCCGGGCAGGACGAATTCCAGCCAGCGGCGGACAGGGGACGTCCGCTGTCCGAGCAAGGCGCCCAGACACAGGACGATCAGGATCTTGGAGGCTTCCGACGGCTGAAAGTCAAGGATGCCAAGGCGCAGCCAACTCTGCGCGCCCAGAACGGTGCGGCCGAAGATGAGTACCAGCGCCAGTATGACCAGCATGCCCGCGTACAAGTAGTGGGCGTAACGCTGGAAGTTGATGTAGTCCACCATCATGAATGCGACCATGACCCCGAGGCTAATCAGTGCCCAGCTAGCCTGCCGCGTCGTGTAGAAATAGGGGTCGCCCCCGACCGGGCGATGGGAAGTGGCGCTGGTGACCATGATGACCCCGGCGATCACCAGCAGGAGCGCCGCCGCCAATAACACGAAGTCGACATTGCGCAGCATCCGCCATTCCCGGCGTGTCTCGCTTCGGCTGCTCATCGACGCCCGCGTCCCCCCCTGAGCCAATTATAGAGGCGGTGCAAGCCCATGTCCATGGACGGGCACCGCCAACCGGTAGCAGGTCAGGCGAGCTATGCCTGGCCGTCTTGGGGGGGATGCCCATTCGCTCCGGCCGGTTCGGCTCGTGGCGAATGCATGGCTTGATGCGGGAGGTAGCCGGCCAGATTCGCCTGCGGATCGATCACCGGGACCAGATGGTCCCGCTCGCCGGTCATCAGGGTCGTGAGGCCCGGCCCGTGGCCCGACAGATGGGAGTCAGAGTGCACGACCACGCCGATCTCCAGCCATCCCCTCCGGTAGCTCCGGCCAAACTGGCCCGAGCGATCGCGGACTGCCACCAGGTCCCCCAACCTCAAGTCGAGCAGTCCGAACTCCGCGAGCAACTCGCGATCTTGAGTGGTAATGTCGTAGTCCCCGCGCTCGGAACTCGGCGAGCCGATCCCTGATCCCATGAGTTCCGGCGGAACCTCGGCCACTACCGGCACCTGGAGCGCCCCGTCGACGATGGTCAGGCCGAGACGCTCAAACAGGTCAGGGTCAAGATTCATCACCCTGATCGCCGGCGCGTCGTCGATGGCAAGCCCCTGTCCCCAGGCCCGAATCTGGATCTTGTCGCCGATGGCCATTCGCTCCAGCGCGGATGGAGGGAAATCGACGAGCACATGCTCGATTCCTCCGTGTTTTCCGGTCACCGATCCCCGCTCGCCTCGGGCATCGCCGGACACGACCTGGGCCTCGTTGCCGACGCACGCGAGAGTATTGAGGGCCGCGTTGGCCAGCTCGTCCTTCACGAGCTTGATGCTGACACCCGGCTCCACGTGATCCCCGACCCATCCCAGCGCAGGGTCACCCACGCGCACGTTGTAGGCGATCCCCCCGGTAGCCGGCAGCATCCGGGCCACGCCGTCAAAGCCCACCCGGTAGGGGGAACGAAGCTGGGGAGACGAAATTTCCCCCAGGACCGACACCTTTACCAGCCGCGCACGGTTGGTCCTCATCCTATACCCTCTCCTCCGGCCCAATCCAGGTGGGCCACCGGTTTCATGCAGCCGACTTGGTTTCCCCGGTGATCGCGCAGGGCCGGCTCATGGAGATCGGCCAAGCGGTCAATCTCCTGTCGGTCCAGCGCGCCGATCTGCTCGAGCAGGTGGATCGCGACAGGAGGCACGGCCCGGGACGAGCCGTCCTCCACTTTGAGGGCCAAGCCCCAGCCCGGGTCAATCAGGCCGACGCAATACACTCCCTCGGCACCGGACTTGGCGATCAACCCTTTCCCCAGAGACATCAGCCGCGTACAGAGCCGGCCGGTCCCCGCCACCAGGTCGGGGTGGGAGCGCATGGCATCGGCCACCGCCCGGGCGGCCTCCGCCTTGGCCGAGGGCAGGTCGGACGGCGCGGCCATGCGCGCGTAGGCCAGGGCGAGCGCGGATAGGGGTGAGGCGTATGCCGGCGCGCCGCACCCATCGACGCCGAGATGGATATCGGACGGCTCGACGCCGATCATCGAAGCCAGGTTCAGCAGGTTCAGATGCTGCACAGGATGGTCCGGGGCCAGGTAACCTTCCGCCGGCCAGCCGAATCGACGACACACGGCGAGCATCCCGGCATGCTTGCCCGAGCAGTTGTTGTGCAGCGGCTCGGGAGCGCGGCCGGCCTTGACCAGTGCCAGGGCGGACGCGGCGTCGGCGGGCGGATGAGACCCGCAAGCGAGGGACTCGACGCCCAAGCCGATCTTGTCCAGGATGCCCCGAACGGTCTCGCAGTGTCGGGGCTCGCCTCCGTGAGAACCGCACATGACCGCGAGTTCCGCGGGACTGAATCCGAATTGCCGCAGCGCGCCGCTTTCAACAACGGTCATTGCTTGGAGCGGCTTGGCGGCGGAGCGGGCGAAGACCATACGGTGCGGGTTGCCGGAGCGGAAACGGATTTTGCCCGAGGCATCCACCACCACCGCCTCGCCCCGATGACGGGACTCGCGCGCACCGCCCCGGATCACTTCCACTACCACCGGCGCCTCCCCGGTCACCCCAGTGCCCTCCTCGATGCTGCCAAGAGACTCCCAACCTGTTCGGCGGACAAGGCGGGCGCGTGATGGCCGTCCCGGCCGGTCATCGGTTCCGCGAGGAACAGCGCATTATATACGGCTTCCTCGGTCGCCTCCCCCACCCCTCGCAAGAGCTGGTCGAACGCGGGAGAGTGATCGAGGAGCCTGTGCTCCGCTACTACCGGCGGCGCGGCCCGGTGGGGTTCCCGGTTGGCGGTGGAGAACGCGATGACGAAGTCTCCGCTGCCGTGGGCCACGTGGGATCCTGTCCGGGCCAGACCCACGACCGCCCGGCGGGCCAGTCTGGCCAGTTGCCGCGAGTCCAGGGGGGCGTCGGTGGCCAGCACGATTATGGCCGAGCCACCGGTGACCGCGGCCGGCGGCGGCACCTCGCCGCCAGGCGGAGTGAGCCGGCCGACGGGGACACCGAGGATGACCAGATCGCCGCGGGCTCCGAAATTGGCCAAGACGAGTGCGCCCAAGCGCACGACCAGTCCCCCGGCGTCCCACTCCCGCGACGCTTGGCCGATACCCGCTTTGTAGCCGAATGCCACCATGCCCGTACCGGCACCCACCGCACCGCCGGCCGGACCGGCCGGACCGGCCTCGCGCAAGGCAACAGCCACTTGCTCGGCCCTCACATGGCGTCCCTGGATATCATTCAGCCAGGCATCGCTGCACTCTCCAACCACGGGGTTCACCGTGCCCGTAGTCACGCCGATTTCCGGGTTGGCGAGGATCATCGCTTGCACCACGGCGTCGGCCACCAATCCCACGTTCAGGGTGTTGGTCAGCAAGATGGGCGTCTCGAGGCTGCCAAGCTCCACGACCTGGCTCAGGCCGACCGCCTTGCCGAAACCGTTGATGACATGGACCCCGGCCTTGACCTTCTCCTGAAAGGGATCGCCGGGATGGGGCCACACGGCGGTCACTCCCGTCCTGACCGGACCCTCCCCCCGGCAAAGGCGGCCATGCCCGCGCACGATGGACGCGTGACCGACCCGCACCCCGGGCACATCGCTCAAGCGGTTGCCGGGACCGGTGGGCAGCCGGCCGGCGGGGAACCCGAGTTCACGCAGGGTCGGACCAGCGGCCGGCGGCCGGTCATCCATCGGCGAACCACTCCCGATACACCTGCAAGGCGGGTACACCGCCGGTATGCCAGAAGACGACGGTCTCGTCTCGGGCGAAGCGGCCGGCGCGAATCAGATCTATCAGGCCGGCCATCGCCTTGCCGGTATATACCGGGTCGAGGAGGATGCCCTCGGTTCGAGCGACCAGCCTTATGGCATCGCGACACGCCTCGGTCATCATCGCATAGCCGGGACCGATGTACCCGTCGTAAACCAGTACGCGGTCAGCGGGCGGAGGCGTCAGGCCCAGGCGGACCGCGGTCTCGGCCGCCAGTTGGCTCACCCGCGGCACGAGCATATCGAGGGTCCGGGACACGCTTACCCCATGGATGAGCGGAGGCCGGGAGACCCCGATCGTGCCAGCGATCAGCCCGGCCTGGGTCCCGCCGGAGCCGCTGGCCACGAACACGTGGTCCAACGGATACGCGGACTGACCCAGCAGTTCGCGCAGAGCATCGACATAGCCCAGCGCCCCCAGGGAGTTGGACCCGCCCAGCGGGATTACCCAGGGGCGGTGCCCGTCCGCCCGGGCGCGCTCGGCCAGTCCCGCCAGTTCGCGGTCCATCGCGGCCGCATCCTCAAGGGGAGTGAAATGCAGCGTTGCGCCGAAGATCGCGTCTAACAGGAGGTTTCCTTCCAGGACCGCAGGACGCGTGCCGTTCAACAGGAGATATGGTTCCATCCCCAGCCTGCGACAAGCGGCGGCGGTCATGCGGCAGTGATTCGACTGAAGACCGCCTACCGTCACCACGGCCGTCGCTTTCTGGTCCATGGCGTCGGCCAGCAGATACTCCAGCTTGCGTGCCTTGTTGCCGCCGGTCGCCAAACCCGTCTGATCATCCCGCTTCAAGAGGACGCGCGGCCCCCCCAGCGCCCGCGCCAAGCGGGGCGCCTCCTGCAACGGCGTGGGCAAGAAACCCAGTTCAAGTCGGCGTGGCTTCTCGACCAATGTCTGCTCCCTCCCACCGGTGAAGATGGACTCGAGGAACCCGAGGACCGATTCCGGTCAAGATCTCGTGGGCGATGGTCCCCGCCCTTGCCGCCAATTCGTCGGCATCGATGCTGTCGCCTCCCTGCCGGCCCAGGAGTATGACCTCATCGCCCACCCGGATGTCCATACCATCCGGCACTTCTACCATCAACTGATCCATGCATACCCGCCCGGCAATCCGGCACCGCCGGGAGTGCAGCAGCACGTCACCGGCATTTGACAGACTGCGGGGATAGCCGTCAGCGTATCCCACCGGCAGGGTAGCGATGACCGTCGGCCGGACCGTGTGGTAAGTGCGGCCGTATCCCACCGGCGACCCCGCCGGCAGTACCTTGACGTGTGACACCTGGGTCCGCCAGGTCAGGGCCGGACGCAGGCCCGGCGGCCTCTGGACGTGCTGCGAAGGCAGGTAGCCATACAAGCCGAGCCCGGGGCGCACCAGATCCAGGTGGCTCTCGGGCAGGTCGACCAGGGCGGCGGTGTTAGCCGCATGGCGCAGGGCAAAAGTTATCCGGTGCTGCTCTAGTCGCGCCAGGAAGTCCTGGAACAGCTCGAGCTGGCGGTAGGTAAAGGTCCGATCGGGTTCGTCGGCGGCTGCGAAGTGGGTGAACGCCCCTTCCACGCTCAGACCAGGCAGCCGGCATATGGCCACGGCCTCAGCCAAGCCCTCCCTCCCGGCGAGCACGCCCAGCCGGCCCATCCCCGTGTCCACCTTGAGATGCACTCGCGCCAACCCCGCCCCCCGGGCCGCGAGGGCCAGGTCGCGGGCCGCCGCGAGGCTGGAGACGGTGAGCGTCAAGTCCGCCTGAACGGCGGAAGCGGCCTGAGCGGGAGGCGTCCAGCCGAGTACGAGGATGGGGCCGCCGATACCCGCTCGGCGCAGCTGAAGGCCTTCCTCGGGGATGGCCACCCCCAGCCACTCCGCCCCCGCAGCCTGCGCCGTACGGGCGACCTGCAGCGCCCCGTGGCCGTACCCATCGGCTTTCACGACGGCCATCAACGCCGCGCCGGGACGCGTTGAGTCTTTCAGGGCCCGGATGTTTCCGGCCAGGACCTCCAGATCCACCTCAGCGCAAGTTGGCCGGATCGATGCCGCACTCGGCACCCCCTCACCTCCCATTGGCGCAATCTGCCGATAGACTCAGTGCGGCGCGGGCTGCCGGCAGCTCGCCCAACAGATCCCCGGCGATCGCCCCGGCTTCGCCCAGCCGCGCCCTGACTCGGTCGCCGGCGGAGCGATGGAGGTACACACCCAGCGCCGCAGCTTGCGGTCCGGGCAGACCCTGAGCCAGGAGCCCGGCGATGGCGCCTGCCAGTACGTCGCCGCTCCCCGCCGTCGCCAGGGCCGGATTGCCGCCCGGGTCGAGCCAGGCGTCCCCCTCTCCGGCCGCCACCACGGTACCCGCGCCCTTGAGCACCACCGTGGTCCGCCAGTTCCGGGCCGCCTCCCGCGCCTGGCCCAGCCGGTCGGCCTGGATGAGGGCGACCTCGCGGTCCAATAGGCGGGCCATTTCTCCCGGATGAGGGGTGAGCACGACCCGGGGGCTGAGGCAAGCCTCCTTCTCCCGGGGATCAAACCCGCTCAGGACGGTCAGGGCGTCGGCATCGACCACCACCGGGCAGGGGGATCTGGTGAGCAGGACGGTCACCAGGCCGGCGAGGCCGGGACCGCGGCCCATCCCCGGCCCGATCGCTATGGCCGCGGGATGACGGTCGAGCAGGCGGTCGAGCCACTCCCGGTCATCCACCGGCCACTGGCCGCCGGAACCCACGGCGACCGTCATCAATTCTGGCGCTGCCGCCACCACCGTCTGGTCGAGGGGTGAGGGCAGGACCACGGTGACCAGTCCGGCTCCGGCCCGCAATGCTCCCAGGCCGGCAAGGACCGGCGCCCCGGCCATCCCCGTCGAGCCGCCCAGGATGACCACGTGGCCGAAGGTACCCTTGTGACCCCAGGGCGGGCGGGATGGCAACATGCTCCGGGCCAGTTCCGGGGAGAGCAAACGAGTGGCCGGGCGCCAGCGCTCCAGGACCGGGCCGGGCAACGAGATGTCCACCAGCTTCACCGTTCCCGCGGACTCGGCACCCGGATACAGGTAGAGACCCGGCTTGGCCAGCCCGAAGGTGGCGGTGACGGTCGCCCGCACCCAGACCCCCGGGAGTTGTCCCGTATCCGATTGCAGGCCGGACGGGACGTCCAGCGCGAGGACCGGTTGTCCGCAGGCGCGGATGGCGGTAATGGCGTCCGCGATCGGCCCCCGGGGCGCGCCCTGGAGTCCCGTGCCCAGCAGCCCGTCAACCACCAGCGATGAATTCGCCGCTACCTCCCCGAACCGCCCCGGACCGGCAGCATCGATGATCTCCACTCCCGACCCGGCGGCGGCGACCAGATTCTGGCGCGCAATCCCCCGGGGCGGTCCGCCTACGAGGAACGCGGTGAGCTGGTGCCCAGACCCGGCCAGATGCCTGGCCACGACCAGCGCATCGCCGCCGTTGTTGCCCGGCCCGGCGAACACGGCCACCCGGGAGCGTACGGCCGGCAGCAGGGAGCGGGCGACTTGCGCCGCCCCCGCCCCCGCGTTCTCCATGAGGATCAGTTCCGCCAGGCCCGCCTCCTCGGTCGCAGCCCGTTCCAGTCGTCGCATTTCCGCCGCGGTGGCTATGTACACCGCATCATCCCTCCTCAGCCATCGCCAGTACCATGGCCATGGCCAGGCCGCGGGTGTGGGTGATGGAGACGGCGAAGCGGTCTATGCCCCTCAGGCCCGCCTCCTCGGCCAATCGGCCCTTGAGCAGCACGACCGGGGCCCCCAGGCTGTCCCGGCCAACCTCAATATCCCCCCACTTCCCGAGGCGTAAGCCGATGCCCATCGCCTTGAGCACAGCTTCCTTCGCAGCCAGGCGCCCGGCGAGGCGGTGAGCCTGGTCCCGGCAAAGCCGCAACTCGGCCGGGGTGAAGACCCGGTCGAGGAAGCGATCGCCCCACCGCGCGATCAAGGTCTCGACCCGGCCCACTTCCACCAGGTCCAATCCCACGCCCCGCGGGGCGCCGGCATCAGCCATCAGCCGCCGGCCTTCGCCCCGCGCATCGGTTCGCGGCCATATCGCTCATTCTACGGTGACACTCTTGGCCAGATTACGTGGCTTGTCAACATCGCACCCCCGAGCCACCGCGGCATGGTAGGCCAGTAGTTGCAGGGGCAAGACACTGAGGATCGGCGTCAACAGGCTGTCCACGCGCGGGATGGTTATGAGTTCGTCCAGGTGCCGGGCGAACTCCTCCTCCTCGTCGCCGGCGAGGACGATGCCGATGACCCTGGCCCCCCTGGCTTTCACTTCGGCGATGTTCGAGGCCATCTTCTCCTGAAGTCCCCGCTGGGTGGCCAGGGCGATCACGGGAATCCCGGGGACGATCAGGGCCAGCGTCCCATGTTTCAGTTCGCCGGCGGGATAGGCCTCGGCGTGGATGTAGGAGAGTTCTTTGAGCTTGAGCTGTCCTTCGAGGGCCACCGCGTAATCGAGCCCCCGGCCGATGAAGAACACATCATCCCATTGCTCCCAGCTTCGGGCAACTGCCGCCAGCGGCGCGGATGCTTCCAGCACCTCGCCGGCCAACCGCGGCAAGCTGGCCACGCTGTCTAGATAGCCGGCCAATTCGCGCTTCGTCAGGCAACCCCTAAGCTCTCCCAGCTTGAGGGCGAGGAGGGTCAGTACCAGGAGCTGAGTGATGTAAGCTTTCGTAGAGGCTACGGCAATCTCGGGGCCCGCGCGGGTGTAGATGACCGCCTCCGCTTCCCGGGAGACGGAGCTGCCCATCACGTTAGTGACCGCCAGCGTCCTCGCGCCCCGGCGACGCCACTCCCGCAACGCTTCCAGCGTATCCGCAGTCTCTCCCGACTGGCTGACCAATATCGCCAGGTCGCCCGGCTGCATCACCGGGTCCCGGTAGCGAAACTCCGAGGCGACATCGATCTCCGCCGACAGGCGGGCCCAACGCTCCAGCAGATACTTGCCTACCAGGCTGGCGTTGCAGGCCGTACCGCAAGCGGTCATGAATACCCGGTTCAGGGAGCGGGCTCCTTCAGCGTCAATCGGTAGTTCGTCCAGATTCACCGTGTCGCCGGGGCCGAGGCGCCCGGCCAGCGTGTCGGCCAAAGCCCGCGGCTGTTCGTGGATCTCCTTCAGCATGAAGTGCGGATAACCACCCCGCTCGGCGTGCTCGGGGTCCCATGGGACGGTGAATACGGTCTTGGCGACGGGCTGGCGGCCCCGATCCTGAATCCGGACTTCGCCGGGGGTCAGGACGGCTACTTCCCCATCGTCCAGGATGAAGGTGTTACGGGTCAGACTCAGGATGGCCGGGATGTCGGAAGCGAGGTAATTCTCGCCATCGCCAAGTCCGACGACCAGGGGGCTGCCCTGGCGGGCGGCGACGATCACGCCCGGCTCGCGAACCGAAGCCACGGCCAAGGCGAAAGAGCCGCGCAGGCGGGCCGCCACCCGGTGGACCGCTGCCGCCAGCGAGCCATCGTATTCCTCTTCCAGCAAGTGAGGCACGACCTCAGTATCGGTCTCCGACCGGAAACGGTGACCCCGGGCCAGTAACCCTTCCTTGAGCGACAGGTAGTTCTCGATTATGCCGTTATGAGCCACGGCCAAGGTGCCGGAGCAGTCGAGATGCGGATGGGCGTTGTCCTCCGAGGGGACGCCGTGCGTTGCCCAGCGGGTATGGCCGATTCCCGTAGTCCCGATCAGCAACTCAGTGCCAGCGAGCTTGGCCTGCAAGCGATCGAGTTTCCCCTCCGCTCGGGCCAGGGCCAGCCTCCCGTCCTGAAACACCGCCACTCCGGCGGAGTCGTAACCGCGGTACTCCAGACGGCGAAGCCCGTCGAGTAGGACGGGCAGGCAAGCCCGGCCGCCCACATAACCGACAATGCCGCACATTCCATGGTCTTCCTTTCATCGAGCAGTCTCTTCCCCGGAGCCGTGAAAACACAAGACCGCGTCCCCGTAGCCGGAGAGCGCGGCGGGAAAGGACCGCACGCCATGGGCTGCGTCCCCACCCGGGCCCCCTTGTACCCTCAGTCACCTGGGGTTTTGCTGGGCCCTCTGACGGTCGTGGGCAACCGCCGGTCACCCGCCGATGATCCGAGATCCCGGTCCTCGTCAACTCCCTTGAGGGAGTCCTGGCGCCTTATTGCGACTTTCCATGTTGCCGACGCACCCCGCCGCGACCCGATCCCACCCTTGCCCTTGCCGATAGCTGCCCGCCTTCACCCCCCCTCCTGTGCCCCGGGACCGCCAAACTCCCGGGCGATGTACGCCGCGATCTCCCGCGCCACCGTTTCGACCAGTTCCGAGTCTTCTCCTTCCGCCATCACCCGGACCACCGGCTCGGTACCGGAAGGCCGTAACACGACGCGGCCATTCGGCCCCAGCCGGCCACGCGCCGCTTGGACCAGCCTGGTCAGTCCCGCATTGCTCTCCAGAGAGCCGGCCGGCCGAGCGGGCACGTTGACCAGGATCTGCGGGTACTTCACCATGCGCGCCGCCAAGCGGGACAGCGGCCATCCGGACTCCACCATCACCGCGAGCAACCGCAAGGTAGTCAGGAGGCCGTCGCCGGTGGTCGCGGCGTCCAGGAAGATGATGTGTCCCGATTGTTCGCCTCCCAGGACCAACTCCTCTCGCACCATGGCTTCCAGGATATGGCGATCGCCGACCGGAGTGCGGATGACCCGGCCGCCCGCGGAACGCAAAGCCACCTCCAGCCCGAGATTGGTCATCACCGTCCCCACGATCGCCCGCCCGGGTAACCGATCCTGGTCGAGGAGATGCAGCCCGCAAACCGCGAGGATCTGGTCGCCGTCCACTTCCCGCCCGTGCTCGTCGGCGGCGATTGCCCGGTCGCCGTCGCCGTCATAGGCGATTCCGGCGACCGCCCCGGTTTCCCTGACGGCCTTCATCAGCCCAGCCGGGTGGGTGGACCCGCAGCCCACGTTGATGTTCAGCCCGTCCGGGTCGGCGTTGAGCAGGATCACGCGTGCGCCCAGGCGCTCCAAGAGTTCGGGGGCCAGCCGGTACGTGGCCCCGTTCCCGGCGTCCACCACGATCCGTATCCCTTCCAGGCGGACCGGAGTCGAGCGCACCAGGTAGTCCAAATATTGCTCCACCAGCGCGGGCGCCGGGCGCAGCCTGCCCACCCCCGCCCCGGTGGGCCTCGGGAGGTCGTCGCGTTCCTTGAGCGCCAGATCGGAGACGGTCGCTTCCGCATCCACGGTCAGTTTATGGCCGCTACGGGAGAAGAGCTTGAGGCCATTGTCTTCCACTGGGTTGTGGGAGGCCGAGATCACGGCCCCGCCTGCCGCATTCAGGTGGCGGGTCAGGAAGGCGATGCCGGGCGTGGACACGACCCCGACGGCAATGACATCGGCTCCCGCGGAGAGGATCCCGCTCACCAGCGCCGCCTCAAGCAAGTCGCCGGATATCCGGGTGTCGCGTCCTACCAGGATCCGGGGTCGGTTCACGCCGGAGCCGAGCTGGAGGGCCGCGGCACGCCCCAGGCGATACACGAGTTCCGGGGTCAAGTCGCGGTTGGCCACCCCCCGCACCCCATCCGTCCCGAACAGAGTCGCCATTGAGCAGCCTCCACGGTTACAGGATCAGGATGTGCAGCGTCCGAATTTCAATTAGCTGCTTCGTCCCGGACGCGGGCCCCCGCGCTCGGACGAATGGTCACCTTCACCGCGACCTGGGGCGGATCGACGCGATATGCCCCGGCCGGCAGTTCAAGGACGACTTCGCGGCGGAAAGACTCCCGGGCGCCTTCGATCAGTACGGGAGCGGTGAACACCCACCTCAGGTCCTGCAGGGCGGCCGGGCCGGCGCGTACCCCCACCTCCGCCGGATCGGAGGTCACCTCCGCCAGCTCGAAGCCGGGAGCGGGGGTGCCCTCCAAGCGCACGTGGACGGGGAGGAACACGGGGTCAGGCAGGCGGAACACGCTCACTATGACCTGGGCGGTCGCCGGCGAAGCGGCGACCCCGGGGACCGGTCTCCCGTCGCCGCCCACCACCCGTAAGGGGAACTCCCGGTGGATCTCGCCGGTGGCGCCGGCGACGTTCACCTCCACCACCGCACGGTTTACGGCAGCAACCGCCGAGGACGGTCCGACCACAACGGCAGTCGCCGGAGTGACCCTCACTTCACCGAGGGCATGGTCGGGGTCAGGCGCTCCTCGGATCTCGACCCGCACCGGCACTTCTTCCTCGACGGTGAGTTCGAGCTGTACGTCGGCGGTATAGGCCGACATCCAGGTGACTTCGATGCCCCGCAGATGGCTGACCCGGATGGGGTGCGCTGCGGCCCCTGGGGCGGCTCCCGACAGGTCCACCCGAACGTCGAAATCCTCCGCTGAAGTGGCCCGGAGGCTGCTCGCCCTCCCGCGCGCCACCAGATCCACGGTAGCCGGCCGGCTCCCTACTACCACCAGGCCGGCCGCGACCGCGCTCAGACGCACGGGGAGACCGGTGTACGTACGCTCCTGAACGGGATCGCGATGGCCAACCGCCTGGAGCCACAGCAGGAAGGCACTGGTCACCGCCAGCAGTTTCAGACCGGCATCGCTCTCCAGCCACGGGCCCGGAGACCACCGGGTACGACGACCGGCCACGCGTCATCCCCTCCCCGGCCGCAACAGGCGGCGATCGATGCGGAGCCCGACTGCGGGGCCAGCCCGTAACCGGGCGGTCAGCATCTCCTCGAAAGAGGACAGATCCAGGTGGCGCATGAGCTTGCCCTCGTAAGCCAGCGACACATCACCCGTCTCCTCAGACACGACCGCCGCCACCGCATCCGATTGCTCGGTGATGCCGAGCGCAGCCCGGTGGCGCGTGCCGAGGTCCCTGGACACATTGTCGGCATCGCTCAGCGGCAGGAAACATCCCGCCGCCACCACCCGGTCGCCGCGAATGATGGCCGCCCCGTCGTGCAGGGGAGTGGCAGGCACGAACAGATTGACCAGGAACTCGGATGACACGAGACCGTCGATCCGCTTGCCGGTCTCGATGATCTCCTTCAAGCCGGTCTCCCGTTCGATCACGATGATGGCGCCGGTCTTGCTCCGGCTCAGGCTGTCCACGGCCCGGACAACCTGACCGATCAGGTCCCTGAGTTCCGGTTCGCCGAGCGAGGAAGGGGGCGGGGCGAGGAGCCTGCCCCGGCCAAGTTGCTCCAGGATACGGCGGAGTTCCGGCTGGAACACCACGAGCAAGGCGAAGATCAGCCATAGCTGGAACTGCTCGAGGAGCCAGTGAACGGTATACAGGCGCAGCCAACCGCTGACCGGAGTCGCCACCACCAGCAGCAATACACCTCGCACCAGCGATGCGGCCCGGCTCCCACGGAGGAGCAGGAGCAGGCGATAGAGGACGAAGCCCACCAGGGCCACGTCGACCACCGCCAGGAGCAAATCGAGGGCTCCCATGTCAGCAATGATGGATAGCAGCGCCGCCACCTCACTCCAGCGGGCTTCAGGAACGGCCGATGATGTAGCGCAAGGGGTCGACCTCGTTCCGCAGGATCTCCAGTTCCAACGGCTCCGGAGGCCGGCTTACCTTCACCTCCTGGGCCCAGCCAGGCTCGAACCCGGTGGCAGCCATGACCGCCTCCCGAGTCACCCCCGGGTGCATGCTCTCCACCTGCATGCGGAGCGTGTCGGGATGGAAGCCGAACACCGCCAGCTGGGTGATTACCTTGTAAGGGCCGGTTCCCGGGGGCAGCCCCGCCCGCTCCCGAGCGCCCGGCCCGGTGAGATAGCCCGGCGTAGTCATGAAGTCGAGTTTGGCAACGAATCGTCGTGGATCCTGGGGCGCGATCATCATCGTCCGCCAGCACAGGGAAGCGAGGTCGTTGGCGCCGCCGCTGCCGGGCATCCGCACGCGGGGCTTCTCCCAGTCGCCGATGCAGGTGGAGTTGAGGTTGCCATACATGTCGACCTGGGCCCCGCCGAGGAAGGTGTAGTCCACCATTCCCCGCTGGCAAGCCTCCATGATCTCCGGCATGCTGGCGGCGGCCAGCCCCTTGAAGAAGGTGCGAGAATCCCCGACGGAGATGGGCATCGAAGGCAGCAGCGGCCCCATGCCCCCCGCTTCGAACAAGACCATCAAGTTGGGGGCAGTGGTGCGCTGGGCCAGCATGGCGGCCGCGCACGGCGCCCCGGTGCCCACTACCACCGTGCTGCCATCCTCGAGGTAGCGCGCGGCCAGACAGATCATGAGTTCCATGGCGTTGTGGGACCGGTCTCCGGAAGTCACGGGAGATCCCCCTCTCGACCGGGGAAATGCTCCATCCATCGGAGCTGCTGCAAGCGCCTGAGACCGCCGCAGCGTTCGATGTAGGCGGCGTGGTCCGGCGTCTCGAGGATGTAAGAGCGCACGAACTCGGCAAAGGCAGCCGGGTCTTCCTCCGCTTTCAACCATGCCCGCAGGTGATCCTCGTCCGAGAAATACTCGTAAGCCGTGTTCCCCGGGTAGCCGCCATAGGGCGCCTCGACGACCGCATCCACGCAGAAGTAAGGGATCATCGTGCGCGCGGGTTCCCGGCGGATCTCGTCGTTCGCGATGATCCGTTCGGCGCTAACGATCACCCGCTTCGCCGCCCTCGCCACATCGAGATCGGAGACCAGGATCCCGTCGATCTGGCAGTTCCCGTAGACATCGGCTCGATGGACGTGGATCAAGGCCACGTCGGGAAACAGGGCGGGCAGGGCGGCCAGGCGTATGCCGGTGAACGGACAGGTTATCTCGCGGGCCGCGCTCCGCCGGGCGGTATCGGTCCCGAGCATCACCCGCGCCGGCAGGAACGGCACCCCCATCGCCGCCGCCCGATACCGCCAGGCAAGGGCGCCGTTGCTCCATTCGGTTACCGCCACGCGGCCCGATTCGAAGATCCGGCGCGCGTTGCGAGACAGGCCGCGAGCTTCCAGTCCGACCACGTAGGCGACATCACACCGGTCAAAGCAGTCTCCGGCCGCGAGGATCTGGCAGTCGTGGGTCGCGGTATGGCCGGAGAGGCCGAGGTGCTTCCGACCTTGACGGACCACTTCGTGGAGCAAGGCAGTAGGGATCCGGTCGACGCCGAACCCCCCCACCGCGAGGTAATCCCCATCGTGCACCAGTCGCGCCACCGCTTCCCGGACGCTGGTCAGCTTGCTCGTCATCCGCCGGGACTTGCCTCGGAAAAACTCCCGAGCAGCATTGACATCGGGCGACATGAATAGGCGGCTATCCCCCGACAGACCCCCGCACCCGCAGTCTCCCGCACGACCTGCTGAAAGCGTAGTCCCCTCCAAGTGCCCCTACCCCCTCGGCGAACGCGATCCCCTCCACCCGGCAGGCATCGGTCCCAGCGGCGGCAGTCGGCGCGTTTGCGTTCAATCCGCCGCCGCCGGACCACAGTCGCGATTATCCTGTCGCTATAGTGCGATCACCAGCGCCGCAACGCTCAGGATCAGGCCGCTCCAGAGCAACACCAGCGTGGTATAACCCATGATGTCCCTTGCCTTGAGGCCGGCCAAACCCAACAACGGCAAGGCCCAGAACGGCTGGATCATATTGGTCCACTGGTCGCCCCATGCCACCATCATGGCCGTCCTGACCGGATCCACGCCTATCTGCTGGGCCGCCGTGACGCTTATCGCCCCCTGGGCCGCCCATTGTCCGCCGCCCGAGGGGATGAACACGTTGATGAGGCCGGCGGCCCAGAACTGCAGCATGTAGAAGGTACTGGTGTTGGAGATCGCCACGAACCAGCCGGCGATGACGGCGACGAGGCCGGTGCCCATCATGATCCCCATGATTCCCCCGTACACGGGGAATTGCAGGGCGATGCCGCCGGCGCCGCGGATGGCCTTCTCGACGGCGCGAACGTAGGCGATGGGCGTGGCGTGCAGGATCATGCCGGCGAACAGGAACAGGCCGATCACGACATTGAGGTCCAGGGCGAAGCCCCTGGTCGCGAAGTGGTTAGTCAGATACACCACGCCGAGCAGGCAGAAGAGGTAGTTGATCGGCCGGCTGTTCTCGATCTTCTCCGCCCAGGTCTTCGGGACGAATTCCCGCTTCCGCTTCTCCTCGTCCTCCTCGTCCTTCTGGCCCCGGGCGATGACGTCGGGGTCGAGGACTTTGGCCTGATCGGGCGAGGGCACGGCCTTGGCGAGGATGAACGGCAACGTGAGGATGATGAGCAAGGCGGGGATCAGGTTCCAGGGCGCGAACACGGTCTGTCCGACCGGCACGACCATCCCGGCCACTCTCTCGAGATGGTTGGCCGGGTTGCCGGCCATCGCCACCACCAGCGGCACGGAACCCGACATTCCCTGATGCCATACGACGAACCCGCCATAAGCGGCGGCTATGAGCAGCGGGAAGTCGACTTTGGGCACCCGTTTGGCCATTTCCAGCGCCAGGAGGCCGCCCACGATCAGCCCGAAACCCCACTGGATCCATGCACCGATGCCGGCGACGAGGGCGACGATGAGAACTGCCTGGTACGGGTTCTTGGCCATGCCGGCAATCGCTGCCAGGCCCCGCTTGACCGGAGGTGCGAGGGCGAGGCTATGACCGGTCACGAGGATCATGACCATCTGCATCGAGAAGGCCAGCAATCCCCACAGGCCGCCCCACCAGGCATTCACCAGGCCGAGCGGCGTGGTATCGGTGAAGATGAGGGCCAATATGCAGGCGAGGAAAGTCAGCAGTACGGCGAACAGGAACGCATCCGGCAGATACCTCTCCATGATCCGCGTGAAGACGTTGCCCAGCCGTTTCAGCATGCTCAGGACCCCTCCCTCTCCGTCTTTGGTCTGTAGGGACGGCGTTGCCCAGGTTTGCTTCTTGTCGAAACCCGGGAACTCCTCCTGTGGCCACCACCATGCCCTGGTGGCGCCCCGGGACGCCGACACGCCAGACCGCCCCTACGCGGGCGACCCGCCACGCCGCGGCCCGCCGGCCGCTCAGAGCAGCAGCAGGCTGTGCCGGTGGTCGGCGCTGGGCGGCGCCTCCACCAGCCACTCCAGGAAGGCGGGCCCGTAGCGGGACAGCCAGGAGACCACGGTCAGGACCCGTTCCTGCGGCCGGCCCCTGGGGAAGAGGTGGTCCTCGACCCGTCGGAAATGGCGGATCAGCGTGGCCTGCCGCTCCCGGTTGGCCTTGGCAGCCCGCTGCTCGATGTGGTCGAGTTCCCGGAGCATCCGCCGGTGACTGTCGCGGACCAGTCCCTTGAGGCCGGGGTCGAGGCGGGCGGCGGCCGCCGCAAGGTCGCGATGGTGTGAGTCCAGGGACGACCGGGCCCCCGTCAGGGCGGACGCGAGCCCCGGGTCCTCCCGGTCGCGGAGGATGGCATCAAGCCGCGACTGTATGCCGGCGGGACCTTGAGCGAAGTCAACCTCATATCGCTTCAGCCAGCGCCGGATCGGGCCATCCACAAACGTGAAACCGCGGCGGTGCTCGAGGGGCGGCATCTCGCTCCCGAAACACTCGTAGGCTTCCGTCAGTTGCGCATGGTAGCCCGTCTCTCCCGGCCCGACTACCTGGATCAGGACGGGCAGGACCGCTTCTTGTACCAGGGGACGGGTGACGACGCTGGACGTCAGGCGACCGGGTTCCGCGGAGCACAAGCGGATGGCCGTTTCGCGATCGAGATATTGCCCCCCTCCCCGTCCGGCCTGGAAGCCGCCGGACACTCGAAACAGCGGTACGCGACGGCCCTGGGCATCGGTGAGGAATACGTGGGCATGGCCCGGTTCCGGCTCGAACTGAGGCGTGAACCCCAGGGCCCGAACGGCCCGTGTACCCTGCTCTACCGCCCCGGCGAGGTCCTCGGATCGTTCCAGGAATCGGCCGAAAGCCGGTGACGCCAAACGAGCAAAGGCGGGATCGGTGGGGTTCACCAGGACCAGTCCCCACCTGTCGAAGAGCCGGGCCAAGATGCGGGCATGCCAGTCGGCCAGGTCGCGGGACGCTGCGGCCGTCTCTTCCAGCAATCCCATCAACCAAGTCCGGTGTTCCGAGGGCGGCAACGCGCCGCCCACATCCGCCAGCAGCCGGAAGGCGGAATCTCCGAGGGGAATGGCGCTCACCGGCCGCCCGCGAACCGAGTCCGGCAGCTCGAGTTGCAGCCGAGCGAGCGCACCCTCGCGGTCGACCAGCCAAACGTGGTCCACTTCCGTCAGGTCATGATCTTCGGCGGCGACCCAGAAGCAAGGGATGGCATTGAAGCGCGGGTCCTCCCCGGCCCTGCGCGCCAGCCGCAGGATGGTGACGATCTTGCCGATGGTGTAGTGGGGCCCGGTCAGTACCCCCGCTTGCTGGCCGCCGATGACGAGGACGCCCCGTCCGTCTGCCAGCATTCCCGCATTGGCGATGGCGGCGGAACCCGCACTTATGCCGGCGTTATATTCGGCGACGGCGGCGGCGAGGGCGGGGCGATCGAAGTCGCGGCGACTCAGACAGGCGAGGCGGCGCTCGCGCCAGCCGGGTTCCCGGGGATGGCCGGGGAAGCGGGCGGCCAAGGACGTCGGGTCCTCCAGGTAAGTCGCTTGCAGATCGCGCGGCCCGGGAAGGGGTGCGGCCTCCCAGGTGATCGCCAATGACTACACCCCTCCCGTTTGTCCCGTAGGCCGCGAGCCGAAAAGGCAGTCCCAGATGGCCGCAAGCGCGACGCCGGCGCGGTCCCTGATCCGCACCGCCGCCTGGTGGTCGTACGGCGTGTCTTCCAGGTTCACGATGATCAGGGAGCGGGCGAGCGCCGGCAGCCCGGCTACCGGCCAGACGGTGAGGCTGGTGCCGACGACCAGCATCACGTCCGCCCGCGCGCTCTGGGCCCGGGCCTCCGCGAAGCACTCGGGGAGTTGGTCGCCGAACAACACGACGTCCGGCCGCACCACCTCGCCGCATTGCCGGCAACGCGGAGGGATCACGCCATCATCCACCTGTTCCAGCAACTCGGGCATGGGCAGCGAGCGCCGGCAGTCCAGGCAGGTGCCGCTCTCGAGGTTCCCATGAACTTCCAGGACGAGGCGGGAGCCCGCCCGGCGATGAAGGCCGTCGATGTTCTGGGTGATGACCGAGTGTAGCAAACCCTCGTGCTCCAGCAGGGCGAGGACTTCGTGAGCCCGATTGGGCAGTGCGCCGGCCATGCGACGCATGCCGAGGAAGAAGTGGTAGAAACGTTCCGGATCGCGGCGCAGGGCTGTCGCCGACAGCTCGATCGCCGGATCGATGCCCTCCCACAGACCGGTGCCGGGGCTCCGGAAGTCGGGCAGGCCGCTCTCGGTGGAGACGCCTGCGCCGGTCAGGGCAACGCAATGGGTGCTGCCGGCGATCATCCGGGCAGCCAGTTCCACCTGGGCTCTCCCGTCGTCCACCGCTCAACTCCCGGTTCAGACGTCGTTGGGGAAGATCCTCCCCATCTCTTCGCCGGAAGTGGACACCCGCAGGATGCCCACGTGGATTGACCTGATCCGCGCTTCGTCGGCCGCGGTGTGAATCTGGGCGGTGCGGCTGCTGAAGTCGATTCCGAGCAAGATGCCAATCCCCAGCCAGTCTTGTTCGGCGCCGGCCAGCCCCACCAGGAGGTCCCGGAGGCGATCGGTCCGGCTGGTGAGGATCTGCTCTACGCCTTCCTGTTCTTTGAGTCGGTCCATCCGGCCTTGCTCGAAAGAACCGTCAACCACGAGGTAGAGCCCTTCAGGAATCCACTCGGCATGCAGTACCGGGCACCCCAGTCGCTCGCTCAAACCAGGGTACTCGCCGGCGTCAAGGCGTCGCCCCGTGCCATAAATAGTCCGCAGTACACTGACCCGGTCCAGTGGGAGTTCGACGGTGCGCGCTCCGGCCAGGTGACTTCGGAATGCCCTCTCCCTGGCGGACTTCCGTTGCTGCCGGGACCGCAGCTGGGCCCGGGGAGAGGCTTTCAGCCGGATTACATCCAATCCCGGAAGGCCCGCCATCGGACGTAACAAGTGCTCGAGTTCGCCCTCTCGCTCGAGCCCCACCACGAAGTTCGGTCGGAGCAAGTCCCGGCTGAAGTGGCTGAGCACCCGTGCCCCTCGCCCGTGAACCAGTCCCGTGGTATCGAGGATGACCGCCTCGGCTCCAAGGCTCCGGGCTCGGACCACCATCTCCGCGCACCCTACCAGCAGGGAAAGGCTATGCCCTTCGGGGGAGTTCGAGCCCACAAAGTAAGCGTCCCGCAGAGGTATGTCGGCCAGCCGCCGGATGGGCGCAGCGAGCAATCCCATGCCTACCACGCCAGGCGGACCGATGTCCGATTGGCCGATATCAGCGTCCACCACGGCAACCTTGATCCCCGCTCCCACCAAGTGGTTGGCAAACAGGGCGGCCAACGACGACTTGCCGGTGTCCGACGCTCCGAGCAACATTGCCAGACCAGGCCGGGCGGCCAACAGCTCGGCCGCTTCATTCCAGGCTTTCATGTGGCTCTCACCCCCCACGGCGCTATATCCCGGCCCACAGCCGCAGCAGCAAGTATAGTAGGACCAATACGCCCACCATGATCAACGCTGGCGGCAAGAGCAGCTGGAAGAACGCGATGATGAACGCCAGGATGTCCAGGCTGTCGAGTTGCACGCGCTCGCCGCCCTCATCGCGCATGCCAACCCGAGGCTCATCTTCATCCTTCGCTGCCATCGTCGGTCGGCGGCGGCGACCCGCCCGCCCGCGCAACAGACGACCGCTATTCCCGTCCAGCGCCTCCCAGGCGGCATGCCGTCCCTCCTGTCCCGGGGCGGCGTCACGCTCCGACTCGCGGTCGACGGTCATGGTCGGGTCACCGCCTCTAGCGGCTCATCAGCTTCTCCCGCGTACAGGTATCTGCCCAGCACACGATCGTACGCGGTCCACACCTGACCGGACGGTCGCGGACTCCGGAGAACCTGTTCGAACTGCTGGGCACGACCGGAGAGGAGGTCGGCGTGGGCCAACACTGCCGCCTCCAGCGTCTGGGGCAGCACCGGCGCCCCCCAGGCGAGTTCGCCATGATGGCTGAGGATCAGGTGGAGCAGGCGCCATTCGAGTTCCCGCGGGAAAGCGTCGATGCCCGCGATCCGCCGGGCTACAAGTTGATAGCCGAGCACCGGGTGGCCGATGAGCCGCCCCCGATCGGTGTAGTCGATCGTCCAGTCCCACCGATACTCCTCGAGCTTGCCGACATCATGCAGCAACGCACCGCAGCACAGGAGGTCGCTATCCACGGGAGAGTAGTAGGCCCCGGCGGCCAAGGCCAGGCTGACGACTTCCAGAGTATGGTCGGCCAGCCCGCCGAGGTAAGCGTGATGAATGCTCTTGCCGGCGGGTGCCCGCAGGAAGGAGCGCCGTAAGTTCCCATCGCCGAAGATACCGGCCAGGAGGGACGCGAGCCGCGCATCGCTCACTCGACCGAGTCGCTCCTCCAACTCCGCCTCCACCTCGAGGGGCTCACGAGGGCCGACGGGCAGGAAGTCCTCCGGTCGGACGTCGGCATCGGCAAGGGGCTCGACTCGTTCCACGTTCAACTGGAGGCTGTCGCGAAAGTTGTCTACGGTCCCCAGCAGCCGGACCGGCCGGTCCACCTGCAATCGCGATGCCGCTTCTCTGGCGCCGTCCCACAACCGGGCCGCCATGCCTCCGCTGGCATCCGTCACCCACAGGCTAAGATAGCTGCCCTTACCCGGGTCTCGAAACGGCTGGAGACTCTTGCGCGCGACCACCGCTTTCAGGTCGACCCGCTCGCCGGCTTCGAGGTCGGCGAGGCGTCGTCCGAACCGTTGATGGACAGTCACTCGACATCACCTCGCAACTGCATGTTTCTCCGCTCATCGATGATTGCCTACCGCTCGCTCAAAACGAGGGCGGGTGGATTATGCTGAGGATCCGGGCCGCGCTGTCACCCAGCCCGCGGTACCGATGCGGCAATGCTGAACTGAACAGGACGCTGTCGCCCTCGTCCAGGACGTGCAGGTCCTCGCCGATCGTCAGTTCGACCCTCCCGCTCAGGACCACGGCGAACTCCTGGTCGTCGGATCGCCCGTGGCATAGCGGCTCATCGCATGTCGTCTGACCGGCCCGCAGGCAGGTCATGACCACCTCGAACCGGCTTTCGTACACATCCGGCGTGAGCAACTCGAACACCACATTCCGGCCCGGCCAGTTACAGCTCTTCCGCTGGTCGCGGCGCACGAGGGATGATGTCTGCACCTCGGAAGCGAGCAGCCGGAACAACGATGTATTCAACGCCTCGGCGATCTTGCGGAGCGATGCCAGGGAAGGCGCCGCCTGGCCATGCTCGACCTGACTGAGGAACCCTGGGCTCAAGCCCGTAGCGGCGCCGACCTTCTGCAAGGTGAGCTTCTTGCTCCGGCGAAGGCGCCGAATCGTCTCGCCGATCATTATGGGCGCTCCACCTTCTCTTGCCGTTTCTCCATCACTGCCTACGGCGATGAATCTAATATTACTTCCGCGGGGGAACTGTTCCTCCCTGGCTACCCCGAAAATGCGGTCACGGCCCCGGCAACTGTAGGGGCGGGTTCCGAACCCGCCCCTACCTACAAATGGATCACGACCCGAATGGATCGCCACCCGCCCCTGCCCCGAACGCGAAGACGAGTTGCTCGGGGTGATCGCCCGAGACCAGCCCCGACACGCCGAGACCGATCAGGCGAACCGGACGCCCATCGGCGGCGACGGCGGCGAGCAGCAACTGCTCTCCCCGGAGTGCGAGTTGACGGGCGGAGGCGATGGCGGGGTCTCGGGTGAAGCTGCGGGTCACGGTCCGGAAGTCGGCGAAGCGCACCTTGACGGTCACGGTGCGGGCCTTGAGGCCGGCAGCAACCAACCGGTGCTCCAGCTGGGCGGCAAACGCGTGCACGCAGTCGATCATCCGCCCTCTGTCGTGCAGGTCGGCGGCGAAAGTGGTCTCCTCGCTAAGCGATCGCGCGGGTTGAAACGGTATGACGCGCCGGTCATCAATGCCCCGGGCGAGACGTACCAGCTCCTCGGCCCGGCTCCCCAGCCCGGGCCGGAGCACTGCTGGATCGATCCGGGCCAGATCGCCGATACGGAAGATCCCTCGGTCCTTCAGGTAAGCCTCGGCAGCTGGGCCGATTCCCCACAAGTGCCGGATCGGCTGGGGATCGAGGAAATCCCTTGCCTGCTCCAAGGGAACAATGGTCAGACCATCGGGTTTGTCATGTTCCGAAGCCAGTTTGGCGAGGAGTTTGTTGGCCGCCACTCCTACCGAGGCCGTCAACGAGAGTTCCTGCGCGATAGATCGCTTGATCCGTCGGGCCACTGCCGGCGGGTCGGTGACTTGCGCCCCCAGGTCGAGAAACGCCTCGTCCAATGACACCGTCTCTACCACCTGCGTCTCTCGGCGGAGGATCTCCAGGAACCGCCGGGAAGCCTCGCGGTAGCGGGGAAAATCGACCGGCAAGAAGACGGCGGCGGGACAAAGGCGCCGGGCCCTGGCCAGCGGCATCGCCGAGTAGATCCCATGGCGGCGCGCCTCGTACGAAGCAGCGGCCACGACCCCCCGCCGGGAAGTGAGGTCGCCGCCCACTACTACAGGCCGACCGCGAAGCTCCGGCCGGTCCCGCTGCTCGACCGAGGCGAAGAAAGCGTCCAGATCGACGTGCAGGATCCTGAGTTCGGACAATCCACCGCCCCCGCGGAGTTCACTCCGGGCGCCGGCGCCGTCGCAACTTCCGTTCCATCTCCGCCGGCTCCAGAGACGTCCGTTGCCCGTCGAGCACGGCCGCCACGCCGAGGCTGGGCTGCCGGTCATGGGGCTGGCCGCAAGTATCACACCTGTCTCCCACCGAAGCGCCGGACGGCGGCTCGCGGTAAGCGGTTATCGCCCCTTCGTAGTTTCTGAGCACGAGATATTCCGGCGATCGCGACAGCACATACTCGGGTCCGAGCGGTATCTTGCCCGCACCCCCCGGCCCGTCAATGCAGTAGGCGGGTACGGCCAAACCCGAGGTATGACCCCGCAGGTGTTCGATGATCTCGATTCCCCGGGAAGTGGGCGTGCGGAAGTGCTGGATACCGCGGGACAGATCGCACTGGTACAGGTAATACGGCCGGACCCTTGCCTTCAGCAGTCCGTGCATGAGCCGTCGCATAACGTGGGGACAATCGTTGACCCCCCGCAGCAGTACGGTCTGATTGCCCAGGGGGACCCCGGCGTCGGCCAGTCGCTCGCACGCACCGACCGCTTCTCGCGTCAGTTCGCTCGGGTGGTTGAAGTGAGTATTGACATAGACGGGATGATGTTTCCTGACCATGCGGCAGAATTCGGGGGTGATGCGCTGCGGGAGCACCACCGGCGTACGGGTTGCCAGACGGACGATCTCCACGTGAGGGATCGAGCGGAGTTCGCCGAGCAGATGGTCGAGGAGCGCGTCGGAGACGAGCAGGGCATCCCCGCCGGATAGTACGACGTCCCGGATGCAGGGAGTCCGCCGGACATAATCTAGCCGAGCCTCAAGTTCAGCGCGGGTGGGGGCATGGTCAGTCTGGCCCGCCATGCGGCGCCGGGTGCAGTGCCGGCAATACATCGAGCACTGATCGGTCACGATGAAAAGGACCCGGTCCGGATAGCGGTGAGTCAGTCCGGGTACCGGCGAGTCGGTGTCCTCGAAAAGCGGGTCGAGCGCGTCATCCTGTCCCTGGCTCACTTCCGCACGCGTGGGGATCGCCTGCTGCCGGATAGGGCAACCAGGGTCCTGGGGATCGATCAGGCTGGCGTAGTAGGGGGTAATGGCCATCCGGAAGGTCTTCAGACACTCCTCGACATCGAGGAGGGCGGCCGGTGACAGGTGCACGACTTTGGCCAATTGCTCGATCGAGGAGATTCGATTGCTCACCTGCCAGCGCCAATCATCCCACTCCGCGACGGTTACCCCCGGCCACGCTCCGCTCCCGCGGTGGGAACCGGTGGCCGGACCAGGCACGGACTCGGACCACAAGGCCACTCGCCTCCTACGCCGATTCTTCGCCCAGCGTTCATGCAATTGTCTTGCCAGGGTGCACTCAGCATTCCCGTTCGCCGAGCGATCGCATTCGATATTGCAGAGTCTGGCGGGGCAAACCAAGGATGCGGGCGGCCTGCGAGATGTTTCCTCCGGCGCGGGCAAGGGCCGCCCGGATGAGGCTGCGCTCATGGCCCTCGAGGAGTTCTCGCAGGGTCGCATCGGATTCCGTCGGAGAGCAGGTGTCGCCCCTTTCGGCGAGCCGGCCGATATGGGCGGGGAGATGCTGTCCCCTCAGACAAGCCTCGCCCAAGGCCAATACCAGGCCGCCCTGAATCGCTCCTTCCAGTTCCCGGACATTACCCGGCCAGTCATATCGGGCAAACACCGACTCGACTTCGGGCGCCAGACGGGTGCGGCTCCCGACCTCTCCGCCGTGCTTCAACAGGAAGTGCTCGACCAGGCCGGGGATGTCTCCCCGGCGCTCGCGCAAGGGAGGGAGTTCGAGGCACACGCTGCTCAAACGGGCGAACAGGTCTCGCCGCAGCTTGCCTTCGTGTACCGCGCGGGTGGGTTCGAGGTTGCCGGATGCGAGGATCCGCACATCAACCGGGACCGGTTTGATCCCGCCCACCCGCCGGAGATAGCCGTCTTCAAGCACCCGCAGGAGTTTGGGTTGTAGGGCAATCGGCAGGCTGGTCAGTTCATCGAGAAAGAGGGTACCTCCGTCCGCTGCCTCGAATAAGCCGGGACGGTCATGAGCGCCGGTAAAAGCTCCCCGCACCGATCCGAACAGGATGCTTTCCAGCAAGTCAGCGGGGATTGCCGCGCAGTTTTGGGCGATGAAGCTGCGATCGCGCCGCAGACTGGCATTGTGGATGGATTGGGCCAGCAGTTCCTTGCCCGTGCCCGTCTCCCCGAACAGGAAGACGGGAGCAGTGGTCCCGGCGGCACGGGCCGCAAGGGCCTTGACGGCCCGCAGACGCGGGTCTTCTCCTATCAGATCACCGAAAGTATAGCGGGCTGGCGGCACGGCATCGGCGGGTCGGCCGGACCGGGTGAGGCGGGTGAAACGGTTCTGGAGGACGAGGATCTTGTCGAGCAGGTCTCGCACTTCAGTGATGTCGCGGGAGATGTCGACGGCGCCGATGAACTCGGCGCCCCGATACACGGGAAAGGTTGAGGCAAGCACCGTGACCGTGTGCCCCTTCTCGGTGGTGAAAGTCTGCTGCCGGTTGAGCACCGGACGCCCGGTACGCAGCACTTCCAGCAGTGTGGAGTCCCCTGGGCGCAGTGACGGGTACACTTGCAGGATGTGCTTCCCGACGATCTCCTGGGCTTCCAGCCGCTCGTAGCGCGCCGCCTTATCGTTGTAGAAGACGGTGAACCCCTTGTCGTCCACGATGTGGATGGCCTCGTCCACCGCGTTCAACACGGCCAGCAAGTACTCCCTCTCCAACCGGCCGATCGGCTCGCGCTTCCTGGCGTTCACACCGCTCCCCCCTGCCCTGCGCCTTCTAGTTTCGACGGCCTTCCGGCACTCCCCTGCCGAAAATCGGGCAGACGGGCGCGGGCGGGATTCCGCAGGGACCGCCATGCCCCTCGATCGCACTTTCGTGGAAAACGGCGGGGTGGCGGGAGATCTCCTCCTCGTGGCAGGGCGGCTGAGACGCATTCGCGGGTAGGGGCGGGTTCCGAACCCGCCCCTACCTGCACCGGGACCGTGATCGCCCCGTGATCGTGGCCGTGACCACGACCCGCTCGCCTGCCCGTGAGTCTACTTTCGTGGCAGCGATTCCGCGCGGCACCTGCCGCTCGTCTCAGGTCAGGGTGTAGTCGAGTCCCAACTCCTTGAGTTTGGCCGGGGTGGGAATGCCGTGCTCGTCCCATCCTCGCAGCCGGTAGTAATCATCGAGTAGGCGGGCGACCGTCGGCGGCGCCAAGCGCTTGCCCTGAGTAGGGCCGGAAGCGATGTCCTCTTCGGTCCAGCGGGCAGGAGGGAGATCCCAGGAACGGCCGAACTCGGGTACGTGCCGTACCCAGAACATCCGGGTGAGATTCCAGACCCGCTCCGAACAGCGCAGCAGATCGGCCCAGCTTCGTTTCACGCCGGTGACGGCCGGGAAGATGTCGGCATAGGTCTCGGGCGGGAACTCCACTTCCACCCAGGGGAAGCGGCATACGCCTAACATGTCAAACAGGGGCCTCAGGTGCTGCAGCTCTATCACCCGGGCAGCCTTGCCCTCCACGCGGTCTCGGCCGACCGCGACATCGTGGGTGATGGCCCAGGCGCGGTTGTGATGGCCGCCCACGTCGCAGGTCATGTAGGCTAGAGCCATAGCCGGCGCATGGCGCGGCTCGTAGCCGCTGACCTCCAAACCCTTCACGTGGATGGCGAAGCGATCGCTGCCGCCCCCCAGACGGGCCGCGGCGGCCTTTACCCCCTCGGCAAGCAGGTCGCCGATGCCTTCCCGAGCTGCTATGCGCCGCGTCAACCAGAGTACGCTGTCGAGATCGCCGAAACGAAGCGGGCGGCCGCCCGTATCCGAGGGTTTGAAGATGCCGCGTTCCGCGCATTCCAGGGCGAAAGCTACCACGTTACCCCCGGAAATCGTGTCCATCCCGAGATCGTCCATCACCGCGTTGACGTGGGCGACGGCCTCGATCTGCCCCAGGCCGCAGTTGCCCCCGATCATGGCGACGGTCTCGTACTCCGGCCCCTCCACGAAGACTTCCTCGCCGTCGACCTCGATCCGGCAGTACTTGCCGCAAGGGATGGGACAACCGAAACAGCCCTTGTCCAGGACGAGGATCCGATCGCGAATCGCCTTGCCGCCTATGGCCGCGTGGTCCTCGAAGAACCCGGTCTGGAAGTTGCGGGTGGGGAAGGCTCCGACCTGGTTCACCCACTCGGTTATGCCCGCCGTACCGTAAGGGGTCCACTCGCGGAACCCGGGGAGTCCGAAGATGGTCCGGAACATGGTCTTGCCCGTCGCCAACACCGCCGCCGGATCGGCCACGGGGAATCCTCGCGTGCCCCGGAGCGCGATCGCCTTGAGGCGTTTGGCGCCCATCACCGTGGCTATGCCGGCCCGACCTGCCTGGCGTCCGAAGTCGTGAGTGATGCAGGCGAATTTGACCAGTTTCTCGCCGGCCGGGCCGATGGTGGCGATCTGAAAGTCCTCGCCCAGCAGTTCCTTGAGCCGGCTCTCTGTCGCGAAGCTGCCCTGACCCCACAGGTCTCCGGCATCGTTCAGCGTCACCCGATCGTCGTCGATCACCAGGTAGGATGGCTTTGCCGCCGCACCCTCCAGTATGATCACATCATAACCGGCGTGTTTGAGTTCCATGGCCAGATGGCCGCCGATGTTGGCGTCGCCGTAACCGCCGGTCGCCGGCGACCTGGCGCCCAGGTGCAGTTTTCCCGAACAAGGCAGGAAACTGCCCGAGAGCGGTCCGGCTGCCATGACCAGCCGGTTCTCGGGTCCCAGGGGATCCGCGCCCTTCGGCACTTCCGAGTACAGGATGCGGGCCACGAACCCTCGTCCGCCCAGGTAATCCGAGGCCATGCGGGGGTCGAGCGGCTCGATCTTGTGCGACCCGCGGGACAGGTCAACCCGGAGTACTCGACCCCCATACCCCATGAGGTCGCTCATTCCTGGACCACCTCCGCGATGCACAGCACGTTGCGAGGGCAATACGGCACGCATTCCCCGCAGGCATCGCACTTGATGGGTTCCGGTGTCCCCGGATGGGTGAACATGACCCCCCAGGGACACGCCGCTATGCACGCCCCGCAGCCGGTACACAGCTCGCGATCGAGAACCCAGGCCCCATGGCGGAGGCGGATGGCTTCGACCGGACACACTTCGGCACAGGTCCCACACTGGACGCACACTCTGACGTCGTAACGTCCGGGAGCGGGGAACAGACCGCGAATGCCGATAGCCGCTTTCTTCACGTTGTTCTCGCCGAAGTGGTCGAGCGCGCACACCAGTTGACACAGCCGGCAGCCCGAGCAAGCCTGTGCTGTCGTGGCGAGTGTCGGTGACAAGCCGTATGCCTCCTTCCGCCCACCTTACCTTCACCAGATCGTTACCTTCGCTCCGCCGCAAGCCGTATCCTGCGTCCCCGCGCCGGCAATGAGTGGCGCCCTTGCCCGAAATCGGGGGAGGAGGGAAAGACCTTCCCGGGGAGGAATTTCCGCCGGCGGAGGTGGGGCGGTTCGTGGACGGTCTCCGGGTGCAGGAACTCGCCGGGCGAGTTCTCGGCAACGTCGAGCGGGTGATGGTAGGGAAGCGCGCGGCGATCGAGACCATCCTGGTCGCCATGTTCAGCGCGGGACACGTGCTGGTCGAGGACGTGCCGGGTGTCGGCAAGACCACGCTGGTCCGTGCGATGGCCGTATCGGTGGGCTGTGAGTTCCGGCGGATACAGTTCACGCCGGACCTCCTGCCATCCGACGTCGTCGGGATCAGTCTATTCCACCAGCCCAGCGGCGAGTTCCGTTTCCAGCCCGGGCCGATCATGGGCCAAGTCGTGCTGGCGGACGAAATCAACCGCACCTCGCCCAAAACCCAGTCCAGTCTGCTCGAGGCCATGGAGGAACGCCAGGTCACGGTGGACGGGCGGAGTTATCCCTTGCCCCAGCCCTTCCTGCTGCTTGCCACGCAGAACCCGGTGGAATACGAGGGGACGTTCCCGTTGCCCGAAGCCCAACTCGATCGGTTCTTGTTGCGCATCCGGCTGGGCTATCCGGGTCCGGCCGAAGAGCGGGAGGTCCTGTCCCGATTGGAGCATGAACACCCGTTACAGGCCCTGACGGCGGTGGCCGGTCCGGCGGAGGTGCTGGCTGCTCAGGGGGAGGTCAAGAAGGTGTTCGTGCATAATGACCTTCGCGCGTATCTCGTCCGCATCGTCGAGCGCACCCGGAACCACCCGGACGTCTTCCTGGGGGCCAGTCCCCGGGGCAGCATCGCGCTTTTCCGCTCGGCCCGGGCGCTCGCGGCGATTCGGGGCCGGCAGTTCGTCCTGCCCGACGACGTCAAGGCCATGGCGGTTCCCGTGCTGTCCCATCGCTTGCTGATGCGCGCGGAGGCCGAACTCCGCGGGATGAAGGCGGAGAATGTGATCGAAGGCTTGTTGAGGGAGATCCGGGTGCCGTCAGGTGGTGAGCATGCGCCGCATTAGCGTCCGGGACTACCTGGTGCCCGGAACGGCCCTGGCCTGTCTGGGCGCTGCCCTGCTGGGCGGGGGGGCATATGCTTACTATGCGTTTTACTCCCTGGCAGGGGTGGTGGCGTTGTCCGGCATGTGGCTGTATGCGGTTGCCGGATCGCTCCGGCTCACTTACACCGCGGAGCGCCTTCGCCTTACGGCGGGCGAGGCGTCCGTCTTGGAGTTGCGTCTGGCCAACGACGGGTTCCTGCCGGTGCCATGGGTCCAGTTCAGCGACCCTTCGATAGCGCGCTGGATCCGCTTGCCCCTGCCGGGAGAACTCCCCGGGGACGGCCGGCACCGCGGCAAGGGTTGGCCTGCTCCGACGCGCACTTTCATCCGGCTGCCTCACCAGTTCTGGTGGCTTGGTCCCTTGAGTTCCCGCCTGTGCTATTGCCTGGCCACCCGGCTTGCCCGCGGGCATTACCGGCTGGGCCCGATGATCATCGAAACCCGCGACCCGCTCGGGATCTTCACTTGCCGCCAGCAAGTGGGAAGCCGCTTTGCGGTGACGGTGTACCCCGCCATCCACCCCCTGTCCGGTCTGTCGCTGCCTGCCGGCCAGTCTTTCGGGGCATTGCGCACCCGCCAGCGGGCGCGCGAGGACCTGTCGAGCCTGGCCCAGGTCCGACCGTTCCGCACCGGGGACAGCCCCAAGCTAATCCACTGGAAGGTCAGTGCCCGGCGGGGGGAACTCCACGTGCGCGACTATGAACGCACGACCACCGTCCAATTGATGCTGTTCGTGGACTTGTTCGAGCCTGCCGAGCGGCAACTCAGCGGCGGCATGACGAGCACCGATCTGGCGGCGGAAGTCGCCGCTTCACTTGCCTACCACGCCTGGGAGAGGGGATATGAGTTCGGCCTGATGGGCCAAGGCGACCGGCGTCACTCGCTGGCACCGGGCAAGGGAGCAGCCCGCTTCCAACATCTGCTCGAAGCCCTGGCCAGGATGCAGGCGGAGGGTCAAGTCCCCCTCGGTGAGGTCGTGCGGCGCGAGAGCCGACAACTGCTTCCCGGGTCGACGGTGACAGCGATCACCCCCTGCCTCGACCTCGCGCTGGCCGAGACGCTGGGACGGCTGTGCGCCCGGAGATTCACGGTGATGCTCATCTGGATCCGGGCGGGCGACCAGGACGCCGCCGCCAATGAACGGGGCTTGGCACTGCACTTACGGGACCAGGGTGTCCGGATCTATGAATTGCGGGACGGGGACGCGTTAGGCGAAGTCCTTGGCGGAAAGGATGCCGTCAGCGGACAGCGCCGGGCGGGGGGCCGCCGGAGGTACTAGCGCGAGCATGGCAGCCGCGAGGTTTGCGCAACGGGTATGGGAGGCCGTTCGCTTTGCCCTGGGGGCAGCTGTCGTGGCCGCCATCCTCCGGCCGTTAGCCGACTGGACAGCCCTGCCCGCGACCCACTATCCCCATCTGACCGTCGCCCTGCTGGCTGCCGTCACCTTGGCCTGGTCGCTGGTGTGTCGCCCGCGATGGACCTTGCTTGGGCTGGCGATCGCCGCCGCGGTATTCTGGCCGGCGGGCGCGGCGCTCGGGGTGGACTTTCCCTCCCTGCTCGCCTGGCTCACTCAGACGGTAGAGCAAGGTGTCACCGCCTGGTCATATGGTCTGGAGCCGGCACCGGCCGTCTTGATGTTGCTGCTCGCGACGAGCGGCATGCTGGCATCCCTGGTAGTGGCGGTCCTAGTGGTGCGAGCGGACCGTCCCCTGGTGCTGGTGCCTCTGGGCACCATCTTCTTCGCCGTCGCGTGGTTGCTCCACCAGGAAGGTGCGACACTGGCGTTTGCGGCGTACCTGTTGCCCGTGTGTCTGCTCGCGGGACTAGGCCACTTGAGTGGATTGGCGGCGGGGATTGGCCCGCCGCCCCGGCTGCTGGCGTCCACGATCATCTCCGTTACCATCCTGGTCGGGCTGGCCGCGGGCGCGGCTGCGATGCTGCCAGGCCACTTTCGCCCCATCCCCCTCGGACGGGTGGCGGATTGGTTTGTGGACGTGCTGCCGTTCCTGACCGACCTGCGGGGACATGGCGTGGTGAACGTGGGCGGCGGGGACGGTGAATTCTCGGTAGCGGTCACCGGTTTTGGGGGGGACGTACAGGAACTCGGCGGGCCGATCCGTACCGACGATGAGGTCGTGCTCCGGCTCCGGCTCGCCAATCCCCCTCCGGGTCCCCTGCTCTATCTCCGAGGGTCCATCCGCGATGTGTACACCGGCCGGGGGTGGAGGCGCCGTCCCCACCGCCCGGCGAAGTTGGAGGACCCCGGCACCATCGCCTTCCCCTATCCCTACGGGATTCCAAGCTGGCAGGTCGCAATCGCCATACAGCATGTCGGCCTGCGGACGGGGGTAGTGTTCAGCCCTCTCCATCCCGTGGCGATCCAGGGGCTGCCGCAAGCGGTCAGCGTCGATGAACTGGGCAACCTCTCGGTTGACGGGCGGGTTCCGGCCGAACGGACGTACCGGGTACTGGCGCGTATACCTCGACCAATGCTGCTGAACGCCCCGCTGGACCGCAACCTGAGCGTGAGCGACGATTACCTCCAACTCCCCGCCGGCCTCCCGGCCAGAATCGGAGAGTTAGCGCGAGCGATTACCCGGCAGGCTGGCGATGCTCTGGCCAGAGCTGAGGCTATCCAGGCATACTTGCGCGCCATTCCCTATTCGAAACAGCCCCCGCTCACACCCCAGCACCGTGATTTCGTGGACTTCTTCCTGTTCGACTTGAGGGAAGGCTACTGCACCTACCACTCGACGGCGATGGTCGTCCTCCTGCGGTCGGTGGGCGTGGCCGCGCGGTGGGTCGAGGGATTCGCGGTGCCGCTCCCGCCGGCGGCCGCGGGCGTGGTGGATATCCCGGTAGCTAATGAGCATGCTCACGCCTGGGTCGAAGTCTTCATCCCGGGGATGGGCTGGTTCACCTTCGAGCCGACGCCCGCTTTCCCGGAACCGGATCCGGCCCTCGTCCCTGGCTTCACCGGTCCGGTCACGGGTTTGCCCCGGGAAGGCCAAGATCTCCCCGGCCAGCGCTGGGACCCCGGCGAAGGTTGGGGCGACCTGCTTTTCGATCTGATCGAGGGGGGAATTCCCGGCGAGTGGGAGCGACGGGTTCATCCCCTCCGCGGCTGGATCGGGCCCGCAACGCTGGCCCTGCTGGCGATCGTAGCTGTACGCTTGATCTGGCTGACCGCCCGTCGGGCTCAGAGGCTTTGGCTCGTGACCCGTCCCCGGCTTCACGACCGCCGCACCGCCATTGATGCCGTGTACCGGGGGGCCGGTCATTACCTGTCCCTGCTTGGTGCCGTGCCCGCCGCGGCCGAGACGCCGGCGGAGTACCTTGAGCGCGGCCGCCTGGCCTGCCCGCCGGCAGGGCAAGCGTTGGCCGCGCTGACCGGAATCTGCGAGCTGGCCCGTTTCGGCCCGGGAACCCCCGACCCGCCGGAACTAGCAGCAGCCCTGCGCGCCGCCGGCGTGATCCGCGAAGAAGTCCGCAAGGCGCTCGGCGGCCCCGGCCCTTTGCTCTGGAGGTTGCTGGCGGGCCCGAGCCCGCCGGCCGCTGCTCAACCGTGCCAACCCGTTACCAGGCGGAACAGCTCGTCGTCGGGAGAGAAGTCCGGAGACAGCTCGCCGGCGGAGTCGCCGCCAACGACGAGATAACCGCTCGGCGTCAGGGTGCCGATGACGGCGGCATCGATACTCGCACGGGCCAACACGCTCACCATGACCTCAGGCCGGGCGGTAGCGATCAGCAGGGAACCGCTGGAGATCAGCCTCATCGGGTCGAACTGGAGCGTCGCGGCGAGCTTGGCGGTCACCGGCGCCACGGGCACCCGGTCCCGATCCAATCGGAAACCGGTGCGCGAGGCGCGCGCCATCTCCCAGGCTGCTCCGATCACGCCGCCCTCGGTCACGTCATGCATGGCGGTAGCTCCGTTCTCGGCGGCCAACAGCGCTTCGGGCACCACGCTGATCCGGGCGAGCATCGCCTTGGCCGCTTCCGACTCCGCGGGTGTCAGGATGCCTGCCAGGCGATCGGGGTAATCCCTCGCCAAAATGGCCGTGCCCTCCACTCCGGCCGTCTTGGTGAGTACCAGGCTGTCACCCGCCCTTCCGCCCGCGGACCCTCGTCGGCCCCCCGGGGGGATGAGCCCGATCCCCGTGGCCACGATGACCGGTCGGGTCACGGCATCACTGAACTCGGTGTGGCCCCCCAGCACCTCGACGCCCGCGTCCGAAGCGGCCTCCGCCAAGTCGCGTTGCAGTTCGGCCAGGACAGCCGGCGCGAGACCGGGCGGCAGGATGATGGTGACCAACAGGCCGAGCGGCCTGGCGCCTCCCGCGGCAACGTCGTTCAGGGCAACATGGGCAGCATACCATCCCATCCGCTTGCCGGCGGCGGTGATCGGGTCGGTCGAGACGGCGACCAGGAGGCCATCGGGATCGAATACGGCGGCGTCTTCGCCCAGGCCGGCTCGTACGATCACCTCGGACCGGCGGGCGCCGAGATACGGGAAAATGCAGCATTCGAGCACCCAGGGGGGGACCTTCCCGGTCGGCGGCGGTCCCTTCATGCGCTCATTCCCAGTCGTGGGCGTGCCGCAAGCGCAAGATGATGCCGCCGCGCCCGTTGACCGCGGTGGCGCGGACGTCCAGCAGGATGCCCTCCGGGCCGAGGATGGTCAGGGTTTCACCCCGTCCATCTCGCGTGATCCGACAGGAGCTAATCGGTTTGCCCGCCCATCCTTCCCCCCCCGTGAGGGTCAACTCCAGACACGAGGCCGTGCCGCGGGAGAAGGGTTGGCGGAAGTCCTGGCGCCTGAGTTGAAGGAGACCCACGACTCGCCCCCGGTCGTCCAGTCCCGTGGAGTAGATCTCCAGAAAACTCCGATCGGCAAAAGCTAAGGTGATCCGGTCAAAGCTGGTCGCACCCGCCACGCCGCGGGCTCGCCAATACCGGATCGGCCGCCGTCCAGCGACCTGCACGAGTTCGCCACGCATCCTGGACTGTTCTGCCCGGTTCCGGGCCAGTTCTCCCAGGCGCCACACTGATGGTACGCCCCCCTCCCGACCACGGAGGTACTTCTCACCCGGCCTCATCCTCTCCTCCCGCGGCTTCAGTGCTCCATGCCCTTCCGGGCGGGTACGCCGCGCCGAAAGTGGTGTTTTACCTCTACGACCTCGCTCACCAGGTCGGCCGCCGCCAGCAAGGCGGCAGGGGCGTCCCTTCCGGTGAGCACCACGTCCACGCCCGGAGCACGGTTGGCCACATCCTCCAGCAGCTCCTGTAGGTTCACCAATCCGTAATCGAGAGCCACATTCACCTCATCCAGGATCACCAGGTCATGAGCCCCAGCTTTCAGGATGTCTCCAGCCAGGTCCATCCCCTCCCTTGCCAGGCGGCGGTCTTCGGGGCTGGGGTCGTCACGGTCGACGAACGTTGGCAGTCCGCTCTGGACTACTTCGATGTAGCCCCCAAGGTGCCGTCGGATGGCGACGAGTTCGCCGTAGTCCGGATCGCCCTTCATGAACTGGATGATGAAGACCTTGCGGCCGTGGCCTGCCGCCCGTAGGGCCAGGCCCAGCGCGGCCGTGGTCTTCCCCTTGCCGTCACCCGTATACACCACCACGAGTCCCTTACCGTGTTCTCCCGACACCGAAGCCTGCCTCCTTCCCGCTCAGCGCGACCTGATCCGCCCGTGGCGCAGCAGACTGTCAAGTAGCCTGTCGACCGGTATGGCGTGGGCGGTATGTCCGTCGCGACCGTCCATCGTCTCCGCCTGCAAGAGGGAATTGACGACCGCCTCCTCGCAACTCTCGATGGCTGCTTCGTACAAGGGATTGAATCGCGACCGCGAGGGGACCAAGGTCTCCAGCGCGAAGGTCGGCGCCGGAGAGACCCTGGGCACGATGATGCCGGTGGAGACCGCGATCACGAATTCGCCGCTGCCGTGGGAACCGTACGAACCCACCCGGCCCAGGCCAATGGCGGCACGCCGGGCGAGTTGCCCCAGTTGGTGCGGCAGCATGGGAGCATCGGTTGCCACCACCACCACCCCCGACCCCTCGACCACGTCCGTCGTCAGGAGATCGGTGATCTCCTCGCCCACGGGGACTCCGGCAATCGTCAGCCGCCGTCGTTCCCCCATGTTGGTCACGAGCAGGCATCCCACCCGGTAGTTCCCCTGTTGAGCGGGGAGTTGGCGGGAAGCCGTGCCGATCCCTGACTTGAAGTCAAAACTGTACATGCCGGTGCCGGCGCCGACATTCCCTTCATCGACCGGGCCGGCATTCGCCGCCGCCAGCGCCTGACGGACGTCCTCCTCCCGCACATGGCGGCCTCGCATGTCGTTCAGGTAGCTGTCGTCGCACTCGGCAACGATGGGGCCGATCGGGTCGGCGGTCAGGCCGAGCGCCGGGTAGCACTCCCCCAGGTAGCGAAGGGCGGCTGCCCGAACATCGTCGAGGCTCAAGGTATTGGTCAACAAGATGGGAGACTCGATGAACCCCCACTCGGCGATCAGGATGTGCCCGGCGAGTTCGCCCGCGCCGCTGAACACATGGACCCCGGCGAACAGGCGGTCAGGCAAGGCGCCTCCCCGGCAGCCATCGAACACGATGGCGGTAACTCCCGTGCGGATCTCCCGGCCCTCGATCAGCGTGCGGTGGCCGACACGAACCCCGGGGACATCGGTGATCGCGTTCAAGGGGCCCGTAGGCAGGGAACCCAGATGAATGCCCAGATCTCTCGCCCTCATGCCTCGTCCCACTGCTGACCCCCTCGCGCGAAAAGTGTCTTTCGACACCTCCCCGGGCTATCCTCCCAGTACAGGATAGCCCGGAACAGAAAGTCCCTTCCCGGAGACAGGATATGACTCGCGATCGATGCCTGCTCCGTGGCATCGACAGGAGGTACTTCCCGTCGCACTTTAGAATTTGAACGCTGATGCAAGCCTTGGCGGGAGGTGCGCGAACGTGAGTTCACGCCGCCCATGGACGATGGAGTGATCGGCAGAGTCCACTTGGCCGATAACCTCGAGGTCCTTCGAGTGCTGCCCTCGGCCTCCGCGGATCTGATCTACATCGATCCTCCCTTCAACACCGGAAGAGTTCAGCGACGAACACAACTCAAGACGGTGCGTTCCGCGGAAGGCGACCGGCTCGGATTCCAGGGGCGCCGCTACGAGAGCATTGTCGTGGGGACCAAGCGCTTCAGCGACCTCTTCGATGACTACCTGGCTTTTCTTGAGCCACGCCTGATCGAGGCCCATCGCGTCTTGGCACGGCGCGGGTCTTTGTACGTCCACGTCGATTATCGGGAAGTGCACTACTGTAAAGTCCTACTCGACACCATCTTCGGCCGTGAGGCCTTCTTGAACGAGATCATCTGGGCCTACGACTACGGTGGCCGGCCCAAGGACCGATGGCCGCCGAAACACGATAACATCCTGCTCTATGCCAAGGATCCGTCCGACTACGTGTTCAACGTCGATGCGATTGAACGGATCCCGTACATGGCGCCCGGCCTCGTCGGCCCCGAGAAGGCGGCGCGCGGGAAACTCCCTACCGACACTTGGTGGCACACGATCGTCCCGACAAGCGGTTCGGAAAAGACCGGATATCCGACGCAGAAGCCGCTCGGCATCCTTCGTCGCATCATCAGTGCATCGTCGCGCCCGGGCGACCTCGTGCTCGACTTCTTCGCCGGCAGCGGCACGACCGGTGTGGCCGCACTTGAGCTTGGCCGTCGCTTCATCCTGGTGGATAGCAGCGTGGAGGCGCTTGAAGTTATGGCCAAGCGGCTTGACGGCGTGGACGGAATCGAGTGGCTCGGGTTCGATCCGACACCGCATCAGAGGCATCCCCGGTAGACTCCCGTGCCGCTCGGGCCGCCACGACCTTAACCGCATCTTCGTAGTAGACCCCCACCCCGCCCCCGCAAAACTCTCAAGACGCGATCGGGGATGACCGGTGGAGAGGAAAGGCTTTCCGGCGCATATGGTAATGAGCGGGTCGCCCTCAAAGTACGACACCTCCGAGGACGACCGCTTCGAGCGCGAATTCTGGGGAGGGATGGCACAAGAGCAGTCGCGGACATCAGTAGGCTGGCTGGTGACTGAGCAGGGCCGTAATGCGGCACAGAGCCGTAAAGAGGGGGACTGAGTCGATATGAAGGGACTGGCGCGTTATCGCTGGTTGGCGGCCACCCTCGTCGTCCTCCTGGCCGGGCTGACCGTCTTGGCTGCGGGGTGTCCCCGCCGGGTTCCCGAGGAGGAGCCGGGCGTCGAGATTGTATCCGGCGGCATCATGATCCGGGGCAGTATCGCCGACGCTCAGACCATGAACCCCATTTACGTCGCCGATACCGCCTCGGGGGACATCACCCACCACCTTTTCCAGAACAGCCTCATGGCCTGGAACCGGGAAGTCGAACTCGTGCCGAACGCAGCCGAGAGTTTCCCCGAGGTCTCCGCGGATGAACTGATTTACACTTTCCGGCTCCGCCCCGAGCAGAGGTGGCACGACGGTCAACCCTTCACCGCCCACGACGTCGTGTTCACCTATGAGAGTTTCATGAACCCGTTCTATACCGGGCCGCGACGGGCGGACATGGCCATGTTGCTCGGCTATGCAGCCTACCTCGACGAACTCGCCGCCGCCAAGAAGGCTCTTGACGCCGAGGAAATCGACCAGGAGACTCACGACCGGCGAGTGACCGGGGCTTTCGAGGCGTGGAGAGCCCTGGGCGCGGTCAAGGCCCTGGATGATCTCACGGTGCGGTTCACCCTGGAGACGCCGATGGCTATCTTCCTCACCCGGACGGCGGCCTACCACATCATCCCCCGTCACATCCTGGGCGACGTCCATGGCCGGGATGTCAAGGACCATGATTTCTCGCGCAACCCGGTCGGCAGCGGCCCCTTCCGCTGGAAGGAATGGTTGCCCGACCAACACATCGCCGTGGTCCGCAATGCGGACTGGGAAGGCGGCCGCGATGGCAAGCCGCCCGCGCACGGCGATGAACTGGTCACGCGGGTGATCCCCGACCAGAAGACGCTCGAAATCGCCCTGGAAGCGAAGGAAATCGATTTCGGAGGAGTCACCCCCGAAGAGTACGAGCGGTTCAAGGCCATGCCCCATCTCCGGCTGATGACGACGCCGACCTTCGCTTACACTTATCTCGGGCTCAACCTGGCCAATCCGCTGTTCCAGGATGTGCGGGTCCGTCACGCCGTTTCCCATGCCATCAACAAGGAAGTGATGGTCGACGAACTCCTGATGGGACACGGCACCGTGGCTTGGACCCACGGCAGTCCCGCACGCTGGGACTACAACCCGGACGTCCGTACCTTCCCGTTCGACGCGGCCCGGGCCAGGAGCTTGCTGGCCGAAGCCGGCTGGACCCCGGGGGCCGACGGCATCCTGCAGCGGGACGGCGTACGGTTCAGCTTCCTGCTTCAGACCAACCTGGGCAACCGCATGCGCGAGCAGGCGGCAGTGGTCATCCAGAGTAACCTCAAGGACGTTGGCATTGAGGTGGAGATCAAACTGGTGGAGTGGGCTACCTTCGTCAGCGACGTCTTGCTGGCCAAGAATTTCGAGTCGGTCATCGTCGGCTGGTCGCTGGGCGTCGACCCGGATGCCTTCAGCATCTGGCACACGGAGGGCGGTCCCTTCAACTTCGTGAGCTACTCCAACGCGCGGGTGGACGAACTCCTCGAGGAAGGGCGCCGGGTAGGCGATATCGATCGGCGGCGGGAGATCTACCAGGAGATGCAGGCAATCCTGGCCGAGGATCAGCCGTACGTCTTCCTGTTCTACCCTAACGCCATCCACGCCGTGGGCAACCGGATTCGAGGGGAGATCAAGGTGAGTCCGATCGCAAGTCCGTTGTTCTATGCGGAAGACCTCTGGATTCCGGCGGAGTTGCAAGCGGGCCCGCACCTGAACTGAAACCAACTTGCAGGGAACCTCGCTTGAGGCGACGGGTGAAGGGCGTCCGTACGGGCGGCCGGGCGCCCTCTGCGCCGCTCGCGCGGGCGGGACGACCGGGAGGAGGGGGATTCAATGCGAAGGTACGTGCTTCGCCGAGTGCTCCAGGCCGTTCCCATCCTGCTCGGCATCACCATGATCAGTTTCTTCATCATCCATCTGGCTCCGGGCTCGCCGGCCGCCCTGCTGGTCGATCCCACCGCGGACCCGGCATCCTTCGAGGCCATGGAACGAGCGCTGGGCTTGGACCGGCCCCTGCATGTCCAGTATTACCGGTGGGTCGTCCGCCTGCTGCGGGGGGACTTCGGCCGATCTTTTGATGACGGCCGGCCGGTCCTCGAACGGGTGGTCGAGCGCATCGACATCACTTTCCTGTTGATGGCCGCCGCGTTCCTGGTGTCCTTCTGTATCGGCATCCCCCTGGGGATCGTCTGCGCCGTACGCCAGTACTCCAAAGCCGATCATGTGGCCAGCGCTTTCGCCTTCGTGGGTCTCTCCCTTCCCAACTTCTGGTTCGCCTTGATCCTCATGCTGCTGTTCACCATCGCCCTGGGCTGGCTGCCCGCCCAGGGCATACAGACTCATGGTCTCGGTTTCGACCTCTGGGACCGGACCCGCCATCTCATCATGCCGGTCATCGTCCTCGGCTATGGAGGCGCGCTGGCTGGCTACTTCCGGTATACCCGATCCAGCATGCTGGAGGTAATCCGGCAGGATTACATCCGGACCGCCCGCTCGAAGGGCTTGGCGGAGCGCGTGGTCATCTACCGGCATGCCCTCAAGAACGCGTTGCTCCCGCTGATCACGCTCGTCGGGCTGGCGTTGCCCGGTTTCTTCGGCGGGGCGCTCGTTACCGAGCAGGTCTTCGCCATCCCCGGAATCGGGCGTATGGCCTGGACGGCGATCATGCGGCGGGATTACCCCACGGTGATGGCGATAAACACCATCGCCGCGACGCTGGTCGTCGCCGGCAACTTCCTTGCCGACCTGGCCTACGGGCTGGTCGACCCTCGCATCAAGTATGACTAAGGGGGTCCCGGGATGGCGCGGACGATGACCCTGGCCGAAGCTGAACGCGATCTCTCATGGAGGGCGATCTTCTGGTCCCGCTTTCGCCGGCACCGCCTGGCCATCGCGGGTCTGGTAGTACTGGTGCTGTTATACGCAGCAGCCATTTTCGCGCCGCACCTCACCGCCCACTCGCCATATGCGATCGACCTCGGAAACCGCCTCGAGCCACCCTGCGCCACCCATCCCATGGGCACCGACTTCTTCGGGCGGGACATCCTGACCCGAGTGCTGTTTGGGGCGCGCATCTCCTTGAGCGTGGGTTTCGTCGCCGTGGGCATCATGATCACGGCCGGTACGCTCATCGGCGCCATCGCCGGATTCTACGGCGGGTGGATCGATAACGTCCTGATGCGTTTCACGGACATCGTGATCTCTTTCCCCGCCCTCTTCCTGATCCTCACCGTGGTGGCCGTCATCGGGCCGAGCATCTTCAACATCATCGCCACCATCGGCCTCATCTCCTGGCCGCCGGTTGCCCGTCTGGTCCGCGCGGCCTTCCTCAGCCTGAAGGAGCAGGATTTCACCGAGGCCGCCCGCGCGCTCGGGGCGCCTGACCCGAAGATCATCTTCCGCCACATCCTGCCCAACGCCATGGCGCCGATCATCGTGGCCGCTACGCTGAGCGTGGCCGGGGCCATCCTCACCGAGTCCGCCTTGTCTTATCTCGGTCTCGGAGTGCAGCCACCCACTCCGAGCTGGGGGAACATGTTGTTCGAGGGAAGGGATTATATCCGGCGAGCATGGTGGTACACCGTTTATCCCGGGCTGCTCATCTTCGTGACGGTGATGAGCTTCAATCTCGTGGGGGACGCGCTCCGTGATGCCTTGGACCCGCGCCTCGACCATTGACCGGCGGGGTTCCCGCGTATTGCTCCACGCCGCCCTGTGGGCTTTGCTGGCCGGCGCGTTGGCAGGCTTGTATCGCGATGAAGGACGTCTCCACGCGGTGGCCGAAACCGGGGTTGATTTCGTGTTGCCGTGGAGCCTCGACGCTTGGCGTACCTCGACGGCTCCTTTGCCCGGCGAGTTGCCCGGGGAAGCTGAAGGGGTGATCTTCCGGGCGAGCCCGCTCGGAGGTTTCGCCCGGATCCGCCTCCGCACCATCTCGCTTGAGCAGGGACAGACGCTCGAAGACTACGCGGCATACCGCGAACACGAGCGGCGCGAAGCCGCCGGCATCTACCGCCTGTTCCACCGGGCGCCCACGCGAGTGGCCCGGGATTTCGACTTCACCTTCGCCCGTTACCCGGGCATGCGCTACCTCAAAGAACTCGACATCTCCCTGGCCGGCGTCACGGTTCGCCACTATCAATACGATGTCTACTTCCGAGCGGCAGGCGCATACTATCAGGCAACTTACCTGGTGCCCGTCATCCTTTTCCCATATTACGAGGCGGACTACCGGTGGATCATGGGCAGCATCACCTTCGAGACGGGAGCGGGACCGTGAATTACCTCATCTACCTCGTCGTTTTGGGCCTGGCCCTGTATCTTTTGGACCCACTCGACGGCGCCGTCACCCGCCGGGTGCCTGCTATCCCGCCAACCTATCCCTGGATCCCCGCGTTCTTGTCCCTCTGGCCACCCCTGGTCGGCTCCGGCCAGTTTCTGAACGGTCACTACCTCAAGGCGGCCTTCCTGTTCATCGTCTTTTGGGGCTGGCGTTCGTTCCTGTTGCCGATGCCCCGACCGTTCTATGGCCTGTCCTGGCAGACCATCCTGGCGCCTCTGGTCATTGCGGGAGCCGTCGACGCTTACCTGGGAGCCCGCCGGCGTTGGGCCGCCGCCAACCAGCCGGCCGGTGCCGAAGAGCAAGCCCGCATAGCGTCATTCTTCGCGCGCTTGAGCCG
>DATIKW010000002.1:0-56794 GCA_035477115.1 Bacillota bacterium | reverse complement strand
TTGCCGGCGGCCGCCTTCGACCGACTCCGCACCATCGTGGAGCTTCGCGGCAAGGGAGAGGATGAGGCGGGCATCCGCAGGGCACTCTCCAGTCCGCCCAGTCCGCCTTCCGGGGGCGGCCTGCGGCCGCTGGTCGTCGACGACGCGGACGTCGCGGAATCGGTGGTCGTGGCCCTGCTGCGCGACATCGGCGAGCAATTGCAGGCAACCCGGGATCAGTGGGTCGAGGAGCGAGAGAAGATCCTCACCTCCCTCATACGCGTACAACAGGAATTGCAGAGCCTCCGGTACGAAATCGCCAGCCAGGGTTCGCGGCGATCGCGCAAACGGAAAGGGCTGTGGGGGCGTATAGCCGGCGACTGACGGGACGGCGCGCTCACTCGCCGCAGCAAGCGTTTATCCGGCTGCCATCCAGTGGCACGCTAGCCATCAGGAGGACAGGACTTGCTGTATCACCTCACGACTTACGGCTGTCAGATGAACGCCCACGAAGCCGAGATCCTGGCCGGCGTGCTGGAGGATTCCGGCTGGACGGAGGCGTCCGGGGAGGAAGCGGCCGACCTCGTGGTCCTGTTGACCTGCGGAGTGCGGGATACCGCTGAACAGCGCGCCCTGGGGAAGATGGGTGAGCTGAAGCGGTGGAAGCTGGCCCGCCCGGGGAGGCTGCTGGCCGTCGGGGGGTGCGTGCCCCAGCAACCCGGAGCGGTCGAGCGCCTGTCGGCCGCCTTCCCTCACGTGGATGTGGTGTTCGGTCCGCCCAATCTTCATCGCTTGCCGGCTCTGCTGGAGACCGCCTTGGCGACCGGACAGCCCGTGCTGGAAATCCTCGACGATTCGGGGCCGATGCCGGAGTACCTGCCGGTGAGGCGGGAGGGGAAGGTGCGGGCCTGGGTCACCATCATCCACGGCTGCAACCACGGCTGCGCCTACTGCATCGTACCCGCCGTCCGCGGCCGCGAGCGGAGCCGGCAGCCCCAGGCCATCCTGGACGAACTCAGCGGACTTGCCGGCGAAGGGTTCCGAGAGGCTGTGCTGCTGGGCCAGAACGTGAACAACTACGGTCGCGACCTGCCGGCGGAAGACCGGCGGGTGGACTTCGGCTACCTCCTGGCGCAGGCAGATCAGGTGGAGGGACTGGCCAGAATCCGCTTCACCACCTCCCATCCCGCCAATTTTCGCCGCAGCTTCCTCGAAGTCATGGCCGGGGCCAAGCGGGTCTGCGAGCACCTGCACCTGCCGGTGCAGTCCGGGTCGGACCGGGTGCTGCGGGCGATGGGCCGCGGCTACGACCGAACCCAGTATCTCGAGTTGCTGAGGCAATGCCGGGAGGTACTCCCCGGTGCCGGCATCACCACCGATCTGATCGTCGGCTTCCCCGGCGAGACCGAGGAGGACTTCGAGGACACGCTGCGCCTGGTGGAAGCAGCCAGATTCGACGGGGCATTCACCTTCCTGTATTCGGAGCGCCGGGGAACCCGGGCGGCCGCCCTGCCCGATAAGGTGCCGGCGGCCGTGCGTGAGGCGCGCCTCGCCCGCCTGAACCGGCTGCAGAACCAGGTCAGTCTCGAACTCAGTCAGGCACTGGTCGGCAGCACCCGGGAGGTGCTGGTGGAAGGACCGAGCGACCGTAACCCCGCCCGCTGGGCGGGCCGCACCCGGACCAACAAACTCGTCACTTTCCCCGCCGGCGCCGCCCGCCCCGGCGACCTGATCCAGGTCAAGATCACCCTCGCCCGTACCTGGACCCTGGAGGGCGAGCCGGAGGGCAGGAAGTCTTGAGCGGCCGGGTTACTCCCATGCTCGCCCAGTATCGGGAGATCAAATCCCGGCATCCCGACAAGATCTTGTTCTTCCGCCTCGGGGACTTCTATGAGATGTTCTTCGAGGACGCGGAGATCGCCTCGCGCGAACTCGGGATCACCCTCACTTCCCGGGAGGCCGGCAAGGGGCAGCGACGCATGCCGATGGCCGGCATCCCCTACCACGCAGCCTCCGGTTACCTCGCGACCCTGCTGGACAAGGGCTACCGGGTGGCCATCTGCGAGCAGGTGGAAGACCCGCGCAAGGCCCGGGGCCTGGTACGCCGGGAAGTCGTCCGCGTGGTCACCCCGGGGACGGTGGTCGACCCCCGATCGCTCCAGGAGAAGAACCACAATTACGCGGTCATGATCACCGAGTCGGATCAGCCCGCGGCCTACGGGCTCGCGGTCCTGGAGTTTTCGACCGGAGAGTTCTGGGCGGCCGAGTTCCGCGGGGATCGGCCGCGGGAAGCCTTGCTCGACGAGATCGCGCGGCTCGAGCCGGCGGAGATCCTGGTGGAAGACGGGGCGGGCCTGGCCGCCGCCCTCGGCACCGCCTACCCGGGTCGGGTTGGGGAGGCCCATCCGCCGCCTGGCGGCCCGGAGGCAGCGGCGAAGCTCCTCCAGGAGCACTTCCGGTGCGCTTCCCTTGAGGCGCTGGGCTGCCAGGGCCGGCCGCTGGCGACCGCCGCGGCAGGCGTCCTGTTGGCCTATGTCCAGGAGACCAGCGCTTCGCGGGCGGTGCAGATCACGCGGCTGGCGATGCGATCGCACCTGGACCACCTCCTGGTGGATGCGACCACCTGCCGGCATCTCGAACTGGTGCGTTCCTCCCGGGAGGGAGGCCGGCGCGGCAGTCTGATCCGGGTCCTCGACCGCACGGCCACGCCCGCGGGCGGGAGGCTCCTTCGGGCCTGGCTCTTGCGTCCCTGCTCCTCGCTGGAGGAGATCGCCCTCCGCCACGACGCCGTGGCCGAACTGGTCGACCGTCCGCTCCTGCGCGGGCGGTTGCGCGAGTGCCTGCGCCGGATGCCCGATTACGAGCGACTGGCCGGCCGGGCGGCGGTCGGCGAAGCGAACGCCCGGGACCTGCTCGCCCTGGGCACGGGACTGGGTCTGTTCCCGGAACTCGGAGGGTTGCTTGCGGAAGCGAAGGCGTCCCGCCTGGTCGACCTGGGGAGGTCGTTGCCGGACCTCGCCCAGCTCAGCCGCTCGATTCGGGCCACCCTGGTGGACTCCCCCCCGGCGGCGGTGAAAGAAGGGGGATTGATCCGCGAGGGACATGACCCCGAGGTAGATCGCCTTCGGGCCATCGCCGGCGGCGGCAAGGAGTGGGTGGCCGCTCTGGAGGTGCGCGAACGGGAGCGGACGGGGATCAGGTCGCTCAAGGTCGGGTTCAACCGGGTGTTCGGCTACTACCTCGAGGTTACCCGGGCTAATCTCGAACACGTTCCGCCGGACTTCGAGCGCCGGCAGACACTGGCCGGAGCTGAACGGTTCGTCACCATGGAACTGAAGGAACGCGAGGCCATGATCCTGGGGGCGGAAGCGCACCTGGCCGATCGCGAATACGAACTCTTTGCGGCGCTCCGTGAGCGAACTGCGGCCGAGTGCTCTGCGATCCAGGCCGGCGCCGCCGCGGCGGCCGAGGCGGATGTGCTGGCGTGCCTGGGCGAAGTGGCGGCGCTCAACGGCTACGTGCGCCCGCAGATGGTCGATTCGCCCGTGGTGGAAATCCGCGAAGGCCGCCACCCGGTGGTGGAGCAGATCCTCCCCGGCGGGTTCGTGCCCAACGATGCCACCTTGGACGGCCGCGGCGAGCGCCTGGTCATCCTCACCGGGCCCAACATGGCGGGCAAGAGCACCTATTGCCGCATGGTCGCGCTGATCTGCCTCATGGCGCAAATGGGAGGATTCGTGCCCGCAGCGAGTGCGCGGCTGGGGCCGGTCGGTCGCATCTTCACCCGGATTGGCGCGTCGGACGATCTGATCGGGGGCGCCAGCACCTTCATGGTGGAGATGCAGGAAGTTGCCAACATCCTGAGCCATGCCACGCCGGACAGCCTGGTAATCCTCGACGAGATCGGCCGCGGCACCAGTACCTTCGATGGGCTGAGCATCGCCTGGAGCGTTGCCGAGGAACTGGCCCGCATGGGGCCGCTCACCCTGTTCGCCACTCACTACCATGAACTCACGGAGTTGGAGGGCAGCGTCGACGGCGTGGTAAACCACACGGTGGCGGTGCGGGAGGCCGGCGACGACGTGGTGTTCCTGTACCGGGTGGTCCGCGGCAGTTCCGACCGGAGCTACGGCCTGCACGTGGCCCGCTTGGCGGGGATCGCCGGCGCGGTCCGGGAACGGGCCCGGGCCATTCTGGAGTCGCTGGAAGCAGGGTGTGCGCTCTCGGCCGAGCGGCCGGCCATGGCTCCCCGGTCGGCGCCAAAACAGTACCAGTTGTTCGCGCCGCCGCCCAGCCCGACCCTGGAGGAGTTGCGGGAGTTGAACGTGCTGGCGCTGACGCCCCTGGAGGCGATCAATACCCTGTACCGATTGCAGGAGCAGGTGCGACGGGAGCGTTGAGGGGGACGGCCTGTGGGCAAGATCCGGCTCTTGGACCGGGACACTATCGGCAAGATAGCCGCCGGCGAGGTGGTCGAGGGGTCCGCGTCGGTCGTGAAAGAACTCGTGGAGAACGCCATCGATGCCGGCTCACGCCGGATCAGCATCATCCTTGAGGATGGAGGCCGCCGGCGGGTGACGGTGATCGATGACGGCTGCGGCATCGATCCCGCCGACGTGGAGTTTGCCTTCCAGCGGCATGCCACGAGCAAGATCGCCGATGCGAGCGAACTGCGGGCGGTGAAGACCCTGGGCTTTCGGGGCGAGGCGTTGCCGGTGCTGGCTGCCGTCAGCAAGCTGACCCTGACCACCCGGCCGGCGAACCTCACGTCGGGCACGGAGATCCGGCTGGAGGGCGGACAGGTCATCGGCCTCCGGGAAGTGGGCTGCCCGCAAGGGACGCGGGTGGTGGTGGAAGACCTGTTCTTCAACGTACCACCCCGCCGTCTGAGCCTGCGCGCGGCCAGGGCTGAGGCCGCGCGCGCGGCCGAGGTGGCGGGATGCCTGGCGCTCGCCCGCCCGGACGCAGCCCTCCGCCTGATATCCGGGGGCCGGGAGGTCCTCGCCAGCCCGGGCAGCGGCCGCAGGCTGGACGCGGTGGCGGCGGTGCTGGGGCCGGCCGAGGCATCCCGGTTGCTGGAGGTGTGTTCGCCGCCGATCGCCGGGTATCTGGGACCTCCAAACCTGCATGCGTCGCACCGCTCCGCCCTGACCATCGTGGTCAACGGCCGCCCCGTGCGCGATCGGGTGGTGGCGGGGGCGGTCGAAGAGGCCTACCGGACGCTCCTGCCCACAGGACGGTTCCCCGTGGGTACACTGTGGCTGGAACTGCCGCCGGAGGAAGTGGACGTGAATGTCCATCCCGCCAAGTTGACCGTGGCCCACCGCGATCCCCAGGCGGTTCGCCGGCTGGTGAGAGCGGCGGTGGAAGTTGCCTTGGCCCGGTCGGCGGCTGCCCGCCCCTTGTGGCCGGCGCGGCCCGAGGTGGCGGACCCCGCCGCGGCGGCATACGGCGCCGGCGCGGAGCAGCCCGCCATGTGGGAGCAGACGGCCGGGAGCGACATCCGGCAGCCCTGGGACTTTCGGGTAATAGGCCAAGTCCATCGCAAGTACGTGGTGCTGGAAGCTCCCGATGGCGTCTACCTCATGGATCAGCATGCCGCTCATGAGCGGATCGCCTACGAACGGCTGACGGAAGGTGACCCGAGCAACGGTACCCAACTGCTCTTGATCCCGCCCGTCCTCGAACTGCGGCCGGGCGAACGAGCCGGCGGGGATGAGTTCCGCCAGTTACTCGAAAAAGCCGGTTTCATCCTCGAGCCCTTTGGGGGTAATACCCTGCTGGTCCGCGGCGTGCCCGCGGGGGTGGCGGATGTGGCGAGCGCGGACTTCCTGCGGGCGGTGCTGGCCCGCCTCGGCGACGGCGGCGGGACCGACATCGATCGCTTGCGGCGATTGCTGGCCGCCTGCCGGGCGGCCTTGAAGGCGGGCAAGGACCTCGGTCGTGAGGAAATGGAGGCGCTCACCCGGGAACTGGGCGCCACCCGCCGGCCGGCGACCTGCGCCCACGGGCGACCGACGCTGTTGCGCATCGGCAGCGATGAACTGGAGCGGCGCTTTGGCCGCAGTTGACCGCCCGCGGCTGGTGGTGATCCTCGGCCCGACCGCCGCGGGCAAGACCGAGGTGGCCATGGAGGCGGCCGGCAGGTCGGGCGCCGAGATCGTGACGGCGGACTCGATGACCGTATACCGGGGTCTCGAACAGGGCACCGCCAAGCCGTCGCCGCAGGACCGGCAGTCGGTGCCGCATCATCTCCTGGACGTGGTCGACCCGACCGCGTCCTTCAGCGTGGCGCGCTACCAGGAATTGGCCCGCCAGGCCATCGACGCCATCAACCGCCGGGGCAAACTCCCCTTGCTGGTAGGCGGAACCGGCCTCTACATCAGCGCGGTGGTGGACTATCCCGACTTCCCGCCGTTGCCCCCCCGGCCGGAGGTCCGCCGCCGGTTGACCGCCGCCGCGGGCCGGGAAGGGACGGCGTCCTTGCACCGGGAACTCTCCCGCCTGGCCCCGGACCGGGCGGAGGCGATTCACCCTAACGACCGCCACCGCCTGCTGCGGGCGCTGGAGATAGCGGGCAGGGAGGCGGGGGAGCGGCCGCCGCCGCCGGCATACGATCTGCTCCTGTTCGGTATCCAGCGGGATCGAGCCGAACTGTATCGCCGCATCGAGGCCCGGGTGGACCGGATGTTCGCCGCGGGGCTGCTGGAGGAAGTTGCCGGCTTGCGCGCCGCCGGGGTGCGCAGGGAACATCAATCGATGCAGGCGCTGGGCTATCGGGAAGCGATGGCCTACCTTGAAGGGGAGTACCCGCGGGAACACGCCATATACCTGGTCAAGCGGAATACGCGCCGCTATGCCAAGCGGCAGATGACCTGGTTCCGGCGGGATCCGAGGATCGAATGGCTGACACTGGACGGCCAATCGGCCCGGTGGGCCGGGCAGCTCATCCGAGAGCGAGTTGCGGCGCGCTTGGGCGGCATAGTAGAATTGGGATGATATCCGCGCCATCGGAGGAATGGTCCAGCTTGAAGAGCCAGGCGAACTTGCAGGACGGGTTCCTCACCCAGGCATCCAAGGACAACGCGCCCGTGACCATCTATTTGGTCAACGGCGTGCAACTCAAAGGTCAGATCCGCGGGTTCGATAGTTTCACGATCCTCTTGGATTCGGACGGTCGCGCGCAGATGGTTTACAAGCACGCTATCTCCACCATCCAGATCGCCCGCCTTCCCGCCCGCCCTCCCATTGCCGAAGGCGCAATTCGGCCTCCCGAAGGGCAAGGCTGACCCGGCCCCCGCCCGGCACCTGACCATCGCCCGGCCCGCCCGCGTGTAACTTGCCGGCAACTCTTCCGCGCTATCATGAGCCCGCCGGCGTCCGCCGGAAGCCGATGTCGCGTGGGAAGGAGCGAAGCCCGACCGGCGCAATTCATGAACTGGCAAGACCAGCTCCGGAAGAAACTGATATCCGCCGACGAAGCCGCATCCATGGTCGAGAGCCATCAGGTGATCGGGGCCGGCATGGCCGCGGCCACTCCCGTCAGTCTCCTGTCGGCCCTCGGAGAGCGCTACGGCCGGTTCGAAGGGGTTCGGGTGCTCAGCGCCCTGACCATCGGCGGCGCCTTCGATTTCCTCCGCGACCCGGGCGCGAAAGGCCGCATCCTGCTCGAGAGCATGTTCTTCGGCCCCAATGAGCGGGCGGGGCAAGCCATCGGGACGGCCGACTTCCTGCCCGTGCATGGGCGGGATTTCGGGCCGCGGGTGGCCGCCAGCAACCGGTTCGACCTGTTCTGGGGCACGGCGACGCCGATGGACGCCCACGGTCACTTCTCCTTGAGCCTGTCGGTGGCCTACGAGAAAGACTGGGCGGAGTCCGCCCGCCGCGTCGTCCTCGAAGTCAATCCGAACCTGCCGAGGACCTACGGCGATACCCAGATCCACCTGCGCGATGTCGATTACGTGGTGCAGGCGGAGCGGCCGCCGATCGAGATCCCGGCCGCCGATCCCGACGCCGATGAAGAGGCTATCGGCCGGTACGTCGCGGAGCTGATCGAGGACGGGAGCACCATCCAACTCGGCATCGGCGGCATCCCCAACGCCATTGCCCGCAACCTCCTCGACAAGCGGGACCTCGGCGTGCACACCGAGATGTTCAGCGACGGGATGGTGGACCTCTGGGAGGCCGGGGTGGCGACCGGCAAGAGGAAGACGCTGTGGAACGGCAAGATGGTGGGCGCTTTCGCCCTCGGTACGCGGAAGCTCTATGATTTCGTGCACGAGAACCTGGCGGTGGAGTTCCAGCGGGGCCGGGTGACCAACGATCCGACGGTCATCGCCGGCAACTACCGGATGGTGAGCGTCAACACCGCCTTGCAGGTGGATCTGACCGGGCAGGTGGTCGCGGAGGCGATCGGGCCCCAGCAGTACAGCGGGACGGGAGGGCAGCTGGACACCGCCCTGGGGGCGCAGAAGTCGCCGGGGGGCAAATCGGTGATTGCCCTGCGTTCCCGGGCCCGGGGCGGGACGGTATCCGCCCTCGTCGCGTCCTTGCCGGCAGGCAGTCGCGTGACGCTGCCCCGGGCGGAAACCGACTACGTGGTGACCGAGCACGGCATCGCCCATCTCAAGGGACGCAGCCTGCGCGATCGGGCCCGGCTGCTCATCGGCCTGGCCCACCCGGACTTTCGCGAGAGCCTGCGGGACGAAGCCCGTTGCCTCGGGCTCCTGTGAGCGAGGGGCAGGTACGACATGGGCGTTGAGGGGCGGGTGGGACTGCTCGACTTCGAGGTGTACGTGCCCGAGGAGTTCATGAGTTCGCGGGAGCTGGCGGCGCTCACCGGCATCCCCGAGGAAGTCGTCCGCGACAAGCTGGGCATCCACCGCAAACCGATCGGGGGAAGGGAAGACCACGCGGTGGCCATGGCCACCCGGGCGGCGCGCCGGCTGCTAGACCGCACCGGCATCCCCCCGGACGCACTGGACCTGATCATCTACCCCGGCGAGGAATACAAGGAGTACATCTGTTGGACGGGTTCGATCAAGATCCAGAAGGAACTCGGGGCCACCCGCTGCTGGGCGTTCGACCTGTCGTACCGCTGCGCCGCGACGCCCCTGGCGCTGAAGGTGGCCAAGGACCTGATGGCGGCCGACGACGACCTGAACACGGTGCTGATCGCCGGCGGCAACACCAATGCCTACCTCGTCGACTATCGCGATCCCGATTCCAGCTTCATGTTCGACATGGGTCCGTCGGGGCATGCCGCCTTGCTCCGTAGAGGCTACGGCGCGAATCTCATCCTGGGCAGCGGGATCCACACCGAACCCATCTTCGCCGACGCCGTCGTGCCGCCGGTGGGCGGCTCGCTGTATCCGCCGACGCCCGAGAATATCGAGCGGCAACCCTGGAAGCTGGTGGTCGCCGACGCCCGGCGGATGAAAGAGGAACTGGCGGCCCGGTCGGTGCCCGCGTTCCTGCGCGCGGTCGACCTCGCCCTCGCCAAGAGTGGGCTGGGCAGGCCGGACATCGACTACCTCGCCATCCTCCACGTGAAGCGCAGCGCCCATCACCTGATCCTGCAGGAACTGGGCTTGTCTCCCGAACAATCGGTGTATCTCGAGGAATACGGCCATGTCGGCCATACCGATCAGTACCTGTCGTTGAAGCTCGGCCTGGAACAGGGGAAAGTCCGGCCGGGAGACCATGTCGTCTTCCTGGGCGCAGGCACCGGGTACGCGTTCACCGCCACGGTCATCCGCTGGGGCGGCGGTCAAGGGGCAATGGGCGGAATTGTGTAACTGGAGGGCAACTCGCCCGGGGTATCATGCGCATGATGCACTCATCGGGGAGGGAAGGACATGTCCCGCACGATCAGGTTGGCGGTTGGCGTGCTGCTGGCTGGGGCGATGCTCCTGGCATCGGCTTGCGCGCGGCCGGCGGAGCCGCCCGCTGTCGAACCGATCCGCATCGGCGGACTGGCTTCGCTCAGCGGTGCCCTGCAAGACTACGGTCAGCAGATGCGGCGCGGGTTCGAGCTGGGACTGGAGTACGCGACTGACGGCACCCTGGCCGTGGCCGGCCGGAAGATCGAGGTGATCTGGGAGGACACCACCACCGTACCCGCCATAGCCAAGGAGCGGGCGTTGAAGCTGCTGGAAACCGACAAGGTGGACTTGCTGGTCGGGCCGACCTCCTCGGCCGACGCCCTGGCCGTGTTGCCGCTGGCTGAGGAGTTCCAGCGGGTAATCGTGGTCGAACCGGCGGCAGCCGACGTCATCACCGGCCCGGCCTGGAACCGGTACGTCTTCCGTACGGGCCGCAACACCGCCCAGGACGCCATAGCGATGGCCGACATCATCGCCCGACCCGGCGTCAGGGTGGCGATGTTCGCGCCCGACACCGCTTTCGGCCATGCCTACGTCCGGCCTTTCGTCCCCGCGGCCCAGGCCCGGGGGGCGGTCGTGGTCGCGACCGAGTTCGCCCCGGCCGACGCTACGGACTTTTCGGCTCCGCTCCTTCGGATTCGCGATCTCGACCCCGACTATCTGTTCGTGATCTGGGCGGGCGCCAACAATCCCTGGCGCCAGATCGTGGAGATGCGCCTGCACGAGCAGATGCAGATCACTACCGGCGCCCCGGAGATCGCCGCCCTGCGGATGATGATGGATGTCGTGGGGATGCGCGGTTTCACCGTGTACTACCATACCGTGCCGCCGGCCAACCCGATCAACGAGTGGCTGGTAGCCGAGCACCAGAAGCGTTTCGGCACGCCCCCCGATATCTTCACCTCGGGGGGGATGGCCGCCGCCATCGCCATCGTCACCGCCCTGGAGAAGACGGGCGGCGCGACCGATGCGGAGACGCTGATAACGACGATGCGGGGCATGGAGTTCGACTCGCCGACAGGTCTGCGGTGGTTCCGGAGCGAAGACCATCAGGCGATGCAGCCCCTTTTCGAGGTGACCCTCAATGCCGTCGCCGGGGTGGACCATCCGGTGCCGACCCTGGTGCGCGTGGTCTCCGCCGAGCGGGTGACGCCGCCGGTGACCGTTCCCGCTGATGCCAAGCGGTGAACTTGCTGCCGTGGAGATGGGACGGTAGGTGATGAACGCGCCGCTGATCGAGACCATCGCCCTCACGCGCGCGTTCGGGGCGCACCGGGCGGTGGATGAGGTGAGCCTGGCGGTCGAGGGCGGGAGGTTCACCACCATCATCGGTCCGAACGGCGCCGGAAAGACGACGCTGTTCAACCTGATCAGCGGTCTCCTGCCCCCCACGGCCGGCCGGGTGCTGTTCAAGGGGACGGACGTGACCCGTCTGTCCCCTTCCCGCCGGGTGCGGGCGGGGATCGGTCGTTCCTTTCAGTTGACCAATGTCTTCCCGGCGCTGAGCGCCCATGAGAATGTGCGGCTGGCCCTGCAGGCCAGGGCAGGCGCCGGACTGGATTGCTTCCGCCCTCATGGCCGCTACCGGAAGCTGATCGGCGAGGCCGACGCCATCCTCGAAAGCGTGCTGCTGGCAGGAAAGAGCCGCTTCCCTGCATCCGGGCTGACCCACGGCGAGCAGCGCAAGCTGGAGCTGGGCATGGTCATGGCCCTCCAGCCCGAGGTCGTGTTGCTGGATGAGCCCACCGCGGGCATGGCGCTGGAAGAGGTCCCCACCATGGTCGATATCCTGCGCCGGTTGAAGCTACAGGGCGAAACGATAATGCTCATCGAGCACAAGATGGACATGGTAATGGGGCTATCCGACCGGGTGATCGTCCTGGTGAACGGGCGGGTGCTGGTGGAAGGGGAGCCGGCGGCGGTTGCGGCCGACCCGCGCGTGCTGGCGGCTTACCTGGGGGGAGGAGTGGTGCATGCCCCCGGTGCTTGAAGTGAAGGACCTCTCGGCTTTCATCGGCCCCTTTCATGTGCTGCAGGGCGTGAGCCTGGAGGTCCATGCAGGCGAGACGGCCGTCGTGCTCGGCCGGAACGGTGCCGGCAAGACGACGACCCTGCGGACGATCATGGGACTCATCCCCGTCGCCGGGGGGAGGATCGCGCTCGAGGGGGCCTCGCTCGCCGGGCTGCCCAGCCACCGCATCGCCCGCCTCGGCGTCGGCTATGTGCCGGAAGACCGCGGGATCTTCGACCTGCTCACCGTGGAGGAGAACCTGCAGCTCGGCATGATGCGCCGCGACCGGGCCGCCATCGGCCGCCGCGATCACGTCCTGGATCTGTTCCCCGATCTGCGGATCGCGTACCGGCGCCTGGCATCGACGCTCAGCGGCGGCCAGCGCCAGATGCTGGCCATCGCCCGGGCCTTCCTCAATGACAGCCGGGTGGTGTTGATCGACGAACCGAGCAAGGGCCTGGCTCCCATCGTGGTGGACCGCGTACGGGATGCCATCCTGGAGATCAAGGAGCACCGCACCATCGTCCTTGTCGAACAAAACTTCGCCCTGGCCAGTGCCGTGGGCGATCGCTACTTCATCCTGAATCAGGGCATGACCGTCGACCACGGCCCGATGGCCGGCCTCCTGAAGGATCGGGAGTTGCTGGCCAAACACCTGGGCATGGCGGCCAGACCATGAGCATATTCCTGACCCTGTTCATCAACGGGCTGGCCGAGGCGGCGCTATTGTTCCTGTTGGCGGCAGGTCTCACCATCATCCTCGGCATGATGGGCGTCCTGAACTTCGCCCATGGCACCCTGTTCCTGTGGGGCGGATACGTCCATGTATGGCTGTTCGCGCTCACCGGCGACTTCCTGCTGAGCCTGGCCGGGGCCACCGCCGCCGGCTTCCTGCTGGGCCTCTGTTTCGAGCGGTTGTTCATCCGCGGCTTCTATGGGCGGCCGACCGCCCAGATCCTGATCACCCTCGGGCTGATGATCGTCTTCACCGAACTGGCCCGGCTGCTCTGGGGACCGGATGCCATAGTGGCGGTGCGGCCCGCCGCGCTGAGCGGGACCCTGACCTTCCAGGGGGCCATCATCTCGCGCTATCGGCTGTTCCTGATCCTGGTCGGGGCCGCCTTCGCCGCCCTGCTGCACCTCCTGATGCAGAAGTCCCGCATTGGCATGGTCATCCGCGCCGGGGTGCAGTCGGCGGAGATGGTTCAGGCGCTCGGCATCAATATCCGGAGCTATTTCTCCTTCGTGTTCGCCGCCGGGGCGGCGATGGCGGCGCTGGGCGGAGCGCTGTACGCGCCGATGGTGGGAGGCGTGTGGTCGGGCATGGGCATCGCCAACCAGATCCTGGCGTTCATCGTGGTGGTCATCGGCGGGCTGGGCAGTTTCGGCGGCTCGGCCGCGGGCAGCGTCTTGCTGGGATTGGGCGGAGCGGCCATCGCCTGGTTCTTCCCGCCCGGCGTGGTGGTCGGGCACGTCCTGCTCATGGCGGCCGTCCTGTCCTTCCGACCTGCGGGGCTGTTCGGGCTGGCGGTGAGGCGATGATGCGTCCCGCCCTTCGCGCCCTTCACGCCGCCCGCGGGCGGATGGCGACCCCCGACCGGTGGCTCGCCGTCCTGCTCGCCCTCGGCTGCGGCTGGCTGCTCGTCGTCCCCATGTTCAGCGGCGTGGTCCTCACCCATCTCATCGGCCGCATCTTCATCTTGTCGGTATTCGGCATGAGCTACGACATCCTGCGGGGCTACACGGGCGTGATCAACCTGGGGCATGCCCTTTTCTTCGGCGGCGGGGCGTACATCGCCGGCATCATGATGCGGCACTCCGGGCCGACCCTCGCCAATCTGGCACTGGCGGCGGCGATAACCCTCGTATTCTCGTCCGTCCTCGCCTACCTCATGGGGTATCTGTCTTTCCGGTCGGGCGGGGTGGTGCCGTGCGCCATGCTCACGCTGGCCATGGCCGAGGTGGTCCGGCATGTGGCCGAAGCGGCCCGCACTTACACGGGAGGAGCCGACGGGCTGATCTTCCCCATCCCCGAACTGTTGCGCAACCGGGTGACCGTATATTACCTGGCTTTCGCCTTCATGGTCCTGATGCTGCTCGCGCTGCGGCGGTTCGTCGACTCGCCGGCGGGCAGGGTTCTGCAGGCCATTCGCGAAAATGAACAGCGGGCGGCGTTTCTGGGTTACGACACCATGCTGTACAAGCAGATCGCCTTGCAGGTTGCCGGACTGAGCGCGGGACTGGCGGGAGTCACCTTCGGGGTCTTTGGCCGCTTCGCCAATACCGACCTCCTGTCCATCGATCAGACGCTCAACGCCTTGCTGGTGACGATCGTCGGGGGTACGGGGACGCTGTACGGGGCGATCGTGGGCACCGCTTTCATCCAGACTATCCGTTACTACCTCCTGGAGTTGCGGGGCCTGCATCCCATCTTCGAGCGGTGGCTCCTGTTCTTCGGCGCCGTGTACGTCGTCGTGGTGTTGTGCTTCCCCTTCGGTTTCATCGGCTGGTGGAAGAGGATTTCCGCCCGGTGGACGGCGCGTCCGACCACCGGCAAGGGAGGTGAAGGTTGATGCCCCGGGTGGCGATAGGCGAGCATGACCACCTCTACTACGAAGTACACGGCCGCGGGGAGCCCCTGCTGCTGATCGAGGGTCTGGGTTACGCGACCTGGATGTGGCACTGGCAACTACCCGCCCTGTCCGCGCGGTACCGGACCATCATCTTCGATAACCGGGGCGTCGGCGACAGCAGCAAGCCGGACGCGCCCTACAGCATCGAGGGCATGGCGGAAGACGCCCTCCGCGTGCTGGAAGCATCCGGTACCGGCAAGGCGCACATCCTCGGCGTGTCCATGGGCGGCTACATCGGGCAAGTCCTCGCCGCCACCCGCCCGGAACTGGCGGCCTCGCTCATCCTGTGCTCGACTTCGTGCGGCGGGCCGAAGGCCACCCCCGCGCCCCCCGAGACCTGGCAGTCCATCCTGGCCGCCCGGGCGTTGCCGCCCCGCGAGGCCCTGCGCCGGTCCATGGAGCCGGCCTTCGCACCGGGATTCGCCGGCGCCCATCCCGCGCTGGTCGAACAGATCATCGACTGGCGGCTCGCCAAGCCAACTCCCGCCCACGCCTGGGAGCGGCAGTTTCAGGCGGTGGCGGCGGCGAACCTGGAACGTCATGCGGCCGCCGTGCGCTCCCCGACGCTCATCCTCACCGGCGACGCCGACCGCGTGGTGCCTTCGGCGAACTCGGAACTGCTGCGCCGGCTGATCCCCCAGGCGGAACTCGGGGTCATCCCCGGCGGCGGCCACCTCGTCTTCGTCGAACAGGCGGAACGCGTCAACCAGATCCTCCTCGACTTCCTCGGGCGCCACCCGCTGGGCTGATGCGACGGCCAGGCGGCCCGGACTTCTCGAACATCATCGGGGCCAAGCTCCACCCGCCCCGGGGCGGCCCCGCGGTATGGGTGCCGGAGCGCTTGCGGGCGGCGCTGGCGCCCATGCTCGGCCGGCCGCTGACGGTGGTGACGGCGGGCGCCGGCTACGGCAAGACCACGGCAGTGGCCGCTTCCGTTTTTCCCGGCATCCAGGTCGTGTGGTACACGGCGAGTCCGGAAGACGCCCGGGCGGCCGTCTTCTGCCGTTACCTGGCCGCGGCGCTGGACCGGCCGTTCCCCGGGCTGGCGGAGCGGGTGCTGGGTTGCGCGGCTCAGGGCGCCGGGTATCGCGATGTCCTGGCCGAACTGCTGGAAGGACTGGACCAGGCCGAACCCGATGGAGTGCTCCTGGTGATCGACGACTGGCAGTCAGTTGCCGGCCGGCCGGAAGTGGCGGAAGTGACCGACCGCTTGCTCCGCTACCGCCCGAAAGGAGTCAGCGTGGCTTTCCTGACCCGTGAGCCGGTGGAAATCCCCCGGGTCGTCCGGGCCCGGGCGGCGGGGGAGGCGCTGGACATCACGGCAACGGAACTGGCCTTTCGCCGGGACGAAGTTGCCGAGCTGTTCGAGCGGTCCTGGAACTGCCGGCTCACCTCGGCGCAGCTCGACCACATCCTGGACTACACCGGCGGCTGGGTGATGGCATTGGTCGCCATCGGCTCCCGGGTGCGGGATGGCCGCGTGACGGTACCGGCGCCGGGCGGCAGCCGCCCGCCCCTGGGCGACCTCTTCGACTTCCTCGCCGAGGAAGTGCTTTCCCAGTTGCGGCGGCCGCTCCAGACCCTCCTGCTCAAGACGTCGGTCCTCGAGGACCTTGCCCCCGAGGCGTGCAGCCGGGTGTTGGGGGAAAGCTCCGACTCGCGGTCGCTCCACGCCACCCTCCGGCGCGGGCCGTTCATCCTCGACGCCGGCGACGGCACCTGCCGCTATCACCCCCTGTTCCGCGACTTCTTGCGGCGAGAAGCGGCCCGGCGACTGGACGACATCCGGCCCCTCCACGCCCGGGCCGCCGCTTACTACCTCGAGATCGGACGGCGGGAGGCGGCGCTGGCCAACCTGATCCAGGCTGAACTCTGGCCGCGGGCCGCGGAGGTCCTGGCCGGCTTGGCCGATGATCTGGTCCAGAGCGGCCGGGGCTCCGATCTTCTGGGCTATTACGAGCGCATTCCCGCTCCGGCGCGGGCGCATCCCGGCGTCATCATCGCCCTCGGCCACCACCATCGGCTGCAGTCGGACTTCGTCGCCGCGCTCCGTCACTATCGCAAGGCGGAAAGCCTCGCGGCCGAAAGCGCCGATCGCCTGGCGCTCAGTCAGGCGTTGAAGGGGATAGGGCAGGTATACCTGGACACCATTCAACCGGCCCTCGCCTGGCGGCATCTCCGCCGTGCCTATCAATTGCTGCAGCCGGGGGACGCGGAGGAGAAGGCCCGCCTGCTCGACCTCATGGCCGAGAACCTCATCAACCAGGGCCGTCCGGCCAAGGCTGAACGCTACCAGCGACTTGCCGGCGAATTCTTCCATCTGGCCAGCCGCGGGGATTACGAGGGGAGGATGCTGCTGCGGACCGGCCGGCTCGAGGCGGCCGTCCAGTTGCTCGAAGGCCATCGGAACCACGAGAAGGGCCGGTACTCGCCGCCGCGTTCTTTCCGGGACACGCCCCTCCTCCTGTCCCTGCTTTACTCCTTGATGGGCGAGGCCGACCGGGCGCTGGCAGCCGCCGAGGAAGGCATCGACCGTGGCCGCCAGCTCAATGCCGGGTTTGTGGAAGCGATCGGCCAGGTGCGCCTGGGGCATGCCCTGCTCCTGAAGGAGGACCGCCCTTCGCCGGCCTGTCGCGACGCCTACCGCCGGGCCCTCGAGATCAGCGACCGCCTGGGCGTGGTGCGCGGCCGCACCGAGGTGATGATGGGCCAGTGCCTCTCGGAAGGCTTCGCCGGCAACTGGGAAGCGGCGGAACGCTGCGCCCGGGAGGGTCTAGCCATAACCCAGCGGGTCAAGGACGGCTGGTTCAGTTCCGTGCTCGCGCAGTGCGCCGGCGTGGCCGCGGTATGCTGCGGCCAGCTCGAGGCGGCCGACGGCTATCTGGCCGAGGCCAGAGACGGCTTCCGCCGCTGCGGCGACAGCTGCGGCCTGGCCGCCGCCTGCTGGTGGCTGGCCCACGCCGCCCACCGGCGGGGGCTGGGGACGGAGTTTCGGGAGCACGCTTCGCTCCTGCTCGAGCTGTGCCGCAGGCGGGGTTACGATTTCCTGCTCGAGCGGCGCACCTTGCTGGGAGCGAAGGATCCCGACATGAATCGACAGCTGCTCCTCGAGGCGCGCCAGCAGAACGTCGCGACCGATTACGTGAACCACTTCCTCACCCGCGCCGGCCTGGCCGGGGTGGAAACCCCTCCCGCCGACCTCCTGGTCATCGAGACGCTGGGCGGATTCCAGCTGTTCCGGGGAGGACGGACGATCCCTCCGGCCGACTGGCGCCGGGAGTCGGCGAGGCGCTTGTTCCACCTGCTGCTTACCCACCGGCGGCAACTGGTGCACCGGGAAGAGGCCATGGCCTGCCTGTGGCCGGAGGCCGACCCGGACACGGCCGCCCGCGACTTCAAAGTCGCGCTCAATACGGTGATGAACGTCCTCGAGCCGGAAAGGACGCCGCGCCATCCCTCCCGCTACATCTTGCGGCAAGGCACGGCCTACTATTTCAATCTCGCGGCCGACTTCCGCCTGGATGCCGAGGAGTTCGAGCAACAGGTTCGCAGGGCGCTGGCCATGCTCGACGCCGACGCCGCGGCGGCGAAGGCCATGCTCCGTCAAGCCCTCGCCCTGTATGCAGGGGATTATCTTCAAGGGGTGAGCCTGGACGAATGGGTCATCCGCGAGCGCGAGCGGCTGCTGCTGCTGTTCCTCGAGGCCGCGACGACCCTGGCCCGCTGCTCGCTGGAAGACGGCGAGGGGCAGGAGTGCATCGCCTGGGCCGACACCGTGCTCGGGCGCGACCCGGGCCGGGAAGACGCCTACCGGCTGCAGATGCTGGCCCATGACCGGGCGGGCAACCAGGCGCTGGTGGTCCGAACCTATCGTACCTGCCAGGAAGTGCTCCAGCGCGAGTTCGGCGTCCCGCCCTCGGCCCTGACCACTGGTCTGTACGAGCGGCTGGTGCGGGGTCCGCAGGCCAACTGACCTGCATTGTCTTCTTGCCCTGGGGTGCCTTGAGGGGCATGGGGGTCTATCCGTAACTCCGCGGCAACTCCGTTCGGCTAGCATTGAGGTCAGGGCGGCGGCCGAGAACGGGACGATGCCGCGCCGCCCGCGATGGGAGCGATATCGCTGATGGGCGGCGACGTCGATGTCGGGATCCGGGGCCACGGCGTGTACCTTCCCGCCCAGTTCATGACCAGCCGCGAGGTCGCGGCCGCCAGCGGCCTGCCGGCGGAGGTCGTGGAGGAGAAGCTCGGTTTCTCCCGCAAGCCGATCCCCGGGCCCGGCGACCACACGGTGGCCATGGGGGTCAAGGCCGCCCGCGCGGCCCTGGAACGGGCGGGCGTGGAGGCCGATGCGATCGACCTCATCATCTACGTCGGCGAGGAATACAAGGAACACTGGCTGCAGACCGGCGCGATCAAGCTGCAGGCGGGACTGGGGGCCGCGCGGGCCTGGGGGTTCGACTTCCAGTTGCGCTGCGGCACCATGGTGGCCGCACTGCCGGTGGCGGCGGACTTGATGCGGGGCAACCCCGATCTGCGGCTGGTCCTGCTGGCCGGCGGCTACCGCAACGGCGACCTCGTGGACTACCGCAACCCCCGGGTGCGCTTCATGTATAACCTCGGCGCCGGCGGGGCGGCCGTCCTGCTCGAGCGGGGTCTCGACCGTAATCGGGTGCTCGCGGGCAGCGTGGTGACCGACCCATCGCTGGCCGATGCCGTGGGGGTGACGGCCGGGGGGACCTGCGTGCCGCTGTCCGAAGCCGCCTGGCGGCAGGGCCTCTATACCCTGGACGTGTTCGATCCCGAGGGGATGAAAGCCAGGCTGGATCAGGTGTCCACCGCCAACTTCGTCCGGGTGATCGCCGAGGCGGCGACTCGCAGCGGCTACGGCGTGAAAGACATCGGCTACCTGTGTTTGCTGCACATGAAGCGCTCCGCGCACGGCGAGATCTTGCGAGAACTCGGTTTGCCGCCGGAGCGTTCCACCTACCTCGAAAACTACGGGCACATCGGCCAGCTCGATCAGGTGATCTCCCTGGAAGAGGGTTTGCGGCGCGGGGCGATCGCCGACGGGATGCTGGTGATGATGGCCAGTGCCGGCATCGGCTACGCCTGGGCGGCGGCGGCCGTCGCCTGGGGGGAGAAGGCGAGATAGCGGGGAGGAGGTTCACCGTGAGACTGGAAGGCAAGGTAGCGGTGGTGACGGGCGGCGCCCGCGGCATCGGCAAGGAAGTGGCCGGCCGGTTTGCCGATGAAGGCGCCAGGGTGCTGGTCGCCGACCGCGATGAGCCGGCAGGCCGCGCGGTGGTGGAGGAGATGACGGTCCGGGGACGGCCGGCCCACTTCGCGGCGGTCGACGTCACCGTGCCGGCGGACGTCGAGCGCTGTGCCGGCGAGGCCATGGCCAGGTTCGGGCGGATCGACGTGCTGATCAACAACGCGGGGATAACGGCGGACGCCTGGGCGGCGAAGATGACGACTGAGCAGTGGGACCGCGTGATCGCCGTCAATCTGACCGGCGCCTTCAACTGCATCCGGGCCGTCCTGCCCGCGATGTTCAGCCAGGGAAGCGGGTCGATCATCAATGCCTCCTCGGTGGTGGGCGTGTACGGCAACATCGGCCAGGCCAACTACGCCGCCACCAAGGCGGGCATCATCGGGATGACCAGGGCCCTGGCGCGGGAGCTGGGGCCCCGGGGCATCAGGGTGAACGCGGTGGCGCCGGGGTTCATCGCGACCGATATGACGGCGAAAGTGCCGGAGAAAGTGCTCGACCTCATGCGCGCCCGTACCCCCCTGGGACGGCTGGGCGTCCCGGCGGATGTGGCGGCCGCTTACGTATTCCTGGCCTCCGATGAGGCGGCCTACGTCACCGGCCAGGTGCTGGGGGTGGACGGAGGGCTGGTGATCTGAGGCCGCCCGGGCGGCGCTTGCGCAGCTCAAGCGGGACCAGGCCGCGGCAGTCACCGCAAGCGCTCCCCCGCGTATACTGCCACCAAGTCGCCGTCAAGGGTGAGTCATGGGCAAGCACTGGCCGCCGGGCGCCCCCCGGCTTCCCGATCCCGGACGTATCCTGGAATCGCTGGAGCGCGGGGAGATCGGCCCGGCGGAAGCTTTCGCCCGCTGGCGAGGTCTCGATCGGCCCCCGGCCGCTTCGATGTCCAGCCATGAGCCGCCCGCCCCCACCGCCCCTGATGTTCTGGGCGAACTCGATTCGCTGATCGGCCTCGCGGAAGTCAAGCGCCTGGTGAAGGAGATCCGCGCCTTCGCCGTCATCCAGGCTCGCCGGGCTCGGGAGGGGCTGGCGGCCGAAGCCACCGCCTTGCACATGATCTTCCGCGGCAATCCGGGGACGGGCAAGACCACCGTGGCCAGACTGCTGGGCAAGATCCTGCACGGCGCCGGGGTCTTGGAAAACGGACACGTGGTGGAAGTCGAGCGGGCGGACCTGGTGGGGCAGTACGTCGGCCACACCGCCCAGCGGACGCGCGAACAGATCCGGCGGGCTTCCGGCGGCATCCTGTTCATCGATGAGGCCTACTCGCTCGCCCGGGGAGGCGACAAGGACTTCGGCCGGGAAGCCATCGACACGCTGGTCAAAGCCATTGAGGACCACAAGGATTTCATCGTCATCCTGGCGGGCTACCGGCTGGAGATGCGGGCCTTCATCCTCGCCAACCCCGGACTGCGCTCCCGGTTCCCCCTCCACCTCGATTTCCCCGATTACACCGGCGGCGAGCTGCTGGCCATCGCCGATCTCATGTTGCGCGAACGGGAGTACCGGCTCGACCGGGAAGCCCACCAGGAACTGGCGTGGCGGTTCGACGGGCAACGCCCTCGCGAAGGCGGCCCGGATAATGCGGGGAACGCGCGGCTGGTGCGCAACGTCATCGAGCAGGCGATGCGCCGCCAGGCCTGCCGGCTCCTCGGCCAGGAGAGGATCGGCCGCGAGGACCTGGTGACCATCACCCGAGCGGACCTGGGGGGGGACGGCGGGCGATGCGGGAGTGTCTGATCATCGGCAAGCCCAATGCGGGCAAGAGCCTCTTCTTCGTGAACTTCGCCCGTTACCTCGGGGTGACGCACTTCCGGCTCGGTCCCGAGAAGCCGCCGCTTGCGGCCGCACGCGCCGCCGAGGAACTGGTGAAACCGGCACCTCATTATACGCGGCGCCTGTTCCGGGTCATCCTGCCGGCCCCTTCGCGTGACGGGCCAATCACCGTCCTGACCGACAGCGTCGGACTAACCGACCATGCGGCCGCCGCGGCCGAGATCCGGAAGGCCATGGCGGAGACCCTTCGGGCCTTCCGGGGGGCGGCGATCATCCTGCACATCGTGGATGTGACGGCTGCCGCCGGTTCGCCCGCCGCGCCGGGGCCGGTCGACCGCGAGCTGGCCCAGGTTGCCAGTCGAAAGGCCGGATATGCGCTGCTCGCCAACAAGATGGACCTGCCCGGCGCGCGGGAGGGGCTGAAGTCTCTCGGTCGGCTGCAACTCCCCGGGCCGGTGATCGCCGTGTCGGCGCTCGCGGGCTCCGGCTTTCCGGAGGTACGGCATTTCCTCCTGCGCGGATGAGGTCTACCATCGGGCGCTGTCGCCCCGGAGCGTCGCGCCTACGCCCCCCTTCGACTGACCAGAACCAAGCGATGACTGCTCAAGCCCAAGGGGCTGCCGTCCAGTCCTCCGTACCAGGCCTCCGGTTCCATGCCAGTTTTCCGCAGCAACGCGAGGAATTCATCAAGCGACCGCAGGCGCAGGAAGGTCTGGTATTCGGTTCGCGATCCATCGGGATGGATCAAAGTCACATCTTCATCGATCACGTCCCGGGCGAGATCCCAGCGTCGCTCATGGAGGACGATCAGGCCGCGAGCCGTCTTCTCAAACCCCCGGTGCTGGAATCGAGCAGGGAGGGCGTCACGATGCAGGGTCTCCAGCAGGAAGCGGCCGCCTGGCCGGAGCGCCTTGCGGACACAGCGAAGCGTCTTCGCATCATCTTCAGGATTTTCGAAGTATCCGAACGAGGTGAAGACATTGTATGCGGCGTCGAACTCAGCCTCGAAGGGCAACTCCCTCATGTCGCCCCGCATCCACCGAATGCCGGTGCCTTGGGCTTCGGCCTCGGCTCGCGCCCGCTCGAGGAACACCTCGCTCAGGTCGTACCCCGTGACGCAGTAGCCCCGTTTCGCGAGAGGGATGGCGTGGCGGCCATGGCCGCAGGCCAAATCAAGGACCCGTGCACCCGCATGAAGACGGAGGAGAGAGATGATGCCTTCCACCTCTGCGGCCGTACGCTCAGCCGGCAGGGCGGCCTCGTAGATCTCAAGGTAGTTCTCGCCGAAGAATGACTCATACCAGGCCTTATTGCTCATAGTCTGCCCCGCCTCTCGGCCGACCGGGTCGCCCCAGTCCCGTTCCTCTCGCGTGTAGCCTTTGGGGATGCGCTGTATCCCGAAGTATAGCCCGCCGGACAGCGGCCGGTCAACCCGAGCGCGGCCTCAACTGGTCGCCGCTGCCAACCCCGCTGTGTGCCCGTTCACTGGACGAGCGAATTGGAACTGCCCGTCCTCACGCCGGCGCCCCTCCTCCAGGAGCAAAGCCATGTTCAGGCCAGCATGAACTCCGGATCCTTGATCTCCTCAGCGCGACGCTCCATCGATAGCTACCAATGGACTACGCCCTTGGGGATCTAATCGCAGCTAAACAGGCTATTCAGTCTTATCCGCCCTCGTGACTCCCGTCTAGACCGGCGCCCGCCACCGTGATACGAATAGCGTAGCGTGAGTAACAGAGAGATACGAGACAGAATCGCAGCGGTCATTGCGGAGAAGGTGGTCAGATGAGTCTCCAGCACAAGGAACTCGCCGCCGGGCGCTGGCAGCAGTTGCCCTTGGTCGAGCAAATGGCGAACATCGGTAGTGAAGTAGAACGGGCACTGAACTGGCGGGCGAAAGGCAACGCCGACTATTGCCAACGAGCATTCGAGCGCGCGCTTGAACTATTGGATCTGGCGCTCACGGGCGTCAGGGGGTACGCCTGTCTCAAGGAAGTTGCCCGGGTGCGCGAAGCCCTGGTGGACTACTTCTACGGCGATAACACGTTCGGCTCCACACCGGAATCCTGGCGGCGCTATTTTCTGCCATTCGGCTATGCCGCGCGCAGGGACCACTGGAAGCAGGGCCAGAAACCCGTTTCATGAGCTGCATACTGGCGGCTGAGGGGTGCTACTGCGTATTTCGGGCCAGTTGGGTTTCCATTCAGATACGGCTGCCACGCCTCGCCTCATGCGCAAGACCGTCCGCATCAAGCTCCTAGTAGATGCAGGCATCAAGTATGGACAGCGCTTGCTCCAAGACCTCGGCCGGTGCGGGCCCGATACGCTTGGCTCTCCGTGAGCGGTAGTCTACCGACTTCACCTGTTCCACCATGACGAAGCCGGCCACGTTCTCCGACTCCGGAATGCCTACATGGAAGGGGTAATCCCGGCGGGTGCTTGTGATCGGGCAGACAATGCAGAGCCCTGTATGTTCATTGAAGAGGTCGTTGCTCACTACGAGGGCCGGGCGGCGCCCACGTTGTTCATGGCCCGACCGAGGGTCGAAAGTCAAGGCGATGAAGTCCCCTCTTCTCGGGACATACTCGGACATCTACCACACCTCTCGGCCGACTGGGTTGCCCCAATCGAGTTCCTCCGGCTTGTAGCTTTTGGGAATACGCCGTACCAGTTCGCGCAGATCCACGCCGCCTCGCACGCGGCGGAAGGGGGTGATGACTAGACTGCCATCCCGAACTCTAACGTCGACCTCATCTCCGACTGAGATGTCCAACTGCGAAAGCAACTCCCTGCTAAGTCGAAGCCCTTGGCTGTTTCCCCATTTCTGAATCCTCGTGCTCACTGGGCCACCCCCCTTGGCTACCCCAAGTATAGCCCTCCGGGCCGCGGCCGGTCAACCCGACTGCTGCGCCCCGGGGAGCAGCATTGAGTTGCCACGTACGCCAGGGGCCACCGCTTGCGAGGCGACATTCTCCCAGGAGGTGCTGTACAAGGGGAGGGCGCCTGTGGCCTGGACGGCTGACGCCCACCCGGCCACCACGTCTTGCGCGTATCCTCGGCCGGGAAACGATGGCAACGTCTCTACGACGGCTTCGTGCGCCGCAGGAGTGATGCGCACGCTGCTGCAGATGGACACCGCTCGTCCCTCCTCGACCAGGCCGAAGAAGGGCTGCCAGGCGGGCAGGTCGGCACGGAATCGCCAGAGGTTCCCTGCCGGCGTCCGTCCCAAGAACAGCCGGGAAGCTGGACTTCCGCCGGCGGGCTCGTGGACAAACCATCGGCGGCCTGGCCCCTTTCCGAAGTCGGCCGGGCGCCAACCCTTGAGCGCGTTCATCTCCTTGCGCAATGTGACTACAATATGCTATCTTGTGACTACAAGTGGCGCAAGAGAGGGGGGGGCAGCAGTTGGCGACGCGAGTCAATATTCGTGAGTTGAAGAGCCGCCTGAGCGAGTACCTGCGCCGGGTGCAAGCGGGAGAGACCGTCGAAATCGCCGAGCGTGGAAGGCCCATTGGCCGAATGGTGCCGGTTGGAGAGTCCCTGACGGAGCGGCTCGAGGTGTTGCGCCAGTCCGGTCAGGTTCGCTGGAGCAACCGCAAGCTCAAACCGACTCTCCCGGTGGCCAGTGCTCGCGGAGGGCGCTCGGTAGCTCGGCTGCTAATCGAGAATCGAGAATGATCGTCTACCTTGACGCAAGCGCTCTTGTGAAGCGCTATGTCGCTGAAGAGGGCTCTGACGATGTGGCGGCTTTGCTCGCCCTCGCTGAGGTTGTCGGTACGGCCGCTATCAGCCGGGCAGAAGTGGTCGCGGCCCTGGCAAGGGCGGTGCGCATGAAAGTGCTGGTGAAAGATCAGGCTCATTCCGCGGTGCAAGTATTCAGCGCCGAATGGGACGACATCGTCCGTATTCAGCTCACAGAAAGTCTGATTTCACGGGCTGCCACGCTTGCCTGGGAACACACCTTGCGCGGCTACGACGCCGTTCACCTTTCCTCCGCTTTGACCTGGCAAGAACTCCTGGGCGACTCAGTCACCGTCGCAACCTACGACCACCAGCTATGGGAAGCCGCTCGAAACAGCGGACTGGCGGTCTGGCCGCAGGTGTTGGGATGAGGTCGCCGGCGGCCTAGGACTCGATGACCGAGGGTGCGGGCCTGATGGGGGTGCTCAAGCGGGCTGGTTCGGCCCATGTAGCGAGGCGACATGCTCGATGAAGGGTTGCCCATGGGCATCTAAGGTAGGCGGGCAAAACGGGCCAGGCGCTGAGCCGTGGCGGAGGCCATCCTAAACTACTCGTATCCCTGTACGCATTACCTCACGCGCCACCGGGTTCTCCTCGGTGAACTCAGACGGCAAGAACGGATGCGGTTCAATGCGGATGTCCACCTCGCGACGCAGCTTCATCAGCCTGAAAGTGTCTTCTATGAGGTCGCCGCTGAAGCAATCAGCTACCACCGCAATGTCAATGTCACTATCGTCGTCATGCTCGCCGGTTGCATGGGAGCCGTAGACATATAGACGGGCCAGCCTCATGTTCTGCCGCAGTACTTGCGCATACTTGCCGGCGATCTCCAGAATCAGCTCCGCAGTTTGCTGAGCAGCCATGTCCTCAACTCCTATGGCATTTGACCAGCAGACGCTTTATGTCGCCGCTCAGGGTGGGCAATTACGTGATTGTCGACACTTTCACCTGCCCGGCTTCCCGCTGAACTGCTATGCTTGTGCTAGCGTTGCTCGAGCGAGATTGCGTAGCGGTGGTCACGTCGACCGCTCATCATCAACCCGACGCCTCGGTTGACCGGCGGCGATCAGCCGCCGCCCGCATCCGTATCTTCGGCAGTTGCCGTTCCTGTTCGGTGGCAGCCGGGCAGTGCGTGCGTTCGAGGGCTCGTCCCTGACCGCTGTTCGGTTCTCGGAGCAAGTCCGTTCCAGAGCGAGCGGACCATGGTGCGGACAAGCGCTTCATCGAACTTGCCGCCGTGCGCGCCCACCCGTTCGAGGAAGGCCAGGCTGTGCAGGGCCGCGAACAAGGTCAAGGCAGCGGGCCCCACGTCCGCGACGGCGACCTTTCCGCGCTCTCGCTGGGATTCGAGATACCGGGTGAGCCCCTGGTGCATCCGACCGAACGCGGAGTCGGGGTGCCGCCGCGCGAAGGTCTCCAGATCGAAGTCGGGATGCGTCACGAGCTGCATCAGGATCGGCATCGCCTCCCGGAAGTGTCGCATCATCCCGATGGCGATTTCCTCGAGTTGTTCCACGACGCCGCGATCGTTCGGCAGCGCGGCAACCAGGTGATCCACGTTCAGCGCTGGGGGAACCATCGCGGCGAAGAAGAGGTGCGCCTTCGTCGGGTGCCGCTGGTAGATGACCGCTTCGGATATGCCCGCTTGAAGGGCGATTTCCTTTGTGGACGCCGCGAATCCCTTCCCTACAAAGACCTTCCGCGCCACGGCCAGGAGTTCCTCGTCCTCGATGAGCTTGCGGCGCCCCATGTCAGAGCCTCCTGCGGTCCAGCATCAGACACGACTGCCGGCGATCGCGCCGACGCCGCCGGCACCCCCGAACGAATGACGGGTGACACCCTGGAAGCCGAGGTCCGTCAGGAGTCGTTCAACGGGCAGTGCGTCCAAGGGGGAATCTTTGGCCCCGAGGTTGTGCAGCAGGTAAACCGGGAACATCGGCGAGAGGAGCGCCCGCACCAGCGACTTGGGCCGCTGCCAATCTACGAGCACCACCCGTCCCCCCGGACGCAGCGCCCGGTGCATTTCACGGATTGCGTCCTCCCACATCGTCTCGGGCAGGTGATGGAGCACCAGCGTGCAGAAGGCGGCGTCGAATGAATCCGCCGGATACGGCAGGCTGTGGGCCGAGCCCGCGACAATCTGCAGCGGAATCCGGCTGCTTTCGGCCTTACGTCGGGCGTGCGCGGCCATTGCTGGCGATAGTTCGATGCCGTGCAGGGCGCCCGACGGACCGACACGCTGGGCCGCCGCCAGGAGCAGAGTCCCCGTTCCGCAACCGACATCGAGGACCGCGTCCCCCGGCTGCAGGGCGGCCAGATCCAGCGTCCACCGGCGGAGCTTTGTCTCCTGGCCGAGCGTGCAGACCCACGTCATCCAGTCGAATAGCCGGGGCCTGTGGAGCAACATGCTCCCGTCTTGGGGCGACCTGCTCTGGCTCTCTTGCGGGGCGGCGGCGCCACCACCGAGAATCAAGACGTGGGACAGCACGAACACGACCACGGCCAACGGTGCGTACCACCACCGCATTCCGTGGATGTAGAGGATGAGCGCCAGTCCTCCCCCCAGCGCCAGGATGACCATCAGGGCGTGGGGACGATTACGGTGCGCGTGCATGGCAGACCTCCTATCCCGAAGTCGGGAACAGATATAAGCGAGCACACGCTTATATTAGATCGCGCGCGCCCTTGGAGTCAACTCGTGATGTCCGTACCGGGGTCAAGAAGGAGTTCTTTGGGCTTGACAGAAGCACACTGCCAGTGGGAAGCCCATCGGGGGGCAGTGAGCTGTTGGACGAAACCCGGTTGCGCTATGTGGACCATGAGCGACGGGAAGCTCTGCGCCTAGACCTCGCCATTGCGGAGCGCCGGCGGCGAGTCCAGCGGGCCATCGTCGCCATGGTAGACATCCTGAAGAGCGAGCCTTCGGTACGGAAGCTCATCGTTTTCGGCTCCGCCGCGCGGGCGGAGGCTATTGAACCGGGGGATATCGACCTGGCCGTCGAGGGGCTTAGAAGCGAGAGGTACCTCGCCGTATGGCTAAGGCTGGAGACAGTCGCCGAGGGCATCAGTTTTGATCTTGTGGATCTCGCCGACGCTTCCGAGGCATTGCGACGCAGGGTGTTAGAGGACGGGGTTGTGTTGTTTGAGCGGGCTTAAGGCGCGCGCGGCGGAACTGCGTCGCCTGCTAACGGTGCTTGATTCCGATCGGCGGGCCATCGAACTGCTTGCCAGCGAAGCGGGTGTAGCTGCGGGGTGGTCGAATGATCCGCCTGCGATCCAGGTGGCCGGCGTAGCGCTCGCGATCCACCATCTGTATACGGCGGCCGAGCATTCCTTCGAGAAGATCGCCGAACTCGTTGACCGCACTGCCAGAGTCGCTTGAACGACTACCTGCGGCGACTGCAAGCGGGTGAGATCGCGGAAATCGCCGACCGCGGCAATCCCATAGGCCGCATAGTGCCCGTCGGACAACGCCTGAGCGAGCGGATCGAGGTCCTGCCCCAGTCCGGCGCGTGAGCCTTGGGGCGGCCCTTCCTCTCACCGACGGCCGCCCTCCCTCCAGGAGCAAAGCCATGGCCAGGCTAAAGGCGAAGAACACGGCGTTGTAGAGGAACACCGCCCGAAACCCTACAGAGGAGGCCAGAATCGCCCCGAAGACGCTGCCGAGGCCGGCTCCGGCCAGGGCGAGAGACGTGCTGTTGGTCAACACCCGGGAAGCCTTCGGCGCAAGTCCTTCCCTGGCCAGGACATCGTACACATAGGCCGTATCGGTGCCCATGATGGCCGCGGCACAGAGCCCCCACATCACCTCGCCCGCCACCTCCCTGTACGCCAATCGGGTCAACGGCAGCGAGGTGTTGGGCGGCCGGCTATAGAAGCGACTTCAAACGCCTATCGCGTATGATCTGCGCTCCGCCACCAGGCGAGTGTCCCCGCCGCGCCGGCGATGAAGGCGACCAGCACCACAACGTAGCTGTGCAGGGGGACGGCCTGGAGGCGCGGCTCTCCCAGGCTCGCGAACAGCGCCGGTACGTACCAGGGGAACCAGCCGCCCCAGCCCGTTATGCCGGCGATCTGCGCCAGCACGATGGTGAGGACGGCCCAGGCAAGCGGCGGCAAGTAGCCCCGCCCTGCGCTCGCGACCAGAGCAACGGCCGGGATCAGCAAATACGTCAGGACCGCGACGGACATGAGTGACCCAAGGGATGACAATGCCAGCTGGGCCGACCAACCAGGGAGGTCGACGACCATCCCAACCGCGAGCGCAATCACGAAGACCACCAGAATGACGGTCAGAATCCAGATCGCGATCAAGGCGAACTTCGCGGCGACAATGGTATGGCGCTGCACGGGCAGGGCGAGCAGTTCCTTGGCCGTGCGATCGGCGAACTCCCGCCCAAACACCCAAGTCGCAATGAACGCAAACACGATTGCCCCGCCGATCGCAATGCCGAGCAGGATTACCTGGAAGAACGTGGGCCAATCGGCGGTACCTGCTATCATCTGCGCCTTTGCCGTGATCAGCCCCATGGCAAGCGCCCGGCCGGGATCCTGCAAGATGAACATGAACAAGCCGCCCGTGACGGGGACGATCGAGAGCGCGACAAGCGTCAAGAGGAACAGTCGGGAGCGGCGCGCCTTGAGCAGCTCCGCCCAAAACGCAGAGCGAAAGGCGCTCATTGGGTCCCTCCGGTCAAGCGCAGGAAGTGAGCCTCCAGATCCTCGTGCACGACGGCCAACCGCATCGGGGCCGTTCCCTTGTTGACCAGGAGCGTTGCCACCTCATCCGGAGCGTTGACGGCTCGGGGCTCACGCAGGACGATCTCGCCTTCGCCTGACTGCCAGCTAACGGCATATCCAGCCTCGGTGAGCACGGCTGCGGCGGCCCGCAGGTCGCGGGTCTCCACCTCCAGCCGAAGCGCCTGCACTTCCTCCAGCCGACGCGCATCGAACTCCTCGAGCAGACGCCCCTTATGGATGATGCCGACCCGCGTTGCGAGGCGACCGACCTCCGGCAGAATGTGGCTGGACATGAACACGGTGACGCCCTGATCGCGAGCGAGCGCCACCAGGAGTTGACGGATCTCCACGACGCCCGCCGGGTCGAGGCCGTTGGCGGGCTCGTCGAGGATCAGCAGTTCTGGCTCGTGCAGGAGCGCCCGCGCGAGCGCCAAGCGTTGCAGATTGCCCGTGGAGAGCACACCCGCCCTTCGATCAGCCTCGGAGGTGAGACCCATGCGCTCAACGACGCGGGAGACGGCATGCGCGCTTGATACGGCGTGGAGACGACGGGCGATCTCCAGATTCTCCCGAACGGTGAGTTCGGGATAGGCCGCGGGCTTCTCGACTAGATGGCCGACGCGGTGCCACGGCCCTCGGGCGCCGGGAGTGACGGCGTGGCCCAGCATTCTGACGGACCCCGCAGTCGGACGGATCATCCCTAGCAGGGCGCGAATCGTCGTGGTCTTCCCCGCACCGTTCAGGCCGACGAAGCCATAGATCTCTCCCGGCACCACTTGAAGACTGACCGAGTCGACGGCGAGCACCCGGCCGTACGCCTTGGACAGGCCGGTTGTCTCGATTGCGTAGGTGCCACTCATTGCAAGCCCTGCACCGCCCAGCGCTGTGCGGCGCTCCTGGAGTCACCCCGTTTCCGTGGGCTGTGAATCTGACTAGCCATCGGTGGTTCGACGGTTCTGCGCACGTCCAGTGTTATCCTTTCGTACTCGTCGGGAGTTGAGGTAGCCGCCAGCCCAATGTCTCCGTCGCTCGCCCACCATCACCACGGCGTGAACCTCAAGCTGGATTACCGCCCCGCGGTCAGTTTTTTCCGTGACATGCGTCTCTTGAGCGACCGCACGCGTTGGGTGAACTGGGACCGTTACTCGAATCGCCAGGACGCCGCGATGAGCTTTGGCGGCCTGATCTGCAGAGTTGGGCACGAAGGCGGTCTCAGGCTTCTCCCCGAGTTGGTTATCGTGGCGAGCCTCGCGCATATCGGCAAGAGTGCCACTTTTGGGCCTGGAAAGCTGACTTGTTTCTCGCCTGATTTCGCCTCGGAGTGATCCGCCGACGCTATATGACGGTGTGATGGTGCTAAAGTCCAGTTGAGTCGTTCGATGCCGAGAGGTGCCACCGTCAGTATGTGACGGTCCGGCACGTTAGGATTTCTTCCGCAAAGGAGGTCGCTACGCTTCCACGATGGTCGAACACTGGCTGGACAGCTACGGCGAGGACTGCCAGCGCCTAACAGGCCATCTCCCCTACCCTTAACCGGGCGGGGGTGGCGGAGACCTGGCTTGAGGCAAAGCAGGCAGCAGTCAACGCCCCGACCGGTGGAGACCAAACCCAGACCGCCTTGGTGCCGTTCCTCCTGTTCCGCAGAGTCCGAGGAGTGGACGCGCCTGTTGCATGCTTCGCCCTTACGAACGCTGGTGATCTTCGACGAGTCTCATCTGATGGAAGGTGGGCAGGCTTTCTTGACCACCGTGGCGCCGAAGTCAAGGTCCATAAAACCACAGGGAGAGTAATTCGAAATGCGGACCCGTTCTGTTCTCGCGATTCTCATCGTCGGCGTGATCCTGTCCGCCGCAATCGCTTGCGGCCCTCCGTTGGAGCCGGTGAAAACCCCGCCCGGCACGGCGGCGCCTCTGCCGGCGGTCTCCGAGACGTTTACCGTCGGCGATGAAGTCGTCATTGGAGATTTCAGGATCACCGTCACCGGGACCCGCACGAGCGCCGGGGCCGGACTTTTCAGTCCTGCGCCCGGCCACGTCTGGTTTGTCGTCGAGTGCGTACTGGAGAACATGCACGCTACGAACTCTCAGATTGTCAGCAGCCTAATGATGTTTGGGCTGGTGGATAAGGATGGCCGTTCGATGAGCCATGCCCTCACTGGTGACATCAGAGGCCAGCTCGACGGCGAACTGGGCGTTGGCCGTAGGATGACCGGGGAGATCGCCTGGGAAGTCCCGGTGGGAAGCAGGGGTCTTGAACTACTATTCAAACCCGACCTGTTACGGGCCGGGCAGGCGATATTCAGGCTCGGGGACCTGTAAGAGCTGATTGAGCCGGAGCAGCCAAGGGTAAGGGGCGGTCTTGGCAAGATGAGTCCGACTGGTGCCTGTTGGCCAAGGGGAACTGTGGAGGATAATTCTGTCACGGTGCCAGAATCATCAGCGCAGGTGGAGTCACCTGGAGGACTCGGCACCCAGACTGGGCCGGGCCGCTTTAGAGGCAGCGGAGCCTTTTCGGTGGACTCAGTATACAAGGGAGGGTATCGATAGTGAAATGTCCCGCTTGCGAGAGCGAGATCCAGGAAAAGTACGCCTGCGGTCGGTGTGGAGTCCTTCTGGCTAACCCCGGGGCGGGTGTGATAGCGTCCCCGGGAAGGCGGCTCGGTGGTTACATTCTCGACTTCGCTGTGATCGCGGGGTTTTATGCCGTAACCATGCTCGCTGTTACGGGTAGTGGAGACGAGGGGCTGCTCCTGATCGGCGTACTTCTGATGGTGGCGGGGGTAGTCGGCTCCTTCATCCTCCTTGCCCGAGGAAGGTCATACGGAAAGTGGCTGCTGGGGATGCGGACCTACCGGGTAACCGGGAGGCCTGCGGGGTTCTGGACTATGCTCTTCCGGGAGACCATTGGTAAGTTCGTCAGCGGGATAGTCTTGTCTCTCGGGTACCTGTGGCTGCTCTGGGACCGGGAGCACCAGGCGTGGCATGACAAGATTGCTGGCACCGTCGTCCTCGTAGTCAGGAAGAGAGTAGATGGCGTGGTGAGATAACGTATGTCAAAACCAGGGCGGGGCAGGGGAGGGAGTTCTTGTGGGCAATCCCCTGCCCCGTCCGTCTTTGGAAGGAGTCAAGATGCCCATAGTCCTTGAGGAGTGCAAGTGCCTGGCCGAGGTGGACTTTCGAGTCGCCGTGGTTCCCAAACGCGCCACGCGGAACATCTTACGGGCGGGACGGGCCCGTTGGGCCCCAATCTTGGCGATAGCCGGAGTTTCCCAAGAATCCGCGCCGCTTCAGCGGCAGTCCTCAACGAAGCTGAAAATCGCCGTCATCAGGCTTCTCCTGTCCGGCCAGCGCCTCACGAAGCGGCCGTCATCGATGGTAAGACGCTGCGCGGGTCAGGCCAGGACGAGCATGAACTCTGTACTGTCGGTTCGCGCGGTCTGAGGAGGACAATGCCAGCACTTGCAGAATCATGCATTGGGTCCGCCAATGTCGCGCCTGTCACCCGCGGTCGGAGGTGAACCGGTCAAGTTGCCTTCACCGGAAGGCGGCTCGAATATCATCGGGTTTTGGCGAGTGTGCGAGATCCATCGGCAGATCGCCGGCCGCGCCTACCCCAATGCGTCCTCGCTGGCCCAGCGCCTGGAGACCTCCCGCCGGACAATAGAACGCGACATCGAACGCCTCAAGGACCTCTTCCGCGCTCCCATCGAGTACGACCGCGGGCGTCGCGGTTACTACTACACGGAATCCTTCTCCCTGCCCGTGATGCGGCTCAAAGAAGGCGAGGCGTTCGCGCTTTTCCTCGGCCAGAAGCTGTTCATGCAGTGCCGGGGCACCCCATTTGAGGAGTTCGTGCGCGAGGCGATGGCCAAGCTCAGAGTAATGCTCCCCCAGGAGGTCGAGGTCAACCTCGAGCGTATAGTGGATGCGGTATCCTTTCACCTGGGGCCGCTGCGGGGCGAACCGATCGAGGTGGCCGACCGCTACCAGGCGCTGGTTTCGGCCGTCGAGGAGCGCCGCACCGTGGAGATGGACTACTTCACGGCCAGCCGCGGGGTGGCCACCCGCCGCAAGCTGGATCCGTACCACCTGCGGTTCGCGGAAGGAGCGTGGTACTGCATCGGCCATTGCCACGAGCGAGGGGCGGTGCGCATCTTCGCTCTGGATAGGATCCTTCAGCTCTCGCCGACCGGGCACCAGTTTGAATTCCCTTCGGACTTCTCAATGGATGAGTACCTGGCAGATAGCTGGGTGATCGAACGCGGCGATCCGAAAACCGTGGTGATCGAATTCGACCCCGGCTCTGCGCAGTACGTCCGCGGCCGGCGGTGGCATCGAAGCCAACGCGTGGAAGACCTGCCCGACGGCTCGCTCAGGATGGTCCTGACCATAGGCGGCCTAGGGGAACTCAAGCGGTGGATCATGGGCTTCGGCGGCCAAACCAGGGTGCTGGAACCACCGGAACTGCGCGAGTGGGTGATCGGGGAGTTCTCCCGCGCGCTCGCAGCTTACCAGAGGCCTGACTAGGCGTACCCCGCCACTCGGTGACGCTAACGCCATCGTGGCGCTCAACGCCCGAGGCGATACGGCCGGTTCAGGCGGCCATCGTAAGCTAGAGCCTTCGCCAAGTGCTCGAAAGACCGGTGAGCGCGAACCCGTGCGGCACTGCCACAGGAGTGTGAGCTGCCTTGAGCACGCTCTATGAGTTCTCGCTGACAGGGCACGAAAGCTTCGCGTTCTGGCCTACGGTGTGGAGCCACGGATGGTGCGAACTGCCGCCATTTGCCGTGAGTCCGGGCGATCAAACGCTTGAGCGGATACTGGAACTGCCTGACGGGATCCCGGTGAGGCTCCTCCTGAAAGGCAACAACAACGAAGTCGAGGTGGCCGTGGAAACCCGGCGAACGCTGTCTGAAGGAGACCTCAAGTTCATCGGGATCACCGTGAGACACATCCTCGCCATGGACGCGGACCTGTCGTCGTTGCACGAGTTGGTCAAAGCCGAACCGGAGTTCCACTGGATCGCCACGACGAAAGCCGGCAGGCTGCTGAGAAGTCCAACGGTCTTTGAGGACCTCGTGAAGACCCTATGCACAACCAATACTACCTGGAAGCAGACCAGGAACATGGTGCGCCGCCTTTGCGAATCGCTGGGCATCAGTTTCGCAGAACACCGCAACACTTTCCCCGGGCCGTCGGCGATAGCAGGTTCGTCGGAGGATGTCCTCAAGGCTGCGGGGTTGGGATATCGCGCCCCGTACTTGCTGAATCTCGCTATTTGCGCTGCAAACGGTGAACTTGATGTGGAAGGCTGGGGCCATTCCGACGTTTCGTCGGAGAAACTCGCCAGGGCGATGGCAAGAGTCCGGGGCATTGGGCCATATGCCTCCGCCAACATGTTGAGAGTTCTCGGCCGAACCGATCACCTGTATGTCGAGAACTGGATGATACGGAATTTCTCGATCAAGCGCAACGGCGGCAAGCCGGCCACCAGCTCGGACCTGGGTCAATACTACTCGAGGTTCGGAGCGTGGAGAGGCATTATGCTTTGGCTCGACACCACTAACATGCCGCCTACAGGGTCGGACTAGTTCGGCATAAGACGTGTGCATGCGCGCCGGCGCATTCACACCCCGCCACTCTATGACGGACCGACTGGACTATTATGAAAACGCGTCGCACATTACCGCCCGCTCATCAAGAAGAGGACCTTGTGTCGAAATACAGCTGTTTTTGACGAGAGGAATGCCGTCGAAAGACTGATCGGAAAAGGTATCCTCAGATGCCCGCGAGAATTTTCAAGACAAACTCAGTTCCAATCGAATGCGCACAATGGAGGGCGAGACGATGGTGGATTTGACACTGGATGTCGTTCGAGAAGCAGTGAAGGGGTATGCAGCCGCGTTCCGATGTCGTAGGCGACTTCAGCCTGCCGGCGGTCCGGGGGACAAAGTCTTTCCGCCGACCTTCGCCGGCGCGAAGTACGGCCAGGACGAGCGGCGCATTCCCGGTCGCGATGTCCCGGTCCCCTGCGTGCTGCTCGATAGCGTTCAGAGCCAGGCGAATCGGATGGAGTTGGCGCTACAGGAAGCAGTTGATGCGGGTAGGGTTAAGTTGCCGCTCATCGTGGTGGACTTCACCGAGGTTGATCCAACAGGCGACGTTGAGGCGGATGCGCGCACGGACAGACTTATCGACGCGGTTGGCAAGGTCACGAGCCTTCAAGTTCCCCACCGGCTCGCCGATGCGATCTTGCGCGACAGCGAGCTGAACGGCACACCTTTCAGACAGTCAAACAAGGGCAAAGCACTGAGCACTGTGAGCATCTCCAATGCGACGGCGGTCTTCGAGCTTTGCCCAACGGCGCTCGTATTCGGGATGTGGGACTCGACCGGTCCCAAGGGCGGCCTTGGCCCCAAGTTCGAGCGGGCAATGGTATCAGAGATTGTGGGTATCGGAGCCCAAGTGGGGGATCTCCGGCGTGGCGTACGACGCGACCCGTTGGAGATCAGAGCGGCCGTGAAAGTCGCGAAAAGGGCAGATGGCTCATGGACCGTAGCAGCGCGCGATGCCAAGGGAAAAGATGTGGTGTCGCCATCCGGGGTGAACCACTCCAGCGTCCCTTTTCCCAAGCAGCGTGACGACAAAACCACAGACAACTACTTTGACGGCGTTACCATCGAGTATGCCGAACAGACAACCACCCTGTCGTTGATCTGTTTGCGGCGCCTCCGATTTCCCCTGAACGCCAGAACTCCTCAAGATGAGGTGGATCTCGCGGCCCGCACAGTCTTGGCTGCGCTGGGGCTATGCTCCGCTACACTTGCTTTCGAAGCAGGGACCGACTTGAGGTCGCGCTGTTTGCTATGGCCAGACGGCCCGATGGCGTGGGAACTCCTCGATCGTCCGGGAGTCAAGCCTCAAGAATTCTCCCTCACCACCGAGTCAGCAATCAACCTGCTTAGCACCGCAGCAGCCCAAGCGAAAGAGCTGGGGCTGCCTTGGCCAACCGAGCCGCTCACCCTGAAACCTTCGGACCACTTGATCGAACTCGTTCGTCTGAGCCAACTGGAGGCCACAAAGGAAACGGTCGAGGTGTCTTGACATGTTAGCTCTCGGCATCCGTTATCTGAACGGCTTCGCAGCGGCTTCGCAGCCTGGGCATCAATCCGAACCCGAGTGGCCGCCGCATCCCGCACGAGTCTTCATGGCCCTGGCGGCGGCCCACTTCGAGACTGGAGCGGACCCATGCGAACGGGAAGCGCTCCTGTGGCTTGGGGCCCTTCCTGCGCCCACGCTCCGGGCACCTGACGCAACGCTGCGAAGTGTCATCACTCACTATGTTCCCGTCAACGACAAGACTGGTGATAAGACAAATCCGCCGACGGCCATTATCCAGTCCTTTCCGGGACTAGCTCGCGAGCGCCAGCCTCGCACATTTGGTCGCGTTTGGCTGGAAGATGAACATGTATATCTCGCCTGGACCAACGCGACAGGGGACGAGCGCGCGCTAAGTGCACTTGGTGCACTGTGCCGGAAGGTCACGCGCATTGGCCATTCCATGTCAATGGTGCAGATGTGGGTTGCGAGTGCCGAGGAAGCGGGCGAACCGAACTGGGTGCCAGATGGCGACCGTGCCGAAATCCACTTGCGAGTGCCCGGGCCGGGCACACTCGCCGATCTGGAGCGGCGCTACAACGGTCTGGAGGTGCAGGCCTATACATCCGCGTTGCTGGCCGCAGAGGAGGCCGTTGACGCCAAATCCCGAACCGAAGCTCGGCGTCGGCTGAGAGAGGATTTCGGAGCCTCGCCGCCTCAACGGCTTCGCCCGCAGATTCCTTTCTATCAGGGTTACGCGCGCCCGGTCAATGGGGAACAGAGGTTCCGAGTCGCCGGCACGGCCTTCAGTCCGCACTTGATCACCTTTACTCTGGAACCGTATGACGCACCCTATCGCGAACTCGATCTCCTGTGCGTGACCGCGCTGACGCAGCACTGGCGTGAAGCCCTGGTGAGCCAGTCTAGCGATATGCTCGAACGCGTGCGAGAGATCGTCAGCGGCCGCAGTCGCGACGGCTGTCTATTTGCAGGCCCTCACCTGGCGTTTGTTCCCCTCGCCTTCGCGGGTCAGCCGTATGCTGATGGCCATCTGCTGGGCATCGCGGTCGCCCTGCCCTTGGCGCTTGGCCTGGAAGAGCGTCGCCAGGTGCTCCGGGTACTGGGCCGCGTGAACGAACTCCGGTTGGGCCGCCTGGGCGTGTGGCGCCTGGAGCGGGACACCAGCGAGCGGCCGGCGGTTAACTTGCGAACTGAGACGTGGACCTCCTACCCGGATGGTGCGACACACTGGTCTACCGTGACGCCGATCGTTTTTGACCGTCATCCAAAATCCACAGATCGCGGGGAGTACCAGCGGCAGGTAGCAGAGATGTTCGCGACGGGGTGCGCGGCAATAGGGCTCCCACGGCCCAGCGAAGTGATCGTGACCCCGGTGTCGGCACATCGGGGGGTGCCGCCCGCCTATGCGTTCCCGCGGGTTCAGCGCAAGGACGGCAGCGAGCGGCGACACGCCCATACGATCCTGGTATTCGACCAGCCAGTCCACGGGCCGATCCTGATCGGGGCGGGAAGATATCGAGGATATGGGGTAGCAAGGCCGCTGGGCGTCGTGGCAGCACCCAGTAACCCAACCTAGAGGATGAGCGAGCGATGAGCAGTAGGGTGCATATCGAACTCAGGCGACTTCAGGCATGGATTTTCACCGTTCCAAGACTACGGGCCATGGTCGGGGCTAACACATTGCTTGGGGAAGTCCTCCGGGTCAAGCTTCCCGAGCTTGCGCGGGAAACCGGCAGGTGGGTCCTGACGCCGCTGGCTGGGAGCTCCCCGGCTGCCGACCCGAATGATCCGCTGAACGAGTATGACAACCCAGCTACAGATGCTGAAACAGGGATTCTCTCACGTGACGGAGGACACTTCGAAGCCGTGTTCGAAAGTGGAGCGGAGGCGTTTGCAGACGCCGCTTCAGCTTTGCTGCGAACCGAGCTGCCCGGGCTTCCCTTTCGCGTCAGCGTTGACAAGGTAGGCCGCAGTCAGGCGTCTACCGCGCTCTCCACAGAACTGCCTGTTTTCGCTCGGTGCGAGTGGACGGGGCGAGGACTTGCTTCCATCTCAGTGCGGCAGGGCGCCGAGCATGCGAACGTTGCTCCTCACGTGGGGAAGCGGCATGAAGCGGCACTACGTGCCGAGACCCAGTGTGCTACGGACCTTGCCAGCCTCCTTGCCGCTCGCACGAAGCTTGCATGCCTGCGGCGACCTTCTACATTCGCGGACCTCGTCGGTAACGGGTATCTTGCCGTCATTTGCGCTGACGGCAACGGGGTGGGTGGACGAGCTGCCGACCTTGAAGAACTACCGAGAGTGGCGTTTTTTCACCAGAACCGAGTTCTACTTCGTCGGGCACTCCGCACGGCTATCGAGAGGTCTTGTCCAGGGACCGGTACGGCACCCTTGATGCTGCTCATGCTAGGCGGTGACGATGTCCTCTTGATATCCCGCGCAGACGCGGCCATGCGTTTCGTTGTAGAGCTGTGCAAGGCGTTGGACGAACTCCAGCAAAGCTGCGATGGCTTCCGCCTGACCATGGGCGTGGGCGTTGTCTTCGCCAAGCCTACAATCCCCATTCACCGGCTTCACGAGGTTGCGGAAAGTCTGGTCAGCTCTGCAAAGCGTCGGTTTCGGGGGTCCTCCCACGAGCAGTGGGGTTCCGTCGTGGACTGGGCGGTATACACGACAACGTGGGTGGCCGACTTGGAAGAAGTCCGGACGCGGGACTGGCTGCGTGGCTCAGAGGGGGCTGCCTGTGTTCTATCCCGCAGGCCGATGCGCGTTTTAGGCGATGGTCTGGACAGCCTTCAGGGTCTCGTGCAGGCTGCTGGCGGGCTGAAAAACGCGCCCCGTTCTCAGTTGCGACACCTGGTCGACCAGTTGCCGCGAGGCAAGGCACTCTCGGAACTGGCATTTCAAGAACTCTCTCTAAAGGCCTGCGAAGGCCTGAAAGCAGTAGGCATTTCTGAGATATGGACGCCAGGCGACCGTGAAGGCTCTTTCCTCACTTCAGTGCTCGACTTGGTTGATGTCTTTGAAATCTACCGCCTCGGTCACACCGCTCCACGGTCCGAACTGGCTGAAGATAACATCGTGTTTTAAGGAAGAGAGAGGTTAGAGGGTGCCTATGACCAGCACTCGAAGGGGCTACGGAATGCCGCGCAACGACTCTGTTGGGAGTCACGCGGAGCTTGTTCAAAGCCACCCGGACTCCACTCGAGGTAACACTGCCTGGGTCCGCCTCAGACTGACCGCAGAACTGACCGAAGATGCGCATCTCGGGTCGGGCTCCGGCGGCGCAGGGCTTGACGCGCTGGTCACGAGAGACCGCGACGGGCGACCTGTCATCTGGGCCACACACATCGAGGGATTGCTTCGCGACACCGCGCACCGTCTTGATGGGGCCGCTAAGGCCGAAGCCTTGTTTGGTCGACGTGGTGGTCAACGCCAGCGGATGATCTTCACATCGCTTTATGCCACGGAAGTCCTGCCCAGCCGGATCTGGCGTTCGTCGGCGCGGGTCTCGTTCGAAAACCGTGCTCCGAAAGACGACACGCTGCGCGCCATGGAATACGTGCCTCGGGGCACTCGGTTCGAGGCATGGGCAGAAGTTCCCGCACTCGACGTCACTGACCTTGAACGCCTCATGCAAGCTTTGGAGGCAGTCGGTCATGGTCGTGCGACCGGTGCCGGCCGCGTGCGACTAGCCCTTCAGAAGGCCAGCCCAGCTTGTCGGAGAATCGCCGAACCTACTGATAGGCTCCTCCTACTGCTACGCAACCTGGACCCAATGTGCCTGACGGCCACGGCGATGCCAGGAAACATCATCCCGAGCTTCCCTTTCATCCCTGGACGAACGGTCTTCGGCGCGCTGGCCAACTGGTTGGTGACCGAAGGGCGCCGTGATGCGGCGGAGCTATTAGTAGGTGCTTGCGTGTCCGTGACCGATGCACTTCCGGTGCCCGCGGAACCCATGCGACTTGCGGATGCAGAAGTCCTTCCGGCGCCGCTGTCGCTGCGCAGCGAGAAACCCGGCGGCACAGGTGGCTCCCTGCCTTGGTGGTCGCTACCTGCGGGTTCCATACGCCGGTTGGATGCCGGAGCTGCTGGCATGAAGGATGAGGTAGGGGGTCTCAAACGGCCTGAGCCAGACCTGTTCGTATGCCGCCTATGTTCGGACTCGCCATGGGAGACCTATCGTCCTTCCATGCGCGTACGTCTTCGAAGTGGGAAGCCCGGGGGTCCCGATGAAGCTGAGCCAGCGCTTTTTGCCATAGAGCAGATCGCCGAGAGAACCATGTTCCTGTGCGAGTTACGGGGCTCACCAAAGGACATGGCGAGTTTGTCTCGCGCTGTGCAGCCGTTGCTTGAAGGAATAAGGTGGCTACGTGTTGGACGAGGTGGCGCACCGATGGAGGTCGCCCGCAGCGAGTGGGCAGGTACGCCCAAACCTACCCACGCATCAAGACAAGCATATCTGATTTTGACGTCTGATCTGCTTGTTCGAGACAGCCACCTGCGTTGGCTCACAGCCTTGGACGCAGAGGCATTCCAGCGGCATTTGGGCTGGCCGCCCGACCTCAAGGTGACGGTCGTGGCTCAGGACGCCTCACCGGTTGACGGCTTCAATGGAACATCGCGCCTTTGGAGGCTCCCTGCGGTTGCGGTCCGGCGCGGCTCGGTGTTCCGCGTGGAAGGACAGGGGATATCGCATCTTATGCAAGCCGCGGCCGACGGTCGGTGGCTAGGCGAACGTACCCACGAGGGCTTTGGGCGTTTTCGCCTTGACGAGACACTGCCGGGGACATCTGGGGCTCACCCGGTACCCGCGGCTCAGGCATTGGCAGGTGGACAGGTACCGGGCGACCCGGAGGAGATTGTAGCGGTCACCACGCGTTGTTGGTTGAAGTTCCATGGGCGGCTCGCTAATGCCGAAAGAGCCGAAGGCCAGCTTCCCAGCCTATCCCAGTGGCAAGACCTCGTGACAGACCTCGACCGGGCCGCACCAGATGCTGTCTCCTCTCGCAAGGGGCCGGAAACGGCGGGGAAGGCCGCGTGGCGGGATGCTGATGCGCAAGCAATTCTTGCCAAGCTAGAGAACCTGCCCACGCGGGACGACCGGGTTACCCATGCGCGGATGTTCGTACGCTGGCTCCGTGCTGAGATGCGCAGGAGGTCACAATGACACGTCTGACGTTATTTACTGCCATTTTGGTGCAGGATACAGCCATTTCCGTGTCGGGACTGGACAGGGGAAGTAGCTCCGACCGTCCGTTTACAGTGGCTGATGGAGTGCCGACCATCTCGGGGCGTGGGCTCAAGGGTGCGGCCGTGGCGATGGCGCGGCGGTTCTTCGATCCGATCCCGCGGAGCGTTTCCGAAGATGCGGGTCGGAACGCTGGGTTCCGGCGCTCGGCTTGGGAGTTCCTGAACACTAGGCCTGAAGACGGCGGCATTCTGCCCCCTGTGTTGAGGGCTGGTGTGGGCATATGCCAGAAAACCTCCGCGCGTGCCCACGGTGTCCTATACGACCGGGAGGTCGTGCCGGCCGGAACCCGCTGGCCGCTGGTAATGCGACTTGATTGGCTTTATGCGGGCGCGGAGGCTGTGGAGGCAGAAGGAATTCTAGGCTATGTGCTGGCGGAGCACTGGATGCGCGAACGATGCTGGATCGGCGGCGATATTTCGCGAGGGCTTGGGTGGTGTCACGTCGAGAAACTACAGGCGTGGCGGCTTGATACGACGGCATATGACCGCTGGCTCAGGTCGAATCAAGATCCTAAGGAGTTGCCAGGACCGCTCAAGGCAATCCCGACGGTGGGGCCCACGCGTTCCTGGTGCTTTCGCATCCTCGACAGCGAAGTCGATTTCGGCGAATACCGGCCCGATGCAAAGGGCCCCGCGTGGGGATTGGACATGCTTTCCGTTGGTTGCCATGCTGCAGACCAGTCAGTGCAGCCTACGGGTGCGGGGCACTGGCCCAGACCATCCTGGACTCGACCGGGCGACCGCGGCCCGGTCCGCCTTGACACCGACCGCACCCTACTGATGGATGAAGGTCGACCGGTCCTACCGGGTTCAAGCGTTCGCGGTCCGATGCGCCACACGCTGTCTCGCGGCGCCCGCGCAAGTGGACGGCACGTGAAAGACCCACACCTCGAAGCGGGCACGGTCGGCGAAAATGATCCCGCAGGCGCGATCTTCGGCACGGTTGAACGTAGCAGCCGAGTGCTGATCCGAGATGCGTACGCCACCCAAGGGTGGGCCGCGGCGCGACTCCATATGCATGCCGAAGACGAGTTCTCGGCTGGCTCATATGGTAGCGCGAAACGTAACGCCATACGGCTCCTGCGTGGGAAGTTCCCGGTCCGAATCGTCGTCGAAGGTCCGGACGAGGCGACGGTATCACCATTGACGACTGAGATCGACCGCATCGTTGCTCTTGGCGCGCTGAGTCATCTGCCCGTCGGCGGTCACAAAACGAGGGGAGCAGGCTGGGGTCGTTGGACCTCGACAGGATGGCAGAACCACGACGTGGTCAAGGCCCGCAGTTGGGCACCATCTCCCGAACGACAAGCTGCGTCGCCGCCTGCTGGCCGTCGTCACGAATCCCCCTCCGTCGGGCCCGACTATGGTGATAGGGACGTGCAAGAAACCTGGGTGAGCGTGAACAGCGGAAACCTTGATGGAGCACGTCTCACACTTGGGAGAGCCGTCGACGCTGCTCGGGCCGCGTTAGGCGACCAACTTATCGCATGGTGGTGCGAGCCGAGCATCGACCTATCCCTCACGGTAGCTCCGGCGACGTTCGGGCGGCTGTGGCCGAGCGGGAGCGCGCTTCGGGTTGATGAGGTCGTGTTCTTCGCCGCGGAAGGCAGTTGGCGCGCGGCACACACGGTGTCCGGCGTCCGATGGGTGCTGATCAAGGAGGTGCCCCCGGATACGCCGGGTGCGCTACAGGCGGCAGCCGTGAGAACGCGGGCCCGGTTGCACGGCGATAGCACGCGCTTCGCCTTCGCAAGTCCACTTCATCCCGACAAGGTTAGTGTCCGGGAATGGCATGACGGACACGAGCCTATCGGGTTCACCCTCCAAGAATGGGAGATACGATAATGTCCATCGACAAACGTCATCGCATGCGCATAAGAGTACAGGACGGCAAGCCTCGCGACGCCAATAAAGTCAAGGGGCAGCTTGTGCCTCACGTTGATGTAATCGATGTGGGTGGCAGGGTCGAATTCGTGATCCGCGCGGTCAAGATTGAACACCTCCAAGAAGTGCGCGGGAAGCTTGCAGCGGCGGGACTCGAGGAAATTTCCGGAGGTGATACAGCAGTATCCAAACCGGCTCAGCGAGTCCCCGTGACACAGGGGCGGGCCTTGCGAGGTGGGGGCACCCAGCAGCCTAACCGGCCGCAACAAGGAGAAGCCGACCCCATCCGCAGTAAGCCGTACGCGTTCGTGGCGCTACCTGAGACCTTCTCCACCGCCGAACCCGTGTGGCACGATGGCACGTGTAGCGAAGGCCGGCTCTGCGGCGAGATTCGGTTCGAGATAGAGAACCTTACACCCCTGCTGGTGGGGTGGGAACGCAGAGCGATCGGTGACTCGGCGGAAGCATGGGCGGTCATCCACACGTCTGTGCAAGACCCGGATGCTCAACGGTTTGTCAAACGAGCTGCGGAGCAGGTTCACCCCGATTCTGAGAACCCTCAGCGGCAGTCCAGGGTGACGAAGCTACGCGAGGAGTACATGAAGGGCAAGCAGGCTTCCGTCGTGGAGATCACTGTCGCGGGGCTCACCATCAAGTCCAAGTCGGTCATCTGTCCTCTCCGAGTTCCCTGGGATGAACGACCGGTCATTATCCCCGGCGATTCGCTAAAAGGGATGCTTCGTCACGAGTTGGGCGCGCTGCTGGGGGCTCCGATGGAACGCGTAGAGGAGCGCAACTACTCATACCGGCCCAACAGTCTGTACCCCAATGAGATATTGAACCGGCGGCTCATACCCCGGATTGCGCGCATACCGGAGGAAGGCGTTGAACTTCAGCCCCTTGACCCAGATGACCCTCTGAGGAAGGTACGCGTGCCAGTGCGTCTGGACCTACTGCCTGATGACCTCAGGTTTGACAGAGACCACAGACTAGATCCTCCCCGATACCGATTCGACGCACCGGAGGGAGCACCGTATCGAGGCGGTCTTGGCGCGGGGGATAAACTCAACTCCAAGCGTAGGTTACGTAGCAGCTTGCACGCCGACCCGTCGACACTGGTTACACGGGTACCGGTCTCGCCTGAGGTTCAGGAAGGCTACCGGAATACGATTCGTCATTTGGCAGATACCAAGCACGGCCATTTCAGCAAGCGCCACCCCGACGTGCCTGGCTCCGTCAATGGAGAGCAAGCAGAAAGGCGTATGCTCGATGCCGCCGAACGAAAGGTCTTCCAACCCGGCGACCTCATCTGGGTGGAGTGGGATACCGGTGAGAAGAAGGTCGTTTCATTCGGCTGGCACTACTACTACCGGTGGGCATACCAGGATAGTGTGCTCCGGAAGGGCGGGAAGGATGAAAGACCGGGCCTGTTCTCCCTCGACGAGGAACGAAAACGCAATGGGGACCGCCCCTCAGCGCTGTCTCCCGTACGCCGGCTATTCGGATACAGCGGGGACAGCGAAGGAAGTCGGGGCATCGGCACGGGTGACTACGAACAACTCATGGGCCGCATCTCGGTGAATGCAGCGTTGGAGGACGTGGCGGTGGGCGCGCCGGAGCAGGAACGGTTCCTCCCGCCTGTTTTCCTAAAAGAACTTGGTATGCCCCGGCCCAGCGCAGTGGAGTTTTACTTGCAACAACCGTACCCAGGGCAACGCCCCAGTGATCAAGCCACACTCGTCACTTACGGAGATGCCGCCGGCTATGACCAGCCCGGGAAGCTCGCAGGTCGGAAGTTCTACCTTGACCGCGCCGATGCGTACACCGGGGAACCATGGAAGGATGAATCAGAGGCAAACCGCCTGAATGACCGGAGTACGCTTGCTTTTGATGCATCAAAGCCCGGCCGCCGTTTTCGCTTCACGGTTCGCTTCCGCGATCTGGATGCCGACGAGGTAGCTGCTGTCCTGGTGGCCTTCTGTCCCGACCAGTTTGCTGCCGAGGTGGGCGGGGCACACTCAGCCGGTTATTGTTCCAAATTAGGCTACGCGCGTCCCCTGGGCTGGGGGAGTGTACGAATCGTCGCCAAAGAGATGCACCTGCTGGAATGGTCGGAGCAAGCTCCGAAGCTCGAACTCGTGATCGACCTGATAGCCTGGTTCCGTAATCACTTCAAGAAGTCGTCGTCGCTTTCGAAATGGTTGGATATCCACCGCTGCAAGCATCCCGATGCTGCCGACTATCCTAGAAAAGACGGTCAGATCTACACTTTCCACGCGGACTTGCGTTCCAGACACACGCGCTCACGGCGCTACGCCACGAACCCGAGGGAAACTCCATGAACACGCTTCTCATCATTACGGTTGGGCGGGCGGACGTCCAATTGGCCTCACCTCGTGTCCGCGTGGAGTTCCGAAGGGATAGGTGCGCGGACCTTCATCGCGACTTGGACGAGCGCAGCGACCGGTGGCACCTTGTGGACGCTCCTGTTCGCAAGAGTCGGCGGGAGCTATCGAAGCTACCCGCAAGTCGGTTCGCTATCTGCACCCCAAAACTGGACGCCGCCTTGGCTTACCTATGCGAACATGGGATGACACTTACTCATGTGCTTGTGTTAGACACTGAGCGTGAGTCCGCGATCGGGAAAGGAGAGCCTCGCGCGGCAGGCCCCATCCTCATGCGCCGAATCATGGAACGTACGTCCCTGCCCGGGTCAGGACTCCGGCGAGTCTCCTTCCTGAAAGGCGAAGAGCGGCTAGAAGACGGGAAGGACCCACGCGACTCGCTGATTCGACGGGAAGTGGTCAGACGCATTGATACCGCGGTGGCCGAGTCGATTGCCCAGGCAGCCCCTGAGCAGATCGTGGTCGCAACAAGTGGTGGATTCCCCGCTGTCAACAACCTGGTGGAAGAGGTGGTGCGCCTCTATGCTGCGGGTATGCGAGTTCAGGTGCGCTCGCTGGAGATCTCTGACGGTGCCAGAGCCATACCACCTTCGAGAGATCGCGCAGTCGAACGCCAGCGCGTTCCTGACCCCCTCACATCCTATCAAGCGCGGCGCTATGCCATCGACCTGGTTGAGCAAGGAAACCTCATCGCCGCATGGGGGGCGGTCCGCCACCTCCACGCCGATCAGTTTGAGAGACGATGGACACGCGTCATGGAATGGGCGTATTGCTTCGCCGCATCACTCCCGCTTCCTGAGGAGTGCGATATCGACGCACTCGGACACCAAAGTATGGCCGCACGCGCCGCGCTCAGGGTAGACCTGGCTTTGCGTGCGAATGACATCCCCAGAGCGGCACACGGAACATACGCGTTCTTTGAGTGTGTGCTGTGGGAACACTACGGGCAGTACGTCGGGGACCGACATCCCGAGGAGAAGCGGTGGTACCAGGTTCGAAAGCCCGCGCCTCCAGACCTGGTGAGGTCCCCAGGAGCAACGGATAACGCGTGCCGTCCATTCAAAGAGGCGAGAGATTCCGCCGAGTACTACGAGGTCTTCGACAGGATCGAGTGCGCAAAGCTGTTTGCGAACTACCACAAGCTGGAGGGGCTTCGCAAGCTCTGCGAAGCCATCTCGCAAGTACGCTACCTGCGCAACGATATAGCGCACAACGAGCCTACGCCGGAGCTAATGGCTGAAGCACGAAGGACCATGGAACAGATGGGACTTTGGTCGACCGATGGTCGATTCCTCGCTCAACCCCTGATTCAGGGAGCACTGCATGAATTGCGCGTGTGTACAACGGATCGACTATGTGAGAAATTCCTTCAAGAGATCAGGTGCAGGCTGCAAGCCGGCGATTGACTTCTGACAGCGGCCGATGCGAAAGAAGACTATCGCCCGTGGCATGCATCGTTAGGGAAGTGACTTAGTACCCGAGCCGGAGGTGTTGATATGGGTTTTGGTGCATTCTTTGAGTCGCTATGGAATCACACCCCTTTTCCGTGGCAAGCGATGCTTGCTGACCGGGTTGCCCAGGGTACTTGGCCGCAAGCCCTCGACCTGCCTACCGCCTCAGGTAAGACAGCCTGCATTGACATTGCCATTTACGCCCTCGCAGTTCAGGCAGCACACACCTTCAAAGACCGTACCGCGCCCCGCCGCATCTGGTTCGTCGTAGACCGGCGCATCGTAGTGGACGAAGCCTTCATTCGGGCTCAAGCCATTGCTGCGAAACTTGCCGAAGCCCGCACTGGTCCCCTGAAAGACATCGCCGATCGGTTACGGGAACTTAGCGGCACCGATCGACCCCTCGCGGTAGCCCGGCTCCGCGGCGGTATCCTCCAGGACAACGGTTGGGCACGCATCCCGTCCCAACCTGCGGTCATCACGTCCACGGTCGATCAGCTCGGTTCGCGCCTGCTGTTCCGCGGCTACGGGCATAGCCCGCTCGCCGCACCGATCTTCGCAGGGCTTGCGGCCAACGACAGCCTCATCATCCTTGATGAAGCGCATTGCGCTGTGCCGTTACTCCAGACGCTGCGCGCCGTGGAGCGCTTGCGCGGGCCGCAATGGGCGGAGACGCCGCTCATCACTCCTTTCGCCTTTGTGCTCATGTCGGCGACGCCACCTACCGACATCTCCGGCAACGCCGTATTCCCAGGGGTGGAGCGGAAACGTGCCTTAGACCATTCAGAGCTGCACCGCAGGCTTCACACCTCGAAACTGGCTGAACTCGTGGAGGTGCGTGGGAGACAGGCTGATGCTGGCGATGGGCCCGCGGGAGGAGATCCTCTAGTCGCGGAAGCGGCCAGGCGTGCCGCGAAGTATCTGGATATGGGCAAGCAACGCGTGGCCGTGATGGTGAACCGCGTAGCGACCGCGGACAGAGTTGCTGATCGTCTTCAGGAGATTCTGAAGGACCGTGCGGACGTGGTGCTCCTCACGAGTCGCATCCGCCCGTTTGAACGTGACGATCTCGTCCAGCGGTTCACTCCCTACCTGCAGGCGAGAGAACCGCAAGTACTTGAGCGGCCGGTCGTGGTCGTGGCTACTCAGTGCCTTGAAGTCGGCGCCGATTTCAGCTTCGAGGCTTTGGTGACCGAGTGCGCCAGCCTCGACGCTATCCGCCAAAGATTCGGGAGGCTCGCTCGTGTCGGTTCGACAGAACCTGCTCCAGCGGCTATTGTCGTCAGGAACGGCGACATCGAGTCCGACGAGCCAGATCCGGTCTACGGATCGGCGCTGGCCGACACCTGGAAGTGGCTCCGGGAGCAAGCGGACCCGGGAACAGATGGCCGGCTGGTCATGGAATTCGGTATCGAGGCCTTAGAAGCCAAGCTGCCGGAGGCTGAACAGCTCTCTCATCTGCTGAAGCCAACAGAGAGTGCCCCCAGCCTGTTGCCCGCACACCTGGATCTGCTATGCCAGACCGCACCGCCAGCCTATCCCCAGCCGGATATAGCCCTTTACTTGCACGGGAGGCCTGGTGCGCCGGAAGCCTCGGTGGTCTGGCGCAGCGACCTCCACCAAGACGCAAGCAGGAGTTGGGCGGAAATCGTGGGACTATGCCCTCCGGTTAGCGGTGAGATGCTTCAGGTGCCGCTATGGCGGCTGAAGGCCTGGCTCACCGGTGAACCGCGTGTCGATGACTCCGCCGAGGTAGAGGGGACGGGCGAGGAACAGCCAGTCGAACGTGACCACATCAGGCCCTGCCTCGTTTGGCGTGGGCGCGACCGGTCGGTAGTAGTGAGGAAAACTGAGCAACTCGCACCTGGCGATGTGGTCGTTGTGCCCTCGTCGTACGGCGTTGCTGGGCTCGGTCATGCCACCAGGGTTTCCTTCCTGGGGGTGGATGCACTTGATCTGTGGGAGCCAGCTCGCAATATGGCAGCACAACCCCCCGCCGTGCGTCTCAATCGGGCGGTGCTCGGAGCATGGTTGGGCTGTTTACCCCTCAAGGAGTGTTTGGGGTTGGCCGAGACGCCTACTTTGAAACGTCAAGAACTGGAGGATGCCATAGACGCCGTACTTGCCTATGAGCCCGATTGCGGAGAGTCCCCAGCAGCCCCCCCTGCGTGGTGGCTCGAGCTGCTCCGCGCAGCTCGCAATGGCCGTATGACGGCTCATCCAGCTGGCGGAGTAATCCTCTTTGGCCGTAAGTCAACCGCCAGCCACGCTGCGCCCGAAGTTGATCTATTCGCCGATGATGACGATCTGACCTCGGCCAGCGACCGTGAGGTTGCGCTGAGCGAACACGCCGATTCCGTGAAGGATGTCGCTGCCAAGCTTGCTCCACGCTGTCTGCCCGCGGACTTTCACGATGTCATTCAGCAGGCGGCCGAATGGCACGACGCGGGGAAGCTGGATGACCGATTCCAGCTGATGCTACATCAAGGCGATGAACTCGCTGCCGCCGAAGCGACCGCTCCGCTTGCCAAGTCAGCTTCATTCCCGGCTTCTCCGCCACTTCGCCATAAAATCCGCCTGGCGAGTGGGTTGCCGCCCAACTACCGGCACGAGATGCTCTCGGCAGAACTCGCACAACGGTTTGCGGGTCTCCCCCAAGGCAGTTACCATGCTGACTTGGTCCTTCACCTCATCGCAAGTCATCATGGGCACGCGCGCGCTCTGGCGCCAGTGTGCCTCGACTCGGATCCGGTGGCCGTCAGCGGTCGCTTGGCCGGTGTGCCCATCGTATTCGACCGAGCGACACGTGCGGCCAGCGTCCCCGCGCATCGGGTGGACTCCGGCTTGACCGACCGCTTCTGGCGACTCAACCGGCGCTATGGGTGGTGGGGCTTGGCGTATCTGGAGGCGATCATGCGCCTAGCCGACTGGTATGGGAGTAGCTTCACCATCCAGAGACCGGAGGAATTGGAGGAAGGGCCATGAACAAGCGTTCCTTCGAGCTATCGGGATTGGATGGCGCTAGTCCGCTTGGTTTTCTCGCAACCCTGGGAACGCTTGTAGCTTTGGAGCAGGCTGCCAATTGCGGCGTCCGTGTTCGCTGGGCCAAGCGCCATACATGGATTCCTGTCCTCGAGGATGTTTCCAGCTTCGATGAAGACGGGGTAGCCGGAGTAATAGCTGAGGCAGTCCGGGGTCGCAAGGTTTCACCGGACGCCGAGGCAAGCCGGGATGCGGCGGGGAGGACATGGCGGTCCGCCAAAGATTACCTGAAAAAGAAGCGGGCTGACATCAAGGGGCAACGGTTGAGCCGCGCTGAGCGAGCCGAGATCTGGGATCGCGAGGTCCGGCCCGCAGAAGAGCAAGAACGATCAAAGAGGCAAGCATATATCCAAGCTTTGCAGGATGCGGTACCCCGCGCCGAACTAGCGTTGGGCAACCGTATCAATGACGGCACCCGCGACGATTATCGACGGTTAGCAGAACGACTTCTCTATGCGGGTGATCACTTCAATCGCGATGAACTTGACCTGCTCGTAGCGTTAGGCAACGATGCATGTGTTGACAAGCAGATGCTAGAACCGACGCCGTTCCAGTTTACCCGCGGCTCCGGGCACCAGAACTTTCTGGGGGACGTCCGTCAGTTGCTGGCGGAAGTCACTACAAAACGTGTCCGAGAGGTTCTGTTCCAGCCATGGACCTATCGCGACGAAGGACTATCCCTGCGTTGGGACCCGTTCGAAGACCGTCGCTACGCGTTGCTGGCTCAGGATCCATCTGATGAGGGGGCGCGTACCGTTTGGATGGGCAACGTGCTTGCTTACCGGGGACTGGGTCTTTTCTCAACGGTGCCGGCGCGAGGCGGCTTGGCTGCTGCAGGCTGGAGTTATCAGAAAGACCAGTTCTCCTGGCCGATATGGGAGTTCCCGGCCACCCTGGATATGGTGCGCACCCTGGTACAACTGAGGGAGGTCACCGACCAGAATCCGGATGGGAGGGCACTTGGTGGACGGGGTATAGTGGCCGTCTATCGTGCGCAGCGCATCACGGTCGGCTCGGGAGCTAACACGAAGGTCAACTTCACGCCCGCACGGCAGGTTCTAGGAACACGGGGCGTTATGGTGCTCACGCAAACGTAGGGATGGGGCGAGTCCCTGTTCGAAAACAGTCGCCAGTCCTCTAACGATCCGTGCGGGTGCGCTATACTCTTCGGTTGCGGCGCGGGTGCTGATGGGGAGGTGCCACTCCAATGATCATGCTCGAAGCACCAACTCCCGGTGGTTCGATTGTGGCCGGTCGCTTCAAGATGGACTCCCGAACCGCGCTTACCGTCTTGGACACCCTCATCGTAGGCGAAATGGCCCGTCTGTCTGCCATGGCGCAGTATGGACTCGCCTACGGGGGATTGGTGTCGCCCGTGCTCTCGGGCAGGGGGGCTGTGGAGAGGCTTCAGGGGCATCGCCACGCGTTTTACTTCCCGGCCGATGAAGATGGCGATGGATTCTTGGACCACCTCACGGTCTATGCCCTTGCTGGCTTGGGCTGTCAGGAGCAGTCTGCCCTATCAAACCTCAAATCGCTGTGGTGGGCCGATGGCAACTCTGGACGCCATGGACCAGGGGGCGTCGGCGGAAGGATTCACCTCTCCTTTGAAGGCTTTCTTTCGGCTGCCGAACTGGGAGCCTGCCCGCGGATGTTCGGTCCGGCTAGGATGTGGCGATCATGTACGCCCTTCGTGCTAGTCCGGTACCCGAAACAGCATCGCGACGGGAGACCGAAACTGAACGAGGCAGGCAGGCAGATCGACGGGCCCGAAGACCAGGTCCTGCGCGACTGGGAACGCCGCCGATCCGAGAACGGCACGCTGCCAAGGATCATCAGGATCAAGCGAGTGGCTCACTTGCAGTTGGCCAATGGGAGACAGATCCCGTGGACAGCTTTTCTGAGGCGCCGCACTCGAGGCGCCGGCAATTCATCCGATTTCGCCTTCGGACTGGAACTCGAGTGCGAGCAACCCGTCAGCCAGTACCCGCTTGCTCTGGGGTACGCCTGCCACTACGGATTAGGTCATTTTGCGGCGCAAGTATAAAAATGCCATCACCATTGGGCGATAACTATCACAGGAGGCAGATTATGAAAGGAGACTGAGGTGACCGCTTTGACACGTGACGGCGAAACGGGCAGCGCCCCCAGGGACAGCGGCGCACCCGACCTTGTCCCGGCAAGGATGCTCAACGAGTACACGTACTGCCCGAGGCTTTTCTATCTAGAGTGGGTGCAGGGGGAATTTGAGGATAGTGAAGACACGATCCAGGGACGATGGCGCCATCGCAGGGTCAACCGTGAAAGTGGAGGAGAAGATACGGATCCGGTCGAGCATTGCCCGGAAGAGCCCGTCCATGCCCGCTCTCTGATGCTGAGTGGGGAAGGGGAAGGGCTGATCGCCCGCATTGATCTCGTTGAGATAGACGGCCAGAAGGCGACTCCGGTTGACTACAAACGTGGCGCTGTACCCAAGACTACCGACCGGGCGTGGGAGCCCGAACGAGTGCAACTGTGCGCGCAGGCATTGATCCTGCGCGAGAACGGGTATGAATGCGATGAAGGCGTGCTCTACTACGTGGAGTCCCGTAGCCGTGTGACAATCCCGATGGACGAAACCTTGATCTGCCAAACAAGAGAACTCCTGTCCAACCTGCGGACGACTGCGGAGAGCGGTACCATCCCACCGCCCCTCGTAGACAGCCCGAAGTGTCCGCGATGTTCCCTGGTAGGAATCTGCCTGCCAGACGAAGTGAATGCATTGCGAGCCAGTGGGAATCGGGGCGTAGTGACGCCATTGCGTCGACTAATCCCCGAGAGTGAGGACGCACTGCCAGTCTACGTTCAAGAACAGGGTGCATTCGTGGGCAAGTGGGGCGACGTGCTGGTCGTCAAGAAGGACCAACAGAAACTGCAGGAGATTCGACTACTGGACACCTCCCAGCTATGCTTGATCGGCAACGTACAGGTCAGCACCCAAGCGGTGCGGGATCTCACCGCCCAGGGCATTCCCGTGATCTACTTCACGTATGGCGGCTGGTTTAGTGCCATGACCCAAGGCGCGCTCCACAAGAACGTGGAGTTACGCATTCGGCAATATCGGGTAGCGGGCGAGCCAGATGCTCAACTGCGAATCGCCAGGGCCCTCGTCGCCGGCAAAATCCACAACTGCCGAACTCTCCTGCGCCGTAATCACAAGGGGCAACCCGGCTCTGCGCTGGGGGAACTCAATCGTCTCCGGGCCCGCGCGAAGCGTGCCGCGTCGGTCGAGACACTACTGGGGCTTGAGGGGGCGGCCGCCAAAGTCTACTTCTCTAACTTCGCAGGAATGCTGAAAGGGGACCTGGTGGAGGGGTGGGACTTTCACGGGCGCAATCGCCGTCCGCCGCGTGATCCGGTGAATGCTCTGCTATCGTTCTTGTATGCCTTGCTGATCAAGGATGCCATGGTTGCCGTAACTGCCGTCGGGTTCGACCCTTACCTGGGTTTTTATCACGCCCCCAAGTATGGGAAGCCGGCATTGGCCTTGGACCTCGTTGAAGAATTCCGGCCGCTCATCGCGGACTCGACGGTACTGAGCCTGATCAATGGCATGGAGATTCAGGCCAGAGACTTCATCCGACGAGCCGGTGCTGTGGCGCTGACCGAAACGGGCCGCAAGAAGTTGCTGAAGGCGTACGAACGGCGGATGGACCAAGTGGTCACACACCCCATCTTCGGCTATTCAGTCAGTTACCGGCGAATCATAATTGTCCAAGCCAGACTCCTCGCCAGGACCATAAGTGGAGAAATACCGGCTTATCCAGCATTCGCAACGAGGTGACCCTGATCGCGCGAAGACGATATCTCGTTTGCTACGATATCCGCGACGCCAAGCGGCTGCGCCGGGTCTTCAAGTGTTTGCAGGGTTTTGGTGACGGTCTGCAGTATTCCGTGTTCTACTGCGAATTGTCGCCTAGGAACAAGGTGCAGTTGGAGGCCAAGCTGGGCGATATCATCAATCACAAAGAGGACCGCGTGATGATTGTGGACACAGGCGCGGTGGATGCCACGGCAAAGCCGACATTCGAATTCATGGGCCAAATCACGCCGGTGGTAGGACGGCACACCGTGATCATTTAGTTGTTGGCCGCGATGGCGAGCGGGGAGGTGGTGACGAAATGCTAGGGTCTGCTCGAATCGCTCCAATGCTGGCTAGTCCTGCTATTCTGGACACCCGCGCAGTACATCCCGCTGCCTTGCCGCTCCTACGGAGGTGGCACTCGAAACCCATCCCGCAGAGCAGCGCCCCGCAGGGATTTTGAGTGCCTGCGTATCCACGCCGGAGAAGGCGTGGCCGCATTGAAGCATATCTTCGCCACTGGTGCTGCCAATTACCTCTAGTATCCACGCCGGAGAAGGCGTGGCCGCATTGAAGCGGCTGTTCTATGGTAGGGGGTTGATGCTGCTGCGCGGTATCCACGCCGGAGAAGGCGTGGCCGCATTGAAGCCGTCCAGTGCTTGTGCCACCTCTTCAGGAATCGTGAGCGGTATCCACGCCGGAGAAGGCGTGGCCGCATTGAAGCCGGGCGCAGGGTTGGAGGTGTTCCGATGAACGGCAAGTATCCACGCCGGAGAAGGCGTGGCCGCATTGAAGCAACTGCGCCTCGACGAGTCCGAGGTTGTCGTGGTTCAGTATCCACGCCGGAGAAGGCGTGGCCGCATTGAAGCAAAGTCTCGCAGAAGGAGGCGTAAGCTATGAGTGGTGGTATCCACGCCGGAGAAGGCGTGGCCGCATTGAAGCGGCCACCAAGCAGCGGCGGCGTCCCTCGTCGGTGGCTATCCACGCCGGAGAAGGCGTGGCCGCATTGAAGCAAGTCGCGCAAGGGGCAGACGTTCGATTATCCACTACGTATCCACGCCGGAGAAGGCGTGGCCGCATTGAAGCGGGTCAGGGCTTGAATGGCCGTGTAGTTCAAGGCCATGTATCCACGCCGGAGAAGGCGTGGCCGCATTGAAGCCGGCCAGGGCGTTCTCGAACTGCTCCTGGACACTGGGCGGTATCCACGCCGGAGAAGGCGTGGCCGCATTGAAGCCCCGTCATTGTCGATGCGGTCGATGCTCAAGTTCGGAGGTATCCACGCCGGAGAAGGCGTGGCCGCATTGAAGCACCAGCAGGATGCGTTCGTAGGGGCCGGCGTAGACGTATCCACGCCGGAGAAGGCGTGGCCGCATTGAAGCTAACGTGTTGCCTGCGTGTTCGCCGCATCGCTTGCTTGTATCCACGCCGGAGAAGGCGTGGCCGCATTGAAGCTGACCGTCGGTACATGCCCGCGCGCTATCGCTGGAGGTATCCACGCCGGAGAAGGCGTGGCCGCATTGAAGCCGACTAGTGGATGCCTATCCGAAGGATATCCCACTGTATCCACGCCGGAGAAGGCGTGGCCGCATTGAAGCGCTCCTATTGGTGCCGCATGGTCCGTAGGGCAGTTTCGTATCCACGCCGGAGAAGGCGTGGCCGCATTGAAGCTCTAGTTACCCAACGTTCGGCGCATGCCTGGATGATGTATCCACGCCGGAGAAGGCGTGGCCGCATTGAAGCCACTTGTACAACCCGGCATCG
>DATIKW010000001.1:0-42850 GCA_035477115.1 Bacillota bacterium | reverse complement strand
GCCCTGGAGATGGCCCACGACAAGGGGGCGGATGTCGTCAACATGAGCCTGGGGGCCGCCTTCCAGTGGCCGCAGCATCCGACGAGCGTGGCGGCCGACCGCCTGGTGCGCAGGGGCGTCGTCGTCGTCGCCTCCCACGGCAACAACGGGCCCCAGGGCCTGTTCGCCGGGGGTTCACCCTCGCTCGGCAGCCGGGTGCTGTCGGTGGCCAGTTTCGACAACACCCATGCCATCCACCCCGTGTTCCGCTTGCCGGATGGCACCCCGGTGGGCTATGCCCCGATGACCTTCTCGGGCCCGGTCCCGACCAGCGGGCTCAGCCCGGAAGTGGTCCATGTGGGACTTGGCAATACGGCGGCCGACTATGCCGGTCGTGACGTCACCGGACGGGTGGCGCTCATCCGCCGGGGCGGTGCCACTTTCGCGCACAAGGAAATGATGGCCCGGACACGCGGCGCCGCCTATGTCATCATGTACAACAACGTGCCCGGCATGTTTCGGGGTACGCTGACCCTGCCAGGCGCCTGGCTGCCCACCATCAGCATCAGCCAGGCCGACGGTGACCGGATCAAGGCCCTGCTGGCCGCGGGTCCCGTCCGCCTGACCTGGACGGCTGAGATACTCCCCCTCCCGGTCCCCACGGGCGGGCTCATCTCCGATTTCTCATCCTGGGGTCCCGCCCCGGATCTGGATCTGAAGCCGGACCTCGGCGCGCCCGGCGGGTTCATCTACTCGACTTGGCCGCTGGCCCTGGGCAGGTACATGTCGGCCAGCGGCACCAGCATGTCGGCGCCGCACGTGGCGGGAGCCGCCGCGCTCCTCCTGCAGGCCAACCCGCGGCTGCGGCCCGAGGCGGTGCGCGAGGCCTTGCTCAACACCGCTTCTCCCCGCCGGTGGCGGCTTGACCTGCCTTTCCTGCTGCCGGTACACCGGCAAGGGGCGGGCATGCTCGACGTCCTGGGAGCCTTGACGGCGGGAGCCGAAGTCGAGCCGGCCAAGGTCTCGCTGGGCGAGGTATCCGGGCCGGTCACCTTCACCCTCACCCTGGAGAATGAGCGGGAGGCCGCCGTCACCTACACGCTATCCCATGTGCCTACCCTGACGACCAATCATCACATACCGGTGCCCGATCTGTTCACGCATCTTGCCACGGCCTCCCTCCCCGCGCCCATCACGCTGGCCCCGGACGAGGAGAGGACCGTGACCGTGACCATCACCCCGCCGGCGGTCGCCGGCGAGTGGTTGTTCGGCGGTTACATCCGGTTCACCCCGGACGACGGTGGCCCAGCCTTGTCCGTGCCCTATCTCGGTTTCCTGGGCGATTACCAGGCACGGCCTGCCCTGCACACCGGCGCTCCCCATCACTTCCCGTGGCTGGCCCGTCTTGACGGTGCCGTCTACCGGTGGGCGAGCAGCCTCACCATCAACCCCGCCGCCGGGGAGCGAGCCTACATCCTCTACAACCTCGGCCGGCAGGCGCAGGAACTGCGGATCGAGGTACGCGACGCCGCCACCGGCCGCAACTGGGGCCGCGCGCTCGACCTCGACTATGTCGGGCGGAATTCGGCGACAGACGTGTTCTTCGCCTTCGAATGGAACGGCACCGGCCGGCGGGGACGGCCCGTCCCGGCCGGCACTTATGTGCTGGTGTTGTCGGCGCTGCGTCCCCTCGGTGACGACGACAATCCCGCGCACTGGGACACCTGGACGTCCGGCCCGATCACGGTAGTGAGGCCCTAGTCCTCTAAGTCAAGGGGACCGGCGGATGCTGATCCGCCGGTCCCCTCCCGTTACGAAAATGCGTTCGCCGGCGTGGTTACGGCCACGATGATCGTCGCCGGCGTGTGGGTACGGCAGTGGCCGCCCTCGGGGCCCCGGTAATGGGCATGACCGGGGCCCCAACCGCTGTAGGGGCGGGTTCAGAACCCGCCCCTACCCCGACCCGCCCCTCTCGCCAGGTGGTTCATGGCCGCCGACTGGAGAATGCATCTTTGACCGCTTCCAGGCGGCGCTCCAGCCGCGCACTCAGCTGCCCCCAGCATGAGCGGCAAAACGAGTGGTTCGTGGCGGTACGGGGCCGTAGGCGATGGCAGTGCCGGCACCGCACGAGTTCGGACAGGTGAATCACCGAGCCCACCCGGCCACCCCTGCCCAGTTTAGCTCACGTAGGGTGATAGTGCAACCGCCAAGTCCGGAAGGGCATTACACTTCGTGTGCATCCTGGCTGCCCCTCCCTCCCGATGATAGGATCGTTTCAGCATGAAGCCGGGAGGACTTCCTTGGGGTTCACCCAGCGTCTCAAGTATTTGCGCCGCCAGCGGGGGCTCACTCAGCGCCAACTCGCCGCAGCCTTCGGTTTTGCCTCCAGCACCATCGCCATGTATGAGAGCGGACGGCGGACGCCAGACCTCGATACCCTCTCCCGGCTGGCCGACTTCTTCGCGGTATCCATCGATTTTCTGGTCCGGGATCAACCCGCCCTCGATCCTCTGCCCACTGACCTGCAAGCCTTCATCGCCCGAGAAACCAGCCTGCCCTATCTTGTACTGGCCAAGGAATTGGCCGAGCAGCACCTCGATCCCGAGGAAGTTCGCGAGCTGTCACAGGTGCTGAAACGCTTGACGCGCCGGTGACGGCGGTTCCCCCTCCCTCCCCTCCCGCATAGGCTGCCACCGTCTGCTCTTAGAACATGGGAGGGGGAATGAAAGCCCGTGACCGAACCCGTTTCCCGTGATCGGTGGTACCGCCGAGCCGCCCGTGCTCTGGCGCCGCTGCTCGCCCTCGAGGACTGGTGGGCCAACTGGCTGGGAGTCCTGCTGATCGTGATAGCCGCCACCGGCCTCGTCACCCGGATCCCGCGTCCGGACCGGTGGGTGGCCAACCCGCTGGCCAGCCTCCCCTTCGACCTGCTGCCGGGACTGCTGGGTCTGGGTCTCGGCATCGGCCTGGTGACGGCCGTCGCCGTGGGGGCATCCCGCGGAGAAGCCCGACGCTACCTCATGGCTTTCCCCGTCGTGTTCGGGTTAGCCCTCCTGGCCCAGGTCATCGGCGGTCAGACCTCGCTAGCCCACTACGGTCTCAACTACGTCATCTGGGCGCTTTTGCTGGGCCTGGGGCTCAGCAACACGGTGGGCGTCCCCGGCTGGCTCGCCCCCGCCCTGCGGGAAGAACTGTTCATCAAGACGGGGCTCGTCTTGCTAGGTGCCGAGATCCTGTTCAGCCGGATCCTGGTGCTGGGCGTGCGGGGTCTGGGCGTGGCCTGGCTGGTGACCCCGGTGGTCCTCACCTTCATGTACCTGTTCGGCACCCGGGTGCTCCGGATAAAGTCACGGTCGCTGGTTGCCACGATCGCCGCCGCGACCTCGGTGTGCGGGATATCGGCCGCCATCGCCACGGGCGCGGCAACCCGGGCCCGCCGCGAAGAAGTCTCCTTCACCGTGTCGCTGACGCTGGTCCTGACCGTGCTGATGATGCTGGGGATGCCCGCGGCCATCCGGGCCGCAGGACTCAGTCCGGCCATGGGCGGAGCATTGATCGGCGGCACGGTGGACAGCACCGGACCGGTCGTGGCCGCGGCCGCCATGCTCGGACCCGAGGCGCTGGAAGTGGCCTCACTGGTGAAGATGATCCAGAACGTGCTCATCGGCATCGTGGCCTTCGTCTTCGCCGCCCTGTGGGCAACCGGTGTCGACGGCTCTTCCGGCCAGGCGACTTACCTGGAGATCTGGAGACGGCTGCCCAAGTTCATCCTGGGCTTCGTGTTTGCTTCGGCGGTGTTCTCGTTCATCCTGATCCCGGGGATGGGCGATGAGGCGGTGGGGGGAATCCTCCGGATAACCGGCCGCTTGCGGGACTGGCTCTTCTGCATGGCCTTCGTGTCGATCGGCCTTCAATCCCGCCTGCGCGAACTCGCGACAACGGTACGGGGCGGACGGCCGGTAGCCCTCTACGTGGTCGGCCAGGCCGCCAACGTCCTCCTGACCCTGCTGGCCGCCTGGCTGTTCTTCGGAGGCGGTCTGCTCCCTCCGGCCGCTTGATGCGGAGGGCTGATCACCGGGGGGTGGCGGTGGAACCCCACCCCCTTACCATCCGCCCTACCGGGAACGTCAAGCCCTGCGGTGAGTTCGCGTGAGGACCCGACCATCGATGGCGCTGGACGCCCGATTCAGCGCAAGCGATGGTGACCTCCCAGGGAGTGCTGGAACGGATGGCGACTTCCACCCGGCCGGTCCGGGCCACCATATGCGTGGAGAGATAGGGGACGATGGTGAAACCTACTCTGACCTGGCCGGAAGCAGCTACTGCTGCGCCGACCACTACTTGGAGCACGAGCAACGCACCGACCAGGCAGGACGCGGCGGCTGCCAGTCGTCGTCCCACTCGGCTACCCTCCGGAGCGCACGCCTAGGCTGGCCACCTGGTCCAACGCCAGATGGCAAGCCCCGTAGCACGCGCGACGCGCGTCTCCGGGAACACCTCCCGCAGGGGCGGAGGCGATGAGGTGTTCCGATTAGTTTACCGCAATTCGGGGAGGGAAGCAAGGACTTTCTTTGGACAGCGCGGGCGGAAACCGATAGGGCCCGCCCTATCGGCGGACCCCGTCATGGTCTGGTGTCGGGAGGGGGACTTGAACCCCCACGGGTTTCCCCATACGCCCCTCAAACGTACGCGTCTGCCAGTTCCGCCATCCCGACCGGCGAATGATTGGTGCCGAAGGTGGGATTTGAACCCACACGGGCGTTACGCCCACGGCGCCCTGAACACCGCGTGTCTGCCAGTTCCACCACTTCGGCATGAAGGGCCTGCATCAGGGTTAGTGGTGCCTCCAACATCTTAGCAGACCGGAGCGAGTCTGCCAAGGGGCGGCGGTGGGACGCTCTGCAGCGGGTCCATCTGGCGGCCTTCCAGTGCATGTGCCGGTTAGCCGCCACGTTCGACTAATGCCGCCAGAGCAGCGTCTTCCGCTGCATAATCGAATTGACTCCCATCTACTTCCGAAGGGGGATTGGCTCTCTCCCAGGTCACTGTCGCCCGAACGGCTTCGTTTCGAGGAACGCACTCGCGGTAACCCAGCTCGCGCCTGATGCGGCCAGTGTCCGCCACTAAATGATGGGCCCAGTTGTAGTCGGTCTTCAGATGGGACGGCAACAACTCTTTGCGCACCGCCACCACCCGACCATTCCACCCTGCTGCATCTCCGATCTGTTTCACCCATTCCATTTCGGTCAGGCCTTCGATTTCACCGACATTGTAGACCTCTCCCTGACTTCGCTCATTCGTCACCGCCAGCACGATGGCATGAGCCACATCCTCAACGTAACCCCGTGTCCAACGCCACTGGGCGGCTCTCGCATCGAGCAGAATCGCGGCTCGTTTGTCATCCATGCGCTTCAGGTATCCAAAAAGGCGGCGTTGCGGATCGTTTGGCCCATACACTGCCGGCAAGCGAAGCACCGTTGCCGGCAATCTGGGCTCACTCAAGATGAGCCGCTCGACCAGAATCTTGTCGTAGTCGTCGATATCGCGTCGGCGCTCGGGCAACTCAGTGCCGGGGAACGGTTCGTCACGGTAGGGATGGAGTCTCTCCCGTAAAGGCGCGCTTTCGGAGAGGGGGACGGGGTCGGGAAAGCCAGGCTCTTCATTGCGGAGCCGATTGTAGGCGCGATAGACATCTTGACTGCTTATCACCACTACCCGGCCGGCGATCCCTGGAAGGGTCTGCATCAAGGCCCAGGCGTCTTGCGCCTGACCAGCAATCATGTGCAGGACCACGTCAGGCCTGAGCCGTTGAAACTCATCCTTGAAGTCTGCGAGTCCCCGCCTGTCTCCGTGAATATGCTTCACGGCAGCGGGCAAATCCGCTTCGGTTCGACCACGGTGGAAGACTGCTACTTCGTGCCCCATGTCGCTGAGGCGCCTCACAACGTGGGGGCCGACGAAGGAGGTTCCGCCAATGACCAGAACACGCATACTCTACCCCTCGTGTTCGCGGCTAACACTGCTCATTTCGGTTCACGTCACTCATGGCACGTCGATGTACCGTACCCCTTCAATGTCCTTGAAGTCCTTGTCTTGCGTCCATAGAACGGCGCCGGACGCTCTGGCGCATGCGAGCATGATGCTGTCAGCCATGGGCAGCTTGGCCTCCAGCGAGAGGCGAGCTGCGCTCAGGGCGGCCGCTTCATCTAGCGGGATCACTGTGGCCTGTTGCATGGCTGCGACGGCTCGCAGGGCGTCAGTCTCGTCCTTCTGCTGGAGGATCCGCTTGAACACTTCGTAAATGCTGATTGTAGGGACAAGCAACTCTGCTGGCTTCTCGACGGCAGAGGCAAAGAACGGGGCGTTAGGGCCATCGGCGAAGTACTCCAGCCAGCCAGAGGAATCGACAACGTTCATGTGCGATCGTCCTCGCGCTCCACGGCCGTGTCGATTCCTCTGAGGAACCCTCGAGTTCGTTCGATGGGCTCGAGAGGAATGAGTTCGATCCTCCCCTCATAGGGAATGATCTGCACCTTCTGGCCGGGGCGGATGCCAAGTGCGCGCCGGACCCGAAGGGGAATGACCACCTGGAACTTGGTGGACACAGTTGAGGTATCCATACCGCCCTCCCATCGAACTCCTGAGCGTATTACGCTTCATTGTACAAGGAGATCCACTCCCGTGGCAAGAGAAAGACGGGGGAATTTGGGCGCCCAGCCGTCAGTCACTGACTTGCGCCGACCGTGATCGACCGGACATGTCCCCGAAGGGCCGGAATCACGTTGAACGGCTGCTTAGACGGCCTTGACGCGCTTCGAAGAGGAGCCCTAGGACCTTCTTCGGCCTGCAAATCGTATGGGCGTCCATCAATGAACCTGCAGCCTCCGTTGATGGCGGGAGGCGATGGCGGCGACGGGAATCCCGTCTGCTACGAAAATGCGGTCACGGTCGTCGTCGTGGCCTGGTCACGGTAATGCTCGTGGCGATTGCCGGGGCGGGTTCGGAACCCGCCCCTACCACCAGATGGATCGCGCCTGCCGCACCATGAAAGCAGGGCTCTCGCCGCTCCGCCGTTTTCATGCCGCGTGGTGCCCCGTGGGGCTAGAGCGTCTACTGCGCAAACATCTCCTGCAACACGGCAAGGACTTGACGCTGGGTGGACGGAGTTATCCGTCCTAACCTCTTCACCAATCGGGCGCGGTCGACCGTTCGTATCTGATCGAGGACGATCTGGCCCTGCTTTCGCTGGAAGCTGCAGGGGACACGTGTGGGGTAGGGTGGTCCCTTGGTGGTCATCGGAGCGATCATGAAGGTGGACAGATGTTCATTCATCTCATCCGGCGAGATGACCGTGGCCGGCCGAGTCTTCTGGATTTCGTGTCCAACGGTAGGGTCAAGGGAGACGAGGAAGACGTCAAAGCGGCGGACTACCATTGCCATGCCTCGTCGTCCCAACGCGTCGGCCGGGGCTCATCCACCAGGACATCGTCGAGATTCTGCGCCATTGCCTCAAAGGCTGTAGACCAACCCTCTCTAGGGGCATGTGCGGGCCTGACGACGAGGGAATCCTGACGGATAGCCAACTCGACTTCGTCCCCGAGGTTGAGCTGTTCGAGCCAGATTTTGGGGATGCGGATTCCCCGCGAGTTGCCGATGCGGACGATGCGGGCGCGAATCGAGTGCGGCACGTCATCCCTCCTTGGCCTGTAATTACAGTGTACTGCCGCACCGGGAAGGATGTCAACCGCAAACGGAATGGGTCAAGGCGCCCGACGGTCAGCCGTTAGCCTGCCCCGACCTTGATCGGTCCACCGCATCCTCGAAATAGCCCCGCCGTTCAAGGAGTCTCACTCGAGCCGGTGGCCGTGAAGGAGCCGATAGCGTCCCACGTCCCGGAGGACGGCCGCGACGAAGCGCCGCGTTTCGCCGTAGGGGATGGACTGAATCGGGAAAGATGGGTTCTCGTCGCCGAGGGACCAACCCTTCCGGCGGAGCCACTCCCGCACCCGGCCGCGGCCGCCGTTATAGGCCGCCAAGGCGAGGACCGGGTCGCCGTGGAACTCCTCCCACAGATGGGCGAGGTACCAGGTGCCCATCCGCAGGTTGAAGAAGGGATCCAGCAGCATCTCCGGGGTGAACGAGGCCACCTCCAGCTGCACCGCGATCCATCGGCCGGTCTCCGGCATGACCTGCATCAACCCGAGCGCGCCGCGAGGGGAGACGGCATCCGCCCGAAAACGGCTCTCCACCCTGATGACGGCCGCCACCAGGACGGGATCGAGGCTCGCTTTCCCCGCATACTCCCGGACGGCCTCGGGGTAACGCAGGGGATACTGCCAGAGCACCAACGCCCAGGCAGAGACCAGGACCAGTGATACCAGGGCCAGCAGCACCGCCGCCCGTACCTGGGAGCTGATCCTCATGGTGCTCGCCGGCACCATCCGTCCGATCGGTGAACGGTCTTCATCCTGTCTACCCCACTCATCCCTCGTCCCCACGGACTACTAGCTGCGCCCAGCGCGCGAAAGCCGCACCGTGCGGGCGCTCCCGTTCCAGCGCCGACCAGAGGGCCGCGACCTGAGCGCGGGTGTCGGCCAACGCGCCGTCATTGTCGATCACGGCATCGGCCGCCCGCAGCTTATCGGTGAGCGGCGCCTGAGCGGCCAGTCTGAGGGCCGCGTGCTCGGGGCTCAGGCCGTCCCGGTCGGCGATCCTCGCGAGTTGCGATCGGGGACTGCAGGCCACCACCCACACCCGGTCGACCAGAGCCGTCATCCCCGCTTCCACCAGGAGGGGGATGACCAACACCGCCGCCCAGGCGCCCTCCCGCTCGAGCTGTTCGAGTTCCCTTCGCAGGCGCCGGAAGATGGGCGGGTGGGTGATGGCGTTCAGCCGGCGACGAGCCGTCGCGTCGCGAAATATGAGGTCGGCCAGGCGACTCCGGTCAAGCGTCCCGTCCGCCGCCCGCATGCCGTCACCGAACTCGCGGACGAGGTCGGGCAGCATGCTTTCTGCCAGCTCGCGGGCCGCCTGGTCGGCGTCCAGCACCGCCGCGCCTGACTGGCGCAACATGTCGGCTACCGTGGTCTTCCCGCTGGCGATGCCGCCGGTCAGACCCACGAGGAACATGCGCCGCCTCCTTGTCGTTTCCATCCTAACCGCCTTCGCCGGTGCGGGTCAACGGGAAGCATTGCCGCCCGCCGGGAACCCGTGCTATAATGGCCGCGGAGTCTGGACGGCGATCCGTCAACCGAATAGGGATGGCCATTCCTTCGGGGCAGGGTGAGGGCGGAAGGCTGCCCGATTCCCGACCGGCGGTGATGTCCCGGCAGGGACGAGCCCGCGAGCCGCATGGCAGGATCCGGTGAGAATCCGGAGCCGACAGTATAGTCTGGATGGGAGAAGGCGTGTTGCGTTCATCACCCCCGGAAGGCCGCCTTCCGGGGATTGTCTTTCAGGCTAACATCGACCTGGGAGGGAATCGGAAGTGAATGCGATCGGGAGTGCCGTTCAAAGCCGCTCGCGGGCGCTGGTCCTGGCACGAGTGGGAGCCCTCGGCGCGGCTGCCTTCGTCCTCATGTACCTGGAAACCCATCTCCCCGGCTTCCCCGCCTTCCTGCAATACGATACCGGCGACCTGCCGGCCCTGATCGGCGGCTTCGCCATGGGGCCCGTGACCGGCATGGCGGTGGTGGTCGTCCGCAGCATCCTGTTCTTCCTGTCGGGCAAGGATGAGGCGGGCTGGATCGGCACCCTGGCCAGCCTGGTGGCCAGCCTGAGTTACGTGGGGACGGCGACGCTGGTGTACTGGCAAATGCGGACGTTCCGAGGCGCGGTGCTCGGGCTGCTGGCCGGCATCCTGGCCCTGGTGGTAACGATGGGGCTGGCCAACTACTACCTGTTCATCCCGCTCTATCTTGGCCAGCTGGAAGCGAGCGTCCTGCTCGGGCTGGTCAGGACGACCGCCCTGTTCAATCTGGTGAAAGGGATCCTCACCGGGCTGCTGGTGCTGATCCTGTACAAGCGAGTCCGCAGCCTGCTGCGCTGAACCGTCCGCCCGCGCCCGGGCGGCGCCGGCTGGGGCGACCCTGCCCTCAGTCGCCGTCGCCCGGGGCCGCTGGCGGCGAAGGCTGCTCCGGAAGTCCGGCCAACCAGGCTTCCGGCAGGCTCGCCTCCGCGTCCACGCTCAGCAGCCAGAGGCCCCCGGCAAGCGGCGAAGTGCTGACTTCGCCCGTCACCTTGAACTCGTCGACGAGTCGCCGGGCGGCCTGCCTCGCCTGCTCCCGTTCGCCGAGCCGCACCTGAAGGCTGTACATGCCGCACCACCCCCCGGTGCGATTATAACCTATCCGGGCGGGAATTGCGAACATCAGTTCCTCTTGGCTGGCACATGGGGCAGAAATGGGTGGAGCGGCCGCCCATACGCAGTCGTTCCACCAGGGCCTTGCACCCCGGGCGCAAACAGGCTTGTCCTGCCCGGCCGTACACGCGCAGGCAATCCTGGAATCCGCCGGGCAGCCCCGCGCCATCCACATAGCTCCGGACGCTTGTCCCGCGGCAGGCTATGGCTTCGGCGAGCGTCTGCTCGATCGCGGCGTGCAGGGCGACGACCTCGCCGGACGTGAGCGAACAGGCTCGGCGGCAGGGGTGAATGCCGGCGCGGTGCAAACTCTCATCGGCATAGATATTGCCGATTCCCGCCACCACCCGCTGGTCCAGCAGCACCTGTTTCACGGGGGCGCGCCGGGACAGCAGTCGGGCCGCCAGCATGGCCGGGGTGAAGTTGCCGGCCAGCGGCTCGGGCCCCAGATTGCGCAGTCCCCGGGGGGCTTCATCGCGGGCGTCGCCCACCACCAGGTGCACCCGGCCGAAGTGGCGGAGGTCGGCCCAGGCCAGTTCCGACCGGTCGTCGAGGACGAATGCCAGGTGAATGTGGCGGGCGACGACTTCCGGTGGAGGTCCGCCGCCGGGCGGGCGGTGGATGAGCCTCCCCGCCATCATCAAGTGGAAGATCAGGTCCGCCGGCGGGGAACCGCAGGCGGGACCCAGCCTCAACAGGAGATACTTGCCGTGACGGCTCATATCCTCGATGGTCCGGCCTGCGACTTCCCGGGTGAACTCGTCCGGCGTGCGGTTGGCGATGAAGGGGCGGATCACCCGGACCGAGGCGATGCTTCGCCCGACCAGGCGCGGGCGGAGACTCCGGCATATCGTCTCCACTTCCGGCAGTTCGGGCATGGTTCAGGCTTCCTCCAGCCGCTGCAGATCATACCAGTTGGGGCCGGCCTTCAAGTCGACGGTGACCGGCACGTGCAGGCGCATCGCCCCGGTCATGGCCTCCCGGGCCAGCCGGCCGATTTCCGCGATCTCCTCGGGAGGCGCCTCGAACAGGAGTTCATCGTGGACCTGCAAGATCATCCGTCCCCGCAGGCCGCCGGCCTTGAGTTCGCGGTGTACCTTGACCATGGCCAACTTGATGAGGTCGGCGGCGCTGCCCTGGATCGGCGTGTTCCGGGCGGCCCGTTCGGCAAAGCTCCGGGTCTGGCGGTTGGCGCTGCGCAGTTCGGGTAGATAGCGCCGGCGACCCAGCAGCGAAGTGACATATCCGAGAGTGCGAGCCTGTTCCAGGACCTCGTTGAAGTACTCCTGGACCCTGCCGTAGCGCTGGAAATACCGCTCGATGTAGCGGGCGGCCTCGGCGACGCTGACTCCCAGGTCCCGGGATAGCCCGTAGTCGGTCATGCCGTATACCAGCCCGAAGTTGACCGCCTTGGCCCGGTTGCGTAGTTCCGGGGTGACGGCGCCGAATACCTCCCACGCCGTGCGCGCGTGGATGTCCTCGCCTTGCTGGAAAGCTTCCGCCAGTCCCGGATCGCCTGAGAGGTGGGCGAGGATGCGCAGTTCTATCTGTGAATAGTCCGCGGCCAGGAGGCGGTGGCCGGGGTTGCTGGGCACGAAAACCTTGCGGATACGGCGGCCCAGTTCCATCCTCACCGGTATGTTCTGCAGGTTGGGCTCCGAACTCGACAGGCGCCCGGTGGCCGTGCCCGTCTGGTTGAAGCAGGTGTGGACGCGGCCGGTCGCGGGATTGACCAGCGCCCGCAGCCCGTCGACGTAAGTGCCCTTGAGCTTGACGAGTTGGCGGTGCTCCAAGATCCTGGCTACCACCTGATGCTGGGCTGCGAGTTCCTCGAGGACCTCGACATCGGTGGAAGGAGCCCCGCCAGGCGTCTTCTTCGCCGGGGGGAGTTTCAGGTCCTCGAACAGCACCTGGGCGAGTTGGCGCGGCGAGTTGGGGTTGAAGGAGCGTCCGGCGAGGTCGTGGATCTCGCGCAGCGTCTCGTCGATGCGATCGCCGAGGTCCCTCGCCATCGCGTCGAGCCCCGCCCGGTCCACCCCCACCCCGGCCAGTTCCATGTCCGCGAGCACGAGGCTGAGCGGCATCTCCACTTCGCGAAACAGCCGTTCCATGCCATCTTCCGCCAGGCGCTGCTCGAGGACGGGGACCAGTCGTCTCACCATATCCACGTGCAGGGGCAGGATGGCGCCGGGGTCAGGCTCCGTCGCTGCCGCCTGCCGTTTTCCCGACTCTTCCCGGGGGATGTATGTATCCTCGCCCAGGTACTCCCGGGCCAGCGAGTCTGGTTCGTAATGGAAGCGGGCCGGGTCGAGCAGGTAAGCGGCGACGGCCGGGTCGAAGCAGCCGGCGCCGGTCCCATCCGCGCCCCCGCCGGCCAAGACGGCGAGGAACTTGAGGTTGGCCGCATGCACCGCCAGTCCCGGCCGGCGGAACAGCCCGGCCAGCGCCGCCAACATCCTCCCCTGGGGTAGGCCCGGAGTCAAGAGGTCGGAAGCCGCGCGGGCCCAGTAGACCGGTCCTTCGGCCCCGGCGAATGCCAGCGAGCGCAGGGCGGCGGCGGTCGGGCGGGAGTCGGAGGCAGTGTACGCCAGCGCCAGGGTGCCCGCCGCGGCCAGTTCGTCCAATCGGTGTTCCAGGAGGCCGATGTCCTCGAGCATGGCGGCGTCGGGTTGCGGTCCGGCATGCCGGGCGGCCTCGCCCTCCAGGCCGAGCTTCTTCAGTAGAGCACGAAACTCCAGCCGGCGGAACAGGTCGGCCACCTGGCCCGGGTCGTACGGCCGCACCCGGCAATCGTCCATGGCGAAGGCGAGCGGCACATCCTGCCTCAGCCGGGCCATGGCCCCGGTCAACCTGGCCCGGTCGGCATGTTCCTCGAGGGCGCGGCGAATGCGCTGTGGTTCCACCCGTCCCAGGTTCGCCAGCAGCCGATCCAGGGTACCGAACTCCGCCAGCAATCGGACGGCCGTCCGCGGGCCCACCCCGGGCACTCCCGGCAGGTTGTCGGAGGGGTCGCCTACCAGGGCCCGATAGTCGATGAACTGGTCGGGTTCGATGCCGAAGCGTTCGCGGACGGCTCCGGCGTCGAGGACGGCGGTCTCGCTGATCCCTTTGAGCGTCAGTACCGACTTTATCCCCTGGCCGGCAAGTTGCAGGAAGTCGCGGTCGCCGGTGACGATCAGCGTCTCGGCCCCAGCCTCGCGGCTATGGCGGGCCAGCGTCGCCAGCACGTCGTCCGCCTCGTAGCCCTCGACTTCGTATACGGGAACTTGCAGGACTTCCAGCGTCTCCTTGAGTAGCGGCAACTGCGCCCGCAGGCGATCGGGGGTGCCGGGGCGATGCGCCTTGTACTCGCCGTACTCGGTGTGCCGGAAGGTGGGTCGCCCGGTGTCGAAGACCACGGCCAGATAGTCTGGCCTCTCGTCATCGATCAAGCGCAGGAGCATGGTCACAAACCCGTATACGGCGTTGGTGTATAGTCCTTCGGCCGTGACCCAGGAGTCGGGCAAGGCGAAGAAGGCCCGGTTAGCCAGGCTGTGTCCGTCGATGAATACAGCTTTGCTCGGCACGAATCCCGGCCCCCTGTCTCTGCGCCATCACCATTCTACCAGAATTCCCCGAGAAACACCTGGGCGGACCCCGCGCGGGGTCCGCCCGAACCGACACGAGTTCGTAACAGGACGCCTGGGCTATGCCCGCCGGCGGCGAAGGTATCCCCGGACGCCGAGATAGGTGGCGCCGCCGAGTACGATGACGGGAGCGAGGGCGAAGAGCCCCAGGAGAGCTTGTTCGCCGAGGTAAGCCAGCCAGCGCAGCGAACGCAGGAAGGCGGCGCGCAACCTGCCCCACAGGTCGCCCGCCGGCGGTGGAGGGACCTCTCGGGGCGGCACGAGATTCACGGCGATGGTGGAAAAGCTGACTAGCCGGTCATATTGCTGCAGCGTGGCCGTCAACGACTCGATCTCAGCGCGCACCCGGGTGCGTTCCGCCTCCACTTGCAGGACTTCGCCCACCGTGTTGGCCCGCCCGAGGATCAACAACAGCCGTTCCTCCTGGACCCTGAGCGCGCGCAACCTGGCATCGATGTCCACGTAGGCCTGGGTCACATCCTGGCCGTGGATGCTCTTCTGGAGCACCTGTCCCTGTTCTTCGATGCGGGTCAGGAGGTCGATGAACCTGTCCTGCGGCACCCGGAGCCGGAGGCTGCCCCCGCGGCTCTCACCCTCGCCCTGCCAGAAGTTCGAACTCTCTACAAACCCGCCGGCAGCCTCGGTGAGGCCCACGATCTCCTGGAATGACCGGCGGAAGTCGGTCACGGCCACTTCCAGGTCCGCGTTCTGGATGATCTTGCGGTCGCGCGGCATAAGTGTCAGTTGGCCGGCCGTCTGAGCGCCGGCCGCCTCGGTCGCCGGCGGGACTGGAGCCCGCCGGCGTTGGTCCGCCGCCGGTTCCTGGGCGTCGGCCGGTGCCACTAACCTCGCCTCGCCCTCCTCGCCTACGGCATCGATCACTAGCAACTGGCCAGGGGCCGTCGGCCAAGGGACTCGTTCGTCGAGAGCTATCCCGGCAACCACAAACAGGAGGGCCGCGCCGGCAACCGCCACCGCCGCCCGCTTCCAGCGCAAGTCCCCCCACCAGCGGCCGAGCCGCAACCTGACGGCCTCCGGGGGATCGGCGGCCGCATCCTGCACGGCCCGTTCCACCTTCTGCCGGAAGCCCGGAGGGGGGGCCAGCTCCGGCAAGCTCCGGCACTGCTTGATGTTCCGGCCCAGTTCCTCCGTCAAAGCCCGACATCCGGCACATTCCGCCAGGTGCTCCTCCACTTGCCGGCGGTCGCTCCTCCCAATTACCCCGTCAAGGTAGGCCGAGAGGTGGGGTCTGACCCGGTCGCACTTCACGGATTATCGCCTCCTCCCGCCGCACCCTTATCTCCTCGGTCTGACCTTGAGACGGGTTGGGCCGATGAAAGTTCCGCCCCGGCCAACTCGTCCCTGAGCGCCAGCCGAGCGCGGTTCAGCCTCGACTTCACCGTGCCCAGATTGAGCCCCAGGATCCGCGATATCTCCTGGTAAGAGAAGCCCTGGAGGTCGCGAAGGACCACTACCAGGCGGTGTTCCGGCCCCAGCCGGCCGATGGCCCGGTGAACGGCACTCTGGACCTCTCGGCGCTGGACCTGTTCCTCGAGGTCGGCCCTGGGGTCGGCCAGTTCCCATTCGCGATCGCCTTCCCTGCCGGGCGGAGCCTGGTCCAAGGACAGGGTGCGGCGCCGCTGGCGGCCCCGCAAGGCATCGAGGCACACATTGGCCGTCACCCGATATAGCCAGGTGGAGAAAGCGCTCCGGCCGCGGAAGGTTCCGAGGGCACAGAAAGCCTTGAGGAAGGCCTCTTGAGCCAGGTCAGCAGCATCGTCCGAGTTGCCGGCATACCGGTAAGCCAGATTGTAGACCTTGCGCTCGTACCTTCTCACCAGCTCACCGAATGCGGCGCGGTCGCCGCGTTTCGCCGCGCTTACCAGCAACTCGTCCGGAAACGAAGCGGCCGGCAACCCGGGATCGGTCCCGGCAGGGTTCACCGCCATGGATCCTGGCCTCCTTCAGTGGAAGACCCGCTCCCCGCTGCATTGACGCACGGGCCGCCCGGAAGTTCCCGAAGACGCGGCATGTCCTCGGGGATCTTCTCGGGCAGGTCGGTCGATCCTCCTGGTAGGCTCAGGGACCATTCATGGACGCTCGACCTTGATCTCTCGGCGGCCGGGATCCCACATCGCCTTCATCCCCAGGTCGGTCGCGAGCGCGGACAGGGGGAGGAAGACGTCACCCCGCCGGGCGTCGAGTTTTCGGGCCAAAACGTGAACCTCTTCGTCACGCATGAAGGCGGCACCGGTCAACAGGCGGCCGCCCTGGACCACCGCGATGCCTTCGAGACCCAGAACCCTGCCGTCGTGAACAACGGTGAAGGGAAAGGCTACCATGTGCCGCAGGTCATCGACGGCGACCCAGGTGCGGCCGGCCAGCGGGCGCGCTCCGTCGGGCGGGAGGGTGACATCCAAGCCGAGGACCGGGGCTGCCAGTTCCCAGGGAACCCAGGCGGACCGGCCGATGAGCAAGCGGCCGTGACCCAGTGGCCAGTCGTTGAACCGTACGCCGGCGCCCAGATCGAAATCGATGGCGGCGGCTTGCGCTTGTTCGGCAAGCCAGTCCAGTTCCGGCGCGGACAGCCGGTGAGCCATCTCCGCCGCCTCGAGCAACTCCCTCAAGGAAGCGGCTGAGACGGGCGCCAGTCCGTAAATGTCGGGATGGGTCCGGATCCGGAAGGCGCTCACCTCTCCCGGATCGGCGATGACCGACAACCCGTCTTCCCCGTACGCCCACCGCTTCGCGGAAGCCTCGAGGAACAGCGTATAGTAGGTGATGGTCACCCGCGTCCCCGTGCGGGTGAGGGCAGCCAGGGCATCCACGTGCTGATCGTGCAGCCGGACGCAACCCCGGGAGGCCAGGCGGCCGATGGACGCCGGATCGGTGGTGCCGTGCAGTCCATAGCCGGGCAGGTCGAGGCCCAACCACCAGCGGCCGAGCGGGTTGCCAGGTCCCGGCCGCACCGGCCGGCGCCCATCGGGGGGAAACCACCAGGGATTGCGGGCGCGGGTCACGATCCGGAAAGACCCTCGAGGAGTGGGATGGGCGGGTCGGCCCGCGGCGATCGGATACCGGGAGACCAGCAGGTCATCACGGTAAACTACGAGTTCCAACTCCGGCAGGTTGATGCGCAGCTCGACCTGCGGGCGCTGAGCTGCGACCGCCGCAACCGGCAGCGTCATGAACAGCAACAAGCAGACCATCGCGAAGATGAATGGGGATCGTACCATCGCCGCCGTCACCTCACCGGTTCGAGAGGTCTCCCGGTGAATGAACCTATGCCGGCGACATCGGAACTATCAGGGCCGGGAGACCCGCCGCGGGCAGGGAGTGGTAGGGGCGGGTTCGGAACCCGCCCCTACCAGGACCGCGAACACGATGTTGGCCCCTCCTGCGAACACAATGGAGCGGCCGATTCGTGTAGGGGCGGGTTCCGAACCCGCCCCTACCTGCACCGGGACCGTGATCGCCCCGTGATCGGGGCCGTGACCACGACCGTGGCCGCGACCCGGATCGGGGCCGCGTTTTCGCAGTCAAGGAGGAAGCAGCCCGCCTGGCGGGAAATCACCGCCTATCACCGGGAGGTGCCCATCTTGCTGAAAAGTCCCCGCGTGACCTTGCGTCCCATGGAGCGAACTGACATCCCCACCTTCCAGCGCTGGATCAACGATCGGTCGGTGAATCGCTGGCTGCTGGTTCGCTGGCCCATCAGCATCGACGAGGAAACCCGCTGGTATGAGGGCATGCTGCAGTCGGGGACTGACCGGGTGCTCACCATCGTCGCCCCGGATGGTACCGCCATCGGCAACATCGGCCTTCACCGCATCGACCACCGCCACGGCCATGCTGAACTGGGTATCGCCATCTTTGAGGAGAAGTACCAGGGCCGGGGCATGGGTACCGACGCCATCGTGACCCTGTTGCGCTTCGCTTTCGAGGAGATGCACCTGCATCGGGTTGCCCTGACGGTGCAGGAAGCGAACGGCCGGGCCCGCCGGTGCTACGAGAAGTGCGGCTTCCAGGTGGAAGGGGTCGACCGGGAGTCGGTGTTCACGGCCGGTCTTTACATCAACATGGTGCGGATGGCCGTCCTCGAGCGGGAGTTTTTCGCGCTCCACGGAGCCCCCGGCCGCCAGCCCTGACCGCCGGCGGCGGGAAGGCCGATGGACCTTGTCCCCGCTCGGCGGTACGTGCTAGAATGGAGCAGCCCACGAGATGCATGCCGGGGTAGCCGAGCTGGCACAGGCGGCGCACTCAAAATGCGTTGGGGCAACCCCCCGTGCGGGTTCGAATCCCGCCCCCGGCACCAGTTAGCGGGAGAAGCGCAATGAGCCATGAGGAACTGCTCAATAGAGTCTCCGTGGACCCGAAGGTCTGCGGTGGGAAGCCCTGCATCCGAGGCACCCGGATTTACATCGCCATTATTCTGGATGGGCTTGCGGAAGGGTTGACGTCCGAGCAGGTCATTGACCACTACCCGCACTTGACTCTTGAGGACATCCGCGCGGCGCTGGCCTACGCGGCAGAGCTATCCCGCGAGAGTATCTGGAAGGTCACGGCAGGTTCGTGAACCTGAAGCTGGACGAGAACCTCTCACGCCGCCTGAGGCAGAGTCTTAGTGCACTCGGCCATAATGTGACGACCGCAGCCGACGAGGGGCTCCTGGCGCAGCCCGATGCCACCATCGCTATGGCGGCCAAAGTGGAAGGAAGGATGTTGCTCACCCTCGACCTGGAGTTTGGCGATTTGGGCAAGTATCCGCCCGGAAGTCATCCGGGGATCATCCTGTTCCGCCCGCGAAGCTTTGGGCCACTGGCGGTCAATCGGTTCGTCGACGAGTTCGTACGAGATACTGACCTGCAGCTTCTGAAGCAGTGTGTCGTAGTAGTCGAGCCGGCGCGAGTCAGGGTTCGCCGGCCGCCATTGGAGGGAGACATACCAAACGGCTAAAGGACGGCGTCTTCGTTCTGTCGAAGACCGAAGCGGCCTCCCTCGGCACCAGTTGTCCGTTTGACGCGGCTGTCGCCCTGAGTTCAGCTGATCAGTGCCCTGAGCATTTCTTGGGCACGGGCTGCGTCGGGAGCGTAGAGGTCGGCGCCTATTTGGCGGGCGTACTCTTCCGTGACCGGTGCGCCCCCTACGATTACCCGCACGTCTTCCCGGAGCCCCGCCTCCTTCAGGAGGAGAATTGTCTCTTGCATGTAGGGCATCGTGGTGGTGAGCAAGGCGGACATCCCCAAGAAGTTCGGCTTATGGGTGCGGACGGCATCAACGAAAGTCCCGGGCGAAACATCCACTTCGAGGTCAATGACTTTGACCCCGGCGCCTTCCAGCATGAAGCCTACCAGGTTCTTGCCGATATCGTGAAGATCGCCCTTCACCGTGCCCAAGACGATGCTGGCGGCGAACAAGGCGGGGGCAGATTGCAGTGCGGGTTCAAGCGCCTTCAACACGGCCTTCACCGCCATGGCCGACACCAGCATTTCCGGTACGTAGATCTCGCCTTTCTTGAACTTGTCGCCCACCTCCAGCATTGCTGGGGTGCAGGCGAGTTCCATTATCGCAAGGGGCGACATGCCGTCCCCTAGCGCCCGCTCGGTCAACTCCGGTGCGCGGCGTAGATCCCCCGTCAGGATCGCCTGCTTCAACTCCTCGATCAAACCCACAGCGCCGAGTCCTCCCTCCCAACTCGAGCCATCCGACGTTGCCGCGCCACACTAGTAACAACCGTACTCACGCCAGGCTTCCCACATGGCCATGAAGTTGGCGGGTGGCACATCGGGCTGGACATTGTGGATTGCCGCAAACACGAATCCCCCCCCGGGCGCCAGGTCTTCAATGCGGCGCTTTGCCTCTTCCCGCACCTGCTCCGGCGTGCCGTAGTTCAGGATGCGCTGGCTGTCCACCCCTCCACCCCAGAAGGTGAGGCTGTCGCCGAATTCCCGTTTCAACTGCCGGGTGTCCATGTTGGCGGCGCTGACCTGGACGGGGTTGATGGCGTCGACGCCCACCTCAATCAAATCGGGTATGATCTCCCGAATAGCACCGCAAGAATGAAAGACGATGTAGATTGGGTGGTCGGGACTTGCATAGCTCTTGATCCTGCCGAAGAGTTCTCGTTGTCTCGGCTTGATATACTTCCGGTAAGTCGCCGGGGACATGATCATGCCGTGCTGCCCGGCGTAGTCGTCCGCTTCCACCACAACGTCAATCGAGTCGCCGACGTGGGCCAAGGCCATCTCCCAGAAGCCAAGCTTGATCTCCAGCGTCTTGTCCAGGATCGCGCACGCCATATCGGGATGGATTACGAGGTCCGTCAGGAAGTCCTCGAAACCTCTGAGCCACCATGCCAGTTCGGTGAATCCCGCTGAGACCCCCGCCAGGCAAAGGGCTGCCCCGCTTTCCTTGGACAACTGCTCGGCCGCCTCCCGCATCCCCAGGAGCCTGCTGGGGTCCGCCGGGTCAGGGATCTTGTAGTTCACGACATCGGCCGGACTGGAAAACCGGGCAAAGGGGTGGGACGCGAGGTCGTAGTAGAGCCCTCCGTCCTTTGGCTTTCGCCAGCCGATCCCCCACTGGTCGGTAAAACGGGTGTATTGTTCATCGTCCGTGAAACTGGGCGTCCAACCCGCCGGCAGGCGGGAGTATACGGGGCGCACATCGACGAGCAGCCTCTTGAGGACATCTTCGTGAACCGCGGCCAGTTGCTGGTGGATCTCCCCCACCCGGACCTCCGCCTCAGCAATGCCCAAGAAGTCGAGTAGCTTACGGTAGGCGAGGCGATGAATCCCGGTAGTGACCGTTCCCGCCAGATCAAACGGGACCCGGTCGGGTTCCTTGTGCCTCAAAGCCATCAGGACTCGTTCCCGCGAAGTCATCTCGCACCACCTCTCCTGTCGCATCACCGGAAACTACCTGCGTTTGCGAACCTGACGACTCCGTATGTCCGGCTAGCATCATCTGCCCGATAATCCTCAAATCAAAAGACCGCCGGTCAAGCGTGCCCACGATTTTCCCCCGGTACATGACGGCTATGCGGTGAGAGAGCCCGAGCAATTCGTCCAGGTCGCTGGAAATGAGGAGAACCGCCACGCCCTTGTCCGCCGCCTCGACCAGTTTGTCGCGCACATACTCGGTCGAGCTGAAGTCAAGTCCCCGGGTTGGTTGGCAGGCCACGATCACCTTGGGACGGGCCGAGAGGGTTCTGGCGAGGACGATCTTCTGCTGGTTGCCGCCGGAGAGACGGCGCGCGGGGCAGTCGGAACCTGGAGTCCGGATGCGGTAGTCTTCTATCAGTTTATCGGCAGTAGCATTGACAGCACGCCGTTGCAGTATGCCGCGATATGAGAACGGCCGGTTGTCAAGCATATCCAGTATGAGATTCTCAGCCACCGCCATCTGGAGTACGAGTCCGTGAACCTGTTTATCCTCGGGTATGAAGCCTAGGCCGAGTTCCCGGCGTCGACTCCCAAGTCCCAGACCTGCGATCTCCTGCTCGCGGATTCTAATGGAACCACTTGTGGGTCTTCTCAGACCAACCAACGTTTCGGCCAGCTCCGTCTGACCGTTTCCCGCCACCCCGGCGATGCCGAGAATCTCTCCTCCCGCGATCTCCAGGGACACCCCGTCAACCAGGGGTTGCCCGAAAGCTTCGGATACAACCAAATCGGTTACCGTAAGTAGAGGGTTGCCGCTATCGCAGCAAGTTGGCGCCCGCATTGAGACCTGTTGCCGTTCGTGCTTGATCATCATCGCGGCTATCTGCGATGGCGTGGCTTCGTCGCGCTCAACGGTGGCTACATGGCAGCCTCCACGTAGCACGGTAATCCTGTCGCTCACCGCCTGGGCCTCGTACAGCTTGTGAGTGATGAGGACCACCGTCTTGCCCTGCGCCCGCAACACCGCCAGGAAGGCGAACAACTGCTCGCTCTCCTGGGGAGTCAGAACCGCCGTGGGCTCATCGAGAATGAGGAGTCTGACTCCCTGGTACAGCGCCTTGAGGATTTCGACTTGCTGTTGCTGCCCAACGGAAAGTTGGCCTACCTTCCAGGAAGGTTTCAGCAAGAAGCCATACTGGGAACACAAGTCCTCGACACGGTCCGCATGCCGCTTCCACTCCGGGAAGACGTCAGACCAGCCCAGCACGGGCATCACGACGTTCTCGAGTACGGTGTGCGCGGGGACGAGGGAAAAGTGCTGGTGGACCATGCCAATGCCCGCCCTGATCGCAGCCCGGGGACACCAGCCGTCCCCTACGCGCCTGCCCCATACGTTGATGCTCCCAGCGTCAGGGGGAAACATGCCGTAGAGGATGTTCATGAGGGTGGTCTTGCCGGCACCGTTCTCGCCCACCAGGGCCCGGATCTCCCCGGGCCGGAGGTCCAGGGAAACGTCGCTCAGTGCTTGTATGGCGCCGAAAGATTTATGGATGCCGCGGGCGACCACTGCCGTTTCGGACACGAAGTGCCCCTCCCGGTTCATCCTCTGATGTCCCGATAGATGCGGGGGACACCGGCTGCTGCCCTCTTCCCACGGCTGCCGAGAACAACCGGGGCCCCCGCTAGTCTCACCGCTCAAGCGCCTACTTGCCGATGTCGTGCATGACGACGGGGATGACGACCTCCCCAGCCTGAATCTTGCGGACGATGTCCTGTATCTCCGCAACGGTGGCTTCCGGGAGCTTGCCTCGGAAGTCAGCAAGCGTGAAGTAGTCTGGTCCGCAATACACGATCCTCTTGTCCATCAAGCCGGCGGCAAAGGTCTCCGCCAGATCGGTGTATATCCTGATGGTGTCAACCAGCACGCTGGTCAGTACCACCCCCGGCGCATCATCGTACCAGTCAGCAGCGTAGCCTATTACCATGGCACCCTTGGCTTCCGCTGCTTCAAATACCCCTGCCGTGGCAGGTCCGGTGACGGTGAAGAGCACGTCAGCTTGATTTTCGATGTGCAATAGCGTCAACTCGCGGTGCGTCGGCACATCCACCCAGTTGCCGGCCCAAGAGACCAGTACTTCGGCATCCGGTCGGACATGCCTGGCCCCCTCGATGATACCGCTGAACATCAGTAACAGGGCGGGAATGGGCATCCCGCCAATGACCCCGATCGTCCCGGTCTTGCTGGCCTTGGCGGCAGTGATGCCGACAATTACGCCGTAGCTGTACATGTCGGGCCGCCAGGCGGCGACGCGCGGGGAAGCCGGCAGCGTATCGGTGACCGACATCAACAAGAACCATGTATCGGGGTACTTGGGGGCAACTTCCATCCAGGCGGGGATGTGGGCGGAACTGGTGAAGATGACCACATCGTAGCCTGCCTCGGCATAGCCGGATGCCACCTTGGCTAAGTCGGGGAACGGGACTGCCTCCGCCACCGACAGCCCCCAACCGTGTTCTTCCTTCAGCAGTTGCAGACCTGCCCACTGTGCTCGATCCCAGCCGCCGGCTCGGGCAGGATCGGGGATGGAGAAAATGGCTGCTGCCCTGAATGCCGGTGCTGCAGGTTGCTCAGCCGGCGCCGCGGCGCGACGGGGACAGCCAACTGCCGAACCCGAGAGGACCAGGATAGTCAACATAGCCAGCACCCGGACTGCAAAGCTCCTTGACTTCATCCATCTCTACCCCCCAAGCTTGAATTCCCTCGCGGCAATTCCGACCCGACCCGCGTCCATCACCCCCTTCCGTAGGGTTTACCAGCATCTTGCGGTCCCACTGCCTTGCCGGTGATTCCGACCACAACCAGCGTGAGGAGATACGGGATCGTCATCAGGTAAAACGGCGTGCCCCCGCCGCCCGCCGCTTGCAGGCGAAGCGCAAGAGCGTCTCCCATCCCGAACAGGAGGCAGCCGGCTAGCGCCCAACCGGGGTGCCAACGCCCAAAGTACACGGCGGCCAGCGCGATGAATCCCCTGCCCAGGGTGATGTTCTCGGTGAAGACGCGTACCCAGCCTACCGTCAAGGCCGCCCCGCCGAAAGCACATAACACGCCGGCCAATACCAGCACCACTATCCGGCTCCTGACCACATCGATGCCTGCCGCATGGGCAGCGTGAGCCCTCTCTCCCATTGAACGCAGCTTGAGACCCGGACCGGTACGGAACAACAGAACCCAGGTGATAAGCGTCAATGAGAGCGCCATTCCGGTCAGAGGAGGAGCCGCAAACACGGCGCCCATGATGGAGAGTTCCAGCATCGGAATCGGCGGGGCGATCCGGTAAACCCCTACCGGACCGAGGAGACGGAACACGAAGCTGGTCAAGCCCAAAACCACGAGGTTGAAAGCTATTCCCACGACCACCTGATCAGTAGGTAGTCGTACGGTCAGGCCACCAAGGAAGAGGCCCGCTGCAGCTCCGACGAGGCCGGCAAATAGGAAGCCCAACCAGGCATCTCCGGTCAGCAGGGCAACGACGATGCTGAACAACGCACCAAGCAGCATGGCGCCTTCGACGCCGATCATCAGAACGCCTGACCGTTCGGCGAGCAACACGCCCAGCGCAGCAAAGATGAGTGGCGTCGCAGCCCGCATCGCCCCGGGAAGAAACGCAATTATCCACTCTTCAATAGACAACTATGCATTCCTCAGCTTCCTCAACGGGTAAAGTACCGGGTAGCCCGCAGTCCCAGGAAAGTAAGGACGGGAAGTCCCTGCAGCAGATATACCACGGCCACCGGGACCCCCGTCATGGCTTGCATGTGCCGTGCGCCGGTCTCCAAGATGGCAAACACGAACGCAACCGGGACCACCCCGAGCGGACTGCCCCCCAACAACGCGGCGGAGATCCCGGCAAAACCCCACGGCTTTGCCCACCCTTCGGCAACGCGGTGCACCACGCCCAAGGCCTGCATCCCTCCGGCCAGCCCCGCCAATGCTCCGCCGGTTATCACCGCAATGGCCAGGATGCGGTCCGCCGGAATCCCGGCTGCGATCGCGGCTGGCCGGTTGCCACCGACTGCCCGCAGCTTGACCCCAAAGACCGTACGAGTCATGACAAGGTGCAGGCCTATCGTGATCGCCAAGACCAGCCAGACTCCGATGTGAAGCCCGACTGCGCCGGGAACCACCGGTAACTGGTAGGCGTTGGGCACGGGGTGGGTGGTGCCATAGAAAGCCGCGGGATCTTTGAGGGGTCCGGTGATTATCCCGAGCACGAGGTAAATGCACGCTGCATTCATCATGATCGTGGTGGTAACTTCACTCGAGGATCGTTTGATCCTCAGCAGTAGAGGCACTGCCACGGCCACCACTCCCGCCAGCGCCGCCAGAGTGAAGGATAGCGGTATCACCAGCAACGCAGGGCCCGAGGCAGCGAGCGTGATGGCTACGCCTGCCAGCGCGCCTACTTCCAGTTGGCCCTGCCCTCCCACGTTGAAGAAACCGACCTGATACGGCAGCAGCACTGCGAGCCCGGTCATCACCACTGCCGACGTCTGGATCAGGGTGGATATCATTCTGAACCGGCCCTGCAATGCCCCCTCCAACAAAGAACGGATGACATCAAGGGGCGCGCTGCCGACCAGGAGGGCCGCTACGGCCAAGGCAGCGAAGGTGACCGCTAACAACGCCAGGGTCAGCGCAAAGGTCCGGTGGACCGTCCCGGCCTGGAGAATCCTTTGGAACACCCGGTGCCGCAACGGCTTGAGCCTCCATCTGGCGTCAAGTCAGGGAACGGGTTGGCCGTCCTTGCCAGAGCCGATACCCCAACCAGTGCTGGCAGACATCGCGGCAGAGGTGGCCGCTACCTGCTCGGCGCGGCCACGCAATGGATGAGCGGTTGGCGCTCAACCGTGAGCGCCATAACCATTTTATGCTAAATAGCAGTTCGGCGCACTAGTCTGTCATCCCTTTGCCCGGCATCCCGTCTGGTACAATGTGCGTTTCGCTCAGCGAGACGCCGCCCCGGGGAAGCGGGCGACCCGTAGCGCCATTGCGGAAGCGGCTTCAGGGTTACAGCTTCCGATTACTCCTCGGCCAGCATCCCCCCGATGGGCTCGAAACGCGCGGTGAAGAAACGCAGCGTAGGTGGCTCATATAGCATCTTCAACCCCAGGATCCGGTCCCGCCGGCGGTAAAGGGCCATCACCGAGTCGGCGACCACGTCCATGTGGCGGTCGGTATATACCCGGCGAGGGATGGTGAGCCTGACCATCTCGAGCCGGGGGAAGTACTCGGTGCCGTCGGGACGGCGGCCGGCAGATACGTTGCCCCGCTCCATCGCCCGCACCCCCGAGTCCAGGTACAGCGCCGCCGCGAGGGCCTGGGCGGGGTACTGGGCTTGTTCGACATGGGGGAGGAAAGATCGGGCGTCCAGGTACACGGCATGGCCCCCCACCGGTTCCACAATCGGCACGCCCGCTTCCTGGAGTTGTCCTCCGAGATAGCGCACCTGGCCGATACGCCAGGCCAGGTAGTCGTCATCGACCATCTCCCGGATGCCCCGGGCCATGGCCTCCATATCCCGTCCGGCCAGCCCCCCGTACGAAGGCATCCCCTCGAACAACACCACCAGTTGCGTCGCCTTCTGGTACACGTCGAACTCGCGGGTGGCCAGGAAGCCGCCGATGTTCACCAGGGGATCTTTCTTGCCGGACATGGTGCAGCCGTCGGTATACGACAGCATTTCCTTCAATATGTCCCGGCAGGAGCGGCCCGCCTGACCGGGTTCCCGTTCCTTGATGAAGTAGGCGTTCTCCGCGCAACGGGTGGCGTCGCAGATGATCCGGAGGCCGCGTTCCCGGCAGAACGCGCTCACCTGCCGCATGTTCTCGAGCGATACCGGTTGCCCCCCGGCCATGTTCACGGTGACCGCCAGCGATAGATAGGGGATGCGGTCGGCGCCGACCCGATCGACCAGTTCCCGGAGCTTCCCGAGGTCGACGTTACCCTTGAAGGGGTGGCGGCTGCGGGGGTCGTGGGCCTCGGGGATGACAACGTCCACGAAGGTCCCGCCCGCCCGCTCCTGGTGGGCGCGGGTGGTCGTGAAGTACATATTGCCGGGGACGTAGTCTCCCGAACGGATCAGGACCTGGGAGATGATGTGCTCGGCTCCCCTGCCCTGGTGGGTGGGGATGACGTGGGGATAGCCGTAGATGTCTTGCACCGCCGCTTGCAGGGCATAGAAGTTGCGGCTGCCCGCGTAGGCTTCATCGCCCAGCATCATCCCCGCCCACTGGTTGTCGCTCATGGCGGAGGTGCCGCTATCGGTGAGCAAGTCGATGTAGACGTCCTGGGACCGGAGCAGGAAAGTGTTGAATCCAGCCTCAACGCTCGCCGTTCGCCGGTGCTGGGGCGTGGTGACGGCGATCGGCTCCACGACCTTGATCTTGTACGGTTCGGCTTGCCTGCGCGGCAACGGTCTCCCTCCCAGGGTCACTCGATGGGGCTGAAGCGGGCGGTGAAGTGGCGGAGGACGGGCGGTTCCTCGGTGATGGCCAGGCCCCTCACCGCTCCGCGCCGCTCGTGAACCCGCATGACGGTGTCCGCCACCCACTCGAGGTGCCGGTCCGTATACACGCGCCGGGGGATGGCCAGGCGCACCAGTTCGAGTTCGGGATGGCGATCGGCGCCGGTCGCCGGGTCGCGTCCGGCCAGCACCGTCCCGATCTCCACCGTGCGGACTCCCCCTTCGCGATAGATTTCCACCACCAGCGTCTGTCCGGGAAGCTGTGCGGCATTGAGGTGGGGCAAGAAGCGACGGGCATCCAAATAGACGGCATGGCCCCCCGGCGGCTCCATGATCGGCACCCCGACCTCCCGCAGGCGACCGGCAAGGTACCGGACCTGCCCTACTCTATACCGTAGATACTCCTCATCGAGCACTTCCTCGAGCCCGCGGGCCATAGCCTCGAGGTCGCGACCGGCCAGCCCTCCATAGGTAGGGAAGCCCTCGAACAACACCGCCCATACCATGGCCTCCCGGTAGAGCCCAGGGTCGCGTACCGCCAGGAAGCCGCCGATGTTGACCAGGGCGTCCTTCTTCCCCGACATGGTGCAACCGTCGGCGACATCCATCATCGCCCGGACGATCTCCCGCACCGGGCGGCCGATCCACCCCGGTTCGCGCTCCTGGATGAAGTAAGCGTTTTCGGCGAAGCGACAGGCATCGAGGAAGAAACGCACCCCGTGAGAACGCGCGAGCGCCGCCGCCTCCCGCAAGTTGGCCAACGCTACCGGTTGGCCGCCGCCGCTGTTGCAGGTGACGGTGGCCATGACCAGGGCGATCTTCGCAGGCCCATGCCTCTTGAGGGTGCTTTCCAGCCGGTCTAGGTCGAAATTTCCCTTGAACGGATGAGGGCTGGCCGGGTCATAAGCTTCGCGGATGGCGAGGTCCTGGCCGACTCCTCCGCGATGCTGGACGTGGGCCAGGGTGGTGTCGAAATGCATGTTGTTCAGGACCAGCTGGCCGGGCCGAAGTATGGTCGAGAACAGGACGTGCTCCGCCCCGCGGCCCTGGTGGGTCGGGAGGATGTGCTCGAAACCCAGCAAGTCGCGGATGACATCGCGCAGGCGATAGAAGCTGCGGCTGCCTGCATAGGCCTCGTCGCCGCGCATCAATCCGGACCACTGCGCGTCGCTCATCGCCGAGGTGCCGCTGTCGGTCAGCAGATCAATGTAGACCGCCTCGGCCGGCACCAGGAAGAGGTTATAGCCCGCCTCCTCGAGCAGCCGGTCCCGTTCCTCCCGGGTAGTCCACCGGATTGCCTCCACCATCTTGATGCGAAAGGGTTCGGCATCGGGGACGGGCGCATGGTTTGCCACCTGGAACCCCACCTCCCGTCCGTAGTTCGGGTCGCGCTCCCGGCAGTCCTGCCCTTCACCACCGGCCGACGAAAGTGACGGTCCCCCTGGCTATCGCGCCTTCCAGGGCCCGTCGCAACCAGCGGCGAATCCACCGGCGTACCGCGGGCACGAGTAGCAGCAAGCCGGCGGCATCGGTCAGGAAGCCCGGGGTCACCAGCAGGATGCCCCCGATCAGGATCAGGGCGCCATCCATCAACCCGACGGCCGGAAGTTCTCCCCGGGACAGGTCATCGCCGATCGATCGCACGACCGCCAATCCCTGGCGCCGGGCCAGGACCGCCCCCGCCGCCGCCGTGAGCAAGACCAGAGCCAGCGTGGCCGGCAGGCCGATGCGCCGTCCCACTTCGATGAGCAGGGCGATTTCGGCGAGCGGGACCAAGCTGAAGATCAGCAGCAATCGGAGGAGCGTCAAGATGCCTGACCTGCTTTCTTCCCCCGGATGGGTCTCATAGCACTTTCGCCTGCCCGCGATACACCAGGCCACGGGCCGGGTCGATGGTGATGAGCTGTCCGTCGCGCAGGATGCCGAGCGCCCCTTCCGCGCCCACGATCACCGGGATGCCGAGGTTGAGGCCGACGATGGCAGCATGCGAGGTCATCCCGCCTTCCTCCACCACCATCCCGCCCGCCTGTTCCAACAAGGGCATGAAGTCGCGGTCGGTATTCGGGGCGACCAGGATATCCCCCCGCTCGAAACGCCGGGCCAGCTCCGCCGGATGTTTCCCCACGCGAGCCGTGCCGGAAACCGGTTGCGCGCCGATACCCGTACCCCGGAGCAGGATGTCGCCTACCGGGTGCACTTTGATCAGGTTGGTGGTCCCCGGGACGCCGACGGGGACACCGGCGGTGATCACCACCACGTCTCCCTCGGCGACGAACCCCGCCTGGACGGAAGCGGCAATCGCTTCGTCGATCAGGAGGTCGGTGCCCTCGGCACCGGGAGTCAGCAAGGCGCGGACCCCCCAGATGAGGGCCAGGCGGCGGGCGACGGCCGGGTCGGGGGTCGCGGCGACGATGGGGACGGCGGGCCGATGGCGAGCCACCATACGGGCAGTGTGTCCCGAGGTGGTGGCGGTGATGATCGCCGCTGCTCCCAGGTCAGATGCCATCTGGCAGGTTGCCTGGCTTATGGCGTCGGTCACCGTGCGGAGGGAAACGCGTACCCGGCGCCGGGCCGCTTCGCCGACTTCCGGATCCCGCTCTACCCGCTCGGCAATGCGGGCCATGGTCCGGATCGCCTCCACCGGATACCGCCCGACCGCCGTCTCGGCTGAGAGCATCACCGCGTCCGTGCCATCGTAGATGGCGTTGGCCACATCACTGGCCTCCGCCCGTGTCGGCCGCGGACGGCCGATCATCGACTCGAGCATCTGGGTAGCGGTGATCACCGGCTTGCCCAGGTGGTTTGCCCGGGCGATCAGCCGTTTCTGGACCACCGGCACTTCCTCGGCCGACATCTCCACTCCGAGGTCGCCGCGGGCGACCATTATCCCGTCGGCGACTTTCAGGATCGACTCGAGCGATTCCACGCCCGCTGCGGTCTCGAGCTTGGCGATGATCCCCTGGCGGCCGCCCAGCTCCTCAATGACCCGGCGGACCTCGAGCACGTCGGCGGCACTGCGGACGAAGGAGGCGGCCACCCACTCGGCGCCTTCCCGTACGGCCAGCGCCAGGCAAGCCCGGTCCCGCTCATCGACGAAGGGCAAGTCCAGGGGAACGCCGGGCAGGTTGAGTTTCTTACCCCCGAGCAACTCGCCCCCGATGCGCACTCGGCAACGCAACCGTCCCGGGAGGGACTCCACTGCCTCGAGCAGCAGATTGCCGTCATCGATCAGGATTCGAGCCCCTGGACTCATCTTCTCGACAAGGCCCGGCCAGTCCACGGTCAGATCCGCCGGGCCCGCCACTCCGGCATCGGCCACCAAGTCGATGGTTTGACCTTCCTCGAGGAGGATGCGACCGCCGGGGACGGGGCCCAACCGGACTTCCGGCCCGCGCAGGTCCACCATGACGGCTACATGCGCGCCTTGGGCTTCGGCCGCTGCCCGGACAGCTCGCAACCGGGAACGGTGTTCGTCCAGCGTGCCGTGAGAGACATTGAGCCTGGCTACGTTCATGCCGGCCCGAATGATCTCGGCCGCCATGCCCGGCGGGTCGGTGGAAGGTCCCAGGGTACAGACGATCTTGGTGCGTCGCATGACCATCCCTCCTCTCACGCCTCCGAAAGGACTTCGTCGAGCACCTCGACCGCGTCCTCGGCCTCAGCGCTGGGCACGAGCACCTCCACCGGACTGGCTGCGCCCATCTGCGGCGGCCCCAAACTGCGGAGCATGACCAGGATCCCCTCGTTGGTCAAGATTTCCTCCAGCATCTCCGCCAAGGCCAGGCTGGATGCAACCCGAACGACAACCCAGGCGCCACCTGCATCTTCTGCCATATCATGCTCCTCCCTTGTGATCCCGGGTAGCGGGCAGGAGGCGGGTTGCGACTGCCCCCTGCCCCGCCACCTGCTCCAGCGCTGCCAGTAGCCGGCTGGAACCGTCCACCCAGTAGCGCTGGTCAGCGCGGATAGTCTTGCCGGCGGCCGACAGGCGCACATATACCGGGCACGGCCCGGGGGAAAGGAGGCACGTCGCCTTCATCTTCTCCAGCAGATCGGGGTGAATCTCGGCGTCCCGGATCTCGATGACCACGGCGGTGTTCCCGGAAGAGTGATCGTCCCCACCCTGATCGACTCTGCGGATGTCCTCGGCAATCAGCTTGACCTCATCCTCGTTCACCGACACCTTCCCCCGTATGACGAAGATGCCGTCCTCCCGCAACATGGAAGCATGGCGGGCATAGACGCGCGGGAACACTATGGTCTCAAACTGCCCGGTCAAGTCCTCGAGCGTGAGGAACAGCATCGGCTCGCCCGAGCGGGTCAGGATCTGCTTGCGCGTGGCCGCCATGCCCCCCAGCGTCGCCCGGTGGCCGTCGGGAAGCTCTCTGAGCTGCGCCGCCGTGGTGGTGATCGCCACCCGCAACTCCTGTTCATACTCGGCCAACGGATGCCCGGTGAGGTAGAAACCCAGCATCTCCTTTTCCTGGGCCAGTAGCACCTCCCGGGGGTATTCGGGCACGCACGGCAACCCCGGATCCGGATCAAGGGTCTGGAACAAGGCGAACTGGCCGGCATCTCGACGGCGTTGGGCCTTCTGGCCGGCTTCGACGGCGATATCGACCGCCGCCATGAGTTGCGAGCGACCCGCTTTCAGCGAATCAAACGCTCCACCCTTGATCAGGCTCTCCAGCACCCGCTTCCCCAGGAGCCGCCCGTCCACTCGATCGCAGAGGTCCCAGAGCGATTTGAAGCGCCCCCCATCCCGGCGTTCCCGGAGGATGGCATCTACCGCCGCCGAGCCCACGTTCTTGACCGCCGCTAGGCCGAAGCGTATACAGGCGTCGCCGGTCACCGTGAACTCCGCCTCGCTCTCGTTCACACAAGGGGGCAGCACCCGGATGCCCATTCGGCGGCACTCGTCGAGGTAGGCGGCCACCTTTTCGGTGGTGCCGGCGACGCTGGTGCATAGCGCGGCCAGGAACGCGAGCGGGTGATGGGCCTTCAGATAAGCAGTCCGGTAGGCAATGAGGGCGTAAGGGGCGGTGTGGCTCTTGTTGAACCCGTAGCCGGCGAAGTGCGCGATCAACTCGAAGACGCGTTCCGCCACGGCGGGCTCGGTATTACGGGCGAGCGCCCCGCGCAGGAAAGCTTCGCGATGCTGTGCCATTTCCTGCGTCTTCTTCTTGGCCACAGCCCGGCGCAACAGGTCGGCTTCCGCCAATGAAAAGCCGGCCATCACGCTCACGACCTGCATCACTTGTTCCTGGTACACCATGACCCCGTAGGTCTCGGCCAGGATCGGCTCGAGACTTGGGTGTAGATACTCGATAGCTTGCCGGCCATGCCGGCGATCGATGAAGTCATCGATCATGCCGCTGCCTAGCGGGCCGGGTCGAAACAAGGCCAGCAGGGCCACCAGGTCCTCGAACTGACGAGGCCGCAACCGGCGCAACAGGTCGGTCATGCCGGAACTCTCGAGTTGAAAGAGGCCGGCGGTCTCGCCGTCGGCGAGGAGCCGGTACACCTCGGGGTCGTCGAGGGGAATGGCCTCGATCTTGAGGTCGATGCCCTGCCGGGCGAGGGTGGCCACCGCCCGGTCGATGACCGTCAGCGTGCGGAGACCCAGGAAGTCCGTCTTGAGCAGGCCCAGTTCCTGCAGCGTACCCATGGGGAACTGGGTGACCACCGGACCCTCGGCGGTACGGTACAGGGGCACGAGTTCGGCCAAGCGCTCCCGGGCGATGACGATGCCGGCGGCGTGCACCGAGGCGTGCCGCGGGGTGCCCTCCAGGAGGCGGGCGATCTCCACCACGGGGGCCATGGAGGGAGTCGCGGCCACCATCTCGGCGAGTTCCGAGGTGGTCTCGAAGGCGCGCTTGAGCGTCATGCCGGGAGACCAGGGGACGGCCTTCGCCAGCCGGTCCACATCGGCATACGGGAGGTTCAGGGCTCGGCCCACGTCCCGGATAGCCGCCCGAGCGGCCATGGTGCCGAAAGTGATGATCTGGGCGACGTGCTCCTCGCCATACTGGCGGACGACGTAGTCGATGACCTCCCCCCGGCGTTCAAAACAGAAGTCGATGTCGAAGTCGGGGAGGTCAACCCTTTCCGGGTTGAGAAAACGGTCGAAGAGCAGATTGTAGCGCAAGGGATCGATGTCGGTGATCCCGAGGAGGTATGCGACCAGGCTGCCCGCCACCGAGCCGCGCCCGGGTCCTACGGCGATGCGCCGCTCGCGCGCAAAGCGCACGAAGTCCCACACGATCAGGAAGTACCCCGAGTAACCCATCCGTTTGATGAGTCCGAGTTCCCGGGCCAGGCGCGCCTCCAACGTCTCATCGCTGCGCGGATACCGGCGGGCCAGTCCTTCCCGGCAGAGCTGCTCGAGATAGGAGTCCGCATCGTGACCCCCGGGGACCCGGTACTGGGGGAGCCGGGTTACGCCGAACTCGAACTCCAGACTGACCCTTTCGGCCACCTCGCGAGTGTTGGCGAGGGCCGCGGGCACCTCTGCGAAGCGGCTGGCCATCTCCTCGGCGGTTTTGAGGTAGAACTCCTGCGTCGGGAAGCGAAGTCGGTCCGGGTCACTCACCGCCTTGAGCGTCTGGATGCACAGCAGGATGTCGTGAGCCCGGGCGTCTTCGCGGCGCAGGTAGTGCGAATCATTGGTCGCCACGAGCTTGAGGTCCAGCTCTCGGGCCAGGTCAATCAGCCCGGCATTGATCATCGTCTGGCCTTCCAGCCCCTGGTCTTGAAGTTCAAGGTAGAAGCCTTCCGGACCATACAGGTCCCGGTAAAAGGCGGCCACCCGCCGAGCGCCCTCGCGATCGCCGGATCGCAAGCGGCGAGGGAGTTCTCCGGCCACGCAACCGCTCAATGCCATGATCCCCTCGGTATGAGCGGCCAACAGCTCCCGGTCAACCCGGGGTCGATAGTAGAAGCCTTCAAGGAACCCGCGGGACGTGAGTTCGACGAGATTCCGGTAACCCCGGGAATCTCCGGCCAGCAGGACCAGGTGGTAAGGATCGTCATCCTGGCGGGGCAGCCGATCATGGCGGGTGCGCTGGGCAACGTACACCTCGCAGCCGATGATGGGGCGAATCCCCTCGTTCCGGCAGGCCTTGTAGAAGTCGATGACGCCATGCATGGCCCCATGATCGGTCAGGGCCAGCGCCGGCATCCCCAGTTCCGCCGCACGACGCGCCAGATCCTCGACGGGGCAGAGCCCGTCCAGGAGGCTGAAGTGCGAGTGCACGTGCAGATGAACGAAATCCTGAACCTGCCTGCTCATCCGCCCTGACCGCCCGCGCTCTCCTCCGGAGGAGTCCCTCCATCCGTCTTCTTCCGTCGCCGGCGAGGGCGCCGGGTCTTGGTGGTCGGCGCCGGCGGCTGGTCGCCGGCAGCGGGCGGCTCGTCAACCGCCGGGCGGGGTGCGCGAGGAGGTTGCCACTTGTCCTCCTTGCCCCTTGCCCAGTACTCGACTATCGGCTCGTCATCAGCCCGTCCCGCCGGCAGGCGGACGGAGGGGGGGGCGGCAGCGGCGCGGGGTTTTCGCCGGCCAGACGGCGGATGGTCCTCCCGCTCGCGTTCTACCTCTCGTTTGGACTCCGGCGGGGAGACAGCCGCCTCGGGCCGCGCCTGCGTCTGCGACTTGGGCGGTGATGCGGTCTGCGGCTTGGCCCGCGACCGCCTGCGAGGACTTCGCCCTCCGGCATCGCTGGGCGCAGGCTCCTCCTGCTCCGGAGGGCGGGGCGGGGTTGGGCGTGCTGGACTGGGCGATCGCCGCCGGGGTCGCCGAGCGCCCCGCGATGATCGCGCTGGCTCGTCGGCTGCGTCCGGCCGGGGTCTAGCAGGCGGTGGCGGTGGCTCTCCGATCTTGCGCAGGACGGCGATGATCCGGCGATGATAAGGAGGCATCGCAAAGGGTCTCTCGAGGTCGAACCCCTGAAACCACTCGGCCAGTTCGAAAACCCCGGAGACGCCCACCAGGGCCAGAAACTCCTGCGGGTAGATCACCCGCTTGACAGCACGCTGTTCGATGACCTGCGCCTGGCCCTGGTCCAATACGTCCATTCGCAGCACTTCCGTGACCGTCTGCCGGACCGGATCGTAGTCCTCCCACTGATTGCCGGTGAAATTCACCCTGACCTCGTCCCGGGTCATCTCCCACCGCTCGGGTGGGCCGAACGGCTGGCCTGGGTCGACCACGGTCCCGAAGTCCACCACGTAAATGCCGCGGCTCCCGAGATGGCGGGCGACGCTGTGCAGGTGGCCGGTAATGGCGGCGATGTCGAGCAGATACCCGAAGGAGTCGGTCATGCAGATGGCGGCATCGAAACCCCGCCGGGGGAGCTGGAAGTCGCGCATATCGCGGACGAAGACCTCCACGGGCAACCCGGCAAGCGCGGCCTTCTTCCCGAGATAATCCAGCATCTCGGGGGAAATGTCGAGGCCGGCGACCGAGAGACCCCGGCGGGCGAACTCAAAGGCGAAACGACCACTACCGCAGGCCACATCCAGCACGGACCGGACTTCCCCCGGCGCGGCGCGGCGGAAGACGGCCTGCAAGAAATCGGTCTCGGGTCCGGGTTCCCATCCGAATGCGATATCGTAATATCTTGGATACTTGTATACCGCGTGGGCAGTCAACCCACAACCTCCTGTCCGGCAGCCATCCTCGCGTCCTTGCGCGCACCTGCGCCTGGGTTGGCGGCCGTGTCCCCGGTTATTCTCCTCCTCAGGCGCGGTTCTCCTGCTCGGCTGATAATCCCCGCCATCCCCGGTTAAGCTCGTTTCCGGGGGTAACTATGCCGGAAACGCGCACCCTGTGGGTCTTGATCCAGGGCGAAGTGTTCCAGGCGGGGCTCAGGTCGGCTATCCAGCGGCAAGCCACCCGGCTTGCTCTGCGCGGCCACGTGCGGGCACGCCCGGACCGGACACTCGAACTGGTCGCTTCCGGCCGTGCCGACAGCCTCGAGCGCCTGCTCCGGGACTTGAGAGACAGCCCCGCCGCCGCCGGCTTCGAACGAGTCACAGTCGATTGGACCGATCAACCAGTATCGGAAGGTCGTTTCACCATCAGTTACGGCGACTGGTAGCACACCCGGCGGCCAACGGGCAGTCGGTACAGCGCGGCTTGCGGGCGCGGCAGACCAGGCGTCCGTGACGGATCAGGTTCAGATGCAGGGACAGGATCAGGTCGGGCGGCACTACAGCGGCGAGGAGTTCCTGCAGGCGGGCGGGACGGACCTCCGGTCCCGCCAGACCCAGGCGCCGCGCCACGCGCAGCACGTGCGTGTCCACGGGAAAGGCCGGCCGCCCCAGGGCGAACAGGAGGACGCAGGCCGCCGTCTTGGGTCCCACGCCCGGCAGATCAAGCAGCCGCCGGTAGGCGTCGTCCGTACTGAGCCTGCGCAGGTCTCCGAGGTCCACCTGTCCCGACGGGCCGGTCAGCTCCCGCAGGATGGCCGCGATGCGGGCCGCCCGCTGCCTGGCCAGCCCGGCCGAGGCGATGGCGGCGGCGAGCGCCGTCTCGCCGGCATCCCGGCATGCCTCCCAGGTGAGGAAAGTGTCGCGGAGGGCGGCAAAGGCCCGGTCCCGCTGAGCGTCGGTGGTCGACTGGGACAGGATGCCGCGTATGAGTTCCGCCAGGGGATCCGCCGGCTCAAGGCTGGGGCGGCCATAGGCTGCCTCGAGAACAGCCGCCAGCGCCGACATGTCTTCGCTCGTGCCGTTCAAGCCAGCCCTCCCGACTGTCCCGGGAGGGAAGCTGCGAAGCGACGAAACAGATCTCCCCGTTCCTCGAAGTTGGCAAAACTATCGAAGCTGGCACAGGCAGGCGACAGGAGCACCGTGTCTCCCGGGCGCGCCGCTCCGGTGATGGCCGGCAACAAGTCGGCGTAGGATGAATGGTACTCCCGTGGGGGCGCGGCCCGTCCCTCCGCCGTCTCCGCCCGCTGAATAGCCTGCTCGATGGCAGCCGCGGTCGCGCCGGTGAGGAAGATGTGACGTATGTTCCCTTCCCGGACGATCTTGGCCGCCAACTCGTCGAAGCCGATCTTCTTATCATATCCCCCCAGGATGAGGAGGATTGGCCCCTTCACGGTGTCCAGGGCCGCCTCCGTGCGATCGGGGGTGGTCGCGATCGAGTCGTTGACGTAGCGGACGCCGCCAACCTCGCGCACCAGCTCAAGCCGGTGGGGTACTCCCCTGAACTCCCGTGCCGCCCGGGCCGCCGCCGCGGGACCGGCCCCGACAAGGGACGCCGCGGTCGTTGCGGCCAGCAGGTTCTGGAGGTTGTGTCGGCCGGGCAGGAACAGATCTCCCGCCTCGCATACCGGGTCTGCTTGGCCGGCAATCCACACCCGGCCGTCCTCCAGGAAAGCTCCCCGCTCCACCGGCCCCCGGGCGCTGAACCAGGCTACTCCTGTCCCGCGGCTTTCGCCCATCCTCCGTGTCAGGGGATCGTCAGCGCTGAATACCGCCCAACACCCAGGGAGCTGATGGCGGAAGATATTCGCCTTGGCCGACATGTAAGCCGCAAACGTACCATGAACGTCGAGGTGATTCGGCCGTAGGTTCAGGAGCACCGCGATCTCCGGGCTGATGGTCAGGAGTTCCAGCTGAAAGCTGGACAGCTCAAGCACGACCTGCTCATCGGGGGCGATCTCGAGGACCTCGGCGATCAGCGGGCGGCCGATATTGCCGCCGACGCGGACGGGGATGCCGGCCGCCTCCAGGATGGCCCCGGTCAGGGCGGTGGTAGTCGTCTTGCCGGCGCTGCCGGTGATGCCGAGCACCGGGGCGGGACACAACATGAGGAACAACTCGGTCTCGCTGGACAGGACGGCACCCCGGGCCCGCGCCTGCCCGATCAGCGGGTCATCGAGCCGGGCCCCGGGGGTGACGAAGATGGTGTCGAATTCCTCCCAACTCCGCCCGTAGCCCTCTCCCAGACGGTACTCGACCGGCAAGCCTGCCAGGCGGCCCAGACGCGCGCTCAGGTCGTCCGCCGGCTTGCGGTCGAAGACGGTAACGGCAACGCCCTCCCCGGCCAGGAAACGGGCCAGGGCCTCGTGGCTGAGACCCAGGCCGACCAAGGCCACTCGCCGCCGTCGCAACTCGCCCAAAACCCGGCTCCGGTCCGCCCGGCGGCGACGCAGTTCGGCCCAAGACAGCCCGAGCACCCCCCGCTCGCTCAAAATCGCGCCAACACCTCGCGGATGCGGGCCAGACCAGCCTGGATCCGCTCGAGGGAAGTGGCATACGAGAAACGCAGATGCCGGTCAGACCCGAACCCCTTGCCGGCCACCACGGCCACTCTGGCCTCTTCCAGGAGAAAAGCGGCCAGTTCATCCGACCCGGCAAACCGGCGCCCGCCGAGCCCAGCCTTCAGGAGGCCGGAGACATTGGGGAATACGTAGAAGGCTCCCTCGGGCACCCGGGAGGTCATGCCGGGCATGGTCGAGAGTTCGGCCGCCATGTAGTCGCGGCGGCGCTGGAACTCGCGCCGCATGGCCTCCACCGGCTCATCCGGTCCCTTCAGCGCGGCCAGGGCCGCTTTCTGCGATATGGATGCGGGATTGGAGGTCGCATGTCCCTGCAACTCGCCCATGGCCCGCGCCAGATCGCGATGGCAGGCCGCATAGCCGATGCGCCATCCCGTCATGGCGTAGGTCTTGGACACGGCGTTGATCAGCACCGTCCTCGCCTTCGCTTCCGGGCTGAAACAGGCGGGACTGGCGTGGCGGTGGCCGTCATACACCAAGCGGTCGTACACCTCGTCCGAAATCAGGTAGATATCTCGAGCCAGGACGAACTCGGCCAGAGCCTCGACTTCCTCCCGCCGGTAGACCGCCCCCGAGGGATTGCCGGGACTGTTCAAGATCAGGAGGCGCGTCCGCCGGGTGACCCGCTGTTCGAGAGCGTCCCTGGTCACGCGGAACCCGTGCGTCTCGTCCGTCGGGACGATGACGGGCGTGGCCCCGGCGAGCTTGACTTGCTCCGGGTAGGTTACCCAGTAGGGGGCGGGGATCAAGACCTCGTCGCCGGGATTGCACAGGGCCATCACCGCATTGTATAGCGAGTGTTTCGCGCCGCCCGACACTACGATCTCATCGGGACGATAGTCCAGCGCCAGTTCCCGGTGCAGGCGCGCGCAGACCGCCTCCCGCAGTTCCAACGTGCCGGCGGCTGGCGTGTACCGGGTGAATCCTCCGCGTATGGCCGCAATGGCCGCATCGCAAACGTGTCCGGGCGTGTCGAAGTCCGGCTCGCCCACCCCAAAGTTGACGACATCCACGCCTTGGGCCTGAAGTTCCTTGGCCCGGGCATCCACGGCGAGCGTGGGCGACGGGCTGATGCCCTTCGCCCGATCCGATAGTTGCATGCCGGCACCCCCTACTAGCGGACGGATCACAGGCAATACGTACGGCCGGCCTCGGCCAACGCAATGGGCAGGTCAACCTCGGCTTGCGCCTGCTCCAGGCTGACCCGCCGGTCGGCGGCGGCCGGGAGATGGGTGAGGAGGAGGCTGCCGGCACCAGTCCGGCCGGCGGCCCTTGCCGCCTGCCTGGCGGTGAGATGGCCGGTTGCTGCAGCGGCGGCTTCCTGCCCATCCTGGAAAGTTGCCTCACACAGGAACAGGTCCGCACCTTGCGCCGCCGCCACGACGCCTTCCCCCCAGCGACAATCGCCCGAGTACGCGAGCTTACCGGTAGCGCCTTCCAGCACCATCCCCAGGGTAGGCGAGGTATGGTCGGCGGCCAGGAAGCGGACGCGGACTTCCCCGACGTCTACAGTTTCTCCGGACGTCACCGCTACCTGCCGCGTGGCATCGCGGTAGGCCAACAGCCCGGCCAGCTCGGGCGGTTCGGGGGGAGAGAAGATGGGCAGCGGCTCAGACCGCAAGCCCTCCCGCCGCGAAGCATCCAGGGCGTAACGGAGGACATACAGGTCCGAGCAGTGGTCGAAGTGAAAGTGGCTCACCAGCACCGCCGTGAGTTCCTCGCGAGCGCACACGGCCATCAGGCGCTCAAGGACCCCGCAGCCCCCATCCACCAGGATGCGCGTCCTGCCCTCGCTCACGAGGTAACCGGGACAGGCCAACCCGGGGGCGGGAAAGGGCGCAGTGTGGCCGATGACCAGCAGTTCCACCCGACTCACCTCGCGGTTGGGCTCGAAAGGATGGTCTCCCTAGCGCGCCCCCGGTATGCGCACCATCACGACTTCTTGACGAGACTGTCGGGCATCCCGCACTTGCCGCACTTCTTGGGCTTGCAGCGCGTGTCCTGCTCGTACCCGCATGCCGAGCACTTGAAGATAGCCAATTCCCGACACCTCCCCTCACAGGTTAGCACCGGGCCGCCCTCCGGGTCAAGACGGGCGTCCCGGGCGTGCGGATGCGCCGGGGTCGGCCGTGGGCACCAGTCGAACGGCCGGCTACCATCATGACATCCTGAGCTTCGAGCAAGCTTTCAGCACCAGCGTCGCCTTGCCAATGGCTTCCGCTGCGTCTTCCTCACCGTATAGCGCTTCCGGGGGCAGGCCGCTCGCCGGATCTCCGTAGAAGCCGATCTCGCGCTCGGCCCGCAGCGAACGCGATATCGAAGCCAGGCGGGGTACCATTTCGCCGAAGCCCTCGGGGAACCGCTCTACGGTCTGCCTGAGCAACGGCCCCAAATCGTGCATCCTGGGCACCTCGACCCCTGCCCAATGCAGGCAACCTTTCAGCGCGAGTTCCACGGTCTCTTGGGCCCGGTCGATGTCGTGCTTGGCAGCCTCGTGATTCGTCACAGTTCGACGACGTCCCCGGGAGCGAAGTCAGGCTTCAAGTCCCAGTAACGCACGTTACCGATACGCCTTCTCACCGCGCCCATATCCTTCACCCTGGCTCGAAGATTGGCAAGGACCCCCGCGAAGAACCCCCCCCTCATCATGGAGGATGGTGGCGTCCTCCACGAGGTCGAGGAAAAAGCGCCGGGGCTTCGCGGCCTCCTCGCGGGTAATGATCACTTCGCTGAAGTCGGTGAAGATACCCTGGTCCCAGGCGCGCTCGAGTTGCGCCATCAACCGCTTTCGGACTGGCTCCAGCATCAACCGCCGCCGAGTGGCCCCAGGGGGCGCCTCGTCCACGACCACCAGCAAGTCGATGTCGGACGAGGCGATGGCCTCCTCACGTGCGACCGAGCCGAACAGCACGACGGAGATGAGCCGTCCGGCCAGCAGGTCACGAGCAGCCGCGGCATACTGGCCGGCGAGGGCGGATAGCATCTCGGTCGAGGTTGCCAGCCTGTCGCCGCTCATGTACACCACCTGTCCGGGAGATAGCCTGACTCACTATACCACTTTCTTTGTCACCAGGCCGGGGATGACGGGGAGGGTGAGTTGCATCGGTGCCCCGGTTTTCAACTTGGAGGGGCGGGTGGTCGCCTCGGTGAGCATCACCGCGCCCTCGCAGCGCCGGCCAGCATCCGCCCTCAAGGAGTTGGCCGGGGCGATTCAGGCGACGGCGGACGCAATATCGGAAACGCTTCAGAGCGTGGTCTTCTGAAGCAATCCGGTCGCCCGCCGGCAGGAATCGCCAGCCTGCCGGCGAATTCAAGTGCGTTGCGTAACATGCAATGCACTTTGCGCATGGCGCAATGCAGGAGGGGGTGAGGCCGCAGGGACGCTGGTGACCGACTCGGCTCCGCAAGTCAGCCTCTAGCCTCTATTCAACTGGAGGGTGAAAGCGATGGCGCAAGCGAAACAGGAAGTGCGCAGGACGGCTGGGCCAGCTTCCGTAGCTTGGATTACGTTGTTCGGTGCCCTGATGGGCGTGACGGCCCTTATCCCCATTTTCCCCTATGTCGGCGGCGGCGGTTATGTCCCGCTGGCAACGCCCTTCGGCGCCATAGCGCCACTGCTCCTCGGGCCGGTTGGCGGAGTGGTCTCGGCAATCGTGGGCGGGCTGGTCGGCATGTTCCTCGCCCCGGCGGCGTTTCCGCTAGGTCTGGCCGATGTCGGCCTCAACACCGCCATACCCGCGTTCCTGGTGGGCATGATCGTGCTGAATAACCGCTACTGGAAGATCGCCATCCCGGTGGCGGCGGTGATCGGCGTGGCCGGCACGCTATTCCCCTTCTATGTACCCGGCGCAGCCGCGGGCTTTGATCGTCCGCCCGAGCCGCTGTTCAGCATCCTGTACGGGGTATACTGGGTCCCATCGCTGATCATCCTGATCAGCCCGATCGGCCGCCGCCTGATCCCCAACTGGTCGCTATCGTCTGACCGGCGGCAGAAGTATCTCGGGATCTTCCTGGCCATCCTGACCGCAATGTGGCTATGGTGGCTGCCTTGGACCAGGCCCTACCAATATCTGTTCCGCTATACGCCAGAGGTGAGCATAGCTACCGCCATCGGCTACCTCTGGTGGATTCCCGCCCTGTCCCTGGTCATCACCGCCATCACCATCCCCTTACTCGAAGCGATGAGCCG